>NZ_JBIVYG010000002.1:0-565611 GCF_044769685.1 Agrobacterium sp. NPDC090283 | reverse complement strand
CCTATGCCCGGCGTCATTACCGGCATCTCGGTCGGCGAGGGCGACGAGGTGGAGGCCGGGCAGGCGCTGGCGACCGTCGAGGCCATGAAGATGGAAAACATCCTGCGCGCGGAAAAACGCGGCCGTGTCGCCAAAGTCTCGGCAAAACCGGGCGACAGTCTCGCGGTGGACGAAGTCATCCTCGAATTCGAGTGATGTTTGTGACCGTTTTTCCGGAACGCATGCGGGCCGGAGCGGTTTACGGGCTCGGCGGGTTTATCCGGCAGTGGATTGCTGGATTTAGGTCACGATTGCCCGCCACAGTGCTAAAATGAAATGCAGAAGGGGAGAGATGCATGTCGGGTGAAAAAACGGTGCGGGATTGGCTGCAGCTTGCCGAAAAGGAGCTGAAGCGCTCACCGGAAGCGCTCGTCTGGCACACGCCTGAAGGTATCGAGGTCAAGCCCCTCTATACCGCCGACGATCTGCAAAAGGTTTCCCATCTCGAAAGCCTGCCGGGCTTTGCGCCCTTCACCCGCGGCCCGCGCGCCACCATGTATGCCGGGCGGCCCTGGACTATCAGGCAATATGCCGGTTTTTCCACGGCGGAGGCCTCGAATGCCTTTTACCGCAAGGCGCTTGCCGCCGGCCAGCAGGGCGTTTCCGTGGCCTTCGATCTCGCCACCCATCGTGGTTATGACAGCGATCACCCGCGCGTGGAGGGCGATGTCGGCAAGGCGGGCGTGGCGATCGACAGCGTCGAGGACATGAAAATCCTGTTCGACGGCATCCCGCTCGAAAAGGTATCGGTGTCCATGACCATGAATGGCGCGGTCATTCCCGTGCTTGCCAACTTCATCGTTGCGGGGGAAGAGCAGGGCGTTCCACGCGCCGCCCTTTCCGGCACCATCCAGAACGACATCCTCAAGGAGTTCATGGTCCGCAACACCTATATCTATCCGCCCGAACCTTCGATGCGGATCATTGCCGATATCATCGAATATACGGCGAAGGAGATGCCGAAATTCAACTCCATTTCCATTTCCGGTTATCACATGCAGGAGGCGGGCGCGACGCTCACGCAGGAGCTGGCCTTCACGCTGGCCGATGGCCGCGAATATGTGCGTGCTGCTTTGGCCAAGGGGCTGAATGTCGATGATTTCGCCGGTCGCCTGTCGTTCTTTTTCGCCATCGGCATGAATTTCTTCATGGAGGCGGCAAAGCTGCGCGCCGCGCGCCTGCTCTGGTCGCGCATCATGGAGGAATTCAAGCCGCAAAAGGCGTCGTCGCTGATGCTGCGCACCCATTGCCAGACATCGGGCGTCTCGCTGCAGGAGCAGGATCCCTATAACAACATCGTCCGCACCGCCTTCGAGGCCATGTCCGCCGTGCTGGGTGGTACGCAGTCTCTGCACACCAATTCCTTCGATGAGGCGATTGCCCTGCCGACGGAATTTTCCGCCCGCATCGCCCGCAATACCCAGCTTATCCTCCAGCATGAAACCGGCGTCACCAGGGTCGTCGATCCGCTGGCCGGTTCCTATTATGTCGAAAGCCTGACGAACGAACTGGCTGAGAAAGCCTGGGCGCTGATCGAAGAGGTGGAGGCACTGGGCGGCATGACCAAGGCCGTTGCGGAAGGCCTGCCGAAACGATTGATCGAGGAGGCGGCAACCCGCCGGCAGGCGGCGGTGGACAAGGGCGAGGAGGTCATTGTTGGCGTTAACCGCTACCGTTTGGAAAATGAAGAGGATATCGATGTCCTCGATATCGACAATGCCGCCGTGCGTGCCGCACAGATCCGCCGCATCGAAGAGACACGCCGCCGCCGCGATGGCAAGGACGTGACCTCCGCTTTGGCAGCACTTTCCGAAGTTGCCCGCAGCGGCAAGGGCAATATTCTCGAAGCTGCCGTTGTCGCTGCCCGCGCCCGCGCCACCGTCGGGGAAATTTCCGATGTGTTGCGGGCGTCCTTCGGCGACCATGCCGCCGTGCCGGAGGTGGTGAGCGATATCTACGGCGAGGCTTACAAGGACGAGCCGGAACTTGCCACGCTCGCCGCGCGGCTTTCCGGTGTTGCCGAACGGATCGGCACCAAACCGCGCATCATGGTCGCGAAACTCGGGCAGGACGGGCATGATCGCGGCGCCAAGGTCATTGCCTCCGCCTTTGGCGATATCGGTTTCGATGTGCTGGCCGGGCCGCTGTTCCAGACGCCGGCGGAAGCGGCCGATCTTGCGGTCAAGAACAGGGTGCATGTGGTCGGCATGTCGTCGCTCGCTGCCGGTCACAAGACCCTTGCCCCGCAACTGGTCGAGGCGCTGAAACAAAAGGGTGCCGAAGACATCATCGTTGTCGTCGGCGGCGTCATCCCGCGGCAGGATTACCAGTTCCTGCTTGATCATGGTGTTTCGGCAATTTTCGGTCCCGGCACCAATGTCATGGATGCCGCCAACAAGGTTCTCGACCTGTTGGAAGGCATCCGGCGGAACGCGTGAGGGAAAGACGGCCATGTTTGGAAGACTAAATCACGTCGCCATCGCGGTGCCCGATCTCGATGCCGCCATTGCCCGTTACAGGGCGTTGGGTGCCGATGTCTCGGAGCCGCAATCGCTGCCTGAACACGGCGTGACGGTGGTGTTCATTCAGGCGGATAACACCAAGATTGAACTTCTTCATCCATTCGGGGAGAATTCGCCGATTGCCGCCTTCCTCGAAAGAAATCCCGGCGGCGGCACCCATCACCTCTGCTTCGAGGTGGCGGATATTGTTGCCGCCCGTGATGATCTCGTCAAAAAGGGCGTCCGCATTCTGGGTGACGGCGAGCCGAAGACCGGCGCGCATGGCAATCCCGTTCTTTTCCTGCACCCGAAAGACACGGGCGGCGTGCTCTATGAGCTTGAGCAGGTTACCCCGACACACGACTGAAACACTGAGCCCGTAAGAGGCTGGCCATGCGGTGTGCGGCGCGCAGCGGCCGTTCGCCCTTGCCGAAACGTGTTTCGTTTGTTTTCTTTTGACATTCGTTTTGTTTTCGTTTTTATGGCAATTGTCTTTCAACGATGGGGGCGTAATCCCCCGGCGCTGTCGTGGAGGCTCTATGTCCGGCGAGACCATTTTCGATCTTTTTGTCATCGGTGGCGGCATCAATGGCTGCGGCATCGCCCGCGATGCGGTGGGCAGGGGCTATTCCGTGGCGCTTGCGGAAAAGGGCGATTTCGCTTCCGGCACGTCTTCTGCTGCCACCAAGCTCATCCATGGCGGCTTGCGTTATCTCGAACATTACGAGTTTCGTCTGGTGCGCGAAGCGCTGATGGAGCGTGAAATCCTCTGGGCCATGGCCCCGCATGTCATCTGGCCGATGCGTTTCGTTCTGCCCATCCAGAAGGGCGGCGTGCGCCCGGCCTGGATGGTCCGGCTCGGGCTGTTTCTTTATGACAATCTCGGTGGCCGCAAGCTTCTGCCGGCGACCCGCACACTCGATCTGCGGCGAGACCCGGCAGGAAAACCGCTGAAACCGGCTTTCGTCAGGGCTTTCGAATATTCCGATGGCTGGGTGGACGACGCCCGTTTCGTGGTTCTCAATGCGCGCGATGCGGCCAATCGCGGCGCGACGATCATGAACCGCACGCGGGTTGTTTCAGCACGGCGCGAAGGCGGGCTGTGGCTCATCGAGACGCTGGACGAAAAAACCGGACGAGCGGCCCTCCACAAGGCACGCATGCTGGTGAATGCCGCCGGTCCCTGGGTGGATACCGTGCTTTCCGGCGTCTTCGGGCGCAAGGATGTTCATAATGTCCGGCTTGTGCAGGGCAGCCACATCATCGTGCGCAAGAAGTTTTCCGATCCGCGCGCCTATTTCTTCCAGAACCCGGATAACCGCATCATCTTCGCCATTCCCTATGAGCGGGATTTCACACTGATCGGCACAACCGACCGCGATTACAAGGGCGATCCCGCCAGGGTGCGTATCTCCGAAGAAGAGATTTCCTATCTCTGCAACGCAGCCAGCGACTATTTCAGCGAAGCGGTGAAACCGGAAGATATCGTCTGGACCTATTCCGGTGTACGGCCGCTGTTCGATGACGGTGCTTCGAAAGCGCAGGAAGCCACACGCGATTACGTGCTGAAGGTGGAGGAGGCCGAGGGTGAGGCTCCACTCCTTAATATTTTCGGCGGCAAGCTGACCACCTATCGGCGGCTGGCCGAACATGCGCTGGAAAAGATCGGCGCGGCGATTGGCGAAAAGGGCAAGCCATGGACGGCGGGCTCCCACCTGCCGGGTGGCGATTTCGGCGCGGAGAGATATGAGGCGCAGGTGCGCGCGCTCGTCTCCCGTTATCCCTTCCTTGATGGGCGCCATGCCGAGCGGCTTGTCAGAAACTACGGTACGAAGGCGGCGGAAATGTTGGGCAGCGCCACCGATGTCTCCGGCCTCGGTCGGCATTTCGGCGGCACGCTCTATGAATGCGAAGTGCGCTGGCTGGTTGAGCACGAATGGGCCTTTGCGGCCGAGGACATTCTCTGGCGGCGCACGAAACAGGGCCTGCGCCTGAGCAAGGACGAGGCCGGCGGTCTGGACGACTTCGTGGCAACACTGACGGGTGGCGGGCAAAAGGCTGAAGTCCTGGCGGAGCGGGCCTGAAAATCCGCCAGTTGCCCCGTCAGTTCCCGGAACTCCTGGCCTGTCTCTCCGGGCCATCGGCGCTCAGGATATAGTCATCGGCGGCCGAAAGTGCGTGTTCCATGTGTCCTTCGAACACCAGTTCCGGTTCGTTGGGCGCGATGGCGATTTTCGGCATGCCGCCGAAACGCACCGCCTGTGATTGCGCCAGCCCGTCGCGCAGGCCGCTTTCCAGAAGATCGAAATAACGCGTGCCGGGGCCGGTGATGAAGACCGGCATATGGCCATGCAGGCTGAAGAGGCGTGAAAGACCGTTACCGAGCGCAAGTCCGGCGGTGCGGAAGGCGAACCGCGCCATGCGGGCGCCGGTGCGCGCCGAGGCGGCGATCTTGTCCACCTCTGCGATCGGCACGAATTTCGCCGGTTCGGCCTGCGGCGGAGCTTCGAAAGCGGAACGCAGGATGGCGTAGAACCCGGAATAGGCCTCGATGCAGCCTTTGGTGCCGCAACGGCACAGCGCGCCATCGGCCAGATGCAGCATATGGCCGAAATTGGGGGCGCTGACCTCGATCGCGCCGCCCGTTGCGCGGGCGATGCCAAGGCCGATGCTGTGGCCGAGCGACAGGGTGACGAGGGCTTCCGGCGCCGGGTTTTCCTTTGCGTGCTCCCGCATCCAGATGGCCTTGGCCGCCAGCAGGGTCTCGTTGTTCAGCGTCACGCGAATGCGGCCGTCCCCGGAAATCAGCCGCTGGAAATCGATCCTTTCGTCGCCGAGAACCGGCGACCAGAGAAGCGTTGCCGTGGCCGCATCCACCAGCCCCTTGCTGCTGATCGAGACCTGGAGAATATCGTGCCGGTCGATGCGCGAGCGATCGGCAAGCCGTGCAAGGCCGGCGAGGATAGCGCCGCCGAACGTGCCTTTTTCAGCCGTAATCCTCTGTTCGGTGAAGCGGTCCACCAGCTTGCCGGCATAATCGACCAGCGAATATTGCACGCTGTCGGAGGAGATGATGACGATGGCGACGTGGCAGAAAGCGCCGCGCGGGCCGAAGAGAATGCGCGGCCGGCCACGGCCGGCGGTGGCGAGCTGCTCCTTGCGCAGAATGAGACCGGCCCGCTCAAGCTCGGTGGTGATGGCGGAGACGGTCGCGGAGGCAAGCCCGGTGAAGGACGACATGTCGGTATGGGAAAGGCTGCCGTGCAGGCGCAGCGCCGCCATCACCGACAGGCTGTTTTTCTGGCGCACCAGTTCCGTACTTGCAATGGCGGACATGGGCTGGGGCCTGCTCCCTGAACGGCTTTTTCCTGTCGTGCTGACCCCGTCTGATGGCCCATACCACAGAGAAGATCAAGGCACCCGGATGCTGCCCGCAGCCGTTGTTGACAGCATGGGGAATCTCTGACATTAATTTTCTCGACTGTCGAGAAAATTGTGAAACCACAGAGACCGGCAGCTTTTTCCGGGCGTTTTCCCTGCATGGAGGTGTGGGGCTGCGCCCTTACCGGGAGGACATCATGAATTCTTTTGCCAAGCTTTTGGCGGGTACGGCCGTACTCGTTTCCCTGCATACTGCCGCGATTGCGGCTGATCTCGTCGTCGGCGTTTCCTGGTCGAATTTCCAGGAAGAGCGCTGGAAAACGGATGAGGCAGCCATCAAGGCAGCGCTCGACAAGGCCGGCGCGAAATACATCTCCGCCGACGCGCAATCATCTGCTGCAAAGCAGCTGACCGACGTGGAATCGCTGATCTCGCAGGGTGCCAATGCGCTGATCATTCTGGCGCAGGACAGCGACGCGATCGGCCCTGCCGTTGAAAAGGCCGTTGCCGAGGGTATTCCGGTCGTGGGTTACGACCGTCTGATCGAAAACCAGAACGCCTTTTACATCACCTTCGATAACAAGGAAGTCGGCCGTCTTCAGGCTGCCGAAGTCTTCAAGGTGAAGCCCGAAGGCAATTACGTCTTCATCAAGGGCTCTTCTTCCGATCCGAATGCGGACTTCCTGTTCGCCGGTCAGCAGGAAGTGCTGAAGGCCGCCATTGACGGCGGCAAGATCAAGAATGTCGGCGAAGCCTATACCGATGGCTGGAAGCCGGAAAATGCCCAGAAGAACATGGAACAGTTCCTGACCAAGAATAATAACAAGGTCGATGCCGTCGTCGCCTCGAATGATGGCACGGCGGGTGGCGCCATCGCCGCTCTCGCCGCGCAGGGCATGGCCGGTTCGGTTCCCGTTTCCGGTCAGGATGCCGATTTCGCGGCGCTGAACCGCGTCGCGCTCGGCACGCAGACGGTGTCGGTCTGGAAGGACAGCCGTGAACTCGGCAAGGAAGCGGCCGGCATCGCGCTGGAACTGGCGGGCGGCAAGAAGATGACGGAAATCAAGGGTGTCACCACCTTTGATGGCGGCCCGAAGAAGGTCACGATGCAGTCGGTCTTCCTGAAGCCGATCGCCATCACCAAGGACAATCTCGGCACGGTCATCGATGCCGGCTGGATCAAGAAGGAAACGGCCTGCCAGGGTGTGAAGGCCGGATCCGTCAAGGCCTGCGACTGATCGAATACGTCCCGGTTGGGCGCTGCGCCATGGTTCATGGCGCGGCGCCCTTTGGAGCATTTCCAGGAAACGCGGAACGGCTTTTCCGTCCGGAGAATGCGTAAGAACAAAACTTGGATCGTTCTGGCGATTCGAAGACAAGCCAAAACGACCCAAGATGTGAGGAGCACCGGCAGTTCATGGCCGACATGACCCAATCCAATTCCACAGCGTCGCAAAAGACGGAAAAAACAGGCTCGATAACACGCTTCATCAACGCTACCGAGCTGGATACCAGACTGCTCGGCATGGTTGGTGCACTTCTTCTGATCTGGATCGGATTTCATATCCTGTCCGGCGGGCTGTTCCTGACGCCGCGAAACCTCTGGAACCTTTCGGTGCAGACCGCTTCCGTGGCTGTCATGGCGACCGGCATGGTGCTCGTCATCGTCACCCGCAATATCGACCTGTCGGTCGGGTCGATCCTCGGTTTTTCCGGCATGATCATGGGCGTCATGCAGGCGGAGATCCTGCCGCAAATCCTCGGCTTCGAACATTCCGCGACATGGATCGTCACGCTGCTGGTCGGCATTCTCGTCGGCGGCGCGATCGGTATGCTGCAGGGCTCGATCATCGCCTTCCTGAACGTGCCCTCCTTCATCGTCACGCTTGGTGGCCTGCTGGTCTGGCGCGGCGGCACATGGTTCATCACCAGCGGCCGCACCGTGGCGCCGATGGATTCCACCTTCCGCCTGATGGGCGGCGGCACCAGCGGTTCGATCGGCGCGACATGGAGCTGGATCGCAGCCGTGGTTGCCTGCGTCGCCATCGTGGCGGCCATCCTGAATTCCCGCCATCAGCGCCGCCGTTTCGGCTTTCCGCTGCGGCCGGTCTGGGCGGAATATTTTCTGGTGGCGCTCGGCTGCCTTATCGTCGTCGGCTTCGTGGCGGTGGTCAACAGCTATCCATGGCCGGTCAACATCGCCCGCAACTATGCCGATGCCAACGGCATCGCCTGGCCTGAAGGCGGTCTGTTCATTTCGCACGGCATCGCCATTCCGGTGCTGATGGCGCTTGCCGTCGGTGCGGTCATGACCTTCATCGCCACACGGCTGCGCTTCGGGCGTTATGTCTTCGCCATCGGCGGCAATCCGGAAGCGGCCGAACTTGCCGGTATCAAGACCCGCTGGGTCACGGTGAAGATCTTCACGCTGATGGGCGTTCTCTGCGCCATCGCGGCGGCGATCTCAACCGCCCGCCTCAACGCCGCCACCAATGCCCAGGGCGAACTGGACGAGCTTTACACCATCGCGGCGGCCGTCATCGGCGGCACCTCGCTTGCCGGCGGTGTGGGAACCATAGCGGGCGCGATGCTCGGCGCGCTCGTCATGCAGTCGCTGCAATCCGGCATGGTGCTGGTGGGCATCGATACGCCCTTCCAGCGCATCGTCGTCGGTGTGGTTCTGGTCGTCGCCGTCTGGCTCGACACCATCTACCGCGCCCGCGCCAAGTAAGAACCGAGGAGAACTCCTATGACGGACCAAGTCACGCCCCTCGTGGAAATGCGCAATATTTCCATTTCCTTCGGCGGCATCCATGCGGTGGAAAACGCCTCTGTCGATCTTTTCCCCGGTGAGGTGGTCGCCCTTCTCGGCCACAACGGTGCGGGAAAATCGACACTCATCAAAATCCTCTCCGGCGCATACCGGCGCGACGGCGGCGATATCCTCATCAACGGTGAGGATGCGGATATCCGCAATCCCCGCGACGCCAAGAAATACGGCATCGAGACCATCTACCAGACGCTGGCCGTGGCCGACAATGTCGATGCGGCGGCCAATCTTTATCTCGGCCGTGAGCTGAAGACGAAATGGGGCACGCTGGATGATGTCGCCATGGAAGCCTCGGCCCGCGAGGTGATGGGGCGTCTTAACCCCAATTTCCGGCGGTTCAAGGAGCCGGTGAAGGCGCTATCCGGCGGCCAGCGGCAGTCTGTCGCGATTGCCCGTGCCATTCTGTTCGATGCCCGCATTCTCATCATGGACGAGCCGACGGCAGCACTCGGGCCGCAGGAGACGGCGCAGGTGGGCGATCTCGTCAAGGAACTGAAACGGCAGGGCATCGGCATCTTCCTCATCAGCCACGATATTCACGACGTCTTCGATCTGGCCGACCGGGTCTTCGTGATGAAGAACGGCAAGGTGGTGGGCCATGCCCGCACGCAGGATGTGACCAAGGACGAGGTTCTCGGCATGATCATTCTTGGCAAGGTGCCTTCGGGCGCGGTGCCTGGGCCGGGCGCGGTCGTCTCCTGACGACCGGCCTGCCGTGCCGCCATCGAACGAAATAAAGATATAAAGATTTCTTTATGTCTATTGACATTGTGGTATCCGTGGTGAGAATTGCCGATGTCATGGTTCTCCGGGCTTGGTTGCCCGATCCCGGAGCTAAGAGGGAATCCGGTGCGCCGACAATCGGCAAGACCGGAGCTGCCCCCGCAACTGTAAGCGGCGAGCCTTTGTCCACAACGTCACTGGGGTGAAAGCCCCGGGAAGACGGGCAAAGGCGACGACCCGCAAGCCAGGAGACCTGCCAGGACAAAATAACGTCCACGGGCGGGGTGTCCCGGTGGTTGCTGCAATGCTTCGGCCAAGGCCGGTCCTGCACGCGTCCGCTTTACCCATGCCCCCACAACCAAATGGGGTATGACAATGCCAGACAAGACCATTACAGTCGCATCGCTCGGTTTTCCGAGGATCGGACGCCATCGCGAACTGAAGTTCGCGCTTGAAGGCTTCTGGTCCGGAAAGATTTCCGAGACGGAACTGCTCGAAACCGCCGCCCGGCTGCGCGCCGAAAACTGGGCGCTCCAGCAGCAAAAGGGGATTACCCATATCCCTTCCAACGATTTCTCCCTTTACGATCACGTTCTCGACACGGCCGTGATGGTGGGCGCCATTCCGCCCCTCTATGGATGGGCGGGTGGAGATGTTTCCCTGTCCACCTATTTCGCCATGGCGCGTGGCAGCCAGAGCGAAGGGCACGCAGGCTGCGGCCACGGGCATGAAGGACATTCGCATCATGGTCAGGGCGCTCCGGCGCTGGAAATGACCAAATGGTTCGATACCAACTATCACTACATGGTGCCGGAGGTTTCAGAGGATCAGCATTTTGTGCTCACCTCGCAAAAGCCGGTCGACCACTTCCTTGAGGCGAAGGCGCTCGGCATCCATACGCGCCCGGTCATTCTCGGTCCGGTCACCTTCCTGAAGCTCGCCAAGGCGCGCGAAGCGGCCTTCAAGCCGCTCGATCTGCTGGCCGGGCTGCTGCCTGTCTATGAAGAGCTGTTGCGCCGCCTGCATGCGGCCGGTGCTCAATGGGTGCAGATCGACGAGCCGGTCGCGGTGCTGGACCTTTCCGAGGGGGAGCGTCACGCGCTGGCTGTGGCCTATCAGGCTTTGTCGAAGGCCGCGCCGGATCTGAAAATCCTGCTCGCCACCTATTTCGGTGGGCTTGAGGATAATCTCGAAGCCGTCGCAGCGCTGCCGGTTGCGGGTCTTCACATCGATCTGGTACGCGCGCCCGGTGCGCTGGAGGCGGCGTTGAAGACGTTGCCGGAAAATCGTGTCCTGTCTCTGGGCGTCATCGACGGCCGCAACATCTGGCGCGCCGATCTCGCCGCAATCGTCAGCCGATTGGAACCCATCATCGCGGCAGGCGGCGCGGCGGCGTTTCAGATCGCGCCGTCGTGCTCGCTACTGCATGTCCCTGTTGATCTCGAACTGGAAACCGGTCTCGATGCCGATCTGAAAAGCTGGCTTTCTTTCGCCACCCAGAAGCTCGGCGAGCTTGCCGCACTTGGCAAGGCTCTCGGTGAGGGCAAGGGCACTGTTGCGGCGGAACTGGAGGTTGCATCGAAGGCGGTTGCCACACGCGCCTCCTCGTCGAAGGTAACCGATACCGCCGTTCAAAAGCGTATCGCAACGATTGGCGAGGCCGACAGGAAGCGGGCGAGCCCGTTTGCTGAGCGGCAGAAAGTGCAGTCGCAGGCCATTGCGCTTCCTCTTTTCCCGACGACGACCATCGGCTCCTTCCCGCAGACGCCGGAGGTGCGCAAGGCCAGATCGGCGCATTCCAAGGGGGCGCTGACCGATGCGCAATATGAAAAATTCCTGCAGAAGGAAACCGAAGCGACCATTCGCTGGCAGGAGGAAATCGGTCTCGACGTTCTCGTGCATGGGGAGTTCGAGCGCAATGATATGGTGCAATATTTCGGCGAACAGCTTTCCGGCTTCGCTTTCACCCAGCATGCATGGGTGCAGAGTTACGGCTCGCGTTACGTGCGTCCTCCCATCATCTTCGGCGACGTGTCGCGTCCGAAAGCGATGACGGTTCGCTGGTGGGAATATTCCCAGTCGCTCACCGAAAAGCCCGTCAAGGGCATGCTGACCGGACCGGTGACGATCCTCAACTGGTCCTTCGTTCGCGACGATATCGCCAGAAGCCTGACATGCCGGCAGATCGCGCTCGCCATCCGCGATGAGGTCAATGATCTGGAAGCGGCCGGTGCGCAGATGATCCAGATCGATGAGGCGGCTCTTCGTGAAGGACTGCCGCTTCGGCACCGGGACTGGCAGGATTATCTCGGCTGGGCGGTGGAATCCTTCCGCATTTGCTCGAGCGGCGTCGGTGATCGCACCCAGGTGCACACCCATATGTGCTATTCCGAATTCAACCAGATCATCGACGCCATCGCGGCGATGGACGCCGACGTGATCTCCATCGAGACCTCGCGTTCGAAGATGGAGTTGCTGGATGCGTTTCGGACCTACAGATACCCGAACCAGATCGGTCCCGGCGTTTACGACATCCATTCGCCCCGTGTGCCGGCGGTTGGAGAAATGGTCGATCTTCTGGCGCTGGCGCGAGAGCGGCTTGACGACCGGCAGCTCTGGATCAATCCGGATTGCGGCCTGAAGACCCGCAAATGGGAAGAGGTCAGGCCGGCCCTGGTCAACATGGTCGCCGCCGCTGCCGAGCTTCGCCGCGCGGTACTCTGATATGGATGAGGCCCGGCGGGAGCCGGGCCTCATCACGGCTTCCGCCGGGAAAATGTGGGGGAGGGGTATATGAATGCCTGTCCGGCAGGATTGAGCCGGCCGGAAAGGCAGATAAAGAGAACGCTCCCGGGCCTACGACTGGAGATCGGTGTGGAAACGCTCAATCCCGGCGGATTTACGCCGTTGCGAAAGCGTTCAATGCAGGTCGGCCTGCGCAAAGGTGCTGACATTCAGCTCTGCGCTTACGGGCAGCAGACCCTGCTGATTGATGTCCTGGGCCAGCGACAACAATGCCATCTCCAGGAAATAGGTCGACATGCCCAGTTCCAGAGATTTCGAGCGCTGGCAAAGATAGGAAACCATCCGCCCGAGCGCCAGAATCTCGTCTGCATTGTCCTGTTCAAGTATAGCTGTGGTAGACGCCGCCATGATTCCCTCTCGACAGTCGACAGTATGAAAACGCGTTGATGCTGCGTTGTTCATTTTCGACCATATCGAGCGTCACGCGAGCGTCACACCTGCGTCAATCGTCGTTTTTGTCCGCCGGCGCGACGGCATTTTCCGCCGCTTCACTCGCGGCGAGCGATGTCACGAGAGCGACGATGCTTCTGCGCACGGCGGCGCTCTTGATGCGCGAAAAGGCCTGGTTGAGCGAAAAGCCTTCATTCGAGGCAACGAAGGTCTGCATGGCATTGATCGTGCCAAGGGCCGGATTGGCCGGGTCGCCATCGGGCGTGGCATTGGCGAACAGGGAGCTGACCTCCACGCCGAGAATCGACGCAATGGCCTGCAGACGGGACGCGCCGACGCGATTGGCGCCCTTTTCATACTTCTGGACCTGCTGGAAGGTGATGCCCAATCGCCCGGCCAGCGCACTCTGGCTCATGCCGAGCGACTTGCGGCGCATTCTGATTTGTGCGCCGACATGGACGTCGATCGGGCTGGGTAGTTTGGCGTGCATTACAAATTCCTCCGGTTGAGGTTATTAAATCCGATGATTATCAATTAATATTGTTGAAGGTATACATTCAACACAATTTCCACGGGTATTATGAAGCTTTATTGACAAAATAGCACGGTTTTTTCATTCATAATCGCGTGTGCGGGCTGCGATTTATAATTTTTGTCGCGCAACGCAACGCACCGTTGCGGCTGGAAAGATGGCTCCATCCGGCCACACCGATGGCCTGAAAGCCGATTCTGTCCCAAATTTTTCGGTTCATCGCGTCGAATTCCTCCAGCGACTCGGTATCGCCGAAATGCGGAACCCAGACGAATGGCCGTTTCTGACCGGAACGTGTGACATTTTCAAGAATGACATTGTTGTAAAGCCTGGGCAGGCATTTGTTGGTGTCGATGGCCGGCGAAACCGGGATGGGATTTCGTTCTATCGCAAAGCCCTGCCGCACGAGCCAAAGCGCCGAGGCGTCCAGTTTTCGTTTCAGCTCGGTTACGGCGCGGGCATGGCATCCGCCATGCGCGACGGGGTCGGCAAGAAGCAATAGCGGCCGGCCCGCGCTTATCAGACCGGTGACGGAAACGAACTGGTCGACGTGGAAGCCGCATTGGTGCATTTTTTCACCGATAGTTTCAGCTTCGCAGGTCTCCTTCGAAGAAAAATCGGAAGAGGCCGGGATTTTGCCGAGATCTTCCGGCCGATAACCGAAACTGAAGACGCTTCTGCCGTCAAAAGCCTGAATCTCTCGCCATCGCTGCGAAGGGATGGCCGCATTCTTTCCGATCCCCCTGTCATCTTGCAGGCTGGAATGACCCACTAGCCGAAAATCCGGGCCGACAAGCTGGTTGCCCCCTGCCAAGGCGACATGCGAATGCGTGGTTGCCGCTCCCAGATATTCGGCCAGGCTGGCGCCGATGGCCTTCTCAGCCACCAGCACGAGTTCCGCCGCAGCGTCCGTCTCGGGATCAGCCGCACGCACATGTAACATATCCTGTACCCAAGGATCCGAAACGCTGTCGTTTTCGGCAAGGGGTATCAGCTCGGTGCGGCAGGAGACAGGCAGGTGGTCGAACCAGTCTCGTGCTGACCCGAGAGAGGCGCGGTCGATCACAATCGCGGCGGTGATATCCGCAGGCAGTGCCGAGAGCAGGTTTCCGATTGGAATGAGCGGTGAAACAGTGTCATCGGCCCTGTTTTTCGCAAAAAAAGAGGCAGGCAATGCGAGCGCGATCGTGCGGATCAGCCCGCCACAATCGGGCATCAGCGGCAGGGGCGGGATGGCACTCAAGATGTTTTGTCCCCTGCCGTCTGCCGCGCGGCCAATTGCTGGAAAAACATCGTATTCTGGAGCTTCCATGATTGCGGCGGTGGCGATGGCAATGTCTCGCCCGCAAGCACCGCCAGAAGCCTGGCCGCATCGTTTCTTTTGACGGAAACGGCATTGGCCGCGAGCAGATTTGCCGCCGCGGGGCCGAGACCGGCTTCCCGAGCGATGGCGCGCCATGTCCTGCGGGTAAAATGCAGATTATTGGCAGCATGTGCGAGTGCGTCATATTCCTCTGGAGTGACCGTCTCGCGGCAGGCGGCAAGTGTCGCCCCGGCATCGACCAGCGCAATCGTCAGCGGGCGGTAATCGAGTTCGCCGGGTGCGTGGCTCACCGCCACATCGGCATCGGAAAAACGCTGCCCGTCCCGATAGGCTTCGAAAATCGCGCCGATGCCGATCATGCCGAAGGGTGCGCATTCCGTCGCCCGGAGCGCCCCCATGCTGGCGGCGCCGAAAACGGTGACGCCGCTCGACAGTGCAAACAGGATTTCCTTGTGCCAGACGGCGGCGCAATCGCCATAAAGCCCGTCGATCAGCCCGATTGTCCCGACGCCTCGCCGGACCGCATCGAAAATATCGCCGCAGACGGCTGGACCGCGAAGATCGAGGCCGGACATATCGCCTGCGATGCCGTGGATGGACGGGCCTGCAAAAACCACCGGCTTCATCCGAGGCCCCCGACAGTCAGCAAGTGATCGAGAGCGCGCTGCGAGATGTGGTGTAGGCCGCCGCCGGCAGGAGCGAGGCCGCTTGCCAGAACCCGCACGACATGCAGGCCGGAGACCTCGGTTTCCAGCGGGAAGACATAGATATCCTCGATGCCGCCGGCGAACAGGTGCTTCGCAAGCTGGTGCCATGGCGGCGAAGACGCGTCGCCATGTACAAAATCGAGATGGGCCGGCACCCTTTCCACGGGCTGCATGCCGGAGGCCGAAGGCCCGGCCGCAACCTTGTCCCGCTGGTAGCGGAGAGGGGAGAGATCGTCCCTCGCACCGCTGATGTCGGTCAATCGCGACTGGATCGCCTCCAGCAAGGCGGCAATCGCAGCATCATAGGTATTCGGCCGGCAGGCGGCGCCTGCGGCGCTGCGGGTGGCTGGCCCGTCTTCCGCCTGAAGCGACCGGGGCAGGCTCGCCATCACCACCGGCACGCCCAGCCCATTGGTCAGGTCGAAAAAGGATGGCGGCAGGCCGGCATCGGAAAGACGTTGGACAAGGCCGTCAAGCGAGGGGGCGACACCTGCCGGGATGAGGATCGGTTGTGGTGCGATGGCGCGCGTCTCGAAAGTGTCGACAAGGACGCAGGCGTCATTTTCAATGAGTTCAAGCAGGGCATGGAGGACCGCATGGTCATGGTCGAACCCCGCCGCGAGCCCTTGGGAACTCATGCGGAAAGCCCGCCGGTCCCATGGGAAATCCACGCGGAAATCCATGCCGATGAGCTCGTAGGGCGCAAAAATCTCCCGCTGCTGGCGAATGGACGTCCCCTTCACCCAGGCGCGTTGCTTTCGCGGATCGAGCGCGTCCGGATCGACCCTGCCGACGGTTTCGAAGGGAATGAGAGGAGTTTCCTTGTCCCGCATCTCCTGGACGGAGCTGAAAGCGGCGATATGTCTGCGGGTTTCTTCGGCAACCGCGCCTTCGATTGCTTCCATGATCGCCGACAGCCGGGCCTGTGCCGCGACAAGCCCCTTGCCCTGCGATACCGACAGCCCGCGTGAGTTGGGCCGGGCTGCGAACCAGACGGGAATTCCGATAATATCGAGGCCGGTCACGTCGCCGACACGGGTAATCCCGAACCGCCGAAGCAGTCCGGGATCGAAGAACGAAGCGTCTGCATGCCTTGAAGCCGCTGTCGCTGATATGGGAGCATCGGCGCCGGTCAAGGCTGCGCAACCGCGATCAGGGGGCCGTGTTGCTGTCGTCGGCAAGGATGGCGTCGAACAGCTCGCCGGTGACGGAGCCAGCCGGGCCGACAGCCTTCAGGGCCGCTTCGATCGGTGCCTGCACCATGCGGTTGAAATCCCAGCCGGCGTCGCTCACTTCGCCGATAAAGGCGAAATCGGCTTCGGAAACCACCGCGCCACCGGCGACAAGGGCTTCGATGCCCTGAATCTGAACCTGGTCCAGTTCCGCTTCAGGCTGGCCGTTCTGGCGAACGAGCATGGACTTTGCGGCGGCTGCCACGCGGGCATAACCATCCACGCCGGGATGGCTGGCTTCATAGGCGGCAATCGTCTCATGCGCCACGGACGCAACCCTGAGCGGCGCCGTGCGAATGAAGAGAACGCCGAAACCCTTTTTTCCGACAATAAAGAAATGTGAGGACATAATATCTCCTATTTGATCCCAGCTAATCGAAGTGCGTGATAGAATTTTTCATTCGCTATCGGGTCCCGGTCTGGAGACAGGCTGCTGATCTCCCTCGCCGTCATACCCGGATAGTTTTCCTGAAGCCTGTTGCCGCTTTCCCGGGCGGCGGCCAGATCGCCATGCAGCGCGTGGCTTGCGGTCAGCACACGCAGCGCCGGCTCGTCATTTTCCATCCGCCCGCACAGTTCCACCGCCGCGCCGTAATCCTCGCGCTTGAACGCGATGCTGGCGCCGGCCCACCAGTAGATGTCGGGCGCCAGCGGATTGAGGTCGATGGCCTGCTGAAACTTCTCCCAGGCGGTTTCCGCATCGCCGAAATGGGCGAGCGCATCGGCATGCTGGAGCAGGAGGTCGGCCGAGTTGGGCGCCAGCGCCTCCGCCTCGAAGAATTTTTCGGCGGAGATGTCGAAATCCCGCTGATAGAGTGCCACCACCGCGCACATCCAGTGGCCGACACCGAGCGCGGGGTCGATCTCGACGGAAGAGTCTGCTTCCGCCTTAGCGCGATGCAGGAGATGGGGGTCGTTGCCTCCCAGCATCAACCATTCCAGCTGCAGGCTCTGCGCCACGCGGGCGCGGGCCACCGCCATGCTGTGGTCGAGATCGACCGCCTTGCGAAACATCGAACGGGCTCTTCTGAGAAGTGGCAGGTCGCATTTGCCGCGCAGAAGCTGCTGGCCCTCCAGCAATTGCCGGTAGGCCTCGCCGCTATGGTTGCGGTCGGGCTCCACCTGAAGCCGCTCGATTTCGCGGGCAAGCCCCGCCGCCACCTGTTTGGAGAGCAGGCGGAAGGCGGCGTGGATATGCCGCTCGGTCAGGACCGCTTCCAGTGACCAGACGATTTCACCGCTTGCATCCTCGATCAGCGCAACCGACATGCGGGTTTCGTCGAACACGGTGGAAATGATGCGGTAATCCGCCCGCAGCATGGCGTAGCTGTCATCGGCCCGCTCATGCGCCAGCACGAAGGTGCTGTGCGGCGAAAGGACGGTGAAGGTGCGGTATCGGACAAGGCTGTTGGCGACATCCTCGACGAAGGCATGCATGACCGGCGAGACCGGCTGCCCGTCAACCCTTGCCGGGCGGACGAATGCGACGCGCGGTTTTGCCATTGTTTTCCGGCGATTGCCTTCTTCGGGCTCGGCGGGGGCCGTTATCGTGGCGGCCAGACTTTGTATTCTCCGCCGCAGCGCCACGGTTTCCGCTTCGGGCGAACGCCCCTCCTGGCGAAGCTGTTCCATCAGAAGCTGGTGCATGCCCTCGCAGGCGCTGATATTTCCGATCCGCGCATAGGCCGCCATCGCGGCGCGGTAGGTTTCTTCGCGCTCCGGCTCGATCTTGCAGGCGCATTCGGCAAGTCTCGCGATGTCGTTCGAGCTGGCCCGGCCGAACCGCGTCAATTCCTCCAGAAGCTGGGTATAGCTCGAAAAGAACAGGTCCCGGAGACGGCGGCGCTCCGAAAGCAGCCAGAGATAAAGGTGGTCCTGCCCGGCCTCCAGCCCCTCCAGCAACTCGCCGCCGAATTCGAGCAGCGCATTGAGCCGCCGCATCGGGTCTTCGGCCCTTGCGCCGGCAAGGAAGATGGCAAGGTCGGTCCGCTGCGCCAGCGTGCCGGCCTTCAGATCGTTCCCTTCTGTCAGAAGGATCGCCTCATCCTCGTTCGGAAGCTTCTGCAGGCGCAGGATCAGCTGCCGCAAATTGCCGAGAGCCCTTTTCTGCTCGACATTTTCCCACAGCAGCGATGCGGCGTGCTGGCGGGAAAGGGACTGGTTCGGCGCAAGGATGAGGGCAGCGGTGAGGGCGAAACCCTTGGACGGAAAAAATGCTTCCCGCACCGCATCACAGCGCGGGGTGCCAAAAAGCCGGATCGGTATCAGTTCAGCGTTCCCAGCCACTTTTGTCCCCTCATGAATCATCATCTAACAACGTGCCCGGGAAATTGAAAGTCATCATAGCGTTCCATTTGACGCTGGTGTGACGCGGCCTGCCTATTGTCGCAGACAGAAGCATGAATGACGGGTGGAAAACAGCGGACATGCGGCGGGCAGGCATCGGGAATTTTCGACAGTGATAGCGTTTAACGGAAGCTACATGGCCTTCGAGCCGCGTATCGAACCTTATCAGCGTGCCGACGATGTCGGATATGCGGTCAGCGAATTCATGTGGTTCAAGGGCCGTCCGTTCTATCCGGTCTCGGCGCTGGTCCATGCGAAGGTCGCGCATGCCAGGTTGTCGGCGGAAAAAGGCGACGTCGAGGACGAGGATAATCTCGATATTCTCTTCCGTATGCCGCTGGTGGCGGGCGGGCACTTTTTCGAAATCGTGCTGCGTTCGAATGAAGGGACATCCTACGGCGGCTGGGTGTGGGGAGAGGAGCTGGAAATCCTGAATGAATTCGTCAACGGCTATCGCGTTCTGGCGGGGAAGTTCGACGACAGGCTCATCCGGTTCGAATATTCCAAGCGGTTTCAGCGTTACCGGACGATGGAGCCGCTGCCGGTGGAAAAATCCGTCTTCCTGATCCAGCGGGAGGCAAAACCTTACGCGGGCAGGCGTGGTCTGCCGGGAGTCCCGGTAGCCTGATCGCGGTGATGTCTTTGGCTCAGGGGGCATGAAGGCAGGGACTGCGCCTATTGCTTCATGTCTGGCAAAGCGCGGCTTTGTCGGAAGTCATCCGCGAATATTTTTATTTTTATTGTGTGGAACATTATGATGCCCAATAGAGGTAAAGTGCGTAACAGGGGGATGTCATCGCAGCTTGTGGCGGTGAATTGCGTTTCCAGCGATAATACGCTTTCCGATGCGGAGAGCGTTGAGGACGAGCCGCGCCCGCTTCTGCGCAGCGACAGGCTCTACGTTGTCAGCGAGCCTGTTTCCCAGATATTGCATTCATCCACCATCGGGGATGTCCGAGCCGGAGAAGAGGCGACGGGCAGGACCGAGATTCGAAACAGGGTTGTCGATGCCGATATCAGGGCCGCGAAATGGGCCTGGGCGATATTGGCGATCGCGCATTGCTGGCTGATTTATTTCATGGTGCATAATCTCGGCTAGCACCCCCGCCGGAAGACATCCGGCTTCGACGTGCCGACGCACGCAGACCCATCGCCGCAATTTGCGGCCATTTCGTCGTTTGAACGGACCCGAGTGACCGCAACCCGACCCTTTGCCGGCCTCCCACGCACTTCTTCATGATGCCGCCGCCTGTCATGCCGCGAAGGCCCGCTCTCTCTGCTGCTTGCCTGCCGAAATGTCATAAAGCTGTAAATGAAGAAACTTAATTGAGTGATCGGTTTCGACGGAAACGGATCAACATGTCCCGGTCGCTTTTTATCATCACGGCGGCGACCTCGGACTTTCTTACGACATTGCATCGCCCGGGCTAGCCGACGTCAATATCGACCGCCCGGACCTGTTTGACGTGGCGTCGCATGGGCGGCGCCCGAACTCCCATGACCTTTGTAGCCCTGGAGATGACGAAGTGAGCAATCTTATAGGTACCGGCTTCAACGCCGGCTCGGATGATGGCGAACTGGCCACCCTCGAAAGCGATCTGCGCGCGCTTGCCGAAATTGGCTGCGACACCGTGGAAATCGCCGTGACAAGCCTCGACATGATCGCCGGCGGCCGGATCATCGAGGAGCGCGCCGACCGTTTCGTGTCGCTCGCGAAGCAGTTCGACTTCCGTTACACCGTGCATGGTCTCGTTTCTTCGAATTTCATGGATCCGGTAACATGCCGTTACCAGATCGATGCGGCCAAGGCGCTTGCCGTTCTCTGCGACCGTATCGGCGCGGGCATTCTCGTCCAGCATGGCGGCGCGCTGCGTGCCGACCAGATTGCCGAGCGGGCCGATGCCGACAGCCGCGAGCGGGAAGCACTTTTCGAACTGGCGGAATTCTGCAGGCCCTATGGCGTGCGCATCGCGCTTGAGAATATCTTCTCCACCGAACCCGGCCAATATCGCCAGACGCCGGCCCAAGTGGCAGCGACCGTCAAGGCTGTCGGTCACGACAATGTCGTGGCGTTGATCGATTTCAGCCATGCCTATCTCGAATCCACCTATCGTGGCCTCGATTTCCGCGATGAGCTTCGCGCCATGGCGCCGGTTGCCGGCCATCTGCATGTGCACGATTCCTTCGGCCGGCCGCAGGGCTTCTATCAGCCTTATTTTGCCCAGGAAAACACGGCGCTCGGTATCGGTGACCTGCACATGCCGCTTGGCTGGGGCGATATCGACTGGCAGGACATCTTCTCGGAACTTTCCTTCCTGCCCGATACCGTGCTGATGATGGAAATCGGCCGCCGTTATCGCGCCGAGCAACCCGCGAGCCTTAAAACGGCGCGGCATCTGATGTCGCTCAATGCCGCCCGCACCCAGCTCGCGGCCGAGTGATGGTCTGAACCAGGCATAGGCCGACAGGCTGATGTTTGAAACACCGGCAGTCCCGATGCGGCTGCCGGTGCTTTAATTTACGCTGCCCAGTCGGAGAGCGAATAGGCCTTGATGTAATCGATCATCATCTGCGAGCCGTCGCTGAAATCAGCGTCCGATGGCGTTCCCGCCGTGCCGCCGACGGCAAGGTTGACGACCATATACATGGGGTCATGCATATCGTCAGGCGTATCCGTCTGCGCCACGGCAACGTCGTCGAAATACCAGGTAATGTGCTCGGCATCCCACAACAGGCCGTAAGTGTGAAACCCTTCGGTGCTCGACACGCTGACATTGTTGATGACCGAGGTCTGCTCACCGGTGGCGTTGGAATGGGCGGACATGATGAGCGTATTGGGATTTTGGCCACGCATTTCGATGACATCGAGTTCCGGTGGCCAGGAGCCGTCTTCGGGCAGGAGCCAGAAGGCAGGCCAGGCACCCCGGTCGGTCGGCATATCGGCGCGGATTTCGAAATAACCATAGGTCTGGCTGAAGGAGGAATAGGTGTTCAGCATCCCCGAGGTATAATCGTACCCCTCCACCTCGTCGGCAATCGATTGCGGGGTTTCCTCGGCGGTGATGGTGAGGACGCCGTTTTCGACGCTGAACGGGTTGACCTCCGATGTGCCGGCATAGGCAGGGTTGATGTACCATTGCGCCTCGCCATTCGTCGTCAGCGAACTTCCTTTTTCCGGCGCCCACCAATATTTGGCGTCCCAGGTGCCCTGGTCACCGCTGCGCAGCGACAGCGTATCGAATTCATCGGCAAAGGTCTGGGTGAGAGACGAGCGGTCGAGGCTGAGTTCGAACTGGTCGGCCTGAAGGTCGTCTATGGTCGTTCCGGCAAGAACGATGGCCTCGCCATTCGAAAAATTGAGCCACAGGTCGCTGCCCTGCTGCGTGGAGCTGCCGACAAGCTGGTCGAAAGATGTGATGCCGTAGCCATTCAGCCGGATGGTGTCATTGGCGCTGAAATCCGTGATGAGATCGGTGCCGTTGCCGCTCGTGAAAACAAAGGTGTCGGCCCCACCGCCACCGATCAGCACGTCGTTGCCGGCGCCGCCATCGATCGTCTGGCTGCCCGATCCGCCGGTGATGATATTGTCGAGCGAATTGCCGAAGGCATAACGCCCGTCACCGGTTACCCTGAGATTCTCGAAATTGTCGGGCAGGGTGTAACTCATCCAGGTATCGATGGTGTCGATACCTTCCCCGGCATTTTCGGCGGCGCGATTGATGCTGGAATAGAGATAATAAATATCGTCGCCCGTGCCGCCCGCCATGGTGACGTTGACGGAACTGTCGCCCCACATGGAATCATTGCCCGCAGTGCCGGTGAGCAGCGGGCCGGAGCCCGTGGCAGAGAAAAAACCGGTGGAACTACCGCTGTAATAGAGTGTGTCTCCAAGCGCATTCACTACTGTCCGGGCCATGAACCGTCTCCTGTCCTTTAGCGTTGGTCTCCTCACTCCTCCTGCTACACACCCTAACAGGGCAAAAAGCCTCCTGTTAGGCCGAAATATGAGGGGTATGTTCCGTTGCGGTTGCATTCGGCTGTTTAGCGGGCGCGTTGTCATCCCCCGCTTCCGCCTGTTACGTCTCCGTTTTTTTGAACCCGCGCGGCCTGGTCTTGCGGTGCCCCTGCGGGCGATGGCAAGATTGGGGCGAATTGCAGATGTCCGCGGGGCATCTCGGGAATGGAGTGTCAGGATTGAGTGTAGCTTTTACCAAGGAAGACAGTGCGGAAACCGCAGCCGAAACCGTTCTGCCGGATCGGGTAATCTCGCCTCATCCCAATCTGGTAACGCAGGCCGGGCTGAAGGCGCTGGAAGAGCAGTTGCGGCTGGCGCGCGAAGCCTGTGAGGCGGCCAATGCCATTGAAGACATCAATGAAAGGCGACGCATTTCCGCCAACCCGCTACGCGATCTGCGATATTTCTCCGAGCGGGTCCGTACCGCGCAATTGATGCCCGATCCGCCAGCGGATGGCGTCGTCGCCTTCGGCAGTCTGGTGACATTCAGCCGCGATGACGGACGAACGCAGCGGTTCCGGATCGTCGGCGAAGACGAGGCCGATCCTGCTGCGGGAACGATGTCCTATGTCTCCCCCGTTGCAAGGGTGCTGATGGGAAAATCGGCCGGTGATCTGGTCAGTCTGGGTGGGCGGGAGATCGAAATCATCGAAGTTTTGTAGAGCTTCGCACGGAGGAGTTTTGTGAAACATATCCGTGCGATAGTCTGGAACGCAGCCGGTTAAGGGAAATGGCCGGACACACTCAAACCCTTGGTTTTTGTGTATTTTCTGGGTATAAGATCGCTAGGCACTCCTATTGGGTCTATCCAAGCAGTTTGAAAAGATAGCGACCGTAACTGCTCTTTCCGTAGCTTTCAGCGAGTTTTCGCATTTGATCTTCGCTTATGAAGTCCATGCGATAGGCAATTTCTTCCGGGCAGCAGATTTTGAAGCCTTGTCGGCGTTCGAGTGTCGCTACGAATTCACTGGCTTCCAGGAGACTATCGGGTGTTCCGGTGTCGAGCCAGGCGTAACCACGCCCCATAAGCTCGACGTTGAGCTTTCCGCGTTCGAGATATGTACGGTTGACGTCGGTAATCTCCAACTCGCCTCGCGCCGAAGGTTGCAGGTTAGCAGCGATATCGATGACGTCATTGTCATAAAAGTAGAGACCGGTTACCGCCCAGTTGGATTTTGGTACGGCTGGCTTCTCCTCGATCGAAACCGCCTTCATGGATTTATCAAACTCCACGACGCCATATCGATCTGGATCGGTGACCTGATAAGCGAACACGGTCGCGCCGTTCAGGCGATGGGTCGCACTTTTTATCTCGTCGCTAATACCGTGGCCATAAAAGATGTTGTCACCCAGAATGAGACATGATGGCGAGGAGCCGATGAAATCCGCGCCGATGATGAAGGCTTGGGCAAGGCCGTCGGGCGTCGGCTGCACGGCATAGTTGAGTGAAATCCCGAGGCGTGAACCGTCACCCAGAAGCGCCTGGAAGTTGGGCAGGTCGCGGGGTGTCGAAATTATCAATATGTCCTGGATGCCGGCCAACATCAGCGTCGACAGCGGATAAAAAATCATCGGTTTGTCGTAGATCGGCATGAGTTGCTTCGAGAGGACCGAAGTCATCGGATGCAATCGTGTTCCGCTTCCGCCCGCAAGTATGATGCCCTTCATGCCGTGCTTCTCCGTTTGTTTTGATAAGGCGACTTATGCTCGCAATTCAGCGAGCATTCGTTCGACGATCCGAGCGGTCGAACTCTGCCAAGTGGGTAAAACTATGCCGTGCAGATCCCGCAGCCGCGAGCAATCGAGCTGCGAGTTCGCTGGACGTTTTGCAGGCGTGGGATAGTCGCTCGTTGCGATCCTCGTTACTGTCGCAAACGGACCGTTTCGCAAGCGGGCTTGGGAAAAAATCTCTTCGGCAAAATCAGCCCAGCTTGCTGCACCGGATCCACTCATGTGGAAAGTGCCGCGGAGCCTGCGTGATTGATCCGATAGAAGATTGGAGGCCACTGTGAATATGCCATCGGCGATATCGAGAGCTGAGGTCGGATTACCGATCTGATCGTCGACAACTGAAAGATTTTCGCGCGTTTCCGCCAGCCGTAACATCGTCTTCAGGAAATTTTTGCCGAATGGGCTGTAAACCCAGGCAGTACGAAGGATCACGTGCTCGTCTGTTGCGGCGCGAACCGCTATTTCTCCAGCAAGCTTGGAGCGTCCATAAACACCGACTGGAGCGACGGGATCGTCTTCCAAATATGGCGTTCTCTTCTGGCCGTCAAAAACATAGTCGGTGGAAATCTGGATGACTGGCACGCCAAGCCGATGGGCAGCCTTTGCAATCTCTCCTGCTGAGAGACCGTTCATGCGTGTTGCAAGATCCTCTTCCGATTCTGCCTGATCGACCGCCGTATGTGCCGCCGCCGATACGATAATGTCTGGTGACGCCATTTCGATCGCTGCGCCAACCGTTGAAGGGTCGGCGAGATCAAGTTGAGGGCGACCAAGGGCGACAATTTCGAAAGATCCGTTGAGCAAAGCGCGTTCAGCCAGCGCCGTTGCGATCTGTCCGTGTATTCCGGTCACAAGCAGCCGCTGGCTCATGACGCGACCTTGATCTGCTGTTCGATCAATCCGAGCCGTGCTCCAGAGTAATCCTGTCTCAGCGGCTCCCACCACCACTGATTGTCCAGATACCATTTGACAGTCTTTTCGATGCCGGTGTCGAAATTCTCTTGCGCCGTCCATCCAAGCTCGACTTCGAGCTTGGTGGCGTCGATGGCATAACGAGCGTCGTGACCGGGGCGGTCGGTTACATAAGTTATCAGCCGTGCATGCGGTGCACCGGCTGGATTATACACGTCCATCAACGCGCATATTCGCTCGACGACATCGATGTTACGTCTCTCGTTTCTCCCGCCCACATTATAAGTTTCCCCGATGCGACCTTTCTCGGAGATGAGGTCAAGCGCCCGGGCGTGGTCCTCGACATAGAGCCAGTCCCGAATATTGGCGCCAGTCCCGTATATTGGCAGTGCCTTTCCCGCCAGTGCGTTGAGGATCACAAGCGGGATGAGTTTTTCCGGGAAATGATACGGACCGTAATTGTTGGAACAGTTGGAGACGATGACCGGCAAACCATAGGTCCGGGCCCAGGCTTTAGCCAGATGATCGGAAGAGGCCTTGGATGCCGAGTAAGGTGAACTCGGATCGTAGGGGGTTTCCTCCGTGAAAAGACCTTCCTGCCCGAGCGAGCCGTAAACTTCATCGGTGGAGACGTGCAGAAATCTGAATAGTTCTTTCTCGTCTGATTGCAGGCCGGACCAAAAACGACGTGCACATTCGAGCATGTTGAATGTGCCCAACACATTGGTCTCGACAAAATCGCGGGCGCCGGTGATTGAGCGATCCACGTGGCTTTCGGCGGCAAGGTGCATGACGCGCTGCGGACGGAAGCTCTCGAACGCGTCATGGATTGCCGAACCGTCACATATATCCGCTTTCAAAAACTGATGTCCGGGATGATCGATAACCGTCCGCAGAGAGGCCAGTGTGCCCGCATAGGTCAGCTTGTCGACCGTTAAAACCTCGTAGCCTTTGTCGAGCACCAGGTGACGAACAACAGCAGAACCAATAAAGCCGGCACCCCCGGTTACCAGAACACGCATATGGGATTACCCTTCCAACGAACCGACAGAACTCTGTGAATAGGTGAACATGGCGCCCAGCTCCGCCAGTGTAGGCTGGCGGCGATCTTTGGCTGACAAGACCGCTTTGCCGCTGGAGATCGGCCAGTTTATGCCGATCTCGGGGTCGTCATATGCGAGACCGCGATCATGTTCGGGACTATAATATTCTGTTACCTTGTAACTGACTTTGGTATTCGCCTCGAGCGTGCAAAAACCATGCGCGAAGCCCGCCGGAACCCAGAGCATTTGCCCGTTGTCGGCGGTAAGTTCGGCCGTCACGTGGTGTCCGTAGGTCGGAGATCCGGTACGGATATCGACTGCTACATCAAGGATGCCGCCAGTAACGCAAGAGACCAGTTTGCCCTGCGCTTTGGGTTCCAGCTGGAAATGCAGCCCGCGGATTGTACCAGCGTCTGCTGACAGGGACTGATTGTCCTGAACGAAGTCAAAATTTCCGACCGCTTCATTAAACAGGCTCTTACGGAAGGACTCCATAAAGTAACCACGCTCATCACCGAATTTCTTCGGCGTGATCAAAATCACATCAGGTATATCCAGTCTTTCAAACTGCATTATTGCATCTTCCGTTTGTTCTATCGACTTCAGAGATCAACAGGCGTTGTTGTAAACACGTTAGTCGGCGGTTCTGCCGACCACCGTTTTTTGCGGCCGCTGCGGATGATGTTTGCAATTCCGGGAGAGCGAAACAGCGGCAGGTGGAAGCGCCGCGCAAACAACAATAGGCTGCGGATATGTGCTCGGCCGGCAAAACTTAACGGGCTTGCTGCGCTCTGGCGCTGGTGATCATGAACAAGGGGAAGGCCTGGGAAATAGACCACACGATGGCCGCTCATCCAGGTGCGCGCACACAGGTCTACGTCCTCCATATAAAGGAAGTAGTTTTCCTCCATGCCGCCGAGCCGGTTAAACAGGTCGCGTCTTATGATGAAACCCGTTCCCATCACCCATTCAGCATTGAATGGTTCGCCTCTGTCGGTTTCGTCGAGCATGAGATGGCGATTTATGCGGTCCTTCATCAATGGACGAAGTCGACCGAAGCGTCGGGTAGCGATGTCCAGTACCGAATAGAAGCGTCGGGCGCCGTATTGCCGACTACCATCGGGGTTGATCAAATCCAGACCCGCAATTCCGATGTCCGGCATGGCGTCCATGTGATCAAGTACGGGTGTTACGCTATCCATCTCGAAATAGGTGTCGGGGTTGAGTACCAGCAAATAGTCCGCGTCTATTCCCGCGGCACCAAAATTAACACCGGCACCAAAACCGCCATTGACCAATGATGCCTTGATCTCGATATCCGGCATGGCGGCCTGCATCAGGCGCATTGAATCGTCGCCCGAGCAATTCTCGACGACGGTGATATTTTCAGGTGTGGCGATACCCCGGTCCCGTATCGAAACGACGCTGCGGATCGTCAATTCTGGCGTACGGAAATTGACAAGGATGACGTGCAGTCTCTGTCGTTTGGTCATAATACTCACCATGTTTCCGAACTACCGCCTAGATGGCAGCCCCCTTCACTATTTCCCAAAGGTGTCGAGCCGATACGCCCCAGTCGAAATCTTCCCGTCTCTTGCGGCCGCTCGTGATGAGGTGTTGTCGCAAGGCTTCGTCAGAGGTGATCCGATCAAGCCCTTCCCTGATCTCTTCAACGGACTGTGGATCCACCAGAAGGGCTCCCCCGCCTGCGACTTCCGGCATGGCCGAAACATTTGAGGTTATGACTGGTACCCCACACGCATATGCCTCAACGATTGGAAGTCCGAAGCCCTCGAACAGTGAGACATAGGCGACCGCGAGCGCCCCTCTGTAGAGTGAAGGAATCTGCTCGGATGGCAGTCGGCCCGTGAAAATCAAATTTTCGTCGACGCCAAGCTCGGTGGCCAGCGCGTGAAGCTCATTGTTGGGATTTCCGGTCAGAACCAGTCGTATTCCCCGGCCGCGCAGACTGGAGGCCGCATAGGCGCGCACGAGCCGGTCCAGGTTCTTGTAGCTGCGGTGATTGCCGCCGTAAAAGATGTAAGGATAGCCGGGGCTGTGTCGCAGCCCGTCTTCACGGAACATCGGTTCAGTGCCGTTATAGACAAGATGAACTTTGTCCGAAGGCATTCCAGACCAGTCCATGAACTCCTGTCTGGTATATTCTGAAACACAAATCACTGCCGCGCAGCGTCGATACAGCGGCCGATAGATCAGGTCATAATAAGCGCGCTTGGTTTTGCCGTAGAAGCGGCGATGGGTCAGATCGTGGACAACGACCACTGAGGGAAGTTTGGTAATTAGCGGTGGTACGAAGCCCGCGCTGAAAAATACGCCTTTACCGCCACGTCCGGCAAGCGAGCGACTGATCGAGACCGGCGATAGGGGCGAACCTATCCGTCCGCGCACCTTAACATCGACTATGCGCAGGTCGACTGGAAGCCGCGCCTCAATTTCGGTCTGCACCTTTCCGATGCCCGTTTCTTCAGGCCATCGCCGGTCTGCAAAAACAGTCGTGGTGGGCGCATATGCGTCACAACGTATCAAATCCACCTTAAAGGCTCCTTGATTGCTGTTTTACAATGGGAGCCCGAACTGCTTGAACATGCACTCCGCAACGGCCTTGCGAAGGCACGTCTGCGGCAGTGACGCGCATGCCGGCGTAAACGCCCAAGTCCCTGTCATTGAGGAAGGCAAAGTGCACCGGTTTCAGCGTATCCATCTGATAGATGCTGTCGTCTTCGGGAAATACAACGATATCGCCTGTGAGGCTGCGGGAAAGCCCTTTGCGGTTGTCTCGGATGTCGAGGACCGGACGGCTGCCTTCAAAGCGCTCGACCAGCTTTCCTTTGCTGTCATTAGAGCCCTGATCGACAACTATGATTTGGGTAGCAGGTACCGATTGGATATCAAGAGATTCCAAAAATTCGCGGATATGCCGCAGGCGATGCGTTGTGGATGTCACAAGCGAAATATTCAAAAGTAACCCTATTAAAATAATATATTTTCGAAAATAAGATAAAAATTAAAAAGCTAACGGATATGAATTTGGCCTTAGTCTATCAATTCGTTTCGCTATCGCAAGATGAAGTTTTGCACCGCACGCAAATTTTCGGAATATGTTTAATCACGAAGAGTCAAATGAATGAGCCATGCTCGGTGCGGAATTTATGAATCACGTAATTATTTCAAGTTCGTAGCGCAAAAGGTTCAGCGCTATGTCTTTCCTCAGCAAGGCGAAAATGGCCTTTGTGAGTGCTATCGACTGTGTGAGGAGACCTATCGCCCTGGCGCTTCCCCGATCTCCGCCATCAGTCCGAAATGATTTGAACCGAAGTGGTCCGATATCCGGCTGATCGAGTTGATCACAAGCGGCGATCGGGTAAATACATGATCGATCCCTATGCCGAAACTGCCGAGTGAAGCGGGCCAGGTCGGCGTTTCATAACCACCGCCGCGCAGCGATGTCGAGGCCAGCCAGGCCTGCATGTCGGGCGTGATAACCGAAGAGTTGAAATCGCCGGCCAGCACGAGTCGGTTGCCTGTCCGGTTCACCACGCCCTGCAGATTGCGCAGTTCCAGCTTGTGGTTTTCGTCGTAGTAGGGCTTCGTCAGATGCGCGGCGATGATGGTCAGCGGCCTGCCGTCGGGATTGACCGTGGCTATGGCAAGCCGATCCCGCCGCAAGGCGCTTAAGCTCGCATATTCAGTCTTCGTGAAGGGATATTTCGACAGCATTACCAGATCGCAGGTCGTGGTGCGGTTTCCGCAACCCAGCCGATGCGGATAGATAGCGTCCAGTCTTGTGAACAGGCTTAGGATCGGCGGCGCTTCGAGAATGACGGCAATGTCGGCACCGGAACTCTCCACGAAAGACACGATGCGCTCCGCATTGTCGAAATTCAGCGAGTCGATATTCATCTCCAGAAGCCGCAGCTTCGTCGGGGAAGGGGCCGCCGTCAGTACCCCGAAGTCCGTCTTCAGGATCAGCGAGTGAATAAACAACGCTGCGGCGATGAAAGCCAGTATCGACGCATAGGTCCGCAGACGGCCCGCGGCGATGAAGGCCAGACAGGGGATGAGGCAAGCAAGCGCAATATGTGTCTGGAAGCTGAACACCAGCGACAGCAGCCAGAAATCCGTCACATAACGAAAGCTGCTGAGCGCCAGTACCAGCGCGACGAAATCCAGTGCGGCCTGAGACAGAAATCGGGACACGTCAAAAAATCCGGGTTGTACATGCCAAAGCCTGGGCCGCCATGTCGGCTTCGGCGTTGATTAAGATTGGGCCGTTGAGAGCGCTGCGCTGATCGAACCGCGCCGGGTTTTTCCAGTCAGAAAGTCGCCAAGCGCAAGCCGGACGCTGCGCCCGCCGGCCGCATCGCCCTTTAGCCGGAACGCGGCTGCGACGGCGACAACTTTGGCCAGCGCGATCGGCAGGCAGAGCGGGGCGAATTTGTGGATGAAGCGCAGGAAATTGACATTGTAATAATAGAGGGTCATGTCGCTGGGGCGTCCACGAGAATTGGTCCCGATCGAGCGGCCTTCCTTGTGATAGATCACCGCTTCTTCGGCCCAGGCAGTCTTGAAGCGTCCACGGTTTCTGGCTTCCCAGTCAAGTTCCTCGAAATAGAGGAAATAATCCTCCGAAAGCAGGCCGATTTTTTCTATGAACGCGCGGGACACGAGAATGGAAGCAGCACACATGTAGTCGACGGGCGATTCCGCCAGAACCTCGCGAAGCCTGCTGCGGGGCTCCCCTTCTCCGACATTGGATATCCGCCCCATATATCTGTTGAAACGTCCGCCCAGTGTCTGAATCACGTCGGGCGTATCGTAATAAACAAGCGTCGAGCCGCAAATCCCGATCGATGGGTCTGTGCGGGCCATTTTTTCGAGATAGGCCAGCGACATCGGATCAACGACCGTGTCGTTGTTAAGGAGCCAGATGAAGCCGCAGTCGGGATCCGACAGTGCGGCCTTCATGCCGATATTGCAGCCTCCGGCAAAGCCGCTATTGTCGGCATTGGCGATGACCGTCAGGAACGGGGCGCCGGATGCGCGGAAGTCCTCTGAGACGGAAAGCGTCTGCATGTCCGGCCGGGCGGCTGGTTGCGGACTTGCGAAGCGCGACCAGGGTGGACCCGATTTGTCCGCCTGTAAACGACCTTCCGACCAGTCTCGAAGCCGTTGAACGCCATCCGTGGTGGTCTGGTTGTCGACGACGATCACACGACAGGCGGGTTCGCTAATCCCGACGAGGGATTCGAGGCACTCGATCGTGTCGTCGTAGCGCTTCCAGTTCACAAGGACGACATAGATCATCGTATTTTCTCGTTCCTCTCAGTAAACGTCGTACGGTAGCATAGGTTCGGGAGCTCACAAATCTTTGTAGAAGTCCCAGGGCGATTTCAGTGATTGACAAGTATCGCGCAAACATCACACTTCCATGAATTTTTCATTCATGCTAGGCAAGATCAATGCCAATTTGCGTACTACAGGATGACCTCGTCGTGGTTGTTTTTTCACCAAAACGGGGAAAATAGGCATGCGTTGTTCGAGCTTTACAAGCGTGGCAAGGAAACGGGTTGCTAAAAATCTGGTGTGTCTTTGCCTGGATCACGATTATTCAGGTGCACTGCAGTAGTTTCGGGGTATCGGGTACATGGCGAAGACCGAGTTCGTCGGGATGCGGGAGTTTCTAGTTGACCTATACCAGCCGGATTTCTGATCCACCGATGGCGATGGTGCGGGGCCTCCCCAAGGCGCCGACCGTCATCCTGTGGGGTGCACTCCTTAGCCTTCCATTTATGGCCATTCAGATATCGGGGCTTCAGCCCGCGCATGTCTGGCTGGTGGCCACTCTGTTCTATCTATTGCTGATACGCTCCTTCACGATTTCTCTGACGGAGGCTTGCGCCCTTCTTTTTTTCCTCGGTTTTGCCGGCATTGTGACCTTCCTCCAAGATTATCCGCGGGTAAAATCATTCGATCAGATCATCAAATTCGCGCTGTTCTATCCCGGCTTTTATTTTGCCGGTCGATGGGTAGCCCAAAAATTTGCGGATCGGCCGCTACCGCTCGGCTATGCATTCCTTTTGCTCTTTCTGGGGTTCCAATATGTCACGCAGGTGCTGGAGCTTCCCGTGATCTACAAGGAGCATTTGTTCGGCCAGGGCACGTTGAACGGCACGTTCCGAGAGCGCAACTGGCTGGCGGTCTATTTTCTACTTCTGTCCTACGTGATCCTGCTGAAGGACGAATCCCGTTGGCGGTTCGTGCCGTTTTTCCTGATCAACGCGGCGGTCACACTGTTGTCCGGATCCAAGACCACATTCGTTGCGTGCGGCATCATCTTTCTGTTGCAGGCACGCGCGAACCTCGGCTGGAAGGTCATACCGATGATCGTTGGGGCGGTCTTCTATATGACGGCTTTTGCGGACGAGTTCAGCGAAGAGAAGTTGAATGTGAAGTTTGAGCAAGAACGCGGCCTTGCCTACGAGGCGAGCATGAAACTGATCGGCGAAAATCCGGTGGGATATGGTTTCGGCTTCGTCGAAGCCTATTTCGGCAGCATGACATCTGAATCGATCCTGGGGCTTGGGACTGGCGTCAATGCCGTATTTTCCGCTCCCATTGATCTCTACATCATAGCCGGTGCGGGGGGGCTGGTCTTCTGGGCGGTGTTCTTTGCCGGTGTCGGCAATCAGGCGTTAACGGTGCTTTTGCCGGTGGCGGCGCTTACTCTTCTCAATCCGCTTCATCAATCGGAAATCGTATATTTCTTCTGCGGTATGCTGACGACGTTCGGGCGAATGCGCCTATCGAAACGGTGGACCAGTCGTCGAACGTCGCAGCCTTCTATTTCACATCCGGTTCGATCCGGGGATCCAAATATTGACTTAAATAAAATCTGATTTGACCGACCGTTTTCAGCACCGGGGATATAACTTGCTCGATAAATTTAAAAAATTCGTCTTGAGGCCGCTCAGGATCCATTCTTTATCGCTGAGATTTGCGGGCAGCATGTCGATAGTCCAGGATAATCGCGAGCATTTAAAAAATGCCGGCTACGTCTCCATTTCCACGGTGCGTAACGAAGCTTTCCGCCTTGCGGCCTTCATAGATTACCATGAGCGGCTGGGCGTGGAGCATTTCGTCTTTATCGATAATGATTCGACGGACAATATCGCCGAGGTGCTCGGTGGGCGGGCGAACGTTACCATCTTCCGCTCGGCTGCGTCCTATAAGGATACGCGTTACGGCATATGTTGGAGCAACTATATCCTGTCGCGATATTGCTCTGGAAAATGGATACTGAGCCTCGATCCGGACGAATATCTCGTTTATCCCGGCAGCGATCAACTGAAGCTTCCCGGGTTGACCGCCGCCATGGAAAGCCGCCAGTGCCGGTCGCTCTGCGTCACCATGGTCGATATGTATGGTAAGGTCGGCATTGCGCAGAACGCGGTGGCCGAGGGGCAGTCGGCTCTGGAAGTCTGCAACTATTTCGATGGTCAGGGTTATGAAGAAACCCGTTCGGAGATGTATGATGCCGTGATCATACGCGGCGGTCCACGCGCCCGCGCCTTCTTCGGAGATGTCGCAGCTTCCCCGACCTTGAACAAGGTGCCGCTGGTCCTCTGGCGGCGGCATTACGCCTATCTGCTTTCGGCCCATTTCATCTGGCCCTATTCGCTCAATACCGACAGTCTTCGGCTGTTTGGCGGCCTGCGTGGAGCTCTGCTGCATTTCAAATTCGTCTCCAGCTTTGCGAGCAAGGTGAAGGAGGAGACAAAGCGGCAGCAGCATGCGGTCGAATACGCCAATTATGTTCGTCAGGACGTCGACAATCTGGTCTTCTTCTCCGAACTTTCGAAGCGTTACGAAGACTGGCAGAGCTTGGCGGATAACGGCCTGATACGGCAGGGTTCGCTGACCTTAGGGGCAGAAGCGGGCGGCACGGCTTGATGACTGATCGGAGTGGCTGAACTGCCCTTTTCGACCGGACATTCGGCATAAGCAAGAGGGCTCAAGCGCGGGCTGATGTCAAATGAGCACCGACGCCATTGAAGTGATCACGGATGAGGTCCGCCGCAAACAGTGGACAGGCGGGATCGGTCAGATTTGTGACTTTTGTCTGAGTTTGGTCATGACGAGGGCCCCCATCGCTCTAAAGCGCGTATGATCGAGGGCGGCAATGAGGACGAGCCATACTAGTACGTAAATTCCACCCAAGGCTACACCCTGCCAGAAAGTGTTGAGATTTAGAAGCGCGATATAGGGGCGGGCGTAAGTCACAGATAAAAAGCTGACCATACCATTCGCGACCGCGGGTGCTAGCGTTCGTACTATATGCAGCGCTGATAAACCAAGCTCCCGCGAGACGAAATAGAAAGAAACTGGTGTCGCCATCAACTGACCGACTACGAAAATGGTGACTAGAAGATGCAGTTCGCCGGTCGGTAGTAGCAGTAGGCCTAGGATTGGCGAGACCGTCTTGACGGTGCCGGCGATCAGATTGATTTCAGGGCGCCCGCGTGCGCCGAGGAACGCAGCATTCATGTACTGAACGCATTGTATCGCGCCTAGCAAAAGAAGTACCATTGCAACGTCATCAACGCCTTGCCATTTTTCGCCGAACAGAACGTGGCAAATCTCAGGACTGAGAACAGAGACCATCACGAAAACCGGCGAGACAAACGCTGAGGAAAGTCCAATCGTCTTTAAATAGATATTCGCCGTTCGCTCTCGGTCAGAGGCGATCGTTGAAAGAACCGTGAGCGACACACTATAGAGCGCTCCCTGCAGTAGTTCCATCATCGTTAAGTAGAGCTTCGAGCCGACAATATATACACCGTAAAGGGCAAGGCCTAGTTGGCTGACTATCAACAGGTCTATGAAACGCGAGCCCGCAAAATCCACCAATCTTTGTCCCACAATAGGTAGACCGAACCGCAACATCTGACGGAAAGCCAAAGGATTTAGTTCTAGGCCAGGCTTCCACTGCGGTCGCCACCATAACCACAGGAGACCGATCAGACTTGCCACGTAGGCCTGGGCGACGAAGCTCCAAATACCGAAGCCAGCACCGGCGCAAACGACTGCCGTTGCACCGCCAAGAAGGTTGGCGTTAAGCGTTCTCAGTGCCAGAGTACGAAACGCCAGCTTGCGCTTGTAGACCGCCTCTTGAAATTGCGTCAGCGTATTGATGATCATCGTACCGGCGATCATCATCACATAGAATGCCAGTTCCGGTTTACCGAGCCAGACGGAGATGTCACCAGACATCAAGGTGACGACCAGCACTAAAACGGCGACGATACCTATGGAAAAATAGAACGGAAGGTTGATGTCTCTCGATTTCAGGTTTTGCCGCTGCAGAATTGCATCGCCAAAGCCGAATTCCGCCACCATCGGAATCAGCATGAGCACCAGTGCCGCCGCAGAGGCAATACCAAATTCTTCGGGGCTAAGTAGTCTCGCCAGAAGGATTGATAAGCCGAAAGCAACCAGTTTCCCTCCCCAACTTTGTATTATCGACCAGAATATCCCAAGCTGTGCTGTGCGACGAATATCATTTGGGAGTGAGTGTTCGTCATGGTTCATTGCTCGCTCCGGTCACATATGATCATTCTTAATGGCTTTCGAACACTACGAGTTACGATTGCGAGGTCTCTACTTAAATCCCGTGCCGCTCTCCGCATGGATCATATATTCACGCGCTATTGCGGACAGCGTTGCATACAGATGGCTTGAACTGCCGTCATTGGTGTAGGAAGTTTGGTGAAGCGAAACGCGACAGCAGCCGCCTTCCTTGAGTGTAAATTGTTTTGTTACAATAGGTTAACGCGAAGTGTGGCCAATTCGACGCTAATGCTGATTTTGAACACGGGCAGCGTTGTTTGCCGGGGCTAAGAGTGATTTCCTTATATAAACTGCAGATAGTATCTGCGTGAGCTCTCTAATTCAAAGGCTTGTAAAGGCAATGGAATAAATGTAGGCGTATCATAGTTTGAAAACCCTGCCATTTTAAGACCCTGCCATTTTTAAGAAAGCCTGTCACTACGGGTTTACTCATTTGAATAAAGGATTTGAAAATGCGTGTGCTTCTTTTCGATACTGCTGTTGGGAGCACTAATGTTGGTGATGACATCATTATGGATGCGATCAGGCAGGTGATAGACGAGCTATTTCCTGAAGCAATTAAGCTATCCGCGGCAACGCATGATTATCTCGACTCACATGGTGTGGCTCTGGCCAAACGAAGTGATTTAAAGTTTTTGTGCGGTTCAAATATTTTATCTTCTCATGTTTTTAAAGAATCGACTTGGCTATTAAGGCCATATCAAGCGTTCCGCTTAAGAGATGTTGTGGCGTTTGGTGTGGGCTGGAAAGATTATCAGGAAAAGGCCACTTTTGTTACCAAGTTTACATATAATCGGATATTTTCTTCGCGTTTGTTACATTCTGTGCGCGACGAATATTCAAAGAAGATGCTTGAAAGTATAGGAATCCGTTCATTAAATACGGGTTGCCCTACGATGTGGCGTCTTACTCCCGAGCGCTGCGCCAGTATCCCAGTGTTGAAGGCGCCGGCGGTTGTATTCGCAACGACTTTCTATCGACCGAATGTAGAGGTTGATAGAGAAATATACTTGGCACTGAAGAGTAAATACGAGAAGATATATTTTTGGCCTCAGCAATACGAGGACATTGAATACTTTCAGTCATGGTCCAATGGTGATGATGAGATCATACCTCCCAATTTGATTCACTATAACTATGTTCTTGATAATTTGAATGTGGATTTCGTAGGTTCGCGGCTTCACGGAGGCATCAGGGCGATGCAACGAGGCCGGCGTTCATTGATCTTGAGTGTCGATAACAGGGCTCGTGAAATTGCAAGTGATACTCATCTTCCGGTGCTTGATAGGAGCGAGAAGGAGCGTATCGTTGATTGGATATCAAGCCCAACTCCAGTTTCCCTGAAATTGCCTGTTAACGAAATTCAGACGTGGAAAGACCAGTTTAGGTCGTTAAATGCCGATGCTGGCAATAGTTCGTATTTTAGGATTACGGCCAGATAATTGGGCCATCTTGTGCAGATATTTTTGTTATAGGGGCGCGAGTTGTTATGGCAGTCGCGAATTTCTTCTGGCATGGCCCGGCGCTCAGGCTCTATGAGCGCGCCTGCCTATCATCCTTTGTCCGCAAGGGCATTAAGGTACACCTTCACACCTTCAATGCGTCTCTTTCTGTACCCGACGGGGTGAGGCTTGTAGACGCCCGGACGAGGGCTCAAGAAAATGAGGTCTTGTCGCTCACTCAGGGTGGCAAGGTCGGTTCTATCGCCGCCTTCACTGATCTTTTCCGCTATCGTCTGTTTCGGGATGAACCCGGCTGGTGGTTCGACACTGATGTTTATTGCCTGGCCGATGCCAGTGCGTTCATGGAGTTGGAAGCGCGGTCGAAAGGCTTGCTGATTGGTGAAGAGGCGCCCGGCAAACTCAACGGCGCCGTACTTTTCATCTCTAGGCCCGACATTGCAGTAGAGCTTGAAAAGCGCGCGGATGCACAGGGAAAGAACTTCGATTGGGGAGCCATCGGCCCCAAGCTGATCACCGACTATGCCGCCGAGTTTCCAGACCTGTGCACGGTCCTGTCACCGGAGAAGTTCTACCCGGTCCATTTCGATGATGTGGCTCTGCTGTTTCGCAAGGAGGAGCGCGATGCCTGCGAGGCGCGGACCCGCAATGCCATATGCCTGCATCTCTGGAACGAAATCCTGAGCCGCAGCCGCATCCCACCTGAACTGATGCCGTGCGGTGGCAGTTACCTGCATGAGTTGTTCATCGCCACGGGGCAGCCTGTCGATCCTCTTGCGTCGCTCGACTACGGTGCTTTCGAGCAACTGACCTATGCCGCCAATATCAGCCCTGCCGGGCGCGGGGCAATCCGCTGGGTTAAGAGGGCGGGGTCGGCGAAACGGTTCCTGCTGCGACAGCACTGACATGGGGCTGAGATTGGCGGCGGCATCTCCGAGATCTATTCGCGCACTGGCTTGAGCCCCAAACTTCCTCCAAATTTTGCTGGAGTCCGTTTCGATTGTGAAGCGCCCAGCTTTCTGGACCAGCGGAAGCTGGAGTTTTCCAGCTTTATTTGGGGACGCGAGCTGGCGCGCTTCCTGATTCATCATCGCCGCTGTCCCATACAATGGTCCGCTCTTGATTAATTGGTCCAAGCAGCTTTCGTCTATTGGCCGAAATTTGTATTCTGAAATAATGCCATTTTCCGGCTTTTATTGGCATTTTTGTGTGGAGGCGAGCTTTATGCGCGGTAAATTTTTGCCAGTCTGCTCGGCAGAGGTTTCCTGCCACGGCCGGGATAATGCAACTATCCTATCCACAAACACCCTGGATCCTGCAGGCCCACGTATGGGAGCCAGATAGATACTGTAAGCGTGATCGGTTGTGTATGAAAAAGGTCCTCCGGGCACTTCGAACCACGAATATTGTTTAGAAATTGACGGGTCGTACTCAATCGTATCGAAGCAGTTCATGGGGGGGGCGGCACCGAGTTTGGCGACGATTTCATTCTCTGTTGCATGTTCTGCACGAATGGCAGCATAGAGCCACCATTTTCCGGATTTGGGCAATTTGTCGAACTTGAGCTGTGTGTTCCAACCCGTCGAGCTTCGATCAAGAGCGATCGCTGCCCCGTCAGAGGCAAGGGGATCGGGCACGATCGCGCTTTTCGCTCCGGCGAAGCGTTGGAATGATATATCCTGTATGTCTTTCCAGTCGATCCCATCCGCGGCGATGTCCGGTTTTTGCGGCGTTCGCCTCTCGATGGCCAGAAGGGAGGTCAGGGCTTCTATCTTTTCATTTTGAATGTAGTGGCTCACGCCGGCTTGTAAGATAGCCTTTCTAAAGCGCTCAAGTCGTTGATTTATGCCCAGGTTCACGTCGAACCCGATCTGATCGCGCAAGCTTGAATATTCATTCCGGCGCAAGAGGATCACGTAGTCCACCGGGATGCGCGCCGTCTGCACACGTGCTTCATAGAGGGTTCCTCGGACAGACGCCTCAGCTTTATCGAACAACCCGTCAGCCCGTTTGACAAACTCCGCGTCAAACATGGCCATGTCGACTGTGGTCTTTTCTGCCAGAACATCATCAGTGTGGCTGATCTTATCGTGGTAGAAACGGATGTATTCAATGATGGCTGGAGCCGCAGGCCCGTAATAAGCCTCGCAGAATTCGCGCACCAATCCGTCGATATCCTGTTCCGGGTCCCATAGCAGGCGAGCGATCATCCACGCTCTGAGACTCGCGAATTCGGCGCCCTGCGTATTAAAGCTACCTTCGCCCATATATCCTTCAACATGTTCGAGCGATGCGAGCCATTGGATCGACCTGCCGATCGGAAAAATGTTCGGAGTAGGCTGGATGAAGCCAGCGAAATTCGTGATGTGGTCCCAGACAAGAACATTGCGGGCAATCTTATTCCAGCCGGCAATGTCCTTGCCGAGAGTAGCATTGGCGGAGCCGTTGAGGGCGTCGCGATAATTGACGTGGATCGTCATCGGATAAACGAGGATGTGATCCGGTACGGTCATGCCTTCCGGCGGTGTGAAGCTCCAGTGGTAGGCGTTAAAAGCGAGGCGAGCGCCGGGCAGTTCCACACGGACACGTTGAGCAACGTCGATCATCATATCCAGCCGGGGCGCCGACGCATGCCCGCCATGGCGATTAGCGAATGCCTCGCTATCGGCGTCCATATCCCAGCCCCAATCCATATCATGAATGGCGAACCAGATATTCCGGTAGTCCGGCAACAGGCGTAGCCGTTCGACAACCACGCGGGCCATCTCCGCTCGCATCTCCTCATTCATCATTGCCAGTTGCCCGCCAGCGTACCACTCCGGATGAGCAGCATTATAGGTGGCTCGAGGCAACAATTCGTAGAAATTGGCGATGATGCCCTTGCTTGCCCAGTTTCTGCTCCAGCTGTCAAGCGCTGGCGGTGACGGTTGAAAAGAAGGACCGTGAGATTCACCGTTCATCAGGTTGCGCTGGCGCCACGCCTTATCTTGTGCCTCGACGTTAAGGACTTCACGAAAATCGAAACGTGGAATTTGTCGTTCCTGTTGAGGCGGTAATGTGATGTCCGGTGTCGGCGGAAGATGCGTCACGTCCGGTGCCAACCATCGAATTCCGAGCTTACGGTCAAGGAACCAGTTGACGCCGTACATGGTGCCGCGCGGGGTACGTCCAGCGATCAGGATGTGGGGACCAAAGGAACGTATAACGAAGCCATCGTCTCCGAGTCCCTCAAAGTCGGCCTCGGTGAACGCTTTGCGCGCGAACGCATTGAGGCGCCCGACGACGAGCAGCGGCTGCTGTGTGATAGCCTCATCTATGGATAGATGTGTGGGGCCGACAGCGCCCGCCACCTTTGCAGAGAAATTTGAGAGGTCGGCGGCGGCTTGAAGCGTCATCACGTCCTCATCGAGGCCGACATGCACCCGCATTGTCATATCTCCTGCCTTCGCCAGCAGATGGCGCCCATCCAACGGAGCGGGACGGGCAAGCTGATTTTGCAAGAGTTCGGCATTGGAAGTGGGATCTGCAGGCGGAGGAAGCCACTCGGCCGCCAGGGTCTGGCGGGCGGCTTGGGCGGCTGAAGTTGCCGGTTCATCCGTCTCCACCACAGAAATGCCGGTGAACGCCGCTGTACCTGGCGTGCACGGCGCTTTTCGAAGGTAAAGAACCATCTGATCCGCTTTGGGCGGCGCAGTAAAAGTAATGGCATATGACCGCCATTCGGCCACGCCGCCGCCCGCCACTAGGGCTGCTTTCTCGGTCCGCAAAACTGGAGCTGCGGTGCAATTTCCGTTCTCGCGGCCGTCTACGGTGACGAGGGAAGGCCCCTGCCATTCACCTGCGACGCCTGGACCACGAAAGCTCATCTGTACAGAAACCGTGCCGGCTTGTGTAACCTCGCCAAGGATCTCCATCGAAAGGCGGTAGTTGCGGCCGCCTGAGACGCCGATTTTCTCTTGTACCACCATACCGGACGGAACGACGACGGATGTGCGCCCGCTTGCTTCCCGCGCGCGTATACCTGCACCTTGTGACCACCATGGGAAGATATCGCCCGCGAAGGAGCCGTTTTTGATAAATTCGTGCTGCTGCGCAAACGATGAAATAGGAAAAAGAATAAGTGCCACGAAAAGGGAAGCAACGGATGGTCGTGAAAATCCCTTCATCATTGTTCCTTTAATTATATTTAATAAAATATACTTATAAAAATATATAAAATCATGAATGATAATGCTTTTATTTAATGTAAAATTTGCAATTATATTTTATATATGGAAACAAAATCCGATTTTACTCTGTATAGAACCAAAATAAAATGATGTTGCCTAAACTTTAATTTTATCGAAAACCTAGTCGCGAAATGAAAACCATGCTGCGAGTTCCGGCCGAATGGATGCTTTGCGAGATGCGGTGGGAGCCTTGATACCAATCACACCACCGGATGTGCTAACTGTTTTGGAGTTGAAGATTGTGGGCATAAAAACTTAGATTGTCCACAAACGCCGCACCGAATAACGACTTTCTACCATAAGCCAATGTCGGGCATGATACAGGGAATTGACCCTGATAGCTGTCATGCTGGCGAAGCTCCCCGTAATGGTGCGGCAGAGAAAGCCTGCAATATGAATTTCGCATCCGCGACACGGACGCAGACGCCAGATTTAAGGTTGCCGAAACAGGGTTTGCGCGGGCTCGTCCCGGCTGATCGGGGGCGATATTGCGGGAATGGCCACGGGTAAGCTCTGCCGCCGTCCGTCCCGTTCCGTTCCGGGCGGATGCAGGCACAAAGTGACGATGGGTGCGAGGAATATGGCGTAGGCCATGGCGAAGCCGGGAATCTGCAGTGAAAAATCAAGTGTCGAATGCAGTACGACAAGCAACAGCCCTGCAAGGCCGAGATGCGAGGCGTAGCGATAGCTTTTGCGTTTGCGTGCCCCGCGAATAAAAATGGCCACTTGGGCGAGTGTAAAAAAAGCCACGTAAAGCGGGAATGCGATGCCGAGCGTTAGCAAGCCCTCGGCATAGACATTATGGGCATGGGTGACGACGGTGTTCACCCCGCATTGCGCCGGATGGTAGGGCGCGTAGCCTTCTGCAAAGCTTGCGAGACCCGATCCCCAGGGCCAGCCGTCGGCAATGGCGCGCGTGATGCCCGGCATGTAGCAGAAGCGCAGGTCGTCTTCCAATCGCGTTTCCATGCGAAGCGCCACCCGATTGGCGAAAAGTGAGAACAGGCCGACGGCAATGGCAAGCATGATTGCTGCCACTCGTTTCGACCCGCGCCGTTTGTCCCGTAAGGGAGCCGCATTGCGCGCGATCCTGGGAGGAGGGTTAAAAACGGTAAGAAGAATAAGGAAGAGCAGTGCCGCAAAACTCGACATGATCCCCGCGCGCGATCCGGTCAGCATCAATGCTATGAAGCAAAAGGCAGTGAGCATGCTGGCGAAGCCGGCGCTGCGGATGAGGCGCTTCTGTTTGTCAGGCACGGTCAGGCGATTTGCCACAAGGGCTCTGACCATTGCCCAGTTCGGAGCCAGGAGCCTTTTATGCAGCAGCACGACGAGCGTGAGCAGGATAAGGCCGAAAAAAGTCGCGGCGGTATTGCGGTTGACGAAAAGGCCGGTCAGGCTCTCAAGATAAAACCGTTTCTGAATGAAGCCGAGCGTTTCGGGAAAAAACTGAAATTGCACGATCGACCATAGCGCGAGCCAGCCGCCGCCCATTGCGAACCACCGTAGCGCTTTTGCCGCGCGCTCGTCGCTATCGAAAATCACGAGGCCGGTTATGAAGGTGCCGAAGGGCAGGGCGGCGCTGAGCAGGCCGAGCCGATCGTCTGCCGGCGTGAGCGAGGTCGTGGCGGCGGGTGCGACCTGCGTGAACAAGGCGGCGACGGACCAGGCTGGATTGGGGGTGGCAATGCCCGGCAGAGACAACGACTGCAGCAACACCTGTACGATAAGTGCTCCCAGCAAAAGGCAAGCTGCGGCGAGCGCTTTACTGGCCCCGGCCCGGGGTGGTCCGAACAAGAGGATCGCAGGCACCAGCAGGAGATAAATTGCAAGCGTGACGACGATGCGGCTTTCGATCTCGGTCGCGCCGCGATTGAGAAGCGTGAACAGAAAGATTGCCCAGAACGCGATCACAACAGCCCCCCTTAGGTAATGTTGAAACACGACTGGTCGCGAGGGCAAGGAGGACAGCGGGTCTGAACGGGTCTCGATAGGAGGCATGTGTTTTCGGCTTTGCGGAATTGTTTGTTGCGGCGATGTAGGGAGTTGACGGACAAGACCTGACCGCAAGCCGCTCCTCTGTCACGGAAGCGGCAAGGGGTATTTATGCGCCCCGCGGCTTCTGTGGGCAGACATTACGCAAAGTCCAGCGCAATACGTCTCCTTCCTTGCCGCAAACGATCATGGTGTCCGCGTCTCTGGCCGCCTCGGCCTGAGGCAGCGTTCCTTTTGGAAATTGCTGCCACATCGCGAAGCGTCCACGTATCAGATTGGCATCGGCGGGTCCGTAAAGCTGTGAAAAATTCATCAGCACGGCAATTTCCATGGGCGAGGCGTTGCGCAGCGAACGAACCATGGCAAGACGTAGCCATACGTCTCCATTTGCGGGAAAACAAAAGAGCGCATGACGAATATAGGTTTCGGCAAATCCAAGACGTGCTGCTCCGGCCTCGGATGCTACATCCTTGCCATTTGCATCGAGATCGGCCAGGACGAGCCTCAGCCCGGCCTTGATGATATCCGAGCGGCAGATTTTTTCTGCTACGACGGGACGGAGCCGTTCGACGGTCCTTGCCAGGAAGTCAGGTGCCAGGCCGTTCTTGTCGTCGGCGATCTTCGCTGTCGCAACAATATCGGAAAAACGCCGTGTTGCGGAAAATGCCTCTGCTGCGACGGATAAAACGAATACAGAAATGATGAGAACCGGCACGACCGCAAAGATTTTACGCAGGCGCGTCCCGCGGTCCCGCCTAGTCATGATAATATCGCGTGTAGCGCGAATGATAATATTCGCTTGAGCCGTAAGCCCGGTAAAGCTTCAGTTTTTCCGTGTCGACCTTGTTGAGGATGACGCCGAGGCATTTCTTGCGAATATGAACTTCGTTTTCGATCGTGTTGCGTACGGCCTTGCGGGCGGTCTTGCCCCATTCGGCAACAAAGACGAAACCGTCGATCCGTCCAGCCATGGCTCGGGCGTCGATCACCGGTCCGAGCGGTGGCAGGTCTACGACTATATAGTCGAAGGCGCCGCTCGCCTCGGCCAGCAATTTGTGCATCTGTGCGGATGTCAGCAACTCGGAGGAATGTGGTACGCGTTGCTTCACGACCGTAGGCAGGAACACGAGCCGCGTCTTTTCGTCGTGCAATAGCACATCCCGCATATTGCGGCCTTCCAGCAGCACTTCGAGCAGGCCCTCTCCAGCGTGACGCGCCAAAGCGCGGGTGGCGCCTGGATTGCGAATATCGGCGTCAAGCAGCAATACTCTCGCTCCCTGTCCCGCCAGAAGTTGCGCCAGATTGATCGAAATCGTCGATTTTCCTTCACTCGGCAAGGCCGATACAACACCCACCACCCGCGCGCCGCTTTTTGCTGGAATGCCGAGATCTATGGCAAGCCGGGTGCTGCGCAGCGTTTCGGCGAAGGAGGACAGCGGATGGTCGACAGCGTAGCGGCCGATGCTGGAGGGGCGTGTGGCGGCGGGATTGCCCTCTTGTCCTTTCGGCAGGATGTCTTGGACAGGCTTGTTTTGGATGAGGGGGGTATTGCCAAGAAATTCCAGTCCCAGGATATCGCGAACCTGTTCCCCGGTTCGGAAGAATCGGTCACGGAATTCACGGAACGCGGCGATGCCGCCGCCAGCGACAGCCCCCAGGAACATGAACAGCGCCAAGACCAGCGGCTTGTTCGGTTTGCTCGGAGTTTTAGGCGGCATCGCCTTGGAGATCACGCGGGCTTCCGTCACGGGGAAGGATTGCTGCTGCATCGCCTCCTGATAACGCTGCAGGAAGGTCTGATACATATTTTTGTAGGTTTCCGCTTCGCGCTGCAATTCGCGCAACTGAACCTGTGTCTGGCTGGCCGAATTACTGACGTCAGTGGCCCTGGCGACGCTTTCGGCCAGTGATTTTTCCCTCGCTTCCGAGACCTCAAGATCACTTTTGTAACTTTGTGCGATTCGGCTGACTTCCTGGAACATCAGACGACGGTATTCCTGCATTTCGTTGCGCAGACGCACGGCCTGAACGTGGTTGCCGCCGAGCCGGCCGGCGATTTCGGCCTCGACCTTGGAGGATTCGAGATATTTCTTGCGCAGATCATTTGCGACGGAGCTGTCGAGAATATCCGTTACGACGGCATCGACATCGTCGGTAGCGAGGATATGGTCGATCCGTTGCACCCGCGCCCGCGCCCTTGCCGTTTCCGACTGCGCCAGGATCAGAGCGCTGTTGGATTCGGCGAGTTGCTGATCGGAGAGCAGGCCGTTATTGCCGGCCGAGATCAAATTGTGTTCGGCGCGAAATTTCTGCACGGCCAGATCGGTTTCGAGGGCCCTCTGGCGTAATTCGGCTATGCGGTCGGACAGCCAGTCGCTGGCGCGCTTCGTTGCCTCGTATTTGGAGTTCAGCTTATCAACCAGATAGGCGGAAGCCACTGCATTGACGATCTGGGCGGCAAGCACCGGGGATGTCGAGTTGTAGGTAAGTTCCAGCGCGTAAGTGCGGCCTATGCGTTTTACGGAAAGGTTCGATAGCAACCGGTCCGAAAGCGCGCGCTTCAGGGTTTCGTCATCGATGACCGTGTCTTTTTCCGGCGAAAACCATTGGGAAACATTTACGAGCGAACGGATGGTATTGATTATCGAGCTTAAAAGCGACGCGCGCTCAGCTTCGAATTCCCGATTTTCCGCCAGATTCAGACTATTAATGACCGAAAGCCCGATGGTTTCCGATTGCAGAACCTCGACCTGGCTGAGAATGGATGCCTCGTCCTCGACGACGCCACCGATCGTCGAAAGCTGCTCGACGATCTGGCTGTTGTTGCGATCGATCAGCAGGGTTGCCGTTGCAGAATAAATCGGGACCGCGGTCACGATATAGGTCAGACCGATTGCTGCAGCGACAGCAATGGTGGCAAGCACGATACGCCATTGCCGACGGATCATCGCGAGAGCGGTTTCGATATCGATAATATCGGCCGTAAGCGCGCTTTTGTCGTAGTCGGCCATCGTCAGGGGATCGTGCCTTTGCAACAACTGTCAGCCTCGTTGTTTTTAGCGGGCGCAGCGCTCGCGAAGTCCCGCTTCGTCTTAAGACAGAAGACCGCGATCCCCCGAGGGGATCGCGGCAAAGCCAGAGTCAAACCGGACTTGTGCTGGTTGGTGTACTTGTGCTGCCGGTTGAAACCGTTATCGATAGCAAAGGTGCTGCGCTGCCCGACGCCCCACTGCCGCCACCGCCAACCGGAGCTGCTCCACCGCCGGCCTGTGCCGTGCCGGACGAGCCGCCTCCGGCCGCCGAGCCACCAATGCTGTTGCCGCTGGCGGGTGTGGAGCCGGCGCCGCCGATCGGTGAGGCAGCCGCAACGGCGGCTGCGGGAGCGGCAGGGCCGGCGGCCGTGCCCTGGACGTTTTCGCTAAATGCAATGAGAAGATCGGACGGCACGCCGACGCTCTTCGTCTGCAGCTGTATCGCGGCTGCGAGTATCGTATCGCCCCTCTGCATCGCCGTGGAATAGGCAAGTGCCAAACCTTCGCCGACCACCTCGGAGAAGTCCTTGTTGGCGACCTTTTTGGCCAGCGCGACGATGGTGGACAGCTGGCTTGAATCACTTAGAATCAGAGCAGAAAGCTGTTCGGAAAACTGCGCAGCGCTGGTGGAAACGGCGATAATCGGAAATCCGCTTGTTACTCTTCCGGTCATGTCCGCTGCTGCGGCATCGGTGCTTGATGCGAGGGTGACCAGATCCCCGACCGTGACCTGCGTCGGAGACTGTTTGAAGAGTTCAGCGGCTGCAAGCGAAACGTTTTCCGGATTGGCGGCGTTGACACGGCCGAGGAAGGCGGCTGTCGTCTCGTCGGCGGTCTTAACCGGTGCCACACCCTGTGCCGGTGTAGCCTGCTGTGGTGCGGCCGGCGGAACGGGCTCTACGTTCTGAGCGTTCGCAGGAGAAAACCCGATGCTGGCGATCAACACTGCACCAGCAAGAGTCGGGCCATTGTGAAGGCGGGACATAATACGTCTCCAAATCTCTAAAATACGACTTTAAATACAATCAATGTCGAATATGATGATCCAACATTTAAAAATTTCTCTTTTTTAAATCGCACAGCCCAAACGAACGATCAAGTGATAAAATAACGCATTGAGCGGAAGTTTTCGGTATTATTAACGGCGAGTCCTACGGATTTTCGATGTTGAGGACGGCATGTTATCGGCCGACCACAGCGCTCGGCGCCGTTTAATATTACGCCAGTATGGAAATTCCAGCGTCGGAAATTCTCAAAATCGTAAGCGTGCCTGTCGTAAAAGCTCCGGTGTCAATACCGATCCGTCGCGGGCCGGTTTCTGGTGTGACAACAGGCGTGTGGCCATGAATGACAAGCAGGTCGAGCCCGGCTCCCTGCGACAGGAATGGCTCCCTGATCCACAACATGTCCTCATCGGTCTGCGCATCCAGTGGCAGCCCTGGCCGGAAGCCGGCATGCACGAAAATATAGGGTCCGATGCGCGCATAGACCGGCAGGCTGGATAAAAGCTGGCGGTGGGTATGCGGGATCGCACCGATCAATGCGTCCCTGAAAGGCTGAAGCCGCAAGCGGCCCTTGTGCATGAAATAATCGATATCGACGCCATAGGATAAAAGCGTCTGGCGGCCGCCGAAATCCAGCCAGTGCATGTTGTCCTGCGGATTTTCCAGAAAGTCGCTGAACAGCTGCTCATGATTGCCGCAGAGCGCGATACGGCGCAGTGGTGCCGGCGGTGGCTGGAGAAGATGGTCGATGACACCGCAGGAATCCTGTCCGCGATCGACATAGTCGCCAAGAAGAACGACCAGCGCGGGAGAGGGCTCAGGCCCCAGATCGGCAAGGATTTTCCGTTCCGCCTGCAAAAGCAGGTCGAGGCAGCCATGCACGTCGCCAATGGCATAGATCGGATAGGAGGCCGGCTTGTCGCCAAGGTCGATTCTGCGCCGCCTCCGGTCGTCGCGGGGGGCTGGTTGTTTACGACCGCGAATCCAGTTGAGCACCTTGGGCATAGCTGCCGATACTGTCTCTCCCGCACAAGGTCAAGAGCGTTGAAGGCGGCTGTTGCATCACCCGCCAAAGCTGCGCTGACGCTATGCCTGATCGTCCATTAAAACCCGCCCGACGAAGCGGCGAAAGGCGGTTTTAGCAAAGCAGCACGCGTCAGTTCCGTGTGGGGAGAATAGCCTCTTCGACGTCCGAAAGATACGTCGCCGTAAACCGAAAGGGCGGCCTCCGCATGAGGACCTGTTCTAGAGTTTCAGCCAGACACGCGGGTTCTCATGCGACTGGATCTTGATCCATTTCAGATCCACCGCCTTCCACGGCTTGACGACATTGGTGCGGTTATCCAGCACCAGATCGCCCTGGCTGGTGCTGACGACCAGAACGGCGTGACCTATGCCATCCGTCGTGCGGGCGGTCGCGATGCGCAGGGCGCCTGAAGGCCAGCCGGCGCGCAGAAGGCGCTGCCGTTTGGTCACCGCGAAATCCTCGCAGTCGCCGCTTGCCGGGTTCAGTTTCCAGTCGTCTTCGCCGTCCCGTTCCCCGACATAGCTTATCGCAGTGTTGATCTCGGCGTTGATGCGCTGGAGTTCCGCGCGCTTCTGTTTGCTCAGGTCCACCGTATCGCGGTCGCCGATCCGGATGCACTGGTCGGCCGCGCCTTCGCAGAATTTCGCAAAGGCGATCGGCGCGATGGTCGGACGGCTGGTCGTCATGAACTGGCCGGGCCGCGATGCGCCGGGCTTCTGGGCAAGGCCACCAAGCTGGACGGCCGATGCGGTTGTCGCGATGCTTGCCGCCATGCCGGCAGCGACGGCAAAAATCTTTGCCAGACGGATTGTTCTCTTCGCCATGCCCTTGCCCCTGCACAGTTGTCTTCTCTCGTGCCTGGCACCATAGCGACCCATTCTTGCGGGCCGTTTAAGTCGATAGATTGCATTTTAACGAAGTCTAATTTTGTTACAGCACGCTGAAAAGCCGGCTTCGCGCTCACCTGCAGCGGGTTCGGCCTTCGGTGTCGACAATACAGGTCTGTTGCGGGACCGCCCGTCTGAGTTCGCGCCGTGTATCGGGTGAGGCGCGGTTTGCCGGTGGCCGGTCGTAATTTCGGTAAATTTCGAAATTACGCCCGCCGATCGTTCCCTGCGCCCCGCCGCGGCCATCCGGCGTCACTTCGTAATTCTGGTACTGCTGGGCATGGGCGCCCGCGGAGAGGCCGATCACGGCGGCGAGGACGCCGGCCGCGAGGCTGCCCCGCAATGCTGCCGCTTGCCGCCTGCCCACCATCATGACCGTTCCTCCATTGACGAAATGACGGACGCCGCCGCACATTTGCCATGCCCGGCGCGCATTGATTTTCCAATGGTCCGTCGGGGGTAATCATATCACCGATATTGCGTCCGGTGTGAGAAGGATTTGTGTCTGGCAAGGGCCGAATCGCCTCCCTGCCGCATCAGCCCGCGGTGTCCCTGGCCAGGAGACGCCACCGTGCCGCTTGATCGTCAGGAATGCGAAAAAACGCCATTTCAGGGCTCAAAAATTAAGCTCTTCGCCGCTGCATTTATAGGCTTCACAATCCTGTAACAACGGACCTAATATACAAGTGCAGATGCCGAATCGCTCAGGAGAAGCCCTTGACGATTGCAGTTTCACCACAGGCCCTGCCGGCGCTCGTTCTGAACGCAGACTACAGGCCACTGAGTTATTATCCCTTGTCGTTATGGTCCTGGCAGGACGCGATCAAGGCTGTCTTTCTAGACCGTGTGAACATCATTGCAGAATATGATCACGCGGTGTCGTCCCCCAGCTTTTCCATGCGGCTGCCGAGCGTCGTCAGCCTCAAGACTTATGTGCAGCCCACCCGCAACCCCGCCTTTACACGCTTCAACGTTTTCCTTCGGGACAAGTTCGAATGCCAATATTGCGGCACGCGGGACGAATTGACCTTCGACCATGTGATTCCCCGCGCGCATGGCGGTGAAACCACCTGGCACAATGTCGTTGCGGCGTGCTCTCCCTGTAACCTCAAAAAAGGCAGCAAGCTTCCCAAGCAGGCGGGCATGTTCCCGGCGCAGAAGCCCTTCCAGCCGACGGTTCAGGATTTGCACAATAACGGGCGGCTGTTTCCGCCCAACTATCTGCATGAAAGCTGGATGGACTATCTTTACTGGGATACCGAACTGCAGCCCTGATCCTTTGAGGACTGCAACGCGGTTTTCCGCTTACCGGCTTTTACGGCTCGCGCCAAAAAAGGCGACTGCCGCAAGTGCAATGCTTGCGATGACATTCCAGCCGGCGAAGGAAAGGCCGAGCACCCGCAATGCGGCGTCGTTGCAGGACGGGGCCTTGATGGCGTTCAGATTGCCCAGCAGATCGCCGGCATTGGTGGTGATGGAAGGCGCGCCGGTCGCGCAGGTGATCGGCCCTTCCCAGAAACCCCATTCCACGCCGGCATGATAGACCCCGAGCCCGGCGCCGATCAGCATCGCCACGCCGATAAGGGCAAGCAGCAGCCGGGTGATCTGGACCGGCAATTTGAAGACGCTGGTCGCAATGGCCAATGTGCCCAGCGGAATGGCGTAATAATAGGGATCGCGCTGCAAGAGGCAGAGCGCGCAGGGCGTATAACCGCCAATATGCTGGAAACCGAGGGCGGAGCCGACGGTGAAGATCATTCCCGCCGTGACGCCGAGAGCGGCGAGCGTGCGGCTATTGTCGGCGGTGGTCGCATTGGCCATGTTGTTTTCCTCAAACTTCGCGAAGAAGCAGATATCCCGGACGGGCTTTTAAAAAGGCGGGCGTGATGGCGAAATTAAGTCGCCGGCCCTCACGGGTTTCACGGGATTCGTCTAATCCAGTCCGGCGCATCTGGCAAATGAAAGCCCGGTAATACTCGGGGACCGCGTAAGCAAAGTTTCGTGAGCTTGTCGAGGGCGTGGGGCCATTGAGGTGGCCACGGTAACGTACTGGATAAGGTGAGGAAAATCAGTTCGGTTTGGAAATGGTACCCCAAGCCGGGATCGAACCAGCACTCCTTTCGGAACCGCATTTTGAGTGCGGCGCGTCTACCAATTCCGCCATTGGGGCAACGGTGGTAATGCCACGGCGTCTATCATGGTCAAGGCCATGCGTGCAACCCCAAAGCTGACTTATCCTTTTGAATTGCGCGTGTTTGCGCGCGCTGTTTTCCCTCTTTGCCGTGCTGCCGATCAAAAATATTGCAGACCGTGGCTGTGCCGGTTCGCTACACCCACGGTTGCTGCATTAGGGTAATATTAGGCACCTCTAATAAATTAGAATATACGCAATCACTAATTGAATTATGATGTCAGGGTGGAGTTTCCACGCGGGGCGGGAATGGCCAAACTCATAGGGAGGAAATTATGAGGGCTTTTTCTCGCAATTTATTACTGTCCGCCTGCCTGATCCTGCCGGTCCATGCCCATGCGCTGGATATCGGGATCGGTGGTGAGAATGGGGTTAACGCCAGTGTTGGCGACAATGGCAGTGGCGGGCTCGGGGTCGATGCCTCCGTTGGCGGCAGCAGTGGCGTTAACGCCAGTGCGGATGTCGGCGGCAGGAGCGGCGGCGGGCTGGGCGCGGATGTCAACGCTTCGGTCGGTGGCAGCAATGGGGTCAATGCGGATGTCAATGCATCCGTGGGCGGTTCCAGCGGCGTCAATGCCGGTGTGAACGCTTCCGTTGGCGGCTCGGACGGCATCAATGCCAATGTCGGCGCCAATGTGGGCGGCTCGAGCGGTGTCGGTCTCGGTGTCGGCGTTGGTATCGGCGGCTCCGCTTCGACCGGCACGCCCGGAAATCCCGGCGGCAGCACCACCAATCCCGGCGGCTCGGGCACGGTGTCTCCCGGCGCGATGCGCAATGCCCTGCAAGCCTATAACGATATGTCGCGAACCGAGCAGATCAAGCTCGCCCGCCGTTGCATCGATATTCTGGGCGGCGGATACGATGCGGCGCTGACGCAATTGTGCAAGATGATCCGGACGGCTTCGCGCTGAAGCGGGTTTTATCCGCATCATAAATTCCGAAGGGCGCCGTGGGTGCCCTTCGGATCAATTGCCCTTGCGTCCGAAGGACAGGATCTTCTGCCGCAGGCTGCGGGCGAGGTTGCGGGTGTTGCGATACATGTCCACCTGGGTGGAAACCTGCCGCACGTCGCGGTCGCTGTTCTGGGCAAGCCCGACGACCAGCGTTCCCATTTCCTGCCGCTCCTGCCAGAAGCGGCTCATGATCGGATGATCGGGCACGGCGCAACTGTCGCTGCGCAGAATATTGGCGTCATCCAGATGCCAGTCGGTCAGTTTCTGCACCAGCAGCTTGCCGGGAGAAAATTGCGCATAGTTTTCGTCGAAAGCGGTTTTCCACGTATAGGCCTCGCCTGCCGTGATGAAGACGACCATGGAGGCGATGGCGCTGCCGTTGAGATCGATGGTGTGGATACGCACCGCATCGGCTTCAGCCAGATTGGTGATCGCCTCGCGGGCGAAAGCGGCGCGATAACGGTCGTTGACCAGCGCGGTGCGCTTGCGGCCTTTCCAGCCACTCGCCTCCAGCGCCAGAAACTCCTCCATGCGGTAACGCACGTCCGTTGGCTGCCGGGTAACGGTATAGGAGAGGGCCCCAAGTTTTTCGAGCTGGCGCCATTGCCTGTTCATTTCGCGCAAATGGTGCGGCGCAAGGGCGTTTCGCAGATAGGCCCTGCCATCGAGCAGGCTTTCCAGCATCGGCCGATGATAATTGCCCGTCGTCGTCACCGGCAGGTTGCGGCTGAGCGCAATGGCTCTGAACATGCGGGCGAAGGGTCCCTCCAGCCGCACGTCCGGCAGTACCAGAACGTTCGGCAAACGCATGTCCCTGTCGGAAAGCGCGTCGAAAAGATTGTCGAGGGTTTCGGCAGCCCCTTCGGTATCGACCAGCGGCGTACCAAGCGGCCCGAACGGATTGGCCCAGACGCGAATGATGGAAGGGCCGATGGAAAAGCCCGGCTTTTCCACGGTAAAGGGCATCAGGAAGCGCATGCGGCTTCTGGCGCCGTTCTCGTCGCGAATGAGGGCGAAGCGCACGGACTTGTCCTCGATGCGCGGCATGGCGGGGGCGAGAAGCCGTCCGGTGAAGAAGACATTCGCTTCCATCACGCGGTTGGACAGAAAGTCGAGTTCCTCCTGCATGTCGTAACCGAGCTGACCCGGATAGATGCAGAATTCCCGGCCGTCGCGGCCCACGCGTCGGCTGCTGTCGGCCACGGGGCGGTCACGCTCCGCAGACGCCATCAGTGCCGCGATGCGCGGATCCTGAAAATCCGGATTCTTTGGATCGCTGGACATGCTTATCGTTACACCGCCTTCCCAGTGTTTTGACCCGCCCGGGGATCGTTGAAGGCAAAAAGGACGATCCCGAGTGTGCGGCGAATGGCAATATGCAATAGCACAGCTTCTATGCACATGGCTATTGCCACCGCTGCCGCGGCCCCTGCCAGACCATAGACCGGAATGAGCGCCATGTTGAGTGCAATGTTGCAACCAAAGATGACAATATAAAGCGCAACGCACAATTTTTGTTTGCCGGCCATATTCAGCAATGTCTCTCCCGGTCCGATCACCGCCTTGGCGAGGAAACCCGCGAAGAGGAAGAACATCAGCTCATAACCCTGAACGAAGCCGGGACCGAACAGAGACAGCAGGAACGGGCCGGCCAGAAGCACCAGGCTGCCGACGGCGAGCGACGGCCAGAAAGCCCAGCGCGCGGCCTGGCTGGCGAAACCGGCGAGCCCCTGCCGGTCATTGGCCGACATCAGCGCGGCCAGACGCGGGGCAGCGGCGGCCTGCACCGAAAAAAACACGAATTGCATCAGCACGATGGTCTTTGCCGCGGCAAAATAGATGCCCACCTGATCCGGCGGCAGATAAAGCCCGACAATCACCACATCGGAATTGGTCATCAGAAAACCGATGCCGTCGATCAGGAACATCGGAAAGGCGAACCTTATCCAGTGGCGGAAATGAACCCTGCGGGCCGTGCTGCGAAAATGCCGGTTGAGCCGGCGGTCCATGAAGATGAAATGGAAAAGCGTGGTGACATAGGTGGCAAGAAGGGCCGTCAGCATGGCCGTCGTTGCGGTTTTTTCCGCGCCGAAACCGATTGCCACCAGCATGAACAGCAGGATCAGCACCGGACGGACGATATAGGTGGGACTGAGTGCGGAGACCGCCCAGCCATTGGCGCGCGCGGTGCCATTCAGCACATCGCCCAGCGCCACCATCGGCAGGGTGAAAAGCGCCAGCGAAACGGGAATGAGGTAATAGGAGGCGATGCGCTCGCCGAAGAAATACAGGAAAGCGAAACCGAAAATCGCAAGCGCGCTGGCCGAAAGCATGGCGAAGACCCGCGCCGTCGAGGTCAGGCCCATGATCTTGTCATGGGCATCCTCCAGACGATAGCCGGGTAAAAAGCGGATGACGGTGGTGTGAAAACCGAGGCAGGAAAGATTGCCGAACAGGATCACCAGAACCCAGACAAAGGCGAACAGGCCATATTCGAACTCGCCCATCAGGCGGGCAAGGATGATCTGGGAGATGAAGGCGATGCCGGCGCTGACGATGCGCACCGCAAAAGCAACCAGCGCCATGCGCTGCGCGCGGGAGACCTCATCTCCGCCGGAAAGAAGAACGGCGATTTTCGCTACCAGCGGCGAAAGCTTCGCGCGCAGGCCTGCGGGTAAGGCTTTTTCCGCCGTGTTGAGGATAGCCATGATCCACACGCCATCATTTCCAGTTGAATAGGCAGGCCCATTGTACGCGCTTCATCCTTAACGAAGGGTTTGGGAGGCGCCGGCCTGTGTGCCAATATCGTCCACCATGCGCGGCTTGCGGATGCCGTTGAACAGGAAAAGGGCGAGCGGGCTGAGGCGTATCGCCTGATGCAGCATATAGGTCGCCGCCGTGGTGGCCGCGACGATGATGGTAAATTCCAGGATCGGCGGTAATGCGATCAGGATGAAGAGGGTTCCGAATGCGTAAATCAGCGGATGGTGAAACAGGTAGATGGTGAAGGAGGCATCCGTCATGCGTCTGGCAAGCCGGTTCGGCCTGTCGAAATAGCGGCAGGCGAGGTCGATCAACAGACGGCTTGCCGCCACTGCAGCAATTGCCGACACCAGCACCAGCAGGGCCGAATTCGAAAAGGGATGTTGCAGGCGCAGGGTCACCGCCGTGGCGATGGCGCCCGCCGCGACGATGCCGGTGAGAAGGCCCGTCTGGCGAAAGCGGTGGAAGAGGGCGCGATCACGGTGCAGCAGTGCGCCGATGAGGAAGAAAGGCAGGTAGCGCGCATAGGGGTCGGAAGCGCGTTCATAGAGAAGAAAGAGACCGCTTCCGCTCTTTGCCGCAAGCAGGCCCGATCCGTAGATCATCAGCTCCCATAAAACCGGCACCGTGCAGAGCGCTGCGAAAAACAGGGTGGTATGCCGCTGCTGCAGGCTGCCGAACCAATCTTTGACATATGCCAATGGCGGGCGTTCCGCGAAAAACAGCAGGCCGGCAAGCAGGACAGAATAGAGGATAAGGGCCGGCAGGAACCACAGATGCATGATCCACTGTTCGCTCGGAAGCAGAAGGCCGGGCAGGCGCTCAAACAGCCGGTCGGCCGGGATATCCCCTTTGGCGATGCCGGCCAGTTGCAGCAGGAAAAGCTGCAATGGTCCGAGCAGAAGCACGGCCACGATGAAGGGCAGGCCGAGGCGCAGGAAACGCTGCCGCAGCCAGCGCATCTTGCCCTTCTTGCCGATGACCATGGTGGAGAAATATCCCGCCACCAGAAAGAATGTCGGCATGCGGAAGGTGACAAGTGCCGCGCCGAGTGCACTGAGAAACGGGCTGGTCTCGAAATCCTTGATGTCCCAGGGCAGAACGTGGCTGTAGAGCAGGGAGGCATGATAGGGAATGCCGAGCAGCATCAGGAGGGCCCTGAGCGGGTCCCAATAATGCTCATAGTCTGGCTTGCCCGGTTGCATTTTTCCCCCGCGCCGAAAACGCGATCCCGCGTGATCCGTGACGACCAGCACGACTATTGGTGGAAAACGCTAATAAACCCTTCACGCGCCGGAGGGTGTGGGCGGAGCCTTTTTCCCGGGCAGGAGGTCGAGGACCAGCGCACAGCCCAAAATGATGATGCCGGCGCCGAAGAGCTGGGGGAGCGAAAGCAGCTCGTCCAGCACCAGTGCGCCGACAAGCACCGCCACCACGGTCACGACGAATTCGACGCTGATCGCCCTTGTTGCGCCGATGACGGAAACGAGGCGGAAATAGGTGATGTAGGTGAGCCCGCTCATCACCACCGCCTGTATCAGAAGATAACCGTAATCGATGAGGCGTGGCGTTCCGGGAACGGGTACGGCCAGAAGCAGAGGCAATGTCATCAGGCCGCCCGTGAGGAAGGAACCGATGGTGATTTCCCAGGCTCCCACGCCTTTGAGATGGCGGCTGGCATAATTGCTGCCATAGGCGGCGCAGATGCAGGCGACGACGGCGGCGGCACAGCCGGTGATGAAGCTGGAGGTGACGGGAGCAGCGGGAAAGCCGACAAGCAGGACGATGCCGCCGAAGCCGATGATGAGACCGGCAAGGCCTTGCCGCGTCATACGCTCAAGACCCCATAGCTGCGAGATGAGCATGGAAAAAAGCGGGACGGTGGCCACCAATATGGCCGCCATGGCGGTGCCGACCAGCGGCGTCGCATAGGAGAGGCCGACCAGCTGTCCGGCGACCGTCGTTGCGCCGACGACTGCAAAGGCGCGCCAGCTGGCGGAAAATGCGAGTTTTCGGCGAGCTGCAATCGCGATCAGAAACAGGGTGATGGCGGTGACGAGCGAGCGAAGCGTGACCGCGCCGATCCAGCCGAAAGCCTCAACGACATGCAACAGCAGCAGGAAGGACATTCCCCATGCGAGCGCGAGAAAGAGATAGGCGGCAAGGTCGCGAGGGGCCATGAAAGGGTTTTCCGGAAGACGATCCGGCTCCCATATTGGAAATTGCCGATAACAGTCAACAGCGATCAAGGGGTGCAATGAAAATCGCCCGCAACCAAAGGCGCGGGCGATTTTCATTTATTTGCGATCAACTGCTTCAGGCCTGTTCGTAGACGCCGTGGCAGTGCTTGTATTTCTTGCCGGAGCCGCAGGGGCACATTTCGTTGCGGCCGATACGACCCCAGGTGGCGGGGTTTTCCGGATCGCGTTCCTCGGCCGGCACGAAGGCAGCGGGTGCGGCCTGCATGCCCTGCGCCATTTCGTCTTCGCCCGTATTGGGGTCGAGATGATGCGCGGTCATTTCCGGAAGTTCCGGCTGCTGCGGCTCCTGCTGCACCAGTTCCACGCGCATCAGCTGGGCGGTGACGGCCTCGCGCAGATTGGCGAGCAGCGCCTGGAAGAGTTCGAAGGCTTCCGCCTTGTATTCCTGCAGCGGATCGCGCTGGGCGTAACCGCGGAAACCGACGACGGAACGAAGGTGATCGAGATTGACGATATGTTCGCGCCACAGATGATCGATCGTCTGGAGAATGACCGAGCGTTCCACATAGGTCATGATCTCGGGGCCGAAACGTTCCGCGCGCTCGGCGGCGTATTTGTCGGCGGCCTCGGTGACGCGCTGGAGAATATCGTCCTCGGCGATGCCTTCTTCCTTGGCCCATTCCTCCACCGGCAGGTCGAGGTTCAGGAACTGGGCGATGCCGGCCTTCAGGCCCGCAATATCCCACTGTTCGGCATAGGCATTTTCCGGAATATGCTTGGTGACGAGCGTTTCGATGACTTCGTGGCGCATGTCGGCTGCGGTCTCGCCGATATTGTCGGCTTCCATCAGCTCGAGACGCTGCTCGAAGATGACCTTGCGCTGGTCGTTCAGCACGTCGTCATATTTCAGAAGGTTCTTGCGGGTCTCGAAGTTGCGGGCTTCGACCTTCTTCTGGGCGCGCTCCAGAGCCTTGTTGATCCACGGATGGACGATCGCCTCGCCTTCCTTCAGGCCGAGCTTCTGAAGCATGCTGTCCATGCGCTCGGAACCGAAGATGCGCATCAGGTCATCCTGAAGCGACAGGTAGAATTTCGAGCGGCCCGGGTCGCCCTGACGGCCGGAACGGCCGCGCAGCTGGTTGTCGATGCGGCGGCTTTCATGGCGTTCGGTGGCGATGACGTAAAGACCGCCGGCGGCAAGCGCCTTTTCCTTGAGAACCTTGATTTCGGCGCGGATTGCCTCTTCCTTGGCGTCAAGCTCCGGACCCGGCTCCATGCCTTCCAGTTCGCGCTCGAGACGCATGTCGACATTGCCGCCGAGCTGGATGTCGGTACCGCGGCCCGCCATGTTGGTGGCGATGGTGACGGCGCCGGGAACGCCGGCCTGCGAGACGATATAGGCTTCCTGCTCGTGATAACGAGCGTTCAGGACCTGGAAATCGGAGAAACCGGACTGACGCAGGAGATGTGCGAGAAGTTCGGATTTTTCGATGGAGGTCGTGCCGACGAGAACCGGCTGGCCGCGCTCATGCGCCGCCTTGATCTCGGTGATGATCGCCTGGAACTTCTCCTCGCCGGTGCGGTAAACCTCGTCGTCCTCGTCGATACGCTGGATCGGCAGGTTGGTCGGCACCTCGATGACGTCGAGGCCGTAGATGTTGCCGAATTCTTCCGCTTCCGTCGCCGCCGTACCGGTCATGCCGGCAAGCTTTTCGTACATGCGGAAATAATTCTGGAAGGTGACGGAGGACAGCGTCTGGTTTTCCGGCTGAATCTGCACCTTTTCCTTGGCTTCGAGAGCCTGGTGCTGACCTTCGGAATAACGGCGGCCCGGCATCATGCGGCCGGTGAATTCGTCGATGATGACGATTTCGTCGTTGCGGACGATGTAGTCCTTGTCGCGGGTGAAGAGCTTGTGGGCCTTCAGCGCATTGTTGATGTGGTGGACGATGGCGACGTTTTCGACGTCATACAGCGATTCGCCCTTCAGCAGGCCCGCCTGCCGCAGCAGGTTCTCGAGCTTTTCGGTGCCTTCTTCGGAGAAGTTGGCCGAGCGCTGCTTCTCATCGATTTCGTAATCTTCCGGCGTCAGCAGCGGAATGAAGGCGTCGATGGTGTTGTAGAGGTCGGAGCGGTCGTCCAGCGGGCCGGAAATGATGAGCGGCGTGCGCGCTTCATCGACCAGGATCGAGTCGACTTCGTCGACGATCGCGTAATTGTGGCTGCGCTGCACCATCTGGGCGCGATCATATTTCATGTTATCGCGCAGATAATCGAAGCCGAGTTCGTTGTTCGTCGCGTAGGTGATGTCGCAGGCATAGGCCTCGCGGCGCTGGTCGTCGTCCAGCCCATGAACGATGACGCCGGTCGTCAGGCCGAGGAAGCCATAAAGCCTGCTCATCGTGGCGGCGTCGCGCTTGGCGAGATAGTCGTTGACGGTGACGACATGCACGCCCTTGCCGGCGAGCGCGTTGAGGTAGACCGCAAGGGTCGCCACCAGCGTCTTGCCTTCACCGGTCTTCATTTCGGCGATGGCGCCGCCATGCAGAATCATCGCGCCGGTCAGCTGTACGTCGAAGGGGCGCATGTGCAGAACGCGGCGCGAGGCTTCGCGGGCGACGGCGAAGGCCGGGATCAGAATATCGTCCAGCGTCTTGCCGTCGGCCAGTTGCTGGCGGAACTCCGCCGTCTTGGCTGCGAGCGCCTCGTTGGAAAGCGCCTTGGTGGCCTCTTCCAGCGCATTGATGGCTGCTATCTTGCTTTTATAGGAGCGGACGCGGCGATCATTTGCCGAACCGAACAACTTGCGGGCTATTCCGCCGAGACTGACCATCTTACTGGCCCTTTCTGAAATTCCGTTTTGCCGGGCGCTTTTCTCCGTCACGCTGTTTTCAGCATAAATGACGGACTTCGCCCTTCAACGTATCTGGACGCGAGGTTGCGTGACAGATAAGAGGGGGGGCAAATGATGTCAACGGTTCTGCCCGTTACAGAATGGCCACAATCCGGTGTTTGGAAGTTTTTTCAGAGCCGGAAACCATGTCTGGAGCCGGCATTGTCCCCGAAAGGTTCAAAATGTTGCGCTATAATAAAATTGCGGCCGCGGTGATTGTGGCCACGCTCGGCCTCCAGCTTCCGGCTTTCGCGCAGGAAGACAAGGTCGTCGCCAAGGTCGGCGATCTGGAAATCCACCAGTCCGAACTCGACCTCGCCATGGGCAATCTCGACCCGCAGCTCGCGCAGCTTCCCGACGAGCAGAAAAAGGTTGCAGCCCTTTCCGGCGCGATCGACGTCAAGCTTCTGGTGAAGAACGCCAGCGCCGAAGGTCTGGAAAAGACTGAAGATTTCAAGAAGCGCATGGAATTCATCCAGGACCGCGAACTGCACAACGCCTATTTCCGCAAGCATGTGGTCGACGCCGTCACCAATGACGAGGTGAAGGCCCGCTACGACAAGGAAGTCGCAGCCCTGCCGCAGGAAGAGGAAATCAAGGCCGCGCACATCCTCGTCGCCAGCGAGGACGAAGCCAAGGACATCATCAAGCAGCTTGATTCGGGCAAGGATTTCGCAGCACTCGCCAAGGAAAAGTCGACCGATTCCAACAAGGATGACGGCGGCGATCTCGGCTGGTTCGGCAAGGGCCGCATGGTGCCGGAATTCGAAGAAGCCGCTTTCGGCCTCGAAAAGGGCGCCTATACCAAGGCTCCGGTGAAGACCCAGTTCGGCTTCCACGTCATCAAGCTGGAAGACAAGCGCATCGCCCCGCCGCCGGCTTTCGAGCAGGTCGAGCCGCAGGTTCGTCAGCTTGTCATGCGTGACAAGTACGTTGCCCTCATCGAGAAGGCAAAGGCTGACCAGAAGATCGAGATCATGGATGAGACGCTGAAGAAGGGCTACGACGAAGCCACGAAGGAACAGCAGGCTCAGCCGCAGCAGTAAGAATTCAGGTTACGGGGCGGCTATGGGCCGCCCCGTTTCATCTCAGGCATTTCCTACCTCCCATTTCCAGAATTTCAGGCGCTTCCCATGTCCGTTGCCGTTTCCCCGCTCGCTCCGAAATCCTATCCCGACATGCCCGCGCTGCGCGGCGTTCGCATGGCGACGGCCGCCGCCGGCATCAAGTACAAGAACCGCACCGACGTTCTCCTGATGGTGTTCGACAAGCCGGCAAGCGTGGCCGGCGTCTTCACCAAATCGAAATGCCCCTCGGCACCGGTTGATTTCTGCCGCGCCAATCTCGGCGGCGGCGTGGCCCGTGCCGTGGTGGTCAATTCCGGCAATGCCAATGCCTTTACGGGCTTGAAGGGCAAAGCCGCGACCGAGCTGACGGCGAAATCCGCCGCCGCTGCCGTCGGCTGCTCACAAGGCGAGGTCTTCCTGGCATCGACTGGCGTGATCGGCGAGCCGCTGGACGCCTCGAAATTTGCCGGTGTTCTCGGCGACATGAATGTCAGGGCGGAAGCCGATTTCTGGCATGAAGCCGCCAAGGCGATCATGACGACCGACACCTATCCCAAGGTTTCGACCCGCACCGCCGAGATTGGCGGCGTGATCGTCACGATCAACGGTATTTCCAAGGGTGCCGGCATGATCGCGCCCGATATGGCGACGATGCTCTCCTTTGTGGTGACCGACGCCGATATTGAGCCCGCCGCCCTGCAGGCCCTGCTTTCGGCCGGTGTCGGCCCGACCTTCAATTCCGTGACTGTCGATAGCGATACCTCCACTTCCGATACGCTGATGCTGTTTGCCACGGGTGCGGCGGCCGAAGACGGCCAGGTGAAGGTGACAAGCGCCGATGACGAGCGCCTGTCCTCCTTCCGCGCCGCGCTCAACGATCTCCTGAAGGATCTGGCCTTGCAGGTTGTTCGCGATGGCGAAGGCGCGCGCAAGATGGTGGAAGTCACCGTGACGGGTGCGGAAAACGATGCTGCCGCCAAGAAGATCGCTCTTTCCATCGCCAATTCGCCGCTGGTGAAGACCGCCGTTGCCGGCGAAGACGCTAATTGGGGCCGCGTCGTGATGGCCGTCGGCAAGTCAGGCGAAATGGCCGACCGCGACCGCCTCGCCATCTGGTTCGGTGGCGTGCGTGTGGCCGTCAATGGCGAGCGCGACCCGGACTATTCCGAAGCGGAGACCAGTGCCGTCATGAAGCTTGAAGATATCCCGGTGAAGGTGGATATCGGTCTCGGCAATGGCACGGCCACCGTCTGGACCTGCGATCTGACCAAGGAATATGTTGCGATCAACGGCGACTACCGGAGCTGACCGTTGGAGCCGAAGAGAATGCAGGACAACAAGGCCGTCAATCTGCCGCTGGTTCGCCGTCTGGAAGCCGTCAGCTTCCGGGCATGGCCCGCCTCGTCGGTAATTTATGACGGTAGCTGGCAGATCCGCCTGACGGGCTCGCATCCCTCCAAGCGCATCAACTGCGTGGTGCCGCTCGATCCCTCCGATTACGGAAACTGCGCAGTGCGGTTGGAAAAGGCGCGCAAGCGTTTCGAGGATTTCGGCCGCCCGCTGGTGGTGCGCGAAACGACACTGATGCCGCCGCAACTCAGGGATTTTCTGGTGAATGACGGCTGGTCCGTGTTCGAAGAGGTCATGGTCATGACGGCCGATCTCTCCGGCATGGAACTGCCGGAAACGCTGGTCAGCCTGCCGAGCCATGATATCGGCCGGTTTGTCGAGGCGAGCATCAAGGTCAGCGACGGCGATCCGGCCCTGCGTCCGGCAATCGCGGAAATCGTCAGTTCCATCAAGCCGACGCTCGGCCTCTTCATCAACGAGGAAGTGGAGGGTAACCCGCTCGCCACCGTGATCTGCGTGCAGGATAATGATCTTGCCGGCATCATCTCGCTTGATGTCGAAAAGTCGCAGCGCAAAAAGGGTCTCGGTACGCAGGTTCTTTCGTCGGCCCTGCGTTGGGCCAGAATCAGCGGCGCCAAAACCGCCTGGCTGCAGGTGGTCTCCACCAATACGCCGGCGATCGCGCTTTATGAAAAATTCGGCTTCTCCGAGGCTTATCGTTATCGCTACTGGCGGAAGGGTTCAGGCGAATGAGCGAGGCTGGCAAAAAAATCCTGCTGGTCGCCGCCTGCGCGCTTCTCGATCAGGATGGCCGCATTCTTCTGGCGCAGCGGCCGGAAGGCAAGTCGCTTGCCGGCCTTTGGGAATTTCCCGGTGGCAAGGTGGAGCATGGCGAAACGCCGGAGGAAACCCTTGTCCGTGAACTGGACGAGGAATTGGGCGTCAAAACCAAGGTCGCCTGTCTCGCACCGCTGACATTTGCCAGCCACACCTATGAGACCTTTCACCTCCTGATGCCGCTTTATGTGTGCCGCCGTTATGAAGGCATTGCCCATGGCCGCGAAGGACAGGCGCTGAAATGGGTCAAACCCCAGGCGCTACGTGATTATCCCATGCCGCCGGCCGATGAGCCGCTCATCCCCTTCCTCCAGGATTTGCTGTAGAACCGACGGGCCGCTACGGCCCTCCTGCCTTATCCCGTCACAGCTTCGTGAAAACGCCTCTCATCCAGTGCTTTACCGTGCCAAAACGGGGCTTCGTTAAGAGATCGTTCAGCACCCTCTGGCAGATTGTTAAGCTAAAGAAGCGGTAAACTGCGCGAGACGAGGTTGGTCATGAACGAGGATTTCTGGAAGACGGTGGAAGGTCGTCACTTGTATTCCGACAAATCCCGTCGCACCGGCGTGCTCAATGTGGCGCTGCTTTTCGGCACGGCGGTTATCGCGCTCTCGCTGATCGTCACCCCCATGCTTGCCGGAAAATCCTCCACGCGGGTGGCGCAGTTTCCCGATAATTACGACATGATCAGCACGGGCTCCATCAAGAAGACCGATGTCGGCAAGACCTATTCCATCCGCCGCAGCGTCACCCAGCCGATGCCGGAAATGCCCTGCGTGGTCACGGGTTATAGCAACGAGAGCGGTTGCTGATCGTTTACCATCAAAGGTAACGGATTCCTCACCTCGCCGACCTAGGATAGAGCTGATTTCAAAAGGGCGCATGCCGGTTGTCGCAACGCACCGGATGGTGGATGGGGAATATCCTGTGCTGCATTTTTTTATCAATTTTTGCAAAAATGAAGACGGTGCGACAGCGATTGAATATGGCCTGATCGCAGGTCTGATTTCCGCGGCGCTCATCGCTGGCCTCGGCAACATCGGCACCAATATCGGTGCCGTGTTTCAGTTCATCATTGACGCTTTTCCGACGAGCTGATGGCCTGAACCGGTTATTCAGGGCAGCTTCACCTCGGTCGTCTTCAGGGCATCGGCAAGACGCACCTTGGCGGAGCCGGGTTTCAGCGGTTTCTGCTGGCTTTCGTGCGGCGCCCAGCCTGACACATAAATGATGGAAAATGTCGCCCTTATCCGGCCGTCGGGGTCGGAATAGCGCTCGGCGTAAAGCTCTGCCGCGCGCAGGAAAAAGGCGCGGTTGAGGGGTTTTCTGCTGCGGCTTGCCAGCGGATTGGCCATGCCCATGGCACGCAGGTCGCGCATCAGCGGGAAAATCGAATCGTAACGCACCGTGTAGCTTTCCGCATCGGTCACAGGGAGCGCAAAACCGGCACGCTGCAAAAGCGCGCCGACATCGCGCACATCGGCGAAGGGAATGACACGCGGGCTGGCACCGCCGGTCAGTTCCGCCTCGGCGGTCAGCAGCACGTCGCGCAGTTCCTGCAGGGTGCCGCTGCCGGGAATGGCGCCGAGAAACAGCCCGTCCGGCTTTAATGCCCGGCGGATCTGGATCAGCGCGCCGGGCGTGTCGTTGGTCAGATGCAGGGCAAGCGGTGACACGATGAGATTGGCGGAGGCCTCCTCAATCGGCAGATGCTCCATGGACGCGGCCTCGGGAATATTCGCATCCGTTGCAAAACAGCTCTCCGTTTCGATACGGCGAATGGTATCCACCTTGCCGGTCTCCGCAAGCCGACGGGCGGTGACGCCCGTTCCGCCATGCAGTTCGATCGCGGTCTCGAACTTGCGCTCCACGATGGCAAGCCGGTCAGCAAGCTCTTCGGCCGCCATATCGAGAAGAAACAGGGCCTTGTCGTCGCGCCGGGTCCATGCCCGGTGGCGATTTTGTTCGATCAGGGCCTGGTCAAAGAGAATATCCATCGTCTTGCCTGCTCGGCCTCAGACGCCTTCGGGATCGGCGGGCCGTATGTTGCTGTCATGCCGCTTCGGGCATCATTTCCGGTATCGCGCCGGAACATATCGCTCTCGCAAAGGCACCCGTTCGGCGGTAAAGTCAACCTCATGGGTGCTGGTGAAAGTCTGTTTTCGGGGTTGCTGTCGAAGTCCGCGGCCGTGCCGGCGGCGGCAGGCCACATGTGGCGTGCGATCTTCCGTATGGTTTACCCGCCAAGCTGCGCGGGCTGCGCCCGCATGACCGGCGGCGAGGGCGCCTTATGTGCGGATTGCTGGCGGGATATCGCCTTTATCGACCGCCCTTTTTGCGAGGTTCTGGGCATTCCTTTCGCGCGGGATCACGGCGACGGTTTCGTGAGCGCACAGGCGATTGCCGAACCGCCGCCTTTTGACCGCCTGCGCGCCGTCGCAAGCCATGAGGGAACCGCCCGCAAGCTCGTGCACCGGCTGAAATATCAGGACCGGACCGATCTCGCCCGCCTGATGGCGCTGTGGATGCTGAGGGCAAGTGACGGAACGGTGAATGCCTGTGATTGCATCGTGCCCGTTCCATTGCATCGTCGACGTTTCCTGCGTCGCCGCTTCAATCAATCCGCCGAGCTGGCGCGGCATCTCGCCAAGGCCTCCGGCAAGCCCTTGGCTGCCGGAACGCTGCTGCGCGTGAAGCCGACCGAGCGGCAGGTGGGGCTTTCCGCGCTGGCCCGGCGGGACAATGTGCGCGGTGCTTTTGCGCTTGCGCCCGGCCGTGAAACCGATGTCCATGGCAAGCGCGTGGTACTGGTGGACGACGTCTATACCACCGGCGCGACGGTGGGTGCGGCAAGCCGCGCCCTGCGCAGGGCCGGTGCCGCGGATGTGACGGTTTTGACCTTTGCAATGGCCATTTCCGGCCCTATATGAAACCTGAATGACATGACTTTATCGTGCGTTTTACCGCACGTTTGCGAGGGCTTTGAAAACATGGCACCGGTGACGATCTATACGCGGGATTTTTGTGGTTATTGCGCGCGCGCCAAGGCGCTGCTGGACAGCAAGGGCGTGGATTACGCCGAATATAACGCCACGACGACGCCGGAATACCGGCAGGAAATGATCGAAAAATCCGGCGGAACGACGTTCCCGCAAATCTTCATCAACGGCCAGCATGTGGGCGGTTGCGACGATCTGCACGCGCTGGAGCGTGCCGGTAAACTGGACGCGCTGCTGGCCGCCTGATCGGCTTGATTGACGGAGGAAGTGATGAGTTTCAAGGCTGCCGCCATTCAGATGCGCTCCGGCGTCGATCCGGCAAAAAACGCCGCCGATATGGAACGGCTGGTGTGTGCGGCTGCAGCCGAAGGCGCCGTTTATGTGCAGACCCCGGAAATGACGGGTGCGATCCAGAAGGACAGGCAGGCGCTGCGTGCGCAACTGCGCGATGACGATGGCGATATCATCGTTGCGACGGCCGCCCGTCTCGCCCGCGAACTCGGCATTCATGTCCATGTCGGCTCCACGGCCATTGCCCGTCCGGATGGCAAGATCGCCAATCGCGGTTTTCTCTTCGCGCCTGACGGTTCGCGCATCTGCAGCTATGACAAGATCCATATGTTCGATGTCGATCTCGACAATGGCGAAAGCTGGCGTGAAAGCGCTGCTTATCAACCCGGCGAAGTGGCGCGTATCGCCGAACTGCCGCTGGCGAAATTCGGCTTCGCGATCTGCTATGACGTCCGTTTCCCGCAGCTTTTCCGTGCGGAAGCGCTGGCGGGTGCCGAGGTTCTGACCGTTCCGGCGGCTTTCACCCGGCAGACGGGGGAGGCGCATTGGGAAATCCTGTTGCGTGCCCGCGCCATCGAAAATGGCGCTTTCGTCATTGCCGCGGCTCAGGCCGGCGTGCATGAGGACGGGCGCGAGACCTTCGGCCATTCCATCATCATCGACCCATGGGGCAAGGTTCTGGCCGTTGCCGGCGGCGCTGGAGAAGAAATCATCTTCGCCGAGATCGACACGGCGCTGGTGGCGGCTGCGCGTGGCAAGATTCCCAATCTTCGTAATGCCCGCGAGTTTGGTCTGGACACGGTTATTCCCCTGAAACCTGCCGGAGGTGAAGCGGCGTGATCCGTTATGCGCTGTCCTGTGAAAAGGGCCATGAGTTCGAAGGCTGGTTTGCCGGTAGCGACGATTTCGACAATCAGTTGCAGCGCGGTTTGCTGTCCTGCCCGGTCTGCAATTCCGTGCAGGTTTCCAAGCTGTTGATGGCACCTTCGGTTTCCACCGCCCGCAGGAAAGACGAGCGCCAGACGCTGGCCATGGATGCCGCCAGAAAAGAGGCGCTGGCAAAAATCCGCGAGGCCGTCGCCAATATCCGCTCCAATGCCGAAGATGTCGGCGATAAATTTCCGGAGGAAGCCCGCAAGATCCACTATGGCGAGGCGGATGAGCGCGGCATCATCGGTAACGCCTCGGCGCAGGAAGCCAAGGCCCTGCTGGACGAGGGTATCGAGATCGCGCCGCTGCCGGTGCTGCCCGACGACGTCAACTGAATTTCCTTAGAACGACATCACTCACAGAGTGCCCGGCGTTACCCCTGCGCCGGACGTTTCGCCAGCATCATATAGTTGACGTCCATGTCCGGCGAGAGATTCCAGCGATCCTGCAGCACGTTATAGAAGACGCCGGTGCGGTGGATGATATCCATGCCGCTTGCCACCAGCGGCCGCTCGAGTTCTTCCGGGCGAACGAGCTTTTCATATTGGTGTGTGCCGCGCGGCAGCCAGCGCAGCACGTTTTCGGCGGCGAAGATCGCCAGCGCCCGGGCTTTGAGCGTGCGGTTGATGGTGGCGGCGAACATCAGCCCGCCGGGGCGCACCATTTTCGCACAGGTGGTGACGAACAGATCGACATTGGCCACATGCTCCACCACCTCCATGTTGAGGATGACGTCGAAGGTTTCGCCGGCTTCCTGCAACTGTTCGGCGGTCACGGCGCGGTAGTCGACGCTGACCCCGCTTTCGCGGGCATGGGTGGAGGCGATGCCGATATTCTTTTCCGAAGGATCGGCGCCCACCACATCGGCGCCCATGCGTGCAACGGGTTCGGAGAGAAGGCCGCCGCCGCAGCCAATATCCAATATGCGCAGCCCTTCCAGCGGGCGGTGCGCCTTCGGGTCGCGGCCGAAATTGTCGCAGATGCGGTTGCGGATATATTCGAGCCGCACCGGATTGAACTTGTGCAGCGGGCGAAACTTGCCGGTCGGGCTCCACCATTCCGCAGCCATCGCGGAGAAGCGATCCACTTCGCTCTGGTCGACGGTCGTCTGTGCGGTTTCGCTCATGGTTCTGCTCCATATTGCCGTTGCACTGAAGTCGGATGATTGCCCCCCGAAGTCAAGACCGGCGGTCCATTCCGCCGGCAAATTGTCGGGCGCTGATTGCCGCAGGTGGAACTGATGGGGCGCCTTATTTGTTTCATGCTGCGTTCATCGACGGACGCGTATTTTCCGATCGTGGCTTTATGCCAACACATGCTCGTCCATCGAAGAGATGGATGCCGACAAGGGCAAAGCGGGCCTTTGCTTGAGGAGAAAGAAGTGAAGAACAAACTGTTTGGCGCAATAGCGCTGGTGGCCATGCTCGCTGCGCCGGCTCTTGCCGAAGCTGCGACGCGCGGTTTCGCCACCGCGAATGTGAATATGCGCTCCGGCCCGAGCACGGCTTATCCGGCCGTCGTGGTGATTCCGAATGGCGCGCCGCTCACCGTCCACGGCTGCCTGTCGGACACGCCCTGGTGCGATGTCTCTTTCGTGGGCGGTCGCGGCTGGGTTGCCGGGCGATACATCGCCACGACCTACCGGCAGAACCGGGTCTATGTCGAACCGCGTTATTACCGCGATCTCGGCGTGCCGGTGATCACCTTCGAAGTCGGCCGTTATTGGGACCGTTATTATCGCGACCGTGACTTCTACCGCGAGCGCGACCGCTGGCGTCGTCCGCCGCCGTCTGGCGGTTACTGGAACGCCCCGCCTCCGCCGCCCCGCGCCGACTGGGATCGCCCGCGTCCGCGTGACGAATGGCGTGACGGACGCCGGGACGAGTGGCGTGACCCTCGCCAGGGCGGCGGCCCGAACGATGGCCGCTGGGAACGTCGTTACGGCGACTGGAACCAGGGTGACAGAAATCAGGACAGACCGCGTCGCGATGACGACCGGCGTCGCTGGGAAGACGAAAATCGGGATCGTAATCGCGATGTCCAGCGGAACGAGGATGACGGCCAGCGTCGCTCCGAGCGCCGCCAGTGGGATGAACAGCGCCGTGCGCCTGACGCGGGAAATCGCGGGGATGACTGCCGGATCAGCGAAAAGGGTTGTGACCCGCGCTAAACAGACAAAGCCCGGCGAGATCGTCGGGCTTTTTCATTTATGGCTTCCGCTTACCTTCTCGGGGTCTTTATTTCGCGGCGGCAGCCTTGCGGGCACGGCTCTTGGGTTTTGCCGGCGCTTCCGCATCCGGTGCGGTTTCGGCAGCAGCGGCCTTGGGAGTGGCCTTCTTGCGCGTCGCGGGTTTCGTCGCTTCCGATGTCTTCAGCAGCGAAAATTCATGCTTGGCCTGCTCCCAATGGTGCGCGTCACGCCCATGGGGATGGCCTTCCTTTTCCCAGAGTGTATAGGCCCGTTTACTGATCCATTCGTGTTCCGAAACCTGCATGCTCGTCTCCCGTTGCTGTTTACAGCGCCTTTGAGAAGGCGACATTCCGCTTGGTCCGGCACACGCTCGACAGGAATCAATGCCGGCATTTCCAGAGCCCATTACATGCCATGATTTTCCGGGCGTCAAGCAAACATGCTGCATTGCGAAAACGGATTTCTGGCATTTTCTGCCCGTTAAAGCGGTTTGAGCGAAAGACGTTCCCGAAAGACAAGATCAACGTTGCGTGAACGCGCCGGGGCGGCCAAGATGGCCGGATAAATGGCAGCGGAGGAGGCGGTCTTGGAACAGAGAACGGAAACGGATGCGCAGGTGATCGTCGAAAAACGGGGAGGGGCAGGCATCATTCGCCTCAATCGCCCGAAGGCCATCAACAGCCTGACGTTGTCGATGGTGCGCGGTCTGTTTCAGGCGCTTCAGCGTTTCGAGGAGGAGCCCGACGTTTCCTGTGTGGTGCTGACCGGAGAAGGCGATAGAGGGCTTTGCGCCGGCGGCGATGTCCGCATCATTCATGATCTCGGCAAGGCGGGTGATCCTCAGGTGCTTGATTTCTGGCGGGAAGAATTTCCGCTCAACTATCGCATCGCCCATTACAGCAAGCCCTATGTTGCGCTGATGGACGGCATCGTCATGGGCGGCGGCGTCGGTATTTCCGCCCATGGCAGCCACCGCATCGTCACCGAACGCACGCGGCTCGCCATGCCGGAAACGGGTATCGGTTATTTCCCCGATGTTGGCGGGTCCTGGCTTTTACCGAGAGCGCCCGGCGAATGCGGCACCTGGCTCGGGTTGACGGGCAACGCCGTCAATGCTGCGGATGCGATTTATGCCGACTTTGCCGATCATCTCGTTCCTTCGGACCGCTTCGACGGGCTAATCCAGGATTTGTCACAGGCGGCGGATACAGACAGCATCGAGACGGCGATCACGGCGCGCGCGGTTGAGCCCGGTGAAGGCGTTTTATCCAAAAATCGGGATGTCATCGATGCGACGTTCCGTTTTGACAGGGTCGAGGAAATTTTCGCTGCACTTGCGGCGCGTCACGATGCGTTTTCGCGCGAGACCCTCGAGGTTCTGCAAAAACGCTCCCCCACCAGCCTGAAACTGACCCTGAAGCTGCTGCGCCTCGGCCGGGAAAGCGCAAGTCTCATTGAATGCCTCGAAAGGGAATTTGCCGCCGGCACGGAGATATTGCGGCGGCACGATTTTTACGAAGGCGTGCGTGCGGCTCTGGTCGACAAGGACCGCAACCCCCGCTGGCGGCCTGCCCGGCTGGAAGAGGTGAGCGAGGAAGACCTGGCGCCTTACCTTGTCGCGCATTCCGGCAATCTGTTTCCCGAGCATCGTCTTTGATCAGCGTATACCAGTAGTCCGCTAATCTCCTCCCTCATCTCTGTGACGAGCCCAGGAATGAGGGCTGCGGGATGCCGCGAATGTCGTCTTTCCCGCCGAGCTTGCCTGAAAGGCTGGCGCAAAAGAAATCCGGCTTCCCGCTTCATATGAAATCATCGCCTTTCAGGCTTGAATTAATTAGGCGAAATTTCCAATCGATGCCTGCGCAAAGCACGCCTGTTTCTCGTCGCTGTTGCTGCCGCCCGTTATGTTGAGCACCATTCGAATTGCCGGGGGTATTCATGAAACGTCTTCTCATTATCGGTACTGCCATTGCCTCTCTTTTTGCAGGTGCGGCGCAGGCGCAGTCTCCGACCACCATTCTCAACGCATCCTACGATGTCGCCCGTGAAGTCTTCGCGGCCGAGAACGAGGCGTTCATCAAGCTGCATCCGGGCGTCACCGTCGACCAGTCGCATGCCGGCACCTCCAAGCAGGCGCGCGCCATCGTCGAGGGTCTGGAAGCTGATGTCGTCACCTTCAACCAGGTCACCGACGTCGATTTTCTGGTGAAGCAGGGCTTCGTTTCCGCCGACTGGAAGAAGGATTTTGCGAATGATGCATCGCCCTTCTATTCCTTCCCGTCCTTCCTCGTGCGCGCCGGCAATCCCAAGGGTATCAAGGACTGGGACGATCTGGCCCGCGACGACGTGAAGATCGTCTTCCCCAATCCGAAGACCTCGGGTAATGCCCGTTACACCTATCTCGCCGCCACGGCTTACGCCAAGGAGAAGTTCAACGGCGATGAGGCGAAGGTCCAGGCATTCGTCAAGAAGATCTTCGACAACACCCCCGTGTTCGACACCGGAGGCCGTGCCGCCACCACCACTTTCGTGGAGCGTGAAATCGGCGACGTGCTGATCACCTTCGAAGCCGAGACCCGCGGCATCGCCAAGCAATATGGCGCAGACAAGGTGGAAGGCGTGGTGCCCTCCGTCAGCCTGCTCGCTGAATTCCCGGTGGCCGTGGTGGACAAGGTCGTCGACAAGCGCGGTTCGCGCGATCTGGCGAAGAGCTATCTCGACTTTCTCTATACCGAGGAAGGCCAGCGCATCGCTGCCGAATTCGGCCACCGCGTCCATAATGAAAAGGTCGTCGGCGAGTTCAAGGACAAGTTCCCGGCCATTCGCCTTGTCAACGTCGATGATGTCTTCGGCGGCTGGGATAAAATCCAGAAAGAGCATTTTGCATCCGGCGCGACGCTTGATACGCTTTACGGCAGCCGTTAATCACAGCGATACGCAACAGGTAAAAGACCCGGCGGGAAACCGCCGGGTCGCTTTTTGATGAATGGGGGCGGGGTTTGAAGCGGAATGTTCTGCCGGGGCTGAAATTGTCGCTCGGCGTTACCCTGACTTATGTCGCCATCATCGTGCTCCTGCCGCTTTCGGCGCTGGTGTTCAAGGCGGCAAGCCTCGGCCCTGTCGAATATTGGTCGATCATTTCCTCGCCCCGCGCCGTCGCCAGTTATCGCGTTACCGTGCTCTGCGCCTTGGCCGCGACACTATTCAACGTCATTTTCGGGCTGGCGCTCGCCTGGGTGCTGACGCGTTACCGCTTTCCGGGCTGGCGCATCGTCGACGCCATCGTCGACCTGCCGTTCGCGCTGCCCACCGCCGTTGCCGGCATCGCGCTGACGACGCTGTTTGCGGGCAATGGCTGGTTCGGCTCGGTACTTTCCCAATTCGGCATCAAGGTGGCCTATACGCCCGTTGGAATCATGGTGGCGATGGCCTTTACCAGCCTGCCCTTCATCGTGCGCACCGTGCAGCCGGTGCTGGAAGATCTCGACCCGGCGCTGGAGGAAGCGGCGCAGTCGCTTGGTGGCTCCGATCTCGAAATCTTCCGAAAGGTCATCCTGCCATTGCTGACGCCGGCGTTGCTCGCCGGTCTGTCGCTCTCCTTCGCCCGTAGCCTCGGCGAATTCGGAGCGATCATCTTCATCGCCGGCAACCAGCCGTTTTCGACGGAGATCACCGCGCTGCTGATCTTCATCCGGCTGGAGGAATATGATTATCAGGCGGCCGCCGCCATCGCCTCCGTGCTGCTCATCACTGCCTTCGTGATGCTGGCGGTGACCAATTATCTGCAGGCGCGCGCGCTTCGTTATACGGTGAGGGGTTAAGAGATGAGCGTCGTTTCTTCACACCGCAAGCCGCCACGCGTCGGCGATGCGCCTCTCGTTCGCCGCAGCCTGATCGCCTTTGTATTGGTCATCGGCGCCCTGTTGGTCGTGGCGCCGCTTATCATCATCGGCGTCGAGGCGTTTTCGCAAGGCTGGAAGGCCTATTCCGCCACCATCACCCATCCCGATACCCGGCACGCCATCATGCTGACGGTGCTGACGGCGCTGATCGCCGTGCCGGTCAATACGGCCTTTGGTGTCGCGGCCGCATGGGCGATCACCAAGTTCGACTTCCCCGGCCGACGCTTTCTGCTGGTGCTGATCGAAATACCTTTCTCGATCTCGCCGATCGTTGCCGGTGTGGCCTATCTCTTCGTTTACGGCCTGCAGGGGCTTTTCGGCCCGTTCCTTGATGCGCATGATATCAAGATACTTTTTGCGCTTCCCGGCATCGTCATCGCCTCGATGTTCGTCACAGCACCTTTCGTGGCGCGCGAGCTTATCCCGCTGATGCAGGCGCAGGGCCGCGATCTGGAAGAGGCGGCGACCTCGCTCGGCGCATCCGGCTGGCGTACCTTCTTTTCGGTGACCTTGCCGAACATCAAATGGGCGCTGCTTTACGGTGTCGTGCTGTGCAATGCCCGCGTGATGGGTGAGTTCGGTGCCGTATCGGTGGTGTCGGGTAATATTCGCGGCCAGACCAACACGCTGCCGCTGCATATCGAGCTGCTTTATCACGATTACCAGACGGCTGGCGCCTTCGCCTCGGCCTCGATCCTCGCTACTCTCGCCGTCGTTACCATCATCGCCAAGGTGGCGCTGGAACGGCGCGGCGCCGGGCGCGGGGCCAAAAAGACCAACGGCGATGCCGCCATCGCCACGGAGACCTGATTCCCATGAAAATCCGCCTCGAAAATGTGGTGAAGACCTTCGATACGTTCCGCGCCGTGCGCGACGTTTCGCTGGATATCGAAAGCGGCGAGCTTCTGGCCCTGCTCGGACCCTCGGGTTCCGGCAAGACCACGATTTTGCGCATGGTCGCCGGTCTCGAATATAGCGACGGCGGCCGCATCTTTTTCGGCGACGAGGACGCCACCAATATTCCGGTGCGCGATCGCGGCGTCGGCTTCGTATTCCAGCATTATGCGCTTTTCCCGCATATGACCCTGCATCAAAACATCGCCTTCGGCATGAAGGTCTCGAAAGTGAAGCGCGACAGGGCGGCGATTGACGCCCGCGTCGAGGAGCTTCTGCGGCTGGTGAAGCTCGATGGTCTGGGCGACCGTTTCCCGGCACAGATTTCCGGCGGCCAGCGACAGCGCGTGGCGCTGGCGCGTGCGCTTTCGGTCGATCCCAAGGTGCTTCTGCTCGATGAGCCTTTCGGGGCGCTGGACGCCAATGTCCGCCGCGATCTGCGTCGCTGGCTGCGGGAAATTCACGATTCTCTGGGCATCACCACGATTTTTGTGACGCATGACCAGGAAGAGGCGCTCGATCTTGCCGACCGTGTCGTCATCCTCAATCAGGGTGAGATCGTGCAGCAGGGTACGCCGAAGGACGTCTGCCGCCAGCCGAACAGCGCCTTCGTCATGCGCTTTCTGGGCGATGCCAACCGGGTGTCCGGCGTGGCGCGTGGCGGCAAGGTCTATGTCGGCGATAACGAACTGCCTTTCTCCTACGCACAAGGCGACGGCGCGGTGGATATCTATGCCCGCCCCGGCGATCTTGAATGGGAAGATTTGCATGAGGGCATTCCCGCCTCGGTGGCGCGGGTTCTCGACCGTGCGGGCGAACGCCGGGTGATTGCCAGCACCGATGGCGGCGATCTCCTGGAATTCGACGTGCCGCCGGAAAACGATGTCGCTGCGGGAGACCGCGGTTCCGTCATCATTCGGCGGGCAAAGATTTTCCCGGCCGCGTGAAGCGCGGCAGGGCGCTCGCCGGATTCAGATCAGAAGTTCGAAGGCGCTTTCCGCCACCAGCCTGCCATTGATCATCAGGTCGACCCTGTGAAGGCCGGCATAGTGCTTGCGGGTGGTGAAATCTCGTATGGCGCGGCTGATTGACAGCGCGCATGTCTCACCGGGCTGAAGCTCGATCTCTTTCCACTTGAAGACTTTCGCGGAGGCATCGCCGCTCTTCTTCACGTAGTGCACGGCGTAGTCGATCACCAGCTTCTGCGGGCGTTTCGCCGTCGAGGTAAAAGAGGCCGAAATCCGAACGGGGTTGCCGAGAGCCACCTTGTCTGGCGTGATCTGAAATGTCGCAAGCGCAATTTCCGCTTCCGCATGTGCGCCGAGATGGGCAAGCGCTGCGGCATCGCCCTTCTTGATCAATGTGCGCAGGGCCTGCCGGGTGATCCAGCGCGTATGCGGATTGTCCTTCGGCCATGCATCGATGAGCGCCAGCACGAAGGCGGGGTTATCCTTGGTGATGTCGTTCAGATGATTGGCGACGGATTTGCGCACATAAAGCGCTTCATCGGTTTTCATCGCGTCGAGGATTGCGGTCACTGGTGACGGATCGTCGATCAGGGGTTTGAGCTGGAACGACCATGGCAGGCGCGGCCGGCAGCCTTCGCTCGCCAGCCGCCGCACATGCTCGTTTTCGTGCCTTGACCATGTTTCCATCACGGCAAGGGTGCGGGCCATATCCTTTTGCAGGAAATGCCGGATGGCGAATTCCGATGAACCGAAACGGGTGAAATAGGACAGGGCCCGCAAGGAAAGATCGAAATCATCGAGACCGTAGAGGGCCACATATTCCGGCAGCGAAATGGAGGCGAAACCGTTGCCGATGCCCGGCGCTGCGGCGGTCAGGATCTCGATGTTGCGGGCATAGTCGCCGGGAAGTGTGGCGTGCAGGCTCGTGGCCACCTGCCGCATGCGCTGCATGATGCCCAGCGCTTCCAGATTGGCGGTGGCGAGCGCCATGAAGGCGGAAACGTCAAAGGACGGATGAACGGCCTTGGTCTCATCGGCGATATGCCGCAGTTTTTCGCGGTTGAAGATTTCCTTCAATGCCGGTGCCGCCGTATCGCTCATATCGCCCCTCGAAGTTCACTTTTTGTTCTTTTATAAGGCAGGGTGAGCCCGGGGGCAAGGGAAGACTGCGCAGCTTTCGGAGGTGAGGATGAATCGAGCGAATGCACCTTGCCTCCTTCTCCCCGCCGGGGAGAAGGTCGCGGCAGCGGGATGAGGGGCAACGGCAAAGATATACGGAGAGCTCGCCCCCTCATCTGCCCTTCGGGCATCTTCTCCCCGGCGGGGAGAAGAAATTTCAAGGCCAACTCAGCTCATCTGGCTGACGAATTTGGTCTCCAGATAGGCCTGAACCGCTTCCGAACCGCCTTCCGTGCCGTAACCGGAATCCTTGATGCCGCCGAAGGGGACTTCGGGGAGAGCAAGGCCGTTATGGTTGATGGTCAGCATGCCGGCCTCGACCTGATGGCCGAGTGCATGCGCGGTCTTGACCGAGCCGGTGAAGGCATAGGATGCGAGGCCGAAGGGCAGGCGGTTCGCTTCGGCAACCGCATCGTCGAAGCTCGAGAAGCGGTTGATGATCGCGACCGGGCCGAAGGGCTCGTCATTCATGATTTTGGCTGACGTCGGCACATTGGCGAGAACCGTCGGCTCGAAGAAGTTACCCTTGTTGCCGATGCGGCGACCGCCGGTCTTCAATTCGCCGCCATGGGAAACCGCGTCGTTGATGAGGCCTTCCAGTGCGGGAATGCGGCGCTCATTGGCGAGCGGGCCCATGATGACGCCCTCTTCCAGCCCGTTGCCGACCTTGATGGCCTTCGTCGCTTCCACGAAACCTTCGAGGAAGCGGTCGGCCACGCCGTCCTGCACGAGGAAGCGGGTGGGGGCGACGCAGACCTGGCCGGCATTGCGGAATTTGGCAAGCGAGGTGACTTCGATCGCCTTGTCGATATCGGCGTCGTCGAAGATCATGACCGGCGCATGGCCGCCGAGCTCCATCGTGGCGCGCTTCATGTGCTTGCCAGCCAGCGCCGCCAGATGTTTGCCGATGGGGGTGGAGCCGGTGAAGGATATCTTGCGGATGACCGGATGCGGGATCAGATATTCCGAAATCTCGGATGGAACGCCATAAACGAGACCGATGACGCCAGCCGGCACGCCCGCATCCACAAAGGCGCGGATCAGTTCCGCAGGCGATGCCGGCGTTTCTTCCGGCGCCTTGACGATAATGGAGCAGCCGGTGGCAAGCGCTGCGGAAAGCTTACGGACGATCTGATTGATCGGGAAATTCCACGGCGTGAATGCCGCGACGGGACCGACCGGCAGCTTGATGGCCAACTGCGACACGCCGGTCGCGCGCGCCGGAATAACCTGCCCGTAGGTGCGGCGGGCCTCTTCGGCGAACCAGTCGATGGTGTCGGCAGCGCCCATGATTTCGGTGCCCGATTGCGCCAGCGGCTTGCCCTGCTCGCGGGTCATCATATAGGCGATCCTGTCCTTGCGATCGCGCAGGATATCCGCCGCCTTGCGCATGATCTTCGAACGCTCGAAGGGAGAGGTATCGCGCCACAGCCTGAAACCGCGCTCGGCGGCGGCAAGCGCCAGATCGAGGTCTTCCTTCCCGGCATGGGCAATCGCACCGATGATCTCGTCGGTTGCCGGATCGGACACGGCGATCGTCTTGCCGGAAACGGCGTCTCGCCATTCGCCATCAATGAGAAGTTTGATGTCGGGATAGGTGTGCATAGGGGCTACCTTCATGATGCGGCCGATACGGCGAAATGCCGTCCGGCCCGGAGACGTGAACAGAATTTTCCTGGCCGGACGATATCCGGCATTGCGGCTTTCGCTGCGCGGAACATGTGTCTGGGCATTTCCGGCAAGAGGCTTCTGGAATTGCCGGAAACGGAAACGACAGCCTTTATATTAAGGTCCGGGCGGTATGTTTCAACCGTGTGCTCCGGCAAACGTCATGATTTTTCTGTGACGCGGAATTTGTCATTCGTCATTTCAATCTGGTGCGGAGATGGAACGGCGCATGCGCGGCTGCCTTACGCGAATCAGATGAACCTGCGGGACGGTGAAAGGCTCTCGCCACAATTCGGCCGTTGTCGCATCTGACGAATTACCGGGAGGGGGCTCCGGCGCTTGTCGCTTGCGTCATAACGGGACGTGTGGCCCGAAAAAATACAATAAGACGGAAAAATTATCCAAAGGGTTTACTCAAAACCTAGAGAAAATACGGATAAAATCTCAGTGAGGATATAACATCCATTCCTGATATATATTGCTGGTGTCGGTTCCCTTAACCTTTAAAGGTTGGCGAAAACCCTCGACCTGAACGTTATCGATGGAGAAAAAGTATGAGTTTCGCCCGGGTACTTCTCAGTGCGTTCTTGTCGCTCGTGTGGCTTTCCTGTGCCGGGGCCGCGGAAATTGCCAAACCGCAAGGAAAACCGATATTAACCATATCCGGAAACATCACCAATACGAATGCCGACGGTGCCGTGCAGTTTGATCGCGACATGCTGGAGGCGCTCGGCATGGAGACGGTGGAAACCACGACACCCTGGCATGATGGCCGTGTCCGTTTCGATGGCGTTTCGCTGGCGAAATTGATGGATATCGTCGGCGCAAAGGGCACGAGCGTCACGGCAGTCGCTCTTAACGATTATGTCAGTACGATACCGATTGAAGATTTTAAGAAATTTAACGTTATTCTGGCGATCAAGCTGGATGGCAACTACATGACAGTTCGCGAAAAAGGCCCGTTGTTCGTCATTTATCCCTATGACAGCGATCCGGAGCTGCAGAAGCAGACCTATTATTCGCGGTCCGCATGGCAAGTTGCCAAACTGATAGTGGAATAAAGGTGCCGTTTGCGAAAACTTGTGGCGGTGATCATCTGTTGCTTCGTCCTGGCAACGGGCTATATCGCTTTCGTCATTGCCGAGCGGCAGACCGCTCTGCAGAAATTTGCCCGCTACAATGATTCCTGGGCCGTCAGCCAGACCGTAGCCGAATATCTGCGTCTCCAGAACAAGCTGGCCGTCTTTGCGCTCAGTCCCGGCAAGATCGACCGGGATGAGTTGCAACTGCGTCTGGACATCATGCTGAGTCGCCTTGAGCTTCTGAAGCAGGGCAATCTGGGCGCTTTCATCAATGAAAAGCCGCAATGGCGGGATCTCGTAACCCGCCTCGATGCCGTTCTGGCGCGCCTGGAGCAGGATGTGAACAGCCTCACTCCGGCCGAGGTGCCCGATCTGCTGTCGGCGATGAGCGCGCTCGATGCGCCGATGACGACGCTTGCCTCGTCCTCCGTCGCTTATGACGTCAATCTGATCGATACGGCCCATGAGGATGTGCGCAAGCTGCACATCGTTTATACCGCGCTGGCGGGCGGCCTGATCCTGTGCGGTATCGCGCTTGTCATATTGCTGCTTCGCCAGAACGATCTCCTGAACCGCGCGCAGAAAAGCATGCGCGGCCTGACGGACGATCTGCGCGCCGCCACGCTGGAATTGCAGGCGAAGAATGTCCGGCTCGAGCACGATGCCTATCACGACGCGCTGACGGGGCTGCCGAACCGCGCGCTGTTCCGGCAGGAACTGATCGAGAGGTTGCGCCGATCCTTCGGCGGCACGGGAACGACAGCCATTCTCCTGCTCGATCTCGACGGGTTCAAGGACGTCAACGATACGCTCGGCCATGATGCGGGCGATGCGCTACTTCAGGCCGTGGCACAGCGCCTTTCGGCCATTGGCGGCGATTATGACATGGTCTGCCGTCTGGGTGGCGACGAATTTGCCGTCGTTTCCGACGACCTGAACGAAGATGCCGCCCGTCGGCTGGCCACCAAGCTTATCGACCAGATCAGCCGCACCTACCAGTTGGGTGAACAGGAGGTCAAAATCGGCACCTGCGTCGGCATTGCCATATCGCATGGGGCTGTCGATGCGGATGAATTGTTCAAGCGTGCGGACCTGGCGCTTTATGAAGCGAAAGCCATCGGCCCGGGTCGGGCGAGTGTGTTCAAGGTCCGCATGCAGAAGCAGCTGACCGAGAAGAAATCCTTCGAGGCCGATCTGCAGACCGCGTTGCAGAACGACGAGATGGAGGTTTATTACCAGCCGCAGGTCGCGACGCAGACACGCAAGCTTTGCGGCTTCGAGGCACTGCTGCGCTGGAAACATCCCGTGCGCGGCGATGTGCCGCCCAGCGTGTTCATTCCCGTGGCGGAAAGAACCGGTCTTATCCATTCGCTCGGAAAATGGGTGATGGAGACCGCCTGCCGCGAGGCCATGCGATGGGACGAAGACATGAAGGTGGCGGTCAATCTTTCGCCGGTTCAGTTCCACAGCACCACTCTCATCCAGAACGTCATGGGCGCGCTTGAGAAAAGCGGGCTGGAGCCAAGCCGGCTCGAGCTTGAAATCACCGAATCGATCCTGCTCAACAAGAGCGACCAAACGATCAACACGCTGTCGCGGCTGAAGGCCGTCGGCATCCAGATCGCCATGGATGATTTTGGCACCGGTTATTCCTCGCTCGCCAATTTGCGCGGTGTGCCCTTCGACAAGATCAAGATCGACCGCTCGTTCCTGCGCGATATCACCAGCGACCGCGACGCGCTGGCGATCGTGGAATTCGTGGTGGGTGTGGGACGCAGCCTGCGGATGACGACGATTGCGGAAGGCATCGAGACGGAAGAGCAATATGAATGCGTGAGGCGTCTGGGATGCGATCAGGTTCAGGGATATCTGATCAGCCGACCATTGCCGGCCAAGGAACTCGTGGCCTGGAGTTCCGTTTGAGAGGGGCCCGTTTGCCGGCGGCCGTATCTTGAATTTTTACCACGTCATAGTGTTGCTTGCGAAAACCGATACCGGTTGCCGCTCCGATGCTGTAGAGCATTCCCGGTCGATATCGGATCATTCCGACGATGCGGCCGGGTTTTGCGAAAAGGCTTGAGACATGGAAATACTGGACGTGCATGGAGTTGCCCTTCCCCTCTCTTCCGATGAGGTGTCGCCCGTCATCTGGCAGGCGCTGACCGACGGCAGCTATGAGGCGAAAGAGGCTCGCAGCGTCCTGAAAGCCATCAGGCCCGGTGATCGGGTTCTGGAGCTGGGATCGGGTATCGGGATCATCACGTCGATCATCGCTGGCATTGAGGATGTTTCCGTCTGGGCCTTCGAGGCCAACCCCTCCACGGCGGCGCTGGCAGAACGGGTAATCAAGGCCAATTGTCGTGGCAATGTCGTGTTTTCACAGGGGCTTCTCACCGCCGACGAGCCGAGCTCCTATCCTTTTTACGTCCGCAGGGATCTCTGGATGTCGTCCATGGACGAAAATCAGGGGCCTTATGAAAAGCGCATCGAAATCTCCTCGGCCAATATCGATGAATTTATCGCCAGCCGGGGCATTACCGCGCTCGTCATGGATATTGAGGGCGCGGAACGCGATCTGCTCGGCAGGGCCGATCTGACCGGCGTGGAGCGGATATTCGTGGAGCTGCACGACCATCTTTACGGTCTCGCCGGGGTTCGCGACATCATGCAGGCGCTGACCGCCAAGGGATATGCCTATGATCCGCGCGGTTCACGCGGGCCCTGTGTCCTGTTCTCGAAGGACGACAGCCCGAGGGAATACGATCCCGAGGTCGACTGAGGCCGAATAGGCCGCGCCGAATTCACGGAACCGTCCGCCCGTCATCTCGTTCTTTCCCTTGCATGAGGGCGCGGAGCGGGTTGATGCGCGTACCGGAGTTGGTATGCGGCTCGAGAAGATAATTTCATAAACAGCAATTCATTGCCAATTATTGTTGCAATTGTCGCAACCGCTGTCCTGCGTCATCATCCCTCCATCAAACCGGCGCACAACAGACCGCACCGGAGATGCCAACGCAACCGAAGGAGAAACGATCATGGGCTTTGTTAAGACGACAGACGGAACCGAAATCTTCTACAAGGACTGGGGCCCGAAGGATGCCCAGCCGATCATGTTCCACCATGGCTGGCCGCTCTCGTCCGATGACTGGGATGCGCAGATGCTGTTTTTCCTTTCCAAGGGTTTCCGCGTCGTCGCCCATGACCGCCGTGGTCATGGCCGTTCCGCCCAGGTTGCTGACGGTCACGATATGGATCGCTACGCCGCCGACGCCTTCGCGGTCGTCGAAGCTCTCGATCTGAAGAACGCCGTCCATATCGGCCACTCCACCGGCGGTGGCGAAGTGGCCCGTTATGTCGCAAAACATGGCGAACCCGCCGGCCGCGTCGCCAAGGCGGTTCTTGTTTCCGCCGTGCCGCCGCTGATGCTGAAGACCGAGGCCAATCCGGAAGGCCTGCCGATGGAGGTTTTTGACGGCTTCCGCTCGGCGCTCGCCGCAAACCGTGCGCAGTTCTTCCGCGATGTGCCGGCCGGTCCTTTCTACGGTTTCAACCGTGATGGCGCGACGGTTCAGGAAGGTGTGATCCAGAACTGGTGGCGGCAGGGCATGATGGGCGGTGCAAAGGCCCATTACGATGGTATCAAGGCTTTCTCCGAAACCGACCAGACCGAAGACCTGAAGAATATCAGCGTTCCGACGCTGGTGCTGCACGGCGAAGACGACCAGATCGTGCCGATCGCCGACTCTGCCCTGAAATCGGTGAAGCTGTTGAAAAACGGCACGCTGAAGACCTATCCCGGCTTCTCGCACGGCATGCTCACCGTCAATGCCGATGTGCTGAACGCCGATCTTCTGGCCTTCATCAAGGGCTGATCCTTCTGCAAAATTGCAATGCGGCCGAATAGTCGGCCGCATTTCTTGATCGGTCCACAACCTGTCCTTCGCATTCGACGCCATCCTCGGGCTTGACCCGAGGATTCACAGAAACACGAAGAATGGATACTCGGGTCAAGCCCGAGGATGACGGAGCGTGTGGAGGTGGGAGACGGAGGTATTTCCCGCCTCATGTCATCAGACTAGCTTTGCCCTCCAAGCGTCGCGGTAGGAACCAAGTCCTTCAATGGCGTCAGGAGCGAAATGACGCTCGCGACCGGCAAGCGGTTTGATACCGGTAAGCAGGGCCGCGCCTGCGCTGGTGCCGGTAGACCCTTCGACCGCCGTTACTTCGGTCCCTGCAAAGCCGGCCAGCGCCTTCAGATAAAGCGCGTTGCTGGCGAAGGGGCCTTCCACAAGGATCGGACCTTTCCGCCCGATGAGCGAAAGGCTGCATTCCGTCATCAGGGCGAGATAAAGCGATGTCGCCGCGTGCCGTTCTGCGGCCGTGGCATTTTCATCGGCGATCCAGCGCGCCGCCTTGTCGGGAAATGGGCCGGAGCCGCTGACGACGCTCGGCAGCAGCATCATGCCTCTGGCAATCACCCCGCCGAGAGCCGCGTCAATCGCTCCGTCTTCCGCTGCCCCGAATTGCTGCGCCAGCATTTCATATTCCCTGCCGCCCATGAAGCGGGAAGAAGGAACGGGACGGCCGAAAGCATCGACATTCAAGAGGGTGTCACGGGTGGGATCGAGCACGTCCGCCACGCCGCCGATGGCGAAATTCACCACCCAGGTGCCGGTGGAGACGACCGAAAAATCACCGTCCCGGCGCAGTAGATGCGGCAGGAGCGACGCGTTGGAATCGTGGATGCCGCAATAGACCGGCATATCCGAAGGCAGATCGGTTTCCTGCGCCAGCGATGGGGGGATCGTTCCCAGCACATCGAAAGCGGAGCGGACCGGCGCCATCAAATGTGCGATGTCGAGGTGCTCGACCAGCGAGGAGAAACTTTTTCGCCGTGGGTTCCAAAGATCCGTATGGCAGCCGAGTGAGGTCGTTTCCGTCGCCTGAACGCCAGTCAGCCGCCCCGCCCAATATTGCGGATAGGTGACGATGCTGCGCACTCTGGAAAAATCGTCAGGGAACGCCACTTTCTGAAAATGGATTTGCGCGCCAAGGTTCAGTCCCACGGGAAGCTGCGGTGAGCCGGTCTCGGCAAAATCGGGCCTGATGCGGCGATAGGCCTCCTGAATGGCTGCGGGATAGCCGTGTTCATAATCGAGCACCGGCATGGCGAGATCGCCATTCCCATTGAGAAGTGCTGCCGAAGCGCCATGGGTGGTGATGGAAATCGCGTCGAAACCGGGCTTCTGGCCAAATTGCTGAAGCGCGGAGAGAATGAAACGCCAGAGCATCTCCACATCGTAATGCGGGTAGGGGCCATGGCGAAGAACGGGGTTCGTCCGCTTCTCCCCGGCAATTTCCTCTCCGCTGCCGGTATCGATGACGACGACCTTGGCGTTTGTCTTGCCGATATCGATGACCGCGACGCGGCCCGGTTTGATGCTGTCGCTCATGGCAGATGGAACACCGTCACCAGGTCTTTTGCGATGGGTGAATTATCGGGATTGCTCTCCATGATATCGGCCATATGCGCCCACCATTTCTTCATCACGGGATGGTCTGGCAAAGCCGCCATGCCGTGGTTCTTCGGGCGAGTCAGCACGCCGAACAGGATGCTGGTTTCCGGGTCGAGATGGATGGAATAATCGCTGATGCCCGCTCGTCTGAGAAGCACCACCAGTTCCGGCCATATCTCGTCATGGCGCCGTTTGTACTCTGCCTCTTTGCCGGCGAAGAGCTTCATCTTGAAGGCGTATTTTTCGAGTTCCGGCATGGCTCAGTTTCTCATGGCTCGAAGGCGGCGAACGACGATGGGGATGGCGATGGTAATGATCAGCAGCAGGCCGACGAAGATCGACATGACAATGCCCGGCACGTTCAGAAGACCGAGCCCGAAAGTGACGAGCCCCATGACGAAGGCGGCGATAACGACGCCCGCGATCGTTCCGGAACCGCCGAGGATCGACACGCCGCCCAGCACCACCATGGTCACCACCTCAAGTTCCCATCCTTGAGCGATGGAAGGACGCGTGGAGCCGAGCCGCGAGGTGAGGCAGACGGCGGCGATGCCGCTCATCAGGCCGGTCAAGAGAAAGAGGATGAATTTCACCCGTTCGACGGGAATGCCGGAGAAGCGCGCGGCGAAGGGGTTGGTGCCGATCACATAGACCTGCCGGCCGAAATTGGTGGCGTGCAGCAGAATGGCGAAGAGGATGGCCATGACGATGAACAGCACGAATTCGAAGGAGATGACGGAGATCACGTAACCCTGGCCGAAATAGGCGAAATCGGCCGGGTATTTGCCATAGGCCTGATCGCCCAGCACCATGTAGGAAATGCCGCGAAACAGGCTCATCGTGCCGATGGTGACGACGATGGACGGCAGTTTCAGTCCCGCCACCAGAAAGCCGTTGAACGCCCCGCACAAAAGCCCGGTGCCGATGCCGATGGCGACGAGGCCCGTCGTGCCGACCCCCATCTGTACGGCGGCACCCATGGCGGTGGAGGCGAGCGCGATGATGGCGGCGACCGACAGATCGATTTCGCCGGCGATGATCAGAAGCGCCATGGCGAAGGCGATGATCGCCTTTTCCGTGAAATTGAAGGTCGCGTCCGAGAGGTTCCAGGCATTGAGAAAATAGGGCGAGGCAAGCGAATTGGCGATGAAGATGAGGATCGCAACACCCAGCAGCAGCACTTCCCAACTCGCCATGGTGCGGCTGAGCGATGTGCCGAGCCTGTCGGGGATGATGCGGGAAGCCTGCGTCGGTTGAGAGCTCGTGCTCATGCTGCGGCCTCCTTGGCTTGATCGGCTGCTGCGCGGTCGCGCAGAATGATACGGCCCTTTCTCGCTTCTGCGCGGGCGTTGAAGACGACGGCGAGCACGATGACCACGCCTGATATCGCCATCTGCGCGAAGGGCGAAATGCCGATGACGGGCAGGGCATTCTTGATGACACCGAGAAACAGCGCGCCGAGCACGGCACCGGCCACCGAGCCGATGCCACCGGCAATAGAGATGCCGCCGATCACATTCGCCGCCACGCTGTCCAGTTCGAAACCGGCGGCGATATCCACATAAGCGACGGCATAACGCGACACCCAGAGATAGCTCGCGAGACCGGCGAGCGCGCCTGAGAGCGCGAAGGCGAAGAAGCGGGTGCGGCCGACATCGATACCGGCATAGACCGCCGCACCCGGATTACCGCCCGACGCATAGGCCGCGCGGCCGAAGGATGTACGGGTGAGCACCAGCCAGGCGCCGGCGATGATGAGGATCGCCACCCAGGAAAGAACCGGCATGCCGAGGATCACGGTGCGCGGCACGTTGAGGAAGGTGGGCGAAAGCTGGTGCGCATTCACCCAGCCGCCGCCCGACAGCACGAAGGCCATGCCGCGATAGATGGTGAGCGTGCCGAGCGTGACGACGATGGGAGGAATGCCGAGCCACCAGACCAGAATGCCATTGAGGGAACCCAGAAACGCGCCGATGCCGACCGCCATGACGATGAGAAGCGGCAGCGGAATGCCCGGAAAGGCGGCATTGGTCATCGCCACGGCCATGCCGGTGAAGGCGAGATTGGCGGCAACCGAAAGATCGATGGATTTGGTGAGAATGACCGCCATCTGGCCAAGCGCCAGAATGATGAGGATGGACGTGTCATTGAAAATATTGACGAGATTGCCGGGCCGGCCGAAACCGGGTGCGCGCAGCGCAAAACCGGCGATCATGATGAGGATGATGCCCGCCAGCAGCAATTCGCGATTTTTGAGTAGACGTTGCATGTTCGTGGCCCCTCTCAGGCATTGCCGGTGGCGGCGCGGACCAGCTTTTCCGGAGAAAAATCGGCGCGTTCGAACTGGCCCGCCATCAGGCCTTCGCGCATGACGATGGCCCGGTCGGACATGCCGAGGATTTCGGGAAGTTCGGATGAAATCATGATGATCGACAGGCCTTCGGCCGCAAGTTCGCTGATGAAGCCGTGCACGGCGGCCTTGGAGCCGATATCGATGCCCTTGGTCGGCTCGTCGAGAATGATGACCTTCGGCTGGGTGGCGAGCCACTTGCCGATCACCACCTTCTGCTGGTTGCCGCCTGAAAGCGTGCCGACCGGTACCGAAAGCGCGGCGGCGCGCAGGTCGAGGCGAGAGGCATATTTGCGCGCCAGCGCGAATTCATTGGCGGCGGCCAGAAACCCCTTGCGCGAGGTGCGGGTGAGGGAAGGCAGCGACATGTTCTGGTAGATCGGCATGTCCAGCGCCAGCCCGTGGCGGCCGCGCTCTTCCGGCACATAAACGATGCCGGCCCGGATCGCGTCCTCCGGCGAACGGATGGTGAGCGGCCGACCTTCCAGCGTGACCTGCCCTGAAGCTGGCCGGGTAATGCCGAATAGCGACTGGCAGAGTTCGGAGCGGCCGGCGCCGATCAGCCCGTAAAGGCCAAGAATTTCACCCTTGCGCAACTCGAGCGAAATATCGCGGAACTCCGTCTGGTGCGAATAATCGCGCACCGAAAGAACCGTCGGGCCGAGTGTGACCGCCTGCTTGGGAAAGGCGTTCGTCACATCGCGGCCAACCATGAGCCGCACGATTTCATCCTGCGGTGTGGTGGCAAGCGTGCCGGCACCGACCATCCTGCCGTCCCGGAACACCGCATAATTCTGAGCGATTTCATAGACTTCATCGAACTTGTGGCTGATGAAGAGGATGGCCTTGCCCTGCCGCTTCAGGTTTTCTACGATGCGGAAGAGATCGTCGATCTCCTTGCGGGACAGGGCGGCTGTCGGCTCGTCCATGATGACGATCCGCGCTTCGACCGAAAGCGCCCGGGCGATAGCCACGAGATGGCGCTGGGCGATCGACAGGTCTTTCAGCCGGATGGAGGGATCGATGGTGCTTTCCAGCTGTTCCAGCAGAACCCTCGCGCGCGTGTTGATCGTCTTCCAGTCGATCAGACCGAAGCGGCCTTTGGGCGCATGGCCGAGGAAGATGTTCTCGCCGACCGAAAGCTCATCGAACAGTACGGTTTCCTGATGAATGGCTGTCACGCCGGCATCGATGGCATCCTGCGCGCTATGAAACGTCACGGCCTTGCCATCCAGCAGGATTTCACCCTCGTTCGGGCGATAGATGCCGGTGAGGATTTTGACCAGCGTGGATTTTCCCGCACCGTTCTCGCCGATCAGCGCGGTGACCTTGCCGGGATAAAGCGCGATATCGACGCCATCCAGTGCTTTGACGCCGGGGAATATCTGGCTGATGCCGCGCATTTCGAGGATGGGCGTGGCGCTCGAAGCCTCTGTGATATTTAAAGTTTGGGTTTCAGCACGCATCATCAGGTCTTACCGGTCAGTTTGATTGGAGCGGCGAGGGGCACCCCCCTCTGCCCTGCCGGGCATCTCCCCCTCAAGGGGGGAGATCGGCAAGCGGATGGCACCCTGCCTTATGGATCGAGCGGGTGCGGCATATCGATCTCCCCCCTTGAGGGGGAGATGCCCGGCAGGGCAGAGGGGGGTGCCCTCCGCACCGCCGGATATTATCAAGATCAAAAAATCTTCGAAAACTGATCGATATTCTTCGCGTCATAAACAAACGGATCGGCCATCGCCGCTTCGCTGTTTTCGCCAACCTTGATCTTGCCCATGCGGCCCGCCTCGATTTCCGTGCCCGGCTTGCCATCGGTTTCACCCTTCACGAGGCGATAGGCGATCTGGGTGGCGGAGTAGCCGAGGTCGATCGGGTTCCAGATGGCGAATTCCTTGGTGGCGCCGGACTTGATGGCACCGGCCATTTCAGACGGCAGGCCAAGGCCGGTCACATAGACCTGACCGATCTTGCCCGCATCCTTCACGGCCTGCGAGGCGGCGAGAACGCCAACCGTCGTCGGTGCAACGATGACCTTCACATTCGGCTGCGAGGAGAGCAGGCCCTGCGCTTCGCGGTAGCTCTTGTCGGCAAGGTCGTCACCGTAAACCGTGGTAACGAGGTTGAGGCCGGGGAAGTCCTTCAGCTGCTTTTTCATCTCGTCGATCCAGATATTCTGGTTCGTGGAGGTGGTGGTGGCCGAAAGAATGGCGAAATCGCCCTTTCCACCTTCCAGATGCGATGCGGCGAGCTGCAGGCACATCTTGCCGATCAGCGCATTGGACGAGGGGTTTAGCTGGAGAATGCGGCCTTCGGGCGCGACGCCGGAATCCCAGGAAATGACCTTGATGCCGCGCTGCGCCGCCTTTTTCAACGCCGGAACCACGGCGTCGGGGTCATTGGCGGAAATGGCGATGGCATCGACACCCTGCGCGATCAGCGAATTGATGACTTCGATCTGGCCCTCCGCCGTGGTGCTGGTCGGACCGGTATAGATGATCTCGACGCCGCCCAGATCCTTTGCGGCCTCCTGCGCGCCCTTGTTGGCGGCTTCGAAAAAGCCGTTGCCGAGCGATTTGACTACCAGCGCGATCTTGACGTCTGCTGCGTGGGCAACGCTGCCAAGCCCCGCGACGGAGAGCGCCGCGCCAAGCGCCAGAACGCTCGTCAATGTTCTGCGTGTAAGTTTCATGTCCCTTTTCCTCCCGTTTTGAACCTTGTTTTTCCCTCCGGTGCTCCTCAGGCGACCGAAGAAGAATCCTCTTCATCCGGCGGGGCGGCCGTCTTGCCATCCCCCGCTGCGCCGGCGATCAGCAATTCGACGCCGGCATTTTCCACCATCCTCGCCGCCTCATCCGAAATCCCGTCATCGGTGATGATGGTGGTGACGTTTTCGAGCGGGCATAAAATCAGGCTGGATCGTTTTCTGAATTTCGAGGAATCGACCATCACGATCAGCTCTTCGGCCTGTCGCATCAGCTTCTGCTCGCTCTGGATGACCAGCGCGTCGGATTCCATGATGCCGAGTGCACCCACGCCCTGCGCGCCGAGAAAAATACGCCGCGCATAAAAATTGCGGATCGCATCATTCTCGAAGGGCGACAGGATCAGGCTCTGATCGCGATAGATCGCGCCGCCCGGCACGCTGACATTGCACTTGGAATGCTTGACCAGATGCTCGGCAATAGCGAAGGAATTGGTCATCACCTGCAGGCGGCGCGCCGCCATGTAATGCACCATCTGGAAAGTGGTCGTGCCGCCATTCAGGATGATCGCGTCGCCATCATTGCAGAGATCGACTGCTTTGCGCGCAATTGCGCGTTTCTTGTCGATATTGACTGATTCGGAAACGCGGAACGGCCTTGCCGCCAGATTGCCGAGCTGCGGCGGATGCACCGCTTCCGCCCCGCCGCGCACGCGCCGCAATTTTCCCTGAACATGCAAAGACGCGATATCCCTGCGGATCGTCGCTTCCGACGCATCCGTCAGTTCGGCAATATCCTGCACCGTCACGACAGCTTTTTCCTGCGTGGCGCTCAAGATGATGCGATGGCGTTCGCGTTCGTGCATGGGGTCCTCCTGACCGTGATTATTCGCAATCTCTTTACGTTGTCAATCAAGAACGATCAAATTAATCAATATCGCGCTGCAACATGAAAATTTATGATCGTTTTTGATTGACATTGTGCTTTTGGATGCGCGATATCTGCGATCAAAGGAGGCGGGCCGGTATCGGCTCCGCGAATGCAGACAGATATTGGGAGGAAGACATGACGGGAACATCCCGCCTTCTCGAAAGCCGTTGGGACGATGCCTATGCCAAAACGCTCGATGAGCCAGGCAAGCTGCTTTATCGCTCCAATCTCTTGGGTGCGGACAAGCGCATCACCAATTATGGCGGCGGAAATACATCCGCAAAGGTACTTGAGACCGATCCGCTGACGGGCGGGAAGGTCCGGGTCATGTGGGTGAAAGGCTCCGGCGGTGATGTCGGCACCATCAAGCTCGATGGTTTTGCCACACTTTATCTCGACAAGCTGGAAGCGCTGAAGGGCATTTACAGGGGTGTCGAGGATGAGGACCGCATGGTTGGCTTCCTGCCGCATTGCACCTTCAATCTCAACCCGCGCGCTGCCTCCATCGATACGCCGCTGCATGGTTTCGTGCCCTATGATCATGTCGACCACATGCATCCCGATGCGATCATCGCCATTGCCGCCTCGAAGAATTCGAGGGAACTGACGCAGCGGATCTTCGGCGACGACATTGGCTGGCTGCCCTGGCGCCGCCCCGGTTTCCAGCTCGGTCTCGATCTCGAGGCTTTCGTCAAGGCCAATCCGAGGGCCAAGGGCGTCGTGCTGGAAAGCCACGGCCTGTTCACCTGGGATAATGATGCCAAAGCTTGCTACGAACTGACGCTGGCCATCATCAACAAGGCGATCGAATGGTTTGCGGCTGAGACCGAAGGCAAGACGATTTTCGGCGGTGCCGCGGCCCAAAGCCTGCCGGCGAGCGAACGCCGCGCCATTGCCGCCCGGCTGATGCCTGAAATCCGTGGCCGCATCGGTCACGAGGAACGCAAGCTCGGCCATTTCGACGATCAGGATGCGGTTCTGGAATTCGTCAATTCGAAAAACCTGAAGCCGCTTGGGAATCTCGGCACGTCCTGCCCCGACCATTTCCTGCGCACGAAAATCCGTCCGCTGATCCTCGATCTCGATACCGCAAATCCCGATGTGGATGCGCTGACGGCCAAGCTCGACAAGGCGCTGGAGGATTACCGCGCGGATTACTCCCGTTATTATGAGGCCTGCCGCCACGATAATTCGCCAAAGATGCGCGACCCGAACCCGGTGATTTTCCTGATCCCCGGCGTCGGCATGTTGTCCTTTGCCAAGGACAAGGCCACGGCCCGCATCGCCGGCGAATTTTACGTCAACGCCATCAACGTCATGCGCGGTGCGTCCACCGTGTCCGAATATCAGGGTCTGCCCGAACAGGAAGCCTTCGATATCGAATATTGGCTGCTGGAAGAGGCGAAGCTGCAGCGCATGCCGAAGCCGAAGAGCCTTGCCGGCCGGGTGGCATTCGTCACGGGCGGTGCAGGCGGCATCGGCCGGGCAACGGCGGAACGGCTGGCGGGCGAGGGCGCCTGTGTGGTGCTGGCCGATATTGACGAAACGGCGCTGGAAGCTGCCAGTGGCGATTTCGTCAAGCGTTACAGCGCTGACGCGGTGCGTACCGTCAAGCTTGATGTGACGCAGGAAGATGCGGTCATTTCAGCCTTCGCGGAAGCGAGCGTGGAATTCGGCGGTGTGGATATTCTGGTCTCCAATGCCGGCATCGCCTCTTCGGCGCCGGTGGAAGATACGACGCTTGCCATGTGGAACAAGAATATCGACATTCTCGCGACGGGTTATTTCCTCGTCTCGCGGGAGGCGTTCCGGCTGTTGCGGCGTCAGAAGCTGGGAGGCAACGTGGTCTTCGTGGCCTCCAAGAACGGTCTTGCATCCTCTCCCAATGCCTCTGCCTACTGCACGGCGAAGGCCGCGGAAATTCATCTGGCCCGTTGCCTCGCGCTCGAAGGGGCGGAGGCGGGCATTCGTGTCAACACCGTCAATCCCGATGCCGTGCTGCGCGGTTCGAAAATCTGGAACGGCGAGTGGCGCGAGCAGCGTGCGGCCTCTTCCAAGATCGAGGTGACGGATCTCGAGGAACATTACCGCAAGCGCTCGATGCTGAAGCTCAACGTCTTCCCGGAAGATATCGCCGAGGCGATCTACTTCCTGGCCTCCGATGCTTCCGCCAAGTCCACCGGCAACATCATCAATGTTGACGCCGGTAATGCGCAGAGTTTTACGCGATAGGAATTTCGGTCGATGCCGAACATAAAAGAAGACGCGATGCTTTGGTAAGTGGCCGCGTCCCTTCTTCCGTCATTCCGGCCTTGAGCCGGAATCCAGCCAGCCCACGTCTTTGGGCTGAAAGGACTCTTCCCGTCGCGCAGACGTGCGTCGACTGGATTCCGGCTCAAGGCCGGAATGACGGAAGGAGGCGCATCGCGAGTCAAAGCATATGTTGAGTTCATTGCCCGGGAGGAAAAGATGACCGAGACGAAAATCGCCGCCGATCTGGTCGCGGCCGAAAACGACAAACGCGCCGGCGCGCTGAAGGACGATTACCAGGCGCTGGGCAACCAGCTGGCGCGCCGCAATATCGACATCGACGCCATCACGGCCAAGGTGGTACAATTTTACGTCGCCGTACCCTCCTGGGGTGTCGGCACCGGCGGCACCCGTTTTGCCCGCTTTCCGGGTGAGGGCGAGCCGCGCGGCATTTTCGACAAGCTCGACGATTGCGCCGTCATCAACCAGCTCACGCGCGCCACGCCGAACGTCTCCCTGCATATCCCGTGGGACAAGCAGGACCCGAAACGGCTGAAGGCCCATGCCGATGCGCTGGGCCTCGGCTTCGACGCCATGAATTCCAATACCTTCTCCGATGCACCGGACCAGAGCCATTCCTACAAATACGGTTCGCTCAGCCACACGGATGCCGCAACACGCCGGCAGGCGGTCGAGCACAACATTGAATGTATCGAAATCGGCAAGGCCATCGGCTCCAGGGCGCTGACGGTGTGGGTGGGCGATGGTTCGAACTTCCCCGGCCAGAGCAACTTCACCAGAAGTTTCGAGCGTTATCTCGCCGCCATGGCCGATATCTACAAGGCGCTGCCGGATGACTGGCGCATCTTTTCCGAACACAAGATGTATGAGCCGGCCTTTTATTCCACCGTGGTGCAGGACTGGGGCACCAATTACCTCATCGCCAATACGCTCGGCGAAAAGGCCTTCTGCCTCGTCGATCTCGGCCACCATGCGCCCAACACCAATATCGAAATGATCGTCGCCCGGCTCATTCAGTTCGGCAAGCTCGGCGGTTTCCATTTCAATGATAGCAAATATGGCGATGACGATCTGGATGCCGGTTCCATCGAGCCCTACCGCCTGTTCCTCGTCTTTAACGAACTGGTGGATGCCGAGCATCGGGGCGTGAAGGGTTTCCATCCCGCCCATATGATCGACCAGTCCCACAATGTGACCGACCCGATCGAAAGCCTGATCTCGAGCGCCAACGAAATCCGCCGCGCCTATGCGCAGGCTCTGCTGGTGGATCGCATCGCTCTCGACGGTTATCAGCAGGATAATGATGCGCTGATGGCGACCGACATGCTGAAGCGCGCCTATCGCACCGATGTCGAACCTATCCTTGCGCAGGCCCGGAAATTGGCTGGCGGCGCGATTGATCCGGTCGCGACTTATCGTGCGAGCGGCTATCGCAAGCAGGTCGCGGCGGAACGGCCGGCTTCGGTTGGCGGTAGCGGGGGTATTGTTTAGTCGTTTGATTTATGAGGTGTGCAAAGGCTGAGAGCAGGCGGAGATAGCTGATGCCATCGCCTGCACCTATCCTCCGTCATCCTCGGGCTTGACCCGAGGATACACCACCCGTTGCGCCATGGATCCTCGGGTCAAGCCCGAGGATGACGGCGGAGAGGTGCAGGCAAGGCTGCCATCGGGGTCCGGTCAAGCCTTCTCGCCCCCAGAACGGGACGGCTTGCGCACCTGAAACGTATGCTCCGGCCCTGGAAATGCACCGGAGCGCACCTCATCAGCATAAGCCGCCGCCGCTTCTGAAGCCGCCGTGCCGAGATCGGCGTAGCGTTTGACGAATTTCGGTTTGAAATCGGAAAACAGGCCGAGCATGTCGTCGGAAACCAGCACCTGCCCGTCGCAGGCCGGTGATGCCCCGATGCCAATCGTCGGTGCTGCGAGTTTTTCGGTCAATTCGCGGGCCAGCGGCTCGACGGTGCCTTCCACCACGATGGCGAAGGCGCCCGCCTGATCGACTGCAATCGCGTCGCGCCAGATCTTTTGCGTTTCCGCATCCGAATGTCCGAGCGAGCGGAAGCCGCCCGCGGTATGGACCAGCTGCGGCATCAGGCCTACATGGCCGAAGACGGGGATGCCGCGGGCCACCAGAAAGGCGATGGTCTCGGCCATTTCTTCGCCACCCTCAAGCTTCACGCCGTCGCAGCCGGTTTCCTGCATCAGCCGCACCGCATTGCGGAAGGCCTGTTCCTTCGATTCCTGATAGGTGCCGAAGGGAAGATCGACGATGACGCAGGCGTGTTCGACGCCGCGCATGACGGCGCGGCCATGGGCGATCATCATGTCCAGCGTGACGCCGACCGTCGTGTCCATGCCGTAAAGCACCATGCCGAGGGAATCGCCGACCAGCAACAGATCGCAATGCGGATCGAGCAGGCGGGCAATCGGCGTCGTGTAGGCGGTGAGGCAGACGATGCGCGCCTCGCCTTTCATCTGCCGGATGGAGGCTGTGGTCAGCCGCTTGTGTTTTGCATGGGCGCTCATCGGGCTGCCTCCCTTTTATCACTTTTGCCACGGCCGATGACTCTGTTGTCGAGCAGCCGTGTGCTGCCGACCCTGACGAACAACGCCACCAGCACAGGCCCCGCCTGCAATGAAGCGACGGGGGCGAGTGTATCTGGGTCGCGCACGGCAACGACTTCCGGTGCGGCCAGCAGCTCGGCTGCGATGAATTTTTCGATGGCCGCCTCGAATGCGGCGGGGTCGTCGAAACCTGCACCATAAAGCCGTTCCGCCTCATCCAGCGCGCGCGGCACGATCACGGCGGCGGCGCGTTCCGCGGGGCTCAGATAGACATTGCGCGAGGAACAGGCGAGCCCGTCCGCCTCGCGCACCGTGGCGACGGGAACGACCCTGACCGGCTGGGCGAGATCCTCGACCATGCGGCGGATCAGCGTCACCTGCTGATAGTCTTTTTCCCCGAAATAGGCGGCATCCGGCTGGACGAGGTTAAAAAGCTTGGTCACGACGGTCGTAACGCCGGCGAAATGCCCAGGCCGTACCGCACCTTCCAATTGGCTGCCCAGTTTGGGCACATCCACCACGGTCTGCATCGGGCGCGGATACATTTCGGAAGCTTCCGGCGCGAAAAGAATGTCGACGCCTGCCTCTTCGAGAAGTGTGCTATCCCGGGCAAGATCGCGGGGGTAACGGGCCAGATCCTCGTTTGCGCCGAATTGCAGCGGGTTGACGAAGATCGAAACCACTGTCACGTCATTTTCGGCCTTGGATTGGGCAACGAGCGTCAGATGGCCGATGTGGAGAAAGCCCATGGTCGGAACGAAGCCGATGGTTTTGCCCGCACGGCGAAAGGCCGCGGTGACATCGCGCAATTCGGCGACGGTTTTTACAAGATGCATGGGTCTCCTCCGGCTCCCCCGATCGCCGTCCGGCGAAAGGTGCTGGATAGAACGCGATTTGCCCAACGGGGTCAACGGAGGCTTCGGGATTATATCGATTGACCCCAGGACGACTTCCGGGAAAACCGGTGCCGGACAGGAATGGCGGCGATCATTCCACCCAGAGCGGCTTCCTTTTTTCGGCAAAGGCCAATCGCCCCTCCCGTGCCTCCTTGCCGCTGCCAATCGTGGCGATGACGCCCTCGGCAAAGGCGAGCCGGTCGGTGGATGGCATGTCGCGCATCTTCAGCAAAGCCGCCTTTCCCGCCGCGATGGCGCCCGGCGCATTCTGCCGCAGCCGGGCGAGAGTATTCTCGATCACGTCATCGAGTTCGGCCGACGGGACGGCTCGATTGACGAGGCCGAAACGCCCGGCTTCCACGGCACTCACCGGCTGGCCGAGATAGGCCATTTCCTGAAGTCGGGTCAGTGGCATTTTCGCCAGAAGTTTCGCCGCCACCATGGCCGGGAAAAGTCCGACGCGGACTTCCGGCAGGCCGAATTCGGCGTGATCGGCGGCATAGGCGAGATCACAGGCGGCGACGAGGCCCATTCCGCCGGCGAGAACCCGGCCATTGATGCGGGCGATGACGGGCTTGTCGCAGTCCTCGATGGCGCGCATCACATCGGCGACAGGGTTGGTTCCGTTCCGTGAGAGAAACATGCCGCCAGCGCTTTCCTTGAGATCCGCCCCGGAACAGAAGCTGCGATCCCCCGCGGCCGTTATCACCACCGCGCGCAGGCCGCTATCGCCGGATGCCGTGCGGATGGCCTTCGTCAGGGCATCCGTCATCGCGGCATTCAGGGCATTGTGAACCTCCGGCCGGTTGAGCGTCAGCCAGAGAACGTCGTTGCGTCTTTCGCTCAGCAGCTCATCCGCCATGCACGTCACCCTCCTGTTTTGTGGCAAGCAGCGCTTTCCCCGCGCGGGCCGCATTCGGTCTGCCGAGATGCCGGCTGATCCAGTCTCCGGTCTTCGCCACGGCCATCAGATCGACACCGGTTTCGATGCCAAGCCCCTGCAGCAGATAGATAACGTCTTCCGTTGCGACATTGCCGCTGGCGCCCGGCGCGAAGGGGCAGCCGCCCAGCCCGGCGACGGAACTGTCAAAGACGGAGATACCTTCCTCCAGCGAGGCGAGCACATTGGCAACGCCCTGCCCATAGGTATCGTGGAAATGCATGGCGATTTTTTCACGCGGAATATGAGCCGACACCCGCTTGATGAGATTGCGAATCTGGCCGGCCGTGCCGACGCCGATCGTATCGCCGAGCGAAATTTCGTAACAGCCAAGCGCGATCAGCGCCTCGGCCATGGCTGTCACCTCAGCGGGTGCGACCGCGCCGTCATAGGGGCAGCCGGCAATGCAGGAGACGTAACCGCGCACAAGGATGTTCCGGCCGGCCGCGGCTGACGCGACATCGTGCAGGCGCTGAAGGCTTTCGGCGCGTGAGCAGCCGATATTGTGCTGGCTGAAACCTTCGGATGCGGACACGAAAACGGCAATTTCCGTGACGCCGGCTTCAAGGGCGGTCTCGAAACCTTTCATATTGGGAACGAGCACCGGATAGGCCGTGCCGGATCGCCGTTCGAGGCCCTGAAACACTTGCCTCGAACCTGCCATCTGCGGCACTTTTTTGGGGGAGACGAAAGCCCCCGCTTCGACCGCTGCCAATCCGGCTGCGGCCAGCCGTTCGATCAGCTCGATCTTGATGGCGGTTGGGACCTCGCTGCTTTCGTTCTGCAGTCCGTCACGCGCACCCACTTCGACGATTTTTACCGCTCTTGGCCAACGCATCTCAGCCACCCTCCGGCTCGAAATCCACCAGCACAGCACCGGCTGCGACCATGTCGCCTTCGGCGCAATTGACGGCCGTGACGGTGCCTTTCGCCGGCGCGCGGATCGTGTGTTCCATTTTCATCGCTTCCATCACCACAAGCGCCTCGCCGGCTTCAACCGCAGCGCCATCGCGGCTGAGCAAAGCCCGGATAATGCCGGGCATGGGCGCTTCCAGGCCGCCGGGGTGGGTGGAGGAATCCTCGATGTCGACGGGGTCCGGCTGGCTGATGCGATAATGCGCGCCATTGAGGAAAAGCACGTAGCCGCCCTCTTCTGCAAAGAAATAGCCTTGCCTTTTCCTGTCTTCCACGCTCGCACGGAATTGGCCGTCATCCGAGAGATCGCCGCGGACGCTGATCGTCCGTCCGTCGATCTCCAGTGAAAAACCGTCCGCCGCATGCGTGACGCCGACGTCAAGCGGCTGGTTCTCAAGAACGAAATACAGCGTTTCCCGCGCCGGTGCGTTGAGGCGGAAGGCGGCTGCCGTGTTCCATGGGCTATAGGGATCGGCCTTTGGCCATGAACCTGCCTTTCCGTTTTTCTGCCGCGACAGAAGCAGGCCCAGTGCGGCCATGGCTATCTCGTTCCCGCCCATCGGGACCGGGGCAAAAAGCGTGGCGTCGTTGCGGGCTATGAAGCCTGTGTCGAGATCGGCATTCGCGAAAGCGTCCAATCCCACAAGCCGCGTCAGAAAGGCGGCATTGCTGGTGACGCCGCTGATCGCCAGTTTCTCCAGCGCCAGCCGCAGACGCCGCACGGCGGAGGGACGGTCACGATCCCAGACGATCAGCTTGGCGATCATCGGATCGTAATGCACGGTGATGGCGTCGCCGGCGCGGATGCCGCTGTCTATCCGAAGGTGAGAACCTTCATCCGGGAAAACGAGATGGCTGACCGTGCCGATCGATGGCAAAAAATCATGGGCCGGGTCTTCGGCGTAAATCCGCGCCTCGATGGCGTGGCCGTTCATGGTGAGATCGGCCCAGTCTTCCGGCAGGGCCTCGCCATTCGCGACGCGGATCTGCCATTCGACCAGATCGAGGCCGGTAATATATTCCGTCACCGGATGTTCGACCTGAAGCCTCGTATTCATTTCCATGAAATAGAAGTCGCCGGAAGGGTCGAACAGGAACTCCACCGTTCCCGCGCCGCGATAATCGATAGCGCGGGCGGCAGCGATGGCCGCTTCATACATGCGTTGCTGCAAGGCGTCGGGCAGACCGGGGGCAGGGGCCTCCTCTATGACTTTCTGGTGCCGGCGCTGGATCGAGCAGTCGCGTTCGAAAAGCGAAACGCAATTGCCCTGGCCATCGGCAAAGACCTGCACTTCCACATGGCGCGGACGTTCGAGGTATTTTTCGATCAGCATGCGGTCATTGCCAAAAGCGGCCAAGGCTTCGCGTTTGGCGCCGGCAAGCTCTGTCGAAAATTCACGTTTTTTCCGCACGACGCGCATCCCCTTGCCGCCGCCGCCGGCGGAAGCCTTCAGCAGCACCGGATAACCGATCTTGTCCGCCTCATTCGCCAGCCGCTTTTCGGACTGTTCGTCGCCGTGATAGCCCGGCACGATGGGAACACCCGCTTTCGCCATCAATGCCTTCGCTTCGCTTTTTCCGCCCATGGCGCGGATCGCTTGCGGTGGCGGGCCGATGAAAACGAGGCCGGCCGCAGCGCAGGCCTCGGCAAAAGCAGCATTTTCGGAGAGAAAGCCATAGCCGGGATGGATGGCCTCTGCGCCGCTTGCCTTGGCGGCAGCGATGATCTTTTCGCCATCGAGATAGGAGGCGCGCGCCGGTGCCGGGCCGATGGCGATGGCTTCATCGGCCAGCGCCACATGCATGGCGTCGCGGTCGGCATCCGAATAGACCGCGACGGTACGGATGCCCATCTGGGTGGCGGTGCGGATGATGCGGCAGGCGATTTCGCCCCTGTTGGCGATCAGTATTTTCGAGAACATCGTCGCCTCACATCCTGAACAGGCCAAAACGGGTGGGTTCTACCGGCGCATTGAGCGCGGCGGAAAGCCCGAGGCCGAGCACCAGGCGAGTATCCTTCGGGTCGATGATGCCATCGTCCCACAACCGCGCGCTGGCATAATAGGGATGGCCCTCCCGCTCGTATTTTTCGCGGATCGGCTGTTTAAAGGCCTCTTCGCCTTCCTTCGACCAGTGACGGCCGTCGGCCTCGATGCCGTCGCGGCGGATTTGCGCCAGCACGGAAGCCGCCTGTTCACCGCCCATCACGGAAATGCGGGCATTGGGCCACATCCATAAAAAGCGTGGGGAATAGGCGCGGCCGCACATGCCATAATTGCCGGCGCCGAAGGAGCCACCGATGATGACGGTGAATTTCGGCACTTTGGCCGATGCGACAGCGGTGACGAGCTTGGCGCCATCCTTGGCGATGCCACCCGCCTCATAGGCCTTGCCGACCATGAAGCCGGTGATGTTTTGCAGGAAGACCAGGGGAATGCCGCGCTGGCAGCAGAGCTCGATGAAATGCGCGCCTTTGAGCGCCGATTCCGAAAACAGGATGCCGTTATTGGCGATGATGCCGACAGGATAACCGTGGATATGGGCAAAACCGCAGACCAGCGTCGTGCCGTAAAGCGCCTTGAACTCATCGAATTCGGAACCATCCACCAGACGGGCGATGATCTCCCGCACCTCGAAGGGTTTGCGCGTATCGGCGGGAACGATGCCGTACAGTTCTTCTGCCGGATAAAGCGGCTCAGCAGGTTCGCGAATATCCAGCTCCACCTGTTTGCGGCGGTTGAGGGTGGAGACGATCCGCCGGGTCAGTGCCAGCGCGTGGCGGTCGTCCCGGGCGTAATGATCGGTGACGCCGGATTGCCGGGAATGCACATCCGCGCCGCCGAGATCCTCCGCGCTTACCACCTCGCCGGTCGCGGCCTTCACCAGCGGCGGGCCACCGAGAAAGATCGTGCCCTGATTTTTGACGATGACGGACTGGTCGCTCATGGCTGGCACATAGGCCCCGCCCGCCGTGCAGCTTCCCATCACGACGGCGATCTGGGCGATGCCCTGCGCCGACATATTGGCCTGATTATAAAAGATGCGGCCGAAATGATCGCGGTCCGGAAACACCTCATCCTGATTGGGCAGGTTCGCGCCGCCGGAATCCACGAGGTAGATGCAGGGCAGGCGGTTCTCCGTGGCGATCTCCTGCGCGCGCAGATGTTTCTTCACCGTCAGCGGATAATAGGTGCCGCCTTTCACCGTCGCATCATTGGCGACGATCACGCATTCGCGGCCCGCGACCCGGCCGATGCCGGTGACGATGCCGGCGGCCGGAACGGGTTCGTCATAGACCTCATAGGCCGCGAATTGCGATAATTCGAGAAACGCGCTGCCGGGATCGAGAAGCGCCTCGATGCGGTCGCGCGCCAGCAATTTGCCGCGGGAAAGATGCCGCTCGCGGGCCTTGTCGCCGCCGCCTCTGGAGATTTTTTCGACGTGCTGACGCAGGTCGTCCACGAGACCCGACATGAAATCGACATTGGCGTTGAAGGCGGGATCGCGGTTCAGGCTGGATGTTAGCTTCATCGCATTCCTCACCCGTTGCCTTTGACCAATTCGCGGCCGATCAGCATCCGGCGGATTTCGCTGGTGCCGGCCCCGATTTCATAGAGTTTGGCATCGCGCAGCAGCCGTCCGGCCGGGCTTTCATTGACGTAGCCTGAGCCGCCGAGAAGCTGGATCGCGTCCAGTGCAACCTGCGTGGCGCGCTCGGCGGCGAACAGGATCGCGCCCGCCGCATCCTGCCTTGTGATGCGGCCGTTGTCGCAGGCCCGGGCCACGGCGTAAACATAGGCGCGGGATGCATTCATGGCCGAATAAATATCGGCGAGCTTGCCCTGCACCAGCTGGAATTCGCCGATCGGCTTGCCGAATTGCTTGCGCTCGCGGGCATAGGGCAGCACCAGATCGATAGCGGCCTGCATGATGCCAACAGGGCCGGCGGAGAGCACGGCGCGCTCGTAATCCAGCCCGCTCATCAGCACCGTCACGCCGTCGTTCAGGCGTCCGAGGATGTTTTCCTCCGGCACCTCGCAATCCTCGAATACCAGTTCCGACGTGGGGGAGCCGCGCATGCCGAGCTTGTCGAGTTTCTGGGCCGGGCGAAACCCCTTGAAGCCTTTCTCGATCAGAAAAGCGGTGATGCCGCGCGGGCCGGCGGACATATCCGTCTTGGCGTAGACCACCAGCGTATCGGCCTCGTGGCCATTGGTGATCCACATTTTCGCGCCGTTCAGCACGTAGCGGTCGCCCTTGCGCTCCGCCTTCAGCCGCATCGAGACGACATCCGATCCGGCTTCCGTCTCGCTCATGGCGAGTGAACCGACATGTTCGCCGGAGACCAATTTCGGCAGATATCTGTGCTTCTGCTCTTGCGTTCCCCAGCGGTGGATTTGGTTGATGCAGAGGTTGGAATGGGCGCCATAAGAAAGGCCGATGGAAGCGGAAGCCCGGCTTATTTCCTCCATCGCCACGCAATGGGCGAGATAACCCATGTCAGCACCGCCGAACTCTTCCGAAACGGTGATGCCGTGCAGGCCGAGCTGGCCCATTTCCGGCCAGAGCCTGCGCGGGAAGCGGTCTTCGCGGTCGATCTCCGCCGCCAGCGGCGCAATTTTATCATCTGCGAATGCACTGGCGCTGTCGCGCAATGCTGCGATTTCCGGGCCGAGGTCGGCATCGAAAATAGCGGCGAGGTTCAAACTCATCGCGTCTCCTCCTCCGGACGGCCCTTGCCGCCGTCCCTTTTGTCAGCAGCCGGCACCTCCTCCGTGCTGGCAAGCCTGATTTATGGCGCGTCACCTCCGGTGAAGGCGGCGGAACGGCGCACGAATGTCTTGATGGCGAAATTGGACTGGATGCGCGACACACCGGGAACCGTGGTCAGGAAATCCAGTAGCTCCTGATAATGCGGCAGGTCCCGCACCATGGCGTGGATCAGATAGTCGGAACTGCCGCTCGTCTGGTAACCGCCCACGACTTCGGGAATGGAAGCGACATGGTGTTCGAAGGTCGTCAGCGCTTCCTTGATCTGCCGTTCCAGCGTGACGGAGATGAAGACGCCCATATTGCCGAGCAGCCGGTTCTCATCGAACACGGCGGTATAACCGCGAATGATGCCTTCCTCTTCCAGCTTGCGCACCCGGCGCAGCGTCGGTGTGAAGGAAAGGCCGATCCGGGCCGCGAGATCGCGCCAGCTCACCCGCCCGTCATCGCCGAGCACATGCAGAATCTTCCGGTCGAAACTGTCGAGCTCAATCATGGATCATTTGCTCTATGATATGACTATTTGTTGGATCAAAGATATCGCCAATCAAAAAACTGTCAATCAAAATAGCTTTGAAATGAATTCGAGATAGTGATAGCGTTCACATCAGTCGCGGTCTGGAGGAGATGGCGGCTTTGGTCGCTCTCTCAAGCGGGAGGGCGATCAAAGGGAGGTGAATTTGGCTGTGCATGACCCTGTCGTGATCGTCGGGGCCGCCCGTACTGCTATGGGTGGGTTCCAGGGCGAATTCAAATCGGTTGCCGCGCCCGATCTCGGAGCGACGGCGATCCGTGCGGCCGTCGAACGCGCTGCGGTTCCAGTTTCCGACATTGACGATGTGCTGATGGGCTGTGTGCTCACCGCCGGGCAGGGGCAGGCTCCGGCCAGGCAGGCGGCGATTGCCGCCGGAATTCCCGACACGATCGGTGCGACGACCATCAACAAGATGTGCGGTTCCGGCATGAAGGCGATCATGCTGGCGCATGACCAGATTGCAGCGGGAAGCTCTTCCGTCGTAATTGCGGGCGGCATGGAAAGCATGAGCAATGCGCCCTATCTGCTGGACCGCGCCCGCAACGGTTATCGTCTCGGCCACGGCAAGCTTACCGATCACATGTTTCTCGATGGCCTTGAGGACGCCTATGATAAGGGCCGGCTGATGGGTAGCTTTGCGGAAGATTGTGCTGAAGCTTACCAGTTCACACGCGCCATGCAGGATGATTATGCGCTGACCTCGCTGGAACGGGCGCGACGCGCCATATCAGAAGGGGCCTTCGAGGCGGAAATCGCGTCTGTTGGCGATGTTGCCGTGGACGAGCAGCCGGGCAAGGCAAAGCCGGAAAAAATCTCGCAGCTGAAACCCGCTTTCCGCGATGGCGGAACGGTGACGGCGGCCAATTCCAGCTCGATTTCCGATGGTGCGGCCGCTCTTGTTCTCATGCGCAGATCGGAAGCGGAAAGGCGGGGCCTGTCGCCGCTGGCAAGCATTATCGGTCAGGCCTCCCATGCGGATGCACCCGCCGGATATCCGACGGCTCCCATCGGCGCGATGAAAAAGCTGTTCGATAAGAGCGGCTGGGCGGCAAACGGTGTCGATCTGTTCGAAATCAACGAGGCTTTTGCGGTCGTAGCCATGGCGGCGATGCGCGATCTCGATTTGCCGCATGAGAAGGTGAACGTGCATGGCGGCGCCTGCGCGCTTGGCCATCCGATCGGCGCTTCCGGCGCGAGGATCGTCGTCACCTTGCTGGCCGCCCTGCAGCGCCACGGTCTAAAGCGCGGCGTGGCTGCCGTCTGTATCGGCGGCGGTGAAGCAACCGCGCTCGGCATCGAGCGGCATTGAGGGGAGGCGGCGATGATCCTGAATGAAGCCCAGCAGCAGATCAGGGACATGGCCCGCGATTTCGCCCGCGAGCGGCTCGCCCCAGGTGCCGCCGCGCGTGATCGGGAAAGCCGGTTCCCGAAGGAAGAATTGAAGGAAATGGGCGAGCTCGGTTTCCTCGGCATGCTGGTCTCCGAGGATTATGGCGGATCGGAAACCGGCACCGTCGCCTATGCTCTGGCGCTCGAGGAAATCGCCGCCGGTGACGGTGCCTGTTCCACCATCATGAGCGTGCATAATTCGGTCGGCTGCGTGCCGATCCTCAAATTCGGGACCGAGGAGCAGAAGCAGCGCTTCCTGCCGAAACTCGCTTCCGGCGAATGGATCGGCGGTTTTGCGCTGACCGAACCGCAGGCCGGCTCCGATGCCTCCAATCTGAAAACCCGGGCGCGGCGGGATGGCGACCGTTATATTCTCGACGGCGCGAAGCAGTTCATCACATCGGGCAAGAATGGCGATGTCGTCATCGTCTTTGCCGTTACCGATGCGGCGGCGGGCAAGAAGGGCATTACCGCCTTCATCGTGCCGACGGATATGCCGGGTTACGAGGTCATAAGGGTTGAGGAAAAACTCGGCCTGCATTCGTCCGATACCTGCCAGATCGCCTTCACCGATATGGCTGTTCCGGCCGAATTGCGGCTGGGTGAAGAGGGGCAGGGGTATCGCATCGCGCTTGCCAATCTGGAAGGCGGCCGCATCGGTATCGCCGCGCAGGCCGTCGGCATGGCGCAGGCCGCCTTCGAGGCGGCGCGGGATTATGCCCGTGAACGCAAGGCTTTCGGACAGGCGATTTTCGAACATCAGGCGGTGGCGTTTCGGCTGGCGGATATGGCGACGCGCATTGAGGCGGCGCGGCAACTGGTGCTGCATGCGGCGGCGCTGAAGGAGGCGGGCGAAGCCTGTCTTTCGGAGGCCTCTATGGCGAAGCTCTTCGCGTCCGAAATGGCCGAACGCGTCTGCTCGGACGCCATCCAGATTCACGGCGGTTACGGCTACATGGCGGATTATCCGGTGGAGCGGATCTATCGCGATGTGCGCATCTGCCAGATTTACGAGGGGACAAGCGATGTCCAGCGCATGGTGATCGCGCGGAACCTTTGAGGGTGTGTTTGGGAAGGCGCACCCGACTTCCCTCATTCCTGTGCTCGTCACAGGAATCCAGCCAGCCCAAGTCCTTGGGCTGAAAAGAGTCTTTCCGCCGCGCGGACGCGCGTCGGCTAGATTCCTGTGACGAGCACAGGAATGAGGTGGTGGGAGCGATGTTTCGTCGTCGAGAGGCGGCGAAAGGAGGAGGAGTAGAATGGATATAACCGAAACGCCACATCTCAGCCTGCATGTTCCGGAACCCGCGGTGCGGCCCGGCGGGGAGCCGGATTTCTCCAATGTGAAGATACCCAAGGCCGGCTCCGTGCCGCGCCCGGAGGTGGACGCCGCACCGGAAAGCATGCGCGATCTCGCCTATTCGATCATTCGCGTCCTCAATCATCAGGGTGAGGCCGTCGGACCGTGGGCCGGGCTGCTTTCGGATGAGGAATTGCTGGTCGGCCTCAAGAACATGATGCGGCTTCGGGCTTTCGATGCCCGCATGCTGATGGCGCAGCGGCAGGGCAAGACCTCCTTCTACATGCAGCATCTGGGCGAAGAGGCTGTCAGTTGTGCCTTCCGCAAGGCGCTTTCCAAAGGCGACATGAATTTCCCGACCTACCGGCAGGCGGGCCTGTTGATCGCCGACGATTACCCGCTCGTCACCATGATGAACCAGATCTATTCCAACGAGCTCGACCCGTTGCATGGGCGGCAATTGCCGGTTCTCTATTCCTCGAAGGAGCATGGCTTCTTCACCGTTTCCGGCAACCTCGCCACGCAATATGTGCAGGCGGTCGGCTGGGCGATGGCCTCGGCCATCAAGGGCGATACGAAGATCGCGGCCGCCTGGATCGGTGATGGCTCGACGGCGGAGTCGGATTTTCACTCGGCGATGGTCTTTGCCTCCACCTATAAGGCTCCGGTCGTTCTCAATATCGTCAATAACCAATGGGCGATTTCCACCTTTCAGGGCATTGCGCGGGGCGGTTCCGGCACATTTGCGGCGCGCGGGCTTGGCTTCGGCATTCCCGCACTCCGGGTCGACGGCAATGATTATCTCGCCGTTTATGCCGTGGCGCGGTGGGCGGTGGAACGGGCGCGCCGCAATCTCGGCCCGACGCTGATCGAATATGTCACCTATCGTGTCGGTGCCCATTCCACCTCTGACGATCCGAGTGCCTATCGCCCCAAGGCGGAATCCGATGCCTGGCCGCTGGGCGACCCGGTTCTGCGATTGAAGAAACATCTCACCCTGCGTGGTGTCTGGTCGGAGGAGCGGCACCGGCAGGCGGAGGCGGAAATCGCCGACGAGGTGTTGGAAGCGCAGCGCGAGGCAGAAAGCCACGGTACACTGCATGAGGGCAAAAAACCGCCGAAAAAGGATATTTTCGAAGGCGTCTACGCCGAGATGCCACCGCATCTCGTCCGCCAGCGCCAGAAGGCAGGGTGGTAAGACATGGCAAGAATGACGATGATTGAAGCCGTTCGCAGCGCCATGGATGTATCCATGGAGCGCAGCGACGATGTCGTGGTGTTCGGTGAGGATGTGGGCTATTTCGGCGGCGTCTTCCGTGCCACGCAGGGGCTGCAGGGAAAATACGGCAAGACCCGCTGTTTCGATGCGCCGATCAGCGAATCCGGCATTGTCGGCACCGCCATCGGCATGGCCGCTTATGGCCTGCGCCCCTGCGTCGAAATCCAGTTCGCCGATTACATGTATCCCGCCTATGACCAAATCACCCAGGAGGCGGCGCGTATCCGCTATCGCTCCAATGGCGATTTCACCTGCCCGATCGTGCTGAGAATGCCAACCGGCGGCGGTATTTTTGGCGGGCAGACGCACAGCCAGAGCCCGGAAGCGCTTTTCACCCATGTCTGCGGACTGAAAGTTGTGGTCCCTTCCAACCCCTATGACGCCAAGGGGCTGCTGATTGCCTCCATCGAAGACCCCGATCCCGTGATGTTTCTGGAACCGAAGCGGCTTTATAACGGCCCCTTCGACGGTCATCACGACCGACCGGTCATGCCCTGGTCCAAACACGAGATGGGCGAGGTGCCGGAAGGGCATTACACCATCCCCATCGGCAAGGCGGAAATCCGCCGTCCCGGCAACGACGTCACCGTCATCGCTTATGGCACCATGGTGCATGTGGCGCTGGCGGCGGCGGAAGAGACGGGTGTGGATGCCGAGATCATCGATCTGCGCAGCCTGCTGCCGCTCGATCTCGATACCATCGTGAAGTCCGTCTCCAAAACCGGCCGCTGTGTGATGGTGCATGAGGCGACGCTCACTTCTGGCTTCGGCGCCGAAGTCGTGTCGCTGGTGCAGGAACATTGTTTCTATCACCTTGAGGCGCCCGTCGTTCGCGTCGCCGGTTGGGATACGCCTTATCCCCATGCGCAGGAATGGGACTATTTTCCGGGACCCGCCCGCGTCGGGCGCGCCCTCGTAGACGTCATGGAGGCCTGATTATGACGGAATATGTTCTTACCATGCCCGATGTCGGTGAAGGTGTGGCGGAAGCCGAATTGGTGGAATGGAACGTCAAGCCGGGCGATATCGTCCATGAGGACATGGTGCTGGCCGCTGTCATGACGGACAAGGCGACGGTGGAAATCCCGTCACCCGTCGCGGGCGTCGTCACCTGGCTCGCCGTGACGGTCGGAAACACCGTGCCGGTGAAAGCGCCGCTGGTTCGCATCGAAACAGATGTCGCCGCCGTTGCCCCCAATGGCAGCGTGCCGGAAGCGGAGGCAGCAACCCGGGTGATGGAAGCGGATGCGCCAGCCGATATGACGGAGACGCCGCCACCCGTTGAAACCCAGCCGGCGGCGCGGCAGGTCGAGGAGGCCCCGCCGGCGCCCGCAGCCGAGCTGCACCACAAACCGCTGGCCTCCCCCGCGGTTCGCCAGCGCGCCGACGATCTCGATATCGATCTCACCAAGGTCAAGGGAACGGGGCCGGACGGCCATATCACCCATGCCGATCTCGATGGTTTTTTAACGGTACGGGGCCGGCCGGAACGCCCCGAGCCGATGACGCCGCGTGACAGCGCCGTCGAGGAAGTGAAGGTGACGGGGCTGCGGCGCAAGATTGCCGAGAAGATGGTGCTGTCCGTCTCGCGCATTCCCCACATCACCTATGTCGAAGAAGTCGACGTGACCGATCTCGAAGATCTGCGCGCGACGATGAACGGCAATCGCCGTTCCGGGCAGCCGAAACTGACGATACTGCCGTTTCTGATGCGCGCGCTGGTGAAAGCCGTGGCCGATCATCCCGGAATGAACGCCACTTTCGATGATGAAAAAGGGGTCGTCAGCCACTATGAGGCGGTCCATGTCGGCATCGCCACGCAGACGCCGGCGGGCCTGACGGTTCCGGTCGTTCGCCATACGGAAACGCTTGGCCTTTGGGACTGTGCGGAGGAAGTCGCGCGTGTCGCGGAAGCCGCCCGCACCGGCACGGCGCATCGGGAAGAACTGATGGGCTCCACCATCACCATCAGTTCGCTGGGGGCTTTGGGCGGTGTTGTTTCGACGCCGATCATCAACCATCCCGAGGTGGCGATCATCGGCGTCAACAAGATCGTGACGCGACCGGTCTGGGATGGCACGCGTTTCGTGCCGCGCAAGATGATGAACCTGTCTTCGAGCTTCGATCATCGGGTCGTCGACGGCTGGGATGCAGCGGTCTTCATTCAGGCCGTCAAGGCGCTCTTGGAAAAGCCGGCGCTGATTTTTATCGAGTGATAGGCCGTTATTATCGATGCGCTTCACACCCTCATCCCTGTGCTTGTCACAGGGATCCAGCCAGCCCAAGTCATTGGGCTGAAAAGAGTCCTCTCGCCGCACAGACGCGCGTCGGCTGGATTCCTGTGACGAGCACAGGAATGAGGGGAAGAACTGTGACACCAGTGTGGTCGATTTTAAGCCGCCGTTTTCGACCTTCACGGAACTGTTTCGCTGTCGGTATAGGCTTGCGTTCGCCATCTTCGGGTATAGAAGAGAAGAACGAGAAGCATGTTTTCTCATCACGATCATAGTGGCGGACGAGGGCGCTCCGGTGCCCGGCGGTCCGCTGTCCGCCGGCAACCGAATGAAGAAGAAGGTCCTCCCATGCACACTCCCAAACCCGTTGTCCTGACTATTCTCGATGGCTGGGGGTTGAACGAGGACACATCCAGCAATGCGCCGGTGCTTGCGAATACGCCCACCATGGACCGGCTTTTCGCCACCTGCCCGAATGCGAGGCTGACCACCTTCGGCCCGAAAGTCGGTCTGCCCACCGGGCAGATGGGCAATTCCGAAGTCGGCCACACCAATATCGGCGCCGGCCGCATCGTCGCCATGGATCTCGGCCAGATCGATCTGGCGATCGAGGATGGCAGCTTTTTCCGCAATGCGGCGATGCTCGATTTCGCCGCCAGGGTGAAGGCCGCGGGTGGCGTGGCGCATCTGATGTGCGTCGTTTCCGATGGCGGCGTCCACGGCCATATCCTCCACGGCCAGGCGGCGGTGAAGCTGATGGTCAGTCACGGTCTGAAGGTCGTCGTGCATGCCATCACCGATGGCCGCGATGTCGCGCCGCAATCGGCCGAAGACTTCGTGGCGGCGCTGGTGGCAAGCCTGCCGCAGGGCGCGAGCATCGGCACGGTGATCGGCCGTTATTATGCGATGGACCGCGACAATCGCTGGGAGCGCGTCGAGAAAGCCTATGACGCCATGGTTCTGGCGAAAGGCGAACATGCGCGGGATGCGGTGAGCGCCGTTGCCCAGAGCTACAAAAACAACGTCACCGATGAATTCATCCTGCCGACGGTGATCGATGGTTATGAGGGCTTCAAGGCCGGCGACGGCCTGTTCTGCCTGAATTTCCGCGCCGACCGTGCCCGTGAAATTCTCCTTGCCATCGGTGCTGATGATTTCGACGGTTTTCCGCGCGAAAAGCCCGTGCTTTCGGCGCTGTTGGGCATGGTGGAATATTCCACCAGGCATAATGGTTTTATGACCACGGCTTACCCGAAGCGCGATATCGCCAATACGCTCGGCGCCTGGGTGGCGAAGCAGGGGCTCACGCAGTTCCGCCTGGCCGAGACGGAAAAATATCCGCATGTCACCTTCTTCCTGAATGGCGGCAAAGAAGAGCCGGAAGTGGGCGAAGACCGCTTCATGCCGAAATCGCCGAAGGTTGCGACCTACGACCTGCAGCCGGAGATGAGCGCGCCCGAGGTGACGGAGAAATTTGTCGAGGCGATCGGCAAGGGATACGATCTCATCGTCACCAACTACGCCAATCCTGATATGGTCGGCCATACCGGCGATCTGCAGGCAGCGATCAAGGCCTGCGAAGCCGTGGATCGCGGGCTGAGCGCAGTCGTTGCTGCCCTTGAAAAAGTGGGTGGCGCGATGCTTGTCATTGCCGACCACGGTAATTGCGAAACCATGGTTGACCCGGTGACGGGCGGTCCGCATACGGCGCATACCACCAATCCGGTGCCGGTGATCCTGTTTGGCGGACCGGAAGGCGCCAAACTGCATGATGGCATTTTGGCCGATGTCGCGCCCACCCTGCTGCAACTGATGAATGTGCCGCTGCCGCCGGAAATGACGGGCAAGAGCCTGATCGACCTGTAATCAAATGCGGTCGCGCCGGCGTTCTGGACCCGCGCGGCCGCATTTTTGTCTGCCGAATGAGCGTTGCGCGTTCTATGGTTCTCTTGCGTAGAGGCGGTCGTGCACCAGCATGCCGGCAATCATGGCGCAGACGAAGAGAACGACCGGCATAAGCCCAAGGGCAAAAGCCGATAGTGCCGGACCGGGGCATAAACCGGCAAGCCCCCAACCCAGGCCGAAAATCGCCGAGCCTGTTATGAGCGGCGGGTCGATGCGGGTTCTTGCGGGAGGGCTGAAATCCTCGGCGAGGACCGGTTTGGCGAGACGTCGGCTGGCGAAAACACCCGGCACGGCGACCATCAATGCACCGCCGAGGACGAATATCAGGCTCGGATCCCAATGGCCACTCGCCAGGTCGAGAAAACCGGAAACGCGGGCTGGATCGATCATGCCTGACAGCGAGAGGCCGAAGCCGAACAACGCGCCTGCGACCAATGCCAGAGTAACACGGGCCACGGCTGGATTTTTCATGACAGCGCCCCTGTTATCGTTGCGGCGCAGATGCCGGTGATCAGGAAGGTTGCGGTCGCGGCGATGGAGCGACGGGAAAATCGCGCCAGCCCCATGATGCCATGGCCGGAGGTGCAGCCGGAGCCCATGCGCGTACCAAAACCCACCAGCAAGCCGGCAATGAGGATAAGCGGCCAGGGTGCGACTATGGTGATGGCAGGCAGCCGGCCGAAGGCGGCGGCATGGATATAGGGCCCAGCCAGCAAGCCGGCGACGAAGGCGAGATCGGCAATACGCCGTTCCCGGCCGAGCATTTTGCCCAGGATTCCGCTGATGCCGGCAATGCGGCCATTAAAGAGAAACAGGAGAATGCTGGCAAGACCGAGCAGCATGCCGCCGAAAAGAGAGGGCCAATAGGGGGTCACGGGGTCTTTGCCTCCGGTGAACAGAATATGGTGTAAAGGGCTTCGATCAGTTGCGCGGCTTTCGCCTCGCTCAGTTGGTAGAAGATTTGCTTGGCGTCGCGCCGGGTCTCGACCACGCCGGCTTCCCGCAGGACGCCGAGCTGCTGGGAGAGCGTCGGCTGGCGAATATCCAGCTTGACTTCCAGTTCGCCAACGGAAAATTCCCCCTGCGCCAGCGTGCAGGCGAGCATCAGCCGCGCGGGATGGGCAAGCGTTTTCAGTAGCAGCGCGACTTCGACAGCCCGCGCCTCCATGGCGGGGAGGAGAATTTCAGCAATGTGCGGTGTCTCTTCCAGCGTGGTCTCCTTTACCATGTGCTGCCCTCCAGCACATCGAGCGGGAATTTCAGATAACGCTTGCCATTCGCCTCCGGCTCCGGCAGGCGGCCGCCGCGAATATTGACCTGCAGGGCGTGGAGAATGAGCTTCGGCATCGGCAGGGTGCGATCCCGTGTTTCCCTGAGACGGATGAAGCCCTCCTCCGTCATGCCGGCCAGATGCGGATTGCTGCGTTTCTGTTCGCCAACCGTGCTTTCCCATTTCGGGGCGCGGCCGCCGGGCTGATAGTCATGGCCGGTGAAAAGCCTTGTTTCGTCGGGGAGGGCAAGAATGTCCTGAATGGACGCCCAGAGTTCTCTGGCGCTGCCGCCCGGAAAATCGGCGCGGGCGGTGCCGGAATCGGGCATGAAAAGTGTATCGTGCACAAAGGCGGCATCTCCCACCACATAGGTCACGGAGGCGAGTGTATGGCCGGGCGAAAACAGCACGCGCGCTTCCAGCGAACCGATATTGAACCTGTCGCCCGCCTCGAACAGCCGGTCCCATTGCGAACCGTCGGTTTCGAGATCCGGCCAGTTATATTTCTCCTGCCAGAGCTTTTGCACGCCGGTGACCTTCGCGCCGATCGCCGTCGGCGCGCCGGTTTTCTGCTTCAGATAATGGGCGGCGGAAAAATGGTCGGCATGCGGATGGGTATCGAGAATCCATTCTACCGACAGGCCCTCGCTCTTCACATGGTCCAGAATGGCGTCGGCATTCATCGTTCCGGTCGCGCCGGATTTCTCATCGAAATCATAGACCGGGTCGATGATGGCGCAGCCGCCGGTCGCGGGATCGGACACGACATATTGCACGCTCCATGTGCGCGGATCGAAGAACGCCTTGACGTGCGGGACAGCCGCCGCGCGCCGTTCCAGCCAGCGGGTGGCGCCGGAAAGGTCAAAGCCATGGACCTTGCCGAAAGCCTCGATACCGTCCCGTTCGATGCGCCCATCCAGCGCTTCCCCGAGAACATGAAGCGTGAGCGCGCGCGTGCCACCCTTGCAATGGGCAAAAACCGGACCTTCCGCTTCCGCCATTTTTTGCTGGAAGGCGCGGATATCGGCTTCGGTGATGGTAGGGCCGCTGACCGGGATGAAGCCATAGTCCATGCCTGCCGCGGTGGCGGCGCTTTTTTCCTGCGCATTGCCCGGCTGGCCGGCCTCTTCACCATCAGGGCGGGCATTGATGATGCTTTTATAGCCCTGAGCGGAGAGCGATTGGAAATCGGCGATCGTCGGCTGGGCCGCAACGGTCAGACGCTCGTTGATCTTCACGGCATTCATCGGCATCTCCTGTTGTAATAATTTAATATATATTATTATATAATGTATATTGTATATTTGCAAGAGGCTGAAAATGCCTTCGTTCCGAATGTCTCCTGCCACATTTTCAGGAAGGGTTCGGAAGGAACACTAGAGACGGGATTTCTTCGTTTTGTGACGGGTGGGCAAAGACCGCCAGTATTGGGCATGCAAAGACATGCCTTGCGCCCCAAATAGTGAGGCACAAGGCATGTTCACGAAAACCGGCTCGAATCCAGTCTCGCTAGACGGCGAGCCTGCGGCGCGTCGCCTTCCAGCCGAGACAGATGGCTGCAACAAGCAGAACCGTCTGGGCGATCACAAAGGGCGGTTCATTACCGTTCGGTGCGAGATTGTTGAGCGTTTCGACCTTGAGAAAGGCCTGAACGATCAACACGAACATATTGAGATAAAGGCTGATCGTGGCGGTGATCGTATAAATGATGCGCGCCCTGCCATTCAGACCGTATCCGTAAAGCGCAACCAGTGCGATTGCCAGAACGAGAGTCGAGATGATGCCGACGCCGAGTGCCGGTGTGAAATTTCCGATTGGAAACAGGAAGCCGGTGAGTGTGGTGGCGAGCGTGGTGACGAGGAAAATCGCCATCATGCGGGGCATCCACCGCCCGGCCGCATAAGCGGGCAGTGCGATCAGTCCGGCGGCAATGCCGATGAAGCTTAAGCCCACATGCAGTGCCGTGAATTGGGGAATGGTCAGTCCGAGGATCATGATACGTCTCCCTCTATTCGGTTTTGGCTGCACGATACCGGCTGGCGGCAAGTGCATGCGACAGATTGGGCCTTAACGCCGCGCGCGCTGCAAGGAAATTTTCGAGATCGGCCGTATCCGGCAGGGAAGGAATGGTCAGCGCTTCGCCGAGGTCGAGACCGGCAAGGGCCGCATCCACCATCTCGTAAACGTCCATGACCATGGCGGACGGAATGGCATCGAGCCGTTCCTCTTCCCAGATCGCTGTGCGGGTGATGCCCGGCAGGACGGCCTGAACCCGCACGCCGGAGGGCGAAAGCTGCGCCTCAAGCGCCTCGGTGAAGGCAAGGACGAAGGCCTTGGTGGCCGGATAGACGGCGGTGAACGCCGCCGGCATCAGCGCCGTGACCGAGGTGATGTTGATGATCGTGCCCTTTCCATCGGCGGCAAGGCGCGGTGCTATGGCCGCCGCAAGCCGGGTGACGGCAAGAATGTTGAGGTTGATCATCGTCGTCACATAGGCCGGATCCAGCGCCGTGATCGCGCCTTCACCGGCAATGCCGGCATTGTTGACAAGGCCGGTAATCAGCCGGTCGTCGCGCAGCCGCCCTTCCACCTTTTCGAGATCTTCCGCCCGTGAAAGATCGGCGGAGAGAACCTCGACCGCGATGTGATGATCCTTTTCCAGCTGTGCGGCCAACGCCTTCAGCTTTTCGGCGCGCCGTGCCACGAGGATGAGATCATGGCCGCGTTTTGCCAGGCGTTCCGCATAGACCGCGCCGATGCCGTCCGATGCGCCGGTGATGAGAAATGTATTCTGTGTCATGTCCGTGTCTCCTGTGTCTCAAGGTTTCAGGCGTTGATGAAGGCGAGAAGGTCGGCGTTGAACCGGTCCTGATGGGTCTGCGTCAGGCCATGATCGGCGTCCTCATAGATTTTAAGGACCGCATGTTTGACTATTCTGACCGTGGAAAGCGCCGAAGCGCCGACCGGAACGATCTGGTCGTCATCACCGTGCAGAACCAGCGTCGGTTTGTCGAAGGCCTTCAGGTCCTGATGGAAATCGCTTTCCGAGAAAGCGCGGATGCTGTCGAGCTGGCCTTTCAGGCCGCCCATCATGCCCTGCCGCCAGAATTCCTCGCGGATGCCTTCGGATATCACGGCGCCTTCGCGGTTGTAGCCGTAGAAGGGAATGGTCAGGTCCTTGAAAAACTGGCTGCGATTGTCATAGGTGCCCTTGCGGATATCGTCGAAAACATCGATCGGCAGGCCGATGGCATTGCTTTCCGTCTTCAGCATCAGCGGCGGCACCGCGCCGATAAGGGCGATCTTGGCGATGCGGGCCGTGCCGTGGCGGCCGATATAACGTGTCACCTCGCCGCCGCCGGTGGAATGGCCGACCAGAATGATGTCGTGGAGATCGAGCTGTTCGATCAGCTCGGCCAGATCGTCGGCATATTGATCCATGGTATTGTTATGCCAGACCTGATCGGAGCGGCCGTGGCTGCGGCGGTCATGGGCGATGGTGCGGAAACCGTTGTTGGCGAAGAACACCATCTGCGCATCCCAGGCATCGGCGCTGAGCGGCCAGCCGTGGGAGAAGATGATGGGCTGGCCGTCTTTCGGGCCCCAGTCCTTGTAGAAGATATGTGTTCCGTCTCTGGTGGTGATCGTTGTCATGGCTCTCTCTCCTGTTGCAGGGAGCTTGCTTGCGTCCCGTGGGAATAGAGATACTCTTGGCGCAGCCGGGGCTGGATTGGCGCTTCTGACAGAAAACGAGCCGAAACTGACAAAACGGGGTGTGGGCATGGCGGGTGTAGCGGGAAGCGCGCTGGAAGTGGGACTGGTCCTCTATCGCGACTGTCAGATCGCCATGGTGCATGGCATCACCGATCTTTTCGCCATCGCATCGGTATTTTCACAGGATCGCGGCGGGCCGAAATTGCGGGTCAGTCACTGGAGCATGGGCGAGGGCGGTGAATTTTCCCGCTGCCATGACACCGAGCCCGGCACACCGGGACATCCCGATATCTTCGTCGTGCCCGGCCGGTTGACCGGGCCTGCTGAAATCGAAGAGGCCGCGCCTTATGCCCGCTGGCTGCTGGATCGGCACGCGCAGGGCGCGACGCTGGCCGCCAGTTGCGGCGGCTCCTTTATCATCGCCGCGACGGGCCTCCTGTCCGGCCGCCCGGCGACCACGCACTGGCTGTTTGCCGAACGGTTCCGCGACCGTTTTCCCGATATCCGGCTGGAGATAGACAAGATCGTCATCGAGGATGGCGATATCATCACGGCTGGCGGGCTGATGGCCTGGACCGATCTTGGCCTGCGCATCGTCGACCGGCTGCTTGGCCCCTCGGTGATGATCGAGACCGGAAAGTTCCTGCTGATCGACCCTTCGGGGCGGGAACAGCGCCATTATAGCAGCTTCGCCCCGAGGCTGACGCATGGCGACGAGCCGATCCTGAAGGTGCAGCACTGGCTGCAGGCCCGCGCCGGACGGGCGACGAGCGTTGCCGACATGGCCGGCCATGCCGGGCTGGAGGAGCGAACCTTCCTGCGCCGTTTCAAGGCGGCGACCGGTATGAAGCCGATCGAATATGTCCAGCATCTGAGGGTCGGCAAGGCGCGGGAATTGCTGGAATTCACCCGCCGCTCGGTCGATCAGATCGCCTGGTCGGTGGGTTATGAGGATGCCGCCGCCTTCCGCCGGGTGTTTCACCGCATTCTCGGCCTTTCACCGGGGGAATATAGGAGCCGCTTTTCCAGCAGTTCGGCCATGGCCGCGGCCTGACGATACCCTGCGGCTTCGACGGTGCCATTGGTGCGCTGGCGAGGCCGCTGAGACGTCTGGCCCTTGCAATGTGGCGGGTGTTTGCTAACATGCCAGACAAGTTTAAAACAGGTGGGCCGGAATGGACGTTGAGAGCAGCACGAAGCAGGGGGTATCGCTCGCGGCGAAAATCAGTTCGGCATTGCGGCGGGATCTGGCGGAAGGCGTTTTCCGCCCCGGTGACCGGCTTCCGAGCGAAAGCGAATTGACGCGGGAATATTCCGTCAGCCGCACGGTCGTGCGTGAGGCCATCGCCATTCTGCGCGCCGATGGCCTTGTCGAAGCCCGCAAGGGTGCCGGCGTTTTTGCTGTCGAAGTAAAGCCGGCCAAGGAACTGCCTTTTAACGATCTGGCGGTGGGGCGAATTTCCTCTGTGATCGAATTGCTGGAATTGCGCACCGTTTTCGAGGTCGAATCCGCCGGGCTTGCGGCATCGCGCCGCTCCGCTGTGCAGGTGGAGGCGATTGTGGATGCGCACCGGCGCGTCGGAGATTGTCTCGCCGCCGGCCTGCCGACACGGGACGCCGATTTTGAGTTCCATCTGGCGATTGCACAGGCCACGCAGAACAGGCGGTTTCCCGAGTTTCTGCAGCTCATCCGCTCCGGCATCATTCCTCGTGGGGAATTGCAGGGTGCGGCGCCCGGGTCGCGTCCCAAGGACTACAATCTGCATCTCCAGGAGGAGCATGCGAGGATTGTCGACGCCATCATCGAAGGGGACGCCGATGCCGCTCGCCAATATATGGCGGCGCATCTGCGCGGCAGTCTTGAGCGCTACAAGGTGCTGTTGCGCTCCCGCACTGCCGCTGAATGAGATCCGGAAATGGCATTCAGGTCAATGGGTTACGTGGTCGCCCGCCGATAGAAGGCCAATGAGGCAGCAAGCGTCAGAAGCGCGCCGCCGCAAATCCTGTCGAGCCACAGGGCTCCGGATTTTCGCAACAGCCGGACGGCCCGCGAGCCGAGCAGGGCATATCCGAACATCACGATTAAATCGACGCCGGCGAAGATCAGCGCAAGAGCGGCATATTGCTGGAGCTGCGGCGCTGCGGGATCGATGAATTGCGGCAGGAAGGCCGAAAAGAACAGGTATCCCTTGGGATTGGTCACCGCCACGAGAAAGCTCTTGAGGAAAATCGAGCGGGCGGAAGTCGCCGCACTGGCACCTGCTGAATGAAGCGCGCCATCGAGTGTGCCTCTGGAGCGTAAAAGCATGATGCCGAGGAAGGCAAGATAACAGACGCCCACCCATTTGACGACGCCGAACCAGAATTCGGAAGCCGCGAGCAAAGCGCCCAATCCCAGGGCAACCGCGCCGATCAGGACAAAATCCGAGACAACAGCGCCAGTCATGCCGATCAAGGCGCGGCGTACTCCAAATCTTGAGCCATTGGCAAGCGCGAGCAAAACGGTCGGGCCGGGTGTCGCAATGCCAATAAAGGCGACGACGGCAAATGCCAGAAGCGTCATGTCAGCCATATTTTCCTCCCCCTGAAAGTGCGGATGCCTTCGGCATTATCGCGAGGCAGGCGTCCCCTGACGCCACGAAGCGCGAGAATATAGGCTTTTTTGGATGCCGCAACACAGGCGCTTTCCCGAAAGCAAAAGCAAAAGTCGGGTAGTCTCCATATGAAATCTCCGTCTCGAGGCACAGGTTCCGGATCCCTGTGCAGTACGGATTTCGCTGGCGGGCGCTTGACAGCTTTCAACACCTGTGACAACTTGCGAATAGTTGTCAGACAGGATTGCGCCCTGGTCACTTGCGCGGTCGGTCTCTGGCAAGGGAGGAATCATGTCAAAAAGACGCCTTTCGCTGTATGGCCTGTCCGGCCAGATCGGAAGTATTGCCGTTACGCTGCTTGGATTGTTGCTGCTGACCTTTTTTATCGGCCGCCTGATGCCCGCCGATCCGGTGCGGGCGATCGTCGGCGAGGATGCGACCCGCGAAACCTATGAACAGGTCTATCATGCGCTCGGTTTCGATCGGCCGCTGTGGCAGCAGTTCTTCTATTATCTCGGCGATGTCTTCACCGGCGATTTCGGAACCTCGATCCGCACCGGTCGCCCGGTTATCGAAGACATCATCAGGGTCATGCCCGCGACGATGGAGCTTGCTACCTTCGCGATCCTGATTGGCGCCGGCCTCGGCATACCCATGGGCGTTTATGCCGCCGTCAATAAGGACCGCTGGCAGGACCATCTGGTGCGGGTGCTCAGCCTGTTCGGCCATTCGATGCCGATCTTCTGGACCGGCATGATCGCGCTGATCGTTTTTTACGCCCATCTCGGCCTTGTTGGCGGCGGTGGCCGCATGGACCAGTTCTATATCGGTCTGGTGGAGGAGCGGACGGGATTCCTGCTGATCGACAGCCTGCTGGCCGGCGATATGGAGGTCTTCTGGTCGGCCATCAACCACCTCATCCTTCCCGCCGCGCTGCTCGGTTATTCCTCCTCGGCCTATATCACCCGCATGACGCGCAGCTTCATGCTGGACCAACTCGGGCAGGAATATGTGACGACCGCCCGCGTCAAGGGCCTGTCGCAGCGGCAGACGGTGTGGCTGCATGCTTTCGGCAATATCCGTGTGCAGCTGGTCACCATCATTGCGCTTGCCTATGGTTCGCTGCTGGAAGGCGCGGTGCTGATCGAGACCGTCTTCGCTTGGCCGGGTTTCGGACAATATCTCACCAGCAATCTTATCATCGGCGACATGAATGCCGTGATGACCTGCGTTCTGATCGTCGGCGTCATCTTCATCGGGCTCAATCTCCTGTCCGACATTCTCTACCGCTTTTTCGATCCGAGGACCCGCTGATGACGGCCCGTGCAGAAACCTCCTCCCGCCTTCCCGTGCCTTTGAACGCGCTGAAGAACATCATCGTTTTCCTGCTGAAAAGCCCGACATCGGCCTTTGGCCTCGCTGTCCTGCTGCTCCTCGTCATTGCCGCGATTTTCGCGCCCTGGCTTGCGACGCATGACCCTTACGCGCAGGATCTCGCCAACACGCTGCAGGCGCCCGGCAACGGCCATGTCTTCGGCACGGATGAGCTGGGACGCGATATTTACAGCCGCCTTCTCTGGGGCGCGCGTATCACCCTCACCATCATCTCGCTGGTGTCGATCATCGTCGGTCCGGTCGGCCTTCTGGTCGGCACGGCATCCGGTTATCTCGGCGGCAAGTTCGACACGGTGATGATGCGCATCACCGATATCTTTTTGTCCTTCCCGAGCCTCATCCTGTCGCTTGCTTTCGTCGCAGCACTCGGCCCGAGCCTCAACAATGCGATCATCGCGATTGCGCTCACCTCGTGGCCGCCGATCGCGCGTCTTGCCCGTGCCGAAGCCATGACCTTCCGCAAGGCCGACTACATTGCCGCCGCACGGCTTCAGGGCGCCTCGCCGCTCCGCATCATCGTCAAATCGATCATGCCCATGTGCCTGCCGTCGGTTCTCATTCGCCTGACGCTGAACATGGCGACCGTTATCCTCACCGCCGCCGGCCTCGGTTTCCTCGGTCTCGGTGCGCAGCCGCCGCTGCCGGAATGGGGGGCGATGATCGCCACCGGCCGGCGCTACATGCTGGACAGTTGGTGGCTGGTGACCTTCCCCGGCATCGCGATCCTATCCGTCAGCCTTGCCTTCAACCTTCTGGGCGATGGGTTGCGGGATGCGCTTGATCCGAAGCAGATGAACCGGAGATAAGATCATGGAAAAACCAATCCTTGACGTCGAAAATCTTCGCATCCGCTATGGCGGCTCGCCGACTGAAGCGGTGCGCGGCATCTCCTTCACGCTGGGCCGGGAACGGCTCGGCATCGTCGGCGAAAGCGGCTCGGGAAAATCCACCGTCGGCCGTGCCCTGCTGCGCCTCCTGCCATCGGCGACGATCACCGCCGACAGGCTGGATTTCGACGGCCTCGATCTTCTTTCGCTCGATGAGAAGGAGATGCTGAAGGTTCGCGGGCGGCGTATGTCGATGATCCTTCAGGATCCGAAATTCTCCCTGAACCCCATCCGCCGGGTGGGTGATCAGGTGACGGAGACCTATCTGCGCCACTTCAAGGCATCGAAATCGCAAGCCCGGGAAAAGGCGCTCGCCATGCTGGATGCGGTGAAGATCCGCGATGCCGCCCGTGTCTATGAGCAATATCCGCATGAGATTTCCGGCGGCATGGGCCAGCGCGTCATGATTGCCATGATGCTGCTTGCCGATCCCGATCTCGTCATTGCCGACGAGCCGACCTCGGCGCTTGACGTGACCGTGCGGCTGCAGGTGCTGAATATTCTCGACGGTCTGGTGCGCGATCGTGGCATCGGCCTCATCATGATCAGCCACGACCTCAATCTTGTGCGGAATTTCTGCGACCGGGTGCTCATCATGTATTCCGGCCGGGTGGTGGAAACCCTTGCCGCACGCGATCTCGATCAGGCGCAGCACCCCTATACGCGCGGCCTTTTGGCGGCACAGCCGCGCATCGGCGGCACGCGTGCGCCGCTTGCGGTGCTGGACCGCCGCCCTGAATGGCTGGAGGAGAACGTATAATGGCCGTTTCCATCGAAACCCGCGATCTCTCCATCACCTTCGGCAGCGGCCATACGGCGCTGAAAGTGCTGCCTTCGGTATCCTTCCGCGTCGAGCCGGGCGAATGTTTCGGTCTGGTCGGCGAAAGCGGCTCGGGCAAATCCACCGTGCTTCGCTGTGTCTCCATGCTCAATGATTTCTGGACCGGCGATATCCTCATCGACGGCAGGTCGGTGCGTGACATGCCGCTGATCGAGCGGTGCCGCATGCTGCAGATGGTGTTTCAGGACCCCTATGGTTCGCTACATCCCCGCCAATCGGTGCGCACCGTGCTTTCGGAATCGCTTGCGATCCACAGGCTCGGCGACCGTGAAGAGCGCATGCGCAAGGTCATCACCGATGTCGGCCTGCCAGTGTCGTTTCTGGACCGCTTTCCGCATCAGCTTTCCGGCGGCCAGCGGCAGCGCGTGGCGATTGCGAGGGCGCTGATCCTCGAACCGTCGTTGCTTCTGCTCGATGAGCCGACCTCGGCGCTCGACGTTTCGGTGCAGGCGGAAATCCTCAACCTGTTGCAGCGCCTGCGTGAAGAGCGCGGCTTCACCTATATCATGGTGACCCATGATCTCGCCGTGGTCGATCACATGTGCGACCGCTTTGCGGTGATGTTGCGCGGCGAGATCACCGAAATCCTGCCGCGCGAGGCCATCGCCGGCAATGGCGCGACGCATCCCTATGCCCGCGAACTGATCGGCGCCTCGCTGGAATATGAAGGCGCGTGACGTCTCCCAAAACGTGATCGTCCTCCTCCGGGTGTCACGGATAATAACATCCTCCTTCCTTGCCCGGCCTCCCTGCCGGGCATTTTTTTGAAATGGCTTGAGAGGAGGCAGCCCGGCAACTGCGTCATCGGGTATTGACGCAATGATGGAGCAGAAAGGGCGATGTTTCTGCTGAGCTCCCTCCAACCGTCATACCGGCCTTGTGCCGGTATCCAGCCAACCCAAGTCCTTGGGCTGAAAGGACTCTTTCCGCCGTGCAGACGCACGTCGGCTGGATTCCGGCTCAAGGCCGGAATGACGGAAGCGATATGTTTTCGCCAGTAGGAGCAGTTCTGCGCGGTCTTGCCGCCAACAAAAAGCGCGGGGGTAAGCCGCGCCTTTTCCTGAGTAACCGCTGTGTCGGCAGATTACCGCTCCTTGCTCACCTCTTCAAACCGCGAAAGCCAGGGGCTGACGATCATGCCCTTGATATCGCTGCGGAAGGCGGCGGTGTCGATGACCTCGGAGAAAGGCTGGATCGACATGACGATCTCGTCCATGTAGCCCTGCAGGTCCTCATAGAGTTTCGTCTGTTTCGCCACGTCACGCTCGACAAGCGCTTCCTCGATCATCTTGTTCAGCTTTTCATCGAAGAAACTGGTGCGCCAGCTCTGGTAATTGGTGAGCTTGGCATCGTCGGCATTGTTCGGATTATAGGCGATGGAACGCAGGTTGTTGTCGGGATGCGGCTGCTGGCCGCCGCCGCCGCGGCCGAGCAGCAGTTCGAAATTCCGCTCGCGCATCGCGCCATAGATCTGGTCGCCGGAGCCGCTGATCAGTTCGGCCTGAATGCCGGCCTGGGCCAGCGTGTTCTGGATCGCCGTTGCCGCCTTCATGAAGGGGTCTTCCGAAAGCACGCGCAGCGTGGTCTTGAAGCCGTTGGGATAACCGGCCTCCGTCAGAAGCGCCTTGGCCTTTTCGATGTCGAGCTTGTAGCCCTGATCCGGCAGCGCACCCATGACGCCGGTGCTGAGGGAGCGCTGATGCAGCTTGCCGTAATAGGGCATGACCGCCTTGTCGAGACCATCGTAATCGATCAGGTAACGCAGCGCCTCGCGCACCTTCTTGTTGGCAAATTTCTCATCCTTCATCGAAACGCTGAGGTAATAAAAACCGGAGCCGGGCGTGGATTCGATGGTGACGGCCTTGTCGGCTTCCAGCGATTTCAGGTCCGGGGCCTGCAGGGAATAGGCAACGTCGATATCGCCTTTTTCCAGCATCAGACGCTGCGACTGCGATTCCGGCAGATGGCGCATCAGGATGCGTTTCATCTTGGCCTTTTCGCCCCAATAATCGTCGTTGCGGGTAAGGATGATATATTCGTTGGACTTCCACTGCGTCAGCTTGAAGGGGCCGGAGCCGGCGGAATTCAGAGTCAGCCATGCGCCGCCCAGATCGCCATCCTTCTCATTCTCGAGCGCCGTCTTGCTGTCGACGATCGAGCCGGGACCGTTCTGTGCGAGGATCATCAGCAGCAGGTTCGGGTCATCGGGCTTTGGAATGTTCAGCACGAAGGTCTGGTCGTTTTCAGCGACGAACAGCTTGTCGGCCTCTTCCAGCTTGAAACCACGAGTTTTCAGGAAGGAGGACTGCGCCAGGTTGCGGGCGAGCAGCCGCTTCAGGCTCCATGCCACGTCCTTGGCCGTCACCGCATTGCCGGAGGCAAACTTGGCATCGGCGCGCAGATGGAAACGGATCGATTTCCGGTCTTCGGCAATTTCCCAGCGTTCCGCAAGGCGTGGCTGAACGCTGCGATCCTCAGGTGAAAGCACCACCAGCGTGTCATAGACATTGTTCAGGACCTGCACGGTCTCGCGGCCGGTAATGGCGGCGGGGTCGAGGGTCAGGATGTTGCTCATGGTCGTGGCGACGATGAGCTGATCCTTCGGCGTTTCGGCAAAGCTGCTGAGCGGCATGGCGCCGATCAGCAGGGCGCCAAGCGCTGCGGTTGCAAGAAAATGTTTCATCTTTCCTCCCAATGTGGCCGGTTCATACGGCCTTTCCACGTTTTGATCCACGCGCCCGGTTCCTCCTCAGGCTGCGTGTGATCAGCCAAGAATTTCCCTGACCGGTGCCACGAGTGCCCGGCCGATTGCCGCCGTTGCCGGCGCGTCCAGATGCACGCCATCCACCGGCGAGGCGCTGGCGACCGATCCGGCGTCAAAGAAGGCATGTCCGAGTTCGGCGGCGAGTTTGCGGTAAAGCGGCGCAAGCCTGAGCGATTGCTCGATATCCCGCCCGCCCGCCGGTTCTCCGCCAGGACCAGCAACGCAGGGCGGCGGGGCGACGATCAGCAGTTTCGGCACCGCCTCGCGCGGCTTGTAGATGAAGGTCTCGACGATCTGCGCCAGCCGCCGCATGCCCGAAACCGCGGCTTCCGCGCGCCCGCCATGCACAGGCTTGATGTCATTGGTGCCGAGCATGACGATGACGAGATCGAGTGGCATATGGCAGGAAAGGGCGATCTCAAGCGCCCGCGCGCCGTTGCGGCAGGCAGGGCCGGCATGGTCGTCGTAGCAGGTGGTGCGCCCGCCCAGCCCTTCCGGGTGAACCTTCACCTTTCCGGCAAGCCCGGCCTCCAGAACCCCCGGCCAGCGGTGTTCGGCCGGGTGTCGCAGACCGGTTGCAGGGTCAGCACCCCAGGTGAGGCTGTCTCCGAAGGCGAGCACCGTTTTCATCGCCCGTTACCTCACCCGATTGTTGTCGATGAAGGTAAAATCGATGTCCTCGCCAAGGCCCGGCCGGTCAGGGACATGCACGAAGCCGTCGCGGTCCATCGGGTCGGACAGCGATTTCAGATAATCGTGGCCGTCATCATATTCGAGGAAGGGGTGCAACAGGCCGCGCTCATACCAGCGGCAATTCTTGGTGGCGGCGACAACATGCAGGTTCATGGCGGTATTGCCGTGCACCTCGCATTCCATGCCGAAGGCTTCGGCCAGATGCATGGTCTTCAGCGCCGGGGTGATACCGCCGACATCGTTGACGCCGGTGCGCAGAATATCGCAGGCGCCGGCCTTGATCCATTCGGCGCGGTGCCAATGTTTGCCGGCCGCACTTTCCGGGCCGACGACCGGAATATCGAGATTGTCGGCGAGCCATTTGTAGGAGGACAGCGACTGTTCATCCATCGGCTCCTCGATCCAGTCGAAGCCGAGTTTTTCGAGGCCACGGCCCAGCGCCAGCGCGTCGGTACGAGAGTACCAGTGGAAAGCGTCGATCATCAGGCGAATATCGGGACCAACTGCTTCACGCACGGCTGCGCAGGCCTTGAGGTCCATCTTCACATCCGGCGCCCAGCTGACGGGCGGCATCCAGGTGTGTAGCTTGATACCCTTGTAACCGCGTTTTACCAGCGTTTCGGCAAAGCGACCGTAATCTTCGGGTGTCGCAAGCCCGCCTTCCAGCTCGTCACCGCACATGATGGAGCCATAGGCCAGCACCTTGTCGCGGTAACCTCCGATCAACTTGTATACAGGTTGATTGAGCAAGCGGCCGGCAAGGTCCCACAGGGCGCAATCCACCACCGCCAGGGTGCGGTCGGTCAGCTGCGCGGCCGATCCGCGCTGCCAGTGGGCAAGGTCCTGCCATAGCCGTTCGCGGTCGCGATGGTCCTCGCCGATCAGGACCTTCTTGACGAATTTTTCGATGACATGCGGGCGAACGATCTCCGGCGCGGTGAAGGAGTGGCCTTCCTGCCCGTCTTCGGTGCGGATGGTCAGCATGGCCTGTTCCACCTGATGCGCCGGCCCCGGATGCGCGTGACCGGCACTGTCCGAGTGCCGACGGGTCGTCGTGCGGAAAACACGGACCTCGACGTCGGTGATGATCATAATTCCTCCCTCATGCAGGTGTCGCAGCGTTAGTGGTTGCCGCAATGTCATACATGTATGCATTATTTGTCAACATGTATGATAATCTGTATTACATGTTGACGCAGAAAATCAAGGCCATTTGCGCACGGTGTTGCACAGGTCTTCGGTGTGAGAGGGTGACTGAGGGAGATTTTGCCTCTTCAGCAGAAGAGAATCTGACGGGAGGCTTGAATGCGGCCTACGCCACTGGCGATTTAATCCATAATTTTAGTAGACTATTGAAACGCGCAATGATCTTTCAACAATGGCCCGGACTATAAACGAACATGCCGTGCCAGCCGTGCCTGTCATCATGCATTCTGCATGGGTATGCGCCGCATTGAACGGCTGTTCCGGAACAGGATGGCTGCATCTGCGCTGCTGGGCTTCAACACTCGTTTCCGGATTACAGCCATGCCCCTTTCCCATATCTCCCACTTCGCCTTTCTCGTTCCCGGCAATTATCAGGACGATGATCCGGCACGAGGGCTGGAAGAAACCCTGCAGCTTTTCGAGGCCGGAGAGGCGCTGGGTTATCACAGCGCCTGGGTTCGCCAGCGCCATCTGGAACGCGGCGTTTCCTCGGCGGCCACTTTTCTCGCGGCGGCATCGCAGCGCACCAGGCGGATCGGACTGGGCACCGCCGTCATTCAGCTCGGTTACGAAAACCCCTTCAGGCTGGCTGAGGATCTGGCAACGGTGGATGTGCTCTCGCGCGGGCGGCTGAATGTTGGCGTTTCGGTGGGCGCACCGCCCTTCGCCCATCTCATTTCGGATTATGTCGATACGGTTCCTGATGCCGATTACAGCCATGCCCGTGCCGAAAAGCTGGCGAGGGCCTTGCGGTCGGAACCGCTGTCCGGTGAGACGGAAGTGGGCAATGCGGCCGGTGCGCAGGTGCCGCGCCTTCGGCCAGCCGCCGAGGGGCTGACGGACCGGTTATGGTATGGCGGCGGATCGCAGAATTCCGCCCGCTGGGCCGGCAAGGCAGGCTTCAATCTTCTGACGGGCAATATCGTCAGCGGCGAGAATACCGATGATTTTCTGACCGCGCAGGCGGCTCTCGTCGCCCGCTTCCGGCAGGAATGGGCGCATGAGCGCCAGCCGCGTGTCGCTCTTGGCCGCGTGATCCTGCCGACGGATAGCGCGAGCCCTGCGACCCGCCGCCGCTATCAGGAATTCGCCGCCGAGCGCGACAAGCGCACGCATGCACCGCATGGCGCACGCCGCACGCTTTTCCTGCCCGATATCGTTGGGACGACGGACGAAATTCTGGAGAAACTGTCGCGCGATCCCGTTCTGCCGCTCGTCTCGGAATTCCGTCTCGAACTGCCCTATGAGTTCCAGCCGGAAGATTATCGCCAGATCGTTACGGATTTCGCCTCAGTCCTGCCGCAGCTTTCCGGCGGGCGGCCCGTTTTGAAAGTGGCTACGGGCCAATAACGTGTTCCATTCCCGCTTTCTGCGGGAATGGTGCGAGATTGACATTGCGACAGCGTCGCCGTTCAATCGGGATAGGGCAGGCCATAGCGGTCGCGGATCGTCGCACCTTCGTATTCGCGCGGGTAAACACCGCGATCCTGCAGCACCGGCACGACCTTTTCGACGAATTCGGCAATATCGTCTGGCGCGCGGGGCGGCTGCAGGGTGTAGCCGTCTACCGTGCCATCCTGCCAGAGATCAATAATGCCATCCGCCACCTCTTCCGGTGTGCCGAGCAGCAGCCGGTGATGTCCTTCCGAGCGCCGCACGGCCTCGCGGGCGGTGAGTTTCTCGTGGGTCAAAAGATCGGAAAGGCCAAGCCCCATGCCTACCGCCCATTGCCGGTTCTGGTCCGGGATGAAACGGCCGGCATCGAGTTTTGCATCGGGGTCGAAGTCGCGGGGATCGATGCCGTTTTCCTTGGCGAAGCGCGCCAGAAGACCGTCCTCAGAGCCCGTTCCGCTGTATAATTCATGTTTGCGCAACGCTTCTTCCCGGGTCTCGCCGAGAATGACAACGAGGCCGGGAACGATGCGGATGCCGGAGGGATCGCGGCCAAGGGAGACGGCGCGGTCGCGGACCTTTTTGCCGAAGGCCTGACCGGCCGGGCGTGACAGGATGTTGCAATAGATGATCTCGCCGTGGCGTGCCGCCAGATCGATGCCACCTTCGGAGGCACCGGCCTGCGCGATCACTGGATGCCCCTGCGGTCCGCGTGGAACGTTGAGCGGGCCTTTGACGTGGAAATATTGCCCCTCATGATCGATGGTTTCGGCCGTCGCCGCATCCCAGAAACGCTCTTCCGGTACTTCGCCTTCACGGCGCGGATCCCAGCTCGACCAGAGCTTTTTCGCGACATCGAGAAATTCGGTAGCCTTGGCGTAACGTTCATTGCGCGGCGGTAGCGGATCGTTGCCGAAATTGGCGGCGACATTGGGATTGAAGGAGGAGACGATATTGACGATCAGCCGCCCGCCGGTGACGAGATCGATGGATTGCGTCCGCCTCGCGAAATTATAGGGCGAATTATAGGTGGAGGACACGGTTGCCACAAAGCCGATATCGGGCACCTGCGCGGCAAGTGAAGTCGAGAGGATGAGCGGATCGATGGTGTGAAACGGGCGGCTTGCCGGGTCGGTCAACAGTGCCGGGTGGTCGGACAAGAAAACGGCGTCGAACCGGCCCTTGTGCGCCAGTTCCGTCAACCGCCGATAATAGCCGATATCGTTGATGTCGTGCCGGTCTCCGCTCCGGTATTTCCAGGCATTGGCGAGATATCCGGTGGTATTGATGCCGACATTGAGATTGAGCCGGCGTTTGGTCTTGCTCATGCTGCCACTTTTTCTTTCAGGTCTATTGGATTGCCGGCCTTTTTGACCGGCGCAGTTGCGGGGAAGCGTAACAGCCGGGGGTCCGGTCGCGAGTTAAAAATCCTTGCTGCTCTGAGAAGAAAAACTTTCATCCGTCGCAGCACCCAGGCTGCGGCTGAATTGGAGAAAGGCGTAAGGCGGGTTGGAGGATCCGACCCGCAATCTTGCCATTATCGAAAGGATATTCCGTCACCTCGATGAACCGCCAGCAAGATGGAAACGAATTTCCCCAATCGCATCTCAAATAGTACACTTTATCTATAGAAAATATTTTATGCCGTGTAGCGTGCCGTCAGATCGCAATTTCGAGGACGAACGCCATGGCCGATGCCGCCCTTCGCCAGATAACCCAACCCGTAACCGTGTGGTATACACGCTGCCCGGCACCCACTCCGCTTTCCATCGCGGCGCAACTGGGCTGGATCGAGGAAAGTTTCGCCGCCCACGACATCTCTGTTTCCTCCATTCGCGATGCGGCCGATCCTGCCATTCGCCAGAGCCATTTCGACCATCGTCTGGACTGGTCCTTCCGCCAGGGCGGCAATATTCCGCCGATCTGGGCGAAATCCGGTGGCCGGAAAACACGGCTGGTGGGGTTGACGAGAACCGACGAGTTTCAGGCCGTCATCGCCTTGCCAGCAAGTGGAATAGGCAAGGGCGGCGACCTGAAGGGGCGGCGCATCGGTCTGCCCAAGAGACCGAACGAAACCATCGATTTCCAGCGTGCGACATCCCTGAAGGGCATTGTGTCAGCGCTGACGGTCTCGGGCCTCACGGTCGCGGAGGTCGAGCTTGTCGATCTGACCGCCAGAGAACCCGTGCTGCTCGGCCCGGCGGATGAGAGGTTCCACGGTCTGCGCCGACGGCTTCCCTATGGCGAGGAAATCGCAGCGCTGCATAGGGGCCAGATCGATGCTTTTTTCGTCAAGGGAGCGGAAGGTGTCACCGTCGCCAATCTGATCGGTGCGCAGGTCGTGGTATCGACGGGATTCCACCCCGATCCCAAAATCCGCATCAACAATGGCACACCGCGTCCTTTGACCGTGGACGCCACCTTTGCCGATGAGCGGCCCGATCTGGTGGCGGAGCTGGTGGCCACGGTTCAGCGCGTTACCGATTGGGCAAATGACAATCCGGCGGAAGCCGTGCGTTTCATCGCCCGTGAAATCGGTGTCAGCGAGGAGGCGGTTCTGGCTGCGAATGGCCCGGATGTGCACCGCAACCTGAGGCTCGATCTCGATCCCGCCGAACTCGATGCTCTGAGCCACTTCAAGGATTTCCTGCTGGAATGGAAGTTCATCCCCGAAGATTTCGATGTGCAGGACTGGGCCGATCCACGCGCCCTTTCTGTCGTGCGGGATATTGCGCAACGCAATCCGGGAAAGTGAAGAGACTATGGCAGCCACCATTCTTGTAACCGGTGCAACCGGCAGGCTCGGCCAGCGTGTCGTCAGCCGTCTTTTGCAAAAACAGGCGATAGTTCGCGTACTGACCCGCAGGCGCGAGGATGCGCTGAAGCTCTGGGGCGACAGGGTCGATATTGCGGAAGGTAATTTTTCCGATCCGGCCAGCCTGAAAGAAGCTGCGCGGGGAACAGACAGGGTCTTCCTGCTTTCCCCCATCGGCGAAACGTTGGCGGCAGATCAGAAGGCGGTCATAGATGCTGCTCTTTCCGCCGGTGCGTCGCGGATCGTGAAGATATCCGGCTCCGACTGGACCATTGCGAATGCCGCACGCTCCATCTCGGGTGCGGCCCATGCTGAGGTCGAAACGCATCTGGCGGGACGCGGTATTGCGCATACGGTATTGCGGCCGAATGCCTGGATGCAGGTGGCGCTGGAGCCCGTTGTCGCCGCGCTGCGCAATGGCGGGGATGTGCCCGCCCGTTTCGGCCATGCGGCGGTCTCCTTCATCGATGCCGACGACATTGCCGATGTGGCGGTTCATGCGCTGACTGCCAGCGCGCCACTTGCCGGTCCGCTGGTGCTGACTGGCGGCGAATCCTTGACGGCACTGGAAATCGCCCGCATCGCGGCCCGTATTCTGCATCGGCCTGTCGGCGTCGCGCATAATGCTGCCTCCGTCTTCCCGCCGCATATCGGCGCCTTCGAACAGAAAGCGATCAGCGAATTCGGACAGCTCATCGGCGACGGTTTCGCGGCATCCGTCACCGATACCGTCGACCGGATTACCGGTCGTCAGCCCCGCAGCGTGGAGGGCTATCTGCGCGCCCGGCTGGCTGCGGCTGCCCCGCAGGGCGATCATTCCGAGGGAGAAAAGACATGGCGCTGACTGTTCCTTTGCCCGGTGGTCCGGAGCTGAAAGGCCTCGAACTGAAAAGTCCTATCGATTTCGATGAGAGCCCGCTCAGCCGTGCGGTAAAGCAGCCACTGATGCTGGGCCTGTTCCTCAATCTGCAGGACATCAATTTCTCCAGCCTGCCGACCAGCAACAGCTGGACCTTCGACTACAATGTCGAGCTGGTGAAGCGCGCGGAGGACCTCGGTTTCGAAATCGCCTTCAGCCGCACGCAATGGCTGCCCAAGGGCGGTTATGACGGCGAATCCTCGCTCGATAGTTTTATCGCGCTTGGCGCCATGGCGGCGGTCACGAAGAGCATCCTGCTGATCTCCACCATCCATGTGCTTTATGGGCCTCTGCATCCGCTGCATCTCGCCAAATATGGCGCGACGCTGGATCATATCGCCAAGGGGCGCTGGGGCATCAACATTGTCACCGGCCACCGCGCCATCGAGCATGAAATGTTCGGCTGGCAGCGTATCGACCACGACAAGCGTTACGATATGGCCGGAGAATTGTTCGATGTTCTCCATCGCCTGTGGGGGGAAACCGAAGACTTCTCATATGAAGGCAAGCTCAATCCCTGGGCGATCAACAATGGCTGGATCACACCCAAGCCCGCCTTTGGCCGCCCGCCGCTGGTGACGGCGACCGGTTCGCCCGCCGGCATCGATTTCGCCGCCCGCCATTCCGATCTGGTTTTCGTCACCTCACCCGGCGGCGCGCATATAGACAGCGCGCTGGAAACGCTGCCCGATCATGTCGCAAACATTAAAAACCGCGCAAAGGCCTATGGCCGGCAGGTGAAGACGATCATCAATCCGATCATCGTCAGCCGCGATACGGAGAAGGAAGCGATCGCCTATGCGGATGCCATCGAGGCCGGAAAACCGCAGCCCGGCACCCGCGCCTTCGCCACCAATAATTACGACAGCGACGCCCATGCCTGGCGCGGCCGCGGCGATGCGCGCCACAAGCAGGGTCGCAATCTTGGCGGCAATATCGAAATCATCGGTTCGCCCGAACAGGTGGTCGAGCAGCTTGTCGGTCTGAAAAAGGCAGGCATCGATGGTGTTCAGCTCAATTTTTACGATTTTCGCGAAGACCTCGACTATTTCGCCGAGCGCATTCTGCCCCTGATGAAGGAGGCGGGTCTGAGGCTCTGACACCACGTTCGCCTCTGCTTTCGAGTCCCCGAAACCCACCCTTCGCAATCGCCCGATTGCGAAAACGATATTTTTTGCCCTGAGGAGATACCGTGAATATCGCCGTCGATCCCGTCAAAACGCCCGCTCCTAAAATCCTGGATCGGATCGGGACCTATGTTCCCGACCTCGTCTCCATCCGCCACGATCTGCACCGGCATCCGGAAATCGGTTTCGAGGAGGTCCGCACGTCAGGCATTGTCGCTGAAAAACTCGCCTCCTGGGGCATCGAGGTGCATCGCGGTTATGGCAATACCGGCGTGGTCGGCGTGCTGCACGGCCGCCATGCGGGCAATCGCTCCATCGGGCTCAGGGCCGATATGGATGCCCTGCCGATGCCGGAGGAAACCGGGCTACCCTATGCGTCGGTCTATCCCGGCAAGTTCCACGGCTGCGGGCATGATGTGCACACCACCATTCTGCTCGGCACGGCCCGTTATCTGGCCGAAACCCGCGATTTTGCCGGCACGGTGGTTTTCATTTTCCAGCCGGCCGAGGAAGGTCTCGGCGGCGCGCGCGCCATGATTGCCGACGGGCTGTTCAGGGATTTTCCGGTCGACGAGATTTACGGGCTGCACAATTCCACCCATGCCGCGCCCAATCATCTGAAGGTTTCGCCCGGCACCATTCTGGCAGGGGCGGATTTCTTCGATGTCCGGTTAAGGGGCAGGGGTGCGCATGCGGCTCACCCGGATGTTTCGCGTGATCCGGTGCCGGCGACGGGTGAACTTATTCAGGCGCTGCAAACCATCGTCAGCCGCAATGTGTCGCCGACCGATCCCGCCGTCCTGTCGATAACGCGCATCGAGGCGGGATCGGCCTACAACGTCATTCCCGAAACGGCCGCGATTGCCGGAACGGTGCGGGCCTTTTCCGACGGCGTGCGCGAAACCATCCGGGAGCGCATCCGCACGATTTCGGATCACATTGCCGCAGCGCACGGCCTCACCGCCGAGGTGGATATTCGCGACATATTCTCGGTCCTTACCAATGACGATGCATCGGTGGATATCGTCGCCGGCGTGGCGCGCGAAGTGCTTGGAGACGAGCGCGTTTCCACAGAACCCAGCCGCTTCATGGGCAGCGAGGATTTCGCCGATCTTCTGAAACACGCGCCCGGCGCGTTTTTCACGCTTGGCCATTCCGGCACCGTGCCCGCCCATAATCCCGGTTTCATCGTTGACGACGCCATCCTGCCGGTCGGCGCCACGCTGTTTGCCCGTCTGGTCGAGACCCGGCTGAAGGCCGCCTGAGCATTTGAAAACAATTTCACAAAGGGAAACATCCATGGATATTACAAGACGCAAGACATTGCTTTTGAGTGCAGCGTTAACCGGGGCAATGTTGTTGCCTTCCCTGCCGGTTCTGGCGGCGGAAACGCCCAAAAAGGGCGGCATAGTCACCCTTGCGGGTCTCGGTGAGCCGACGACACTGGTGCCGCTTTCCGATTCCAATACGCGCACCCGCGCCATTTCCACGAAAATCCTCGAAGGGCTGGTGCGGTTCGACAGCGAGTTCAAACCGCACCCGGTGCTGGCCGAAAGCTGGGAAACATCGGCCGACGGGCTGCGTCACACTTTCAAGCTGCGCAAGGGCGTCAAATGGCATGACGGCAAGGATTTCACGTCGCAGGATGTCAAATTTTCCCTGCTGGCTTTCAAGAAGGTTGGTCCTCGCGGGCGCATCACCTTCGCCAATATTGCCGATATCGAAACGCCGGATCCGCTGACGGCCGTGGTGGTGCTTTCCAAGCCCGCACCCTATCTCCTGCGGGCGCTGACGGGTGGCGAAACGCCAATCCTGCCGGCCCACGCCTATGCTTCGGAAAACTATAATGAAAGCCCGAATGGCAATGCGCCTGTTGGCACCGGCCCCTTCGTCTTTGAGGAATGGAAACGCGGCAGCTATGTGAAGCTGAAGAAAAACCCGAATTACTGGCAGGCCGATCTTCCCTATCTCGATGGTTTCGTGGCGCGCTTTGTCGCCGATGCCGCCTCCACCACGATCTCTGTTGAAACGGGTGAAGCGGATTATACCGCCGATGTCTCCTACAGCGATCTGGAGCGCCTTCGGCAAAATCCGAAGCTCGCGGTGGAGGTCTATACCGACGCCTATCTTAACAATGCCGCGATATTCGAGTTCAATCTGGAGAACCCGATCCTCGCGAAGAAAGAAGTCCGCCACGCGCTGGCCCATGCCATCGACCGTGATTTCATCAACGATGCGATTTTCTTCGGTACGGCTAAACCGGCCGGGTCGAACATCCCCGCGGTCTTCACCGCTTATAATGACGAGAAGCCCTTCACCTATCCTTTCGATCTTGCCAGGGCGAACGAACTGCTGGACAAGGCCGGTTACCCGAAAGGCGCCGATGGCACCCGTTTTTCGCTGCGACTGGCCTTTCTGCCTTCCGACGTCTTCCGCAAAACCGCTGAATATCTGCGTTCCTCCTTCGGCAAGCTCGGCGTGAAGGTGGATATCGTCGAAGGCGATCTCGCCACCTTCATCAAGCGCGTTTACACCGAGCGCGGTTTTGACCTGACGGTGAACGGTATCAGCCGTCTGTTCGATCCGACGGCAGGCGTGCAGCGCCTCTATTGGTCCGACGGCATCAAGAACCCGGCGCCCTATGTCAACGCCGCGCATTACAACAATCCGAAAGTTGACGATCTTTTCCGAGCGGCTGCCATCGAAGTGGATGAAACAAAACGGGCAGGGCAGTTTCACGAAATCCAGAAAGTCGTCGGCGACGACCTGCCGAATTTCTCGATCGTTGCTTTGCCGACCGTCATTCTGCGCAACACCAGTTTGAAGTCCCTCGTGACAACCATCGATATTGCCTATAGCGACCTGGCGACGGCGTGGAAAAGCGAGTGAGGACGGAAATCCGGCGATCCTGCGGTGCGAGAGTTATGGCGAACTTTCCTCCGCATTCGACGTCATCCTCGGTCTTGTACCGAGGATCTGCCAAGGCATCCTCGCCTTGTAGGCCGCAGATGCTCGGGACAGGCCCGAGCATGACGAAGGAGAGGTTCTGCTCAACGGTCCTCACCAAAACCCGGCAATTCTGCCGGGTTTTTTATTGCCTAAAACTGCCCACTGCTTATTTTTTGCCTTCGCGCGATATGCTCCTTTTCGGGAAAAACATTGCGCTCCAAACAAGTCGCCCGAAACAGCGGTGCTGGCCAGGGAAGTTCTGAAAAATTCAGTTTCATCAATAATTTAACGCAAAGCATTTCTTCGCTTCAAAGCAAGAATTGCTTTCTGGACCCACGCTTTGGCGGCCTGCACTGTGAGCTGGAAATCTCACCCGCACATGATGGATGCCATGGCCAAGGATACGCTTTTTTTGATCGCCCCCGGTTTTGAGGACCCCAAGCACCCCGGTGTCCGCTTCGTCTGCCCGCATTGTAACCAGATCGAGGGCCTGCTTTCCGCATTTCCGGACCTTGCCGCCGGCATCGATATCCGCCGTGTCGGTTTCCAACGCCCGCGTGAGGCGGTCATCGCTGCCGTGGGTGAGGAAAATCAGTCGCTGCCGCTGTTCATATTTGCCGGCGACGCGCCCAGCGACGCCACGGCCAAGGGCGAGACCCATTTCATTCAGGACACCAAACGCATTTTGCAAATCCTCGCCGAGCGCCACGGGTTCCCGCAGCTGCATTGAGCTGCCGCACCCGCACATCGGATTTTTTCGGAGACAGACATGACCCTTTCCAGACGCCAGTTTCATAAAATCGCACTCGCCGCCGGCGCTTTCGTGGCGCTTCCGGGTGGTTCTTTCGCCGCTGCCGAAGAGCCCGTTTCGGGCGGCACGCTGAAGATCGTTTATTTTCCCGAGCCGACCCAGCTCGTGGCCATCAACACCAGCGCTGGCGGCCCGCAATTCATCGGTTCGAAAATTTATGACGGGCTTTTGACCTATGATTACGAACTATCGCCCAAGCCCAGCCTCGCGAAGGAATGGAGCGTTTCGGCCGACGGGCTGGAATATGTCTTCCATCTGCAGCCGAATGCGAAATTCCATGACGGTAAACCGGTGACATCGGCGGATGTGGAATTTTCCATCCTGCGGCTAAAGGAGGCCCATCCGCGCGGTCGGGCGACGTTCGCGAATGTCGAGAGTGTCGATACCTCCGATCCGCTGGTCGCGAAGGTGAAACTTTCCAAGCCGGCGCCGGGCCTGATCACCGCGCTTGCATCCTCGGAATCGCCTGTTGTGCCGAAGCACATTTTCGAGACCTTCAAGCCGACAGATAATCCCAAACCCGCCCAGATCATCGGCAGCGGACCCTTCGTGCTGAAGGAATGGGTACCGGGCAGCCATATCCTGCTGGAAAAAAACGCCGATTACTGGGACGCGCCGCGGCCTTATCTCGACCGCGTCATCATCCGCCTCATCAACGATGCGGGCGCCCGTGCGGCCGCGCTTGAAACCGGCGAGGGCGACATTGGCCCCAACCCGGTCGCGCTTGCCGATCTGGAACGGCTGAAATCCATCCCCACACTGAAGGTGGATGACCGCATCTATGCCTATGCCGGCCAGCAGAACCAGCTGGTGATCAATCTGGAGAACGAATACCTGAAGGAATTGAAGGTCAGGCAGGCCATCGCCCATGCCATCGACGTTCCGGCGCTCATCGATACCGTGCTTTATGGTTATGCCGTGCCATCGCCGACGCCGATCAGCCCCGGCCTTGCGAAGTTCCACAATGCGGATATCGGTTTTGCCAAGTTCGACGTCGTGCAGGCGGAGAAATTGCTGGATGAGGCAGGCTTTCCGCGCAAGGACGGCGGCAAGCGCTTCAAGCTCCGCGTCACCACCAACCCGTTCAATCCGCAGACCTATTCGGATTTCATCGCGCAGGCGCTGTCGAAGATCGGCATCGAGGCGGATATCCAGAAATTCGATTTCGGCACCTATGTGAAGGTGGTCTATACCGACCGCGCCTGGGACCTCTCGGTGGAATCCCTTTCCAATACCTTCGACCCGACAGCCGGTGTGCAGCGTGTCTACTGGAGCAAGAACTTCAAGATCGGCCTGCCGTTCTCCAATGCCAGCCATTACGCCAATCCGGAAGTGGACCGGCTGCTGGAAGCGGCGGCGGTGGAGCCTGACATCGAAAAACGCGCCGCCTTCTTCAAGGAGTTTCAGGCGGTTGTCGCCAAGGATCTTCCCGTCATCAATCTCGTCTCTCCCATCCAGCCGGTCGTCGGCAGCGTGCGCATCAAGGACTATGCGACAGGCGCAGAGGGGCTGAGCGGCAATCTCGCCAAGGCCTGGGTGACAAAGGAGGCGTGAGAGCCTCCTCACCTGCGGTTCAGAGTGAATAAGAGGTCATTTCCATGAGCAGAAAATCCGAAAAGCTGGTTCTCAATGCCTTCATCTATCCGGGCGGACATCATGAGGCAGCCTGGCGGCATCCGGACTCGGAGCCCCATCGCGTCACCGATATAAAGCTCTATCAGGATATCGCCCGCAAGGCCGAGGCGGCGAAGCTGGATGCCATCTTCTTTGCCGATGCGCCGGTGCTGGATGCCAATATCCGCTATGCCGCCCGCCACCGGCTGGAGCCGATCACCATGCTTTCGGCGCTCGCCGCCGTCACGGAAAAGATCGGCTTCATCGCCACGGCCTCCACCACCTATTACGAGCCATATAATCTCGCGCGGCTGTTTGCGTCCGTCGATCATATCAGCGGCGGCCGGGTTGGCTGGAACATCGTCACGACTTCGGCGGATGCGGCGGCCGGTAACTTCAATCTCCAGAAGCATCCGCCGCATGCCGACCGCTACCGTCAGGCCATCGAGTTCGTCGATGTGGTGACGAAGCTCTGGGACAGCTGGGAAGACGATGCCATCGTCGCCGACAAGGAAAGCGGTCTGTTTGCCGAGACAGACCGCATCCACCCCGCCAATCACGATGGGGAATTTTATCGGGTGCGGGGCGCGCTCAACGTGCCGCGTTCACCACAGGGCCGGCCGGTCTATGTGCAGGCCGGCTCCTCTGAGGAGGGGCGCGGTTTTGCCGCCCAATATGCCGAGGCAATCTTTACCGCGCATCAGACTCTGGAGAGTGCGCGGTCTTTTTATTCTGACATCAAGAGACGTGTTGCTGCCGCAGGTCGCAACCCCGCCCACGTTAAAATCCTGCCTGGCATCAGCCCCTTTATCGCATCAACCGAGGAGGAGGCGCGCAAACTTGAGGCCTCCTTCAACGATCTCATCCAGCCGGCCTTTTCGCTCGGGCAATTGCAGCGCATGACAGGCATAGACCTGTCATCGGCCGATCTTGACCAGCCGCTGCCAATAGAGGCCGTCGAGGCGACACGCGCGCAGGCGGATAGCAGCCGCCATCAGCTGGTCCTTGATGTCATAGACCGGGAAAACCCGACGATCCGACAATTGTTGCACCGGCTTGCCGGCGGGCGCGGCCACAAGGTGATTTCCGGAACGCCGGAACAGGTGGCGGACTGGATAGAGACCTGGTTCCGCGAAGGCGCAGCCGATGGTTTCAACATCATGCCGCCATGGCTGAATGGCGGGTTCGATATCTTCGTGGATGAGGTGGTGCCGATCCTGAAACGGCGAGGCCTGTTCCGTGAGGATTACGAAGGCGATACGCTGCGCGACCATTATGGCCTGCCACGGCCGGACAATATCTACACGGCCAGAGAGTTGCAAAGGGAACGCGCCTGAGGTGGGACGGGCGTGTTCAGGCGGCGGCCACGAGAGAGCGCATATCCTCGCGCAACAAAGCGAGTAGAGATGCGACCTCCGGCAGCCGCCGCCTGTCAGGACTGGTCAGCAGGTGATAACGGCTGGCAGTCGGTTGCGGTGATCCGAAGGGGGCGATAAGACGGCCGTTTTTTAGTTCCTCCGAAATCAGCGAGTGGCGCGCGAGGCCGATGCCATGGCCGGATGAGATTGCTTCTATCAGCGCCGTCTGGCGTGAAAAACGCGGGCCTGTCGCCGAAAGCCGGAGCGGAATGCGGCAGGCGCGCAGCCAGTTCGCCCATTCGAAGGCGGCGTCCAGGCCATTGCCGCGCAACATCGCAAAGCCAAGATCCCGCAATTGGGCGGGCTCGTCTGCAAGCCCATGGCGGGCTGCGAACTCGGGAGTGCAGACGGCGCTAACGGTATCGGCGAAAAGCGGCTCGTGAAGAAAGCCCGGAATTTGCGCGTGGGTGGCGACGATGGCGCAATCGGCATCAAAATGGGTGAGATCGACGGTTTCACCCTCGATGGATTCGATCGAAAGCTCGACGTCTCCAAGCGCCGGAACGATGCTGCCCAGCCGCGGCGCCAGCCAGCGGGCGGCAAAGCAACCTTCCGCCAGAACCTTCAACTGCGGTCTGGCATTCGAAACCATCAGGTCGGAAAGACTGCCGATCATGGTCTCGAAAGCATCGGCAAGACCGGGATAAAGCGCGCTGCCGGCATCCGTCAGCAGCAATTCGCCGCGCTGGCGGCTGAAAAGCGGCTGGCCGAGATGGGTTTCGAGAATACGGACCTGCTGACCGATGGCGGCGGTGGAGACATGCAGCTCCTCCGCCGCTCGCGAGAAGCTCGCATGGCGGGCGGCCACCACGAAGGCGCGCAAGGCGGTCAGCGGCGGCAGCCTGGAAAGTGTGGGCAGGCGAAAAGCTGCCCGGCTCGCGGCGGGAGCGACAAACTCCGTTCTCATTGGTGTTCCTCCTTTGCCGCCTGCATCTTCCGCATGGTCAGAATACCCGGCCTTCCCTGAGGTGCGTCGTGGTGCCATTGAGGTAATAGTCACCGATCACCCGCGCCTTGTGGGCCAGCGGATTGTGATTGTAGACCGTGCGGATGTTGCGCCAGTGGCGGTCGAAATTCCGGTCGCTCGATGTCGCCGAGCCGCCGCCGAGTTCATAGAGATTGGTGGCGACGGTGAGCGACAGCTGCGAGGCGATGATCTGGGTGCGGGCGGTGGCAAGCGAGCCTTCCAGCAGGGCTGCCTCAATGGCCTCTTCGTCACCATTTGCAAAGGCGGCAGCCGTTCGGTCGAGCGTTCTGGCCGCTTCGCGGATGAGTGTCTTGACGGCGAAAGCTCCGGCACTGATTTCACCCAGCATCTTCTGCACGAAGGGATCCTGATTGGCGGTTTCCGCAGCGCTGTGAAGCGTGGTGCGCGCCTGACGCAGAACATACTCCACACCATCGTTGAGCGCGCCCTGAACGGCGCCGGCGGCAGACGCAGCAAGGTGCAGCTGCCGCATGGCCGAGCTGTGGCGGCCGATCTGGGTGCCGAGCTTGCGGGTTGTCAGCTCATGCGGCAGCACCTCGACATTCTCAAGCAGCACGCCGCCGCTTGCCGTCATGCGCTGGCCCATGCTGTCCCAGTCGTCGAGGATGGTGATGCCGGTGCGATCAAGCGGAATGAGCACGCCGATTGGCTGCTCGTCATCGCCAATGGCGCTGAAGGTGCCGAAATCGGCAAAGGCCGTACCGGTCGCATACCATTTGCGGCCGTTCAGCCGGTAGCGGTCGCCATCGGCACTCAGCCGCGTGGTGATTTCGCCGGGGCGTTTGGTGCCCTGCTCGGTGCTGGCGCCCGCAAAGAGCTTGCCTGCGAGGACCTGTTCAAGATGCCGCCGGTCCTCCAGCTCGATGGGTGCAAGGGCGAGATTTTCGGTGAAATTGAAATGGCTGCGAAGCGCGTGCGGAATATTGCTGTCGGCTTCGCCGAGGGTCATCAGCACTTCGATATAGTCGGCAATCGAGCCGCCCGGTCCGCCCTTGGCTTCGGGAACGCGCAACGTGCCGATCTTTGCCTCCTTGATAAGGGCGAAGATATCGAAGGGCAGTTCGCGTTCGCGCTCGCGACGGGCGGCATCCCGAGCCGCGATAGCCGCAATGTCCTTTGCTCGGGCCAGGATCTCGTCACGGCTCGGCACGCCGGAATTATCGGTGGTGGTTGTTTGCAGTTTCGGATTGGACATTGCAGCTTTCCCTGAGCGGATGTGAGGGCCTGCGGCACGGCGCGCCGCAGGCATGTTCGTCTGGACGTTCAGGCGACCGCGCGCGGCTTGAGCGCCGGGCGGTGTGCGGGTGCGAGATTGCGCGGCACGCGTCCTTCGACGGGATGGCTCGGATCGTTGAAACCGGGTGTCGACGGATGGCCTGTCGTGACGAGGCTGTCGACCAGCGCCTCATCTTCCGCATCGATCTTCACATCGAGCGCGCGGATATATCCGTCCCAGTGTTCTTCAGTGCGCGGGCCGGTGATGGCGGCGGTAACGAACTTGTTGTTCAGCACCCAAGCGAGCGCGAAATCCGCCGCCGAAACGCCCTTTGAAGCGGCATGGGCCGCGACCTTCTGGGCGATTTCAACCGATTCCGGACGCCATTCTGTTTCCAGAACGCGCTTGTCGCCACGGCCAACACGGGTATCTGCGCCCGGCTGTTCGCCCGGCTGGTATTTGCCGGTGAGGACGCCGCGTGCGAGCGGTGAATAGGATACCACGCCTAGGCCATAATGATCGGCCGCCGGTAGCTGCTCGGCTTCGGCCGTGCGGTTGACGATGTTGTAGAGCGGCTGGCTGGCAACCGGCCGGTCGATGCCGAGCTGATCGGCCAGATGCGAAATTTCAGCGATGCGCCAGCCGCGGAAGTTCGACACGCCGAAATAGCGCAGTTTGCCGGCACGAATGAGATCGGCGATGGCGCGCACCGGCTCTTCCAGCGGCGCATCGAAGACGGCGCGGTGGAAATAGAGGATATCGATATAGTCGGTGTTGAGGCGGCGGAGAGAATTCTCGACGGTTTCGATTACCCATTTGCGGGAATGGCCGCCAAGGTTCGGGCCCTTGGTATGGGAGTTGACGAATTTCGTCGCCAGAACCCAGTGATCGCGCGTGGACTTGATACCGCGGCCAACGACCTCTTCCGACTTGCCGTCGTGATAGACATCGGCGGTATCGATGAAGTTGATGCCCTGTTCGCGCGCCTTGTCGATGATGCGGAAGGCCACGTCATCCGGTGTCGGGCCTCCGAACATCATCGTTCCGAGGCTCAGCGGTGACACTTTCAGCGCGCTGCGTCCGAGATAGCGATAGTCGACCATTATGGTTGCTCCTTTAAGTTATTGGGCATGGTGGCAGGCCACGGCGTGGTTCTTGCCGAAAAAGGTGTAATCCGGCGCTTTTTCGCGACAGAGATCGGTGGCGAGCGGGCAGCGTGTGTGAAACCGGCAGCCGGATGGCGGATCGTGCGGGCTCGGCAGATCGCCGGAAATCGGTGCCGCCTGCTTGCGGCGGGCGGGATCGGGAACGGCAGCGAGAAGGGCGCGAGTGTAAGGATGCTTCGGAGAAGCCCAGAGTTCCGATGTCGGGGCGCTTTCGACGATCTTGCCGAGATACATGACCAGCACGCGGTCGGAGAAATAACGCACCACGGACAGATCATGTGAGACGAAGAGATAGGACAGCGAAAGCCGCTTCTTCATCTCCACCAGAAGATTGAGGATCTGCGCCTGTATCGAAAGATCGAGCGCCGAGACCGGCTCGTCGCAGACCACCAGTTCCGGTTCCAGAACCAGTGCGCGGGCAATGCCGATGCGCTGGCGCTGGCCGCCGGAAAATTCATGCGGAGAACGGTCGAGCGAATCCGCCGGCAGGCCGACCTGCGCGACGATGGCTTCAACAATCTCCCGCTGGTGCGCTTTGTCGCCGATGCCGTGCACTTTCAGGGGCCCGGTAAGGATGGTGCGCACCGTCTGTCGCGGATTGAGCGAAGCGAAGGGATCCTGAAAGATCATCTGGATGCGGCGGCGTATGCCGCGTAGCTGCGAAGGCGTCATGGCCGTCACATCAGCGCCCTTGAAGGTGATCCTGCCGGAAGACGGCTCGACCAGACGCATCAGCGACTTGCCGAGCGAGGATTTGCCGCAGCCGGATTCGCCCACCAGTGCCACGGTTTCGCCCGCCTCGATATCAAGTGAGACGTCATCGACGGCGCGCACGGTGCCGCGTCCGCCCGTGTAATGGGTGGACAGACTATGCACTGACAAGAGCGTCATTGGATACCTCCTGGGATGTGGGAGCAACGAAGGGGCAGGCCGCGTATCGGCCTTCCGAAATCGGCCTCAGCGGCGGCACGAACTGCCCGCAGAAGCCGCGGGCGCTCGGACAGCGTGGCCGGAAGGCGCAGCCGCGTTCCCCCGTGGCGGAAACGATGGAGCCCGGAATTTCGATGAGGGGCCCGTCGCGATAATGCTGGCCGTCTTCCGCGCGCGGCGAGGCGGCAAGCAGGCCGCGCGTATAGGGATGGTAGGGGTTGGAGAAAACCGGTTCCGGCAGCCCTTCCTCCACTTTACGGCCGGCATACATGACCATCACCCGGTCCGCCCATTGTGCCACGATACCGAGATCGTGGGTGATGAGGATGACCGCCATGTTGAGATCTCGGCGCAGATTGTCGAGCAGCTGCAGGATCTGCGCCTGTATCGTCACGTCAAGTGCCGTCGTCGCCTCGTCGGCGATCAGCAGTTTCGGATTGCAGGCGACGCCGATGGCGATCATCACACGCTGGCGCATGCCGCCGGAAAGCTGGTGCGGATAATCATCCACCCGGCGTCGGGCGTCGGGAATGTTGACGAGGTCCAGCAGCTCGATGGCGCGTTTGCGCGCCTGATGCCGGTCGATCTTCTCATGGATGCGCAGCACCTCGATGATTTGCTCGCCGACCGTCAGCACGGGGTTGAGCGAGGTCATCGGCTCCTGAAAGATCATGCCGATATCCCGGCCGCGAATGCCGCGCCATTGCCGCTCGGAAAGCGGCAGCAGATCGCGGCCCTCGAGCAGAACCCGGCCGCCGGTCTTGGCGTGGGAGGGCAGGAGGCCGATCAGGCCGAGCGCGGTCAACGATTTGCCGGAGCCGCTTTCGCCGACGATCGCCAGCATTTCGCCGGGACTGACATCGAAACTGACGCCTTTGACCGGCTGGGCAGAGCCGAAGCTGACGGAGAGATCATGGACTTCGATCAGTTTGCTCATCGGCGTTCCTCCGAAAAACGGGGGTTGAGCGCATCGTTGAGGCCATCGCTGATGAGGTTCAGCGAAATGACGGTGAAGACGATGGCAAGGCCGGGAAGGGCGGTCAGATACCAGGCCGTGCGGATGACATCACGGCCGGAACCGATCATCGAACCCCAGGAGACACGGTTGGGATCGCCAAGCCCCATGAAGGACAGCGCTGCTTCCATGAGGATCGCGCCCGCCACCATGACGGATGAGGTGACGATGATCGGTGGCAGCGCATTGGGCAGGATTTCCTGAAACACGATGCGGGCATGGCCATAACCAAGGCTGCGGGCGGCGAGCACATAATCCTTTTCGCGGATGGCGCGGAATTCCGCACGGGTAAGACGCGCAACGAGCGGCCAGGTGATGATGCCGATGGCTGACGTGACCGTGGTGACAGACGGCTGGGCGATGGCGACCAGCACCACCAAGAGCACGAAATTCGGCAAGGTCTGGAAGATTTCGATGAGCTTGACGAGGATGTCGTCAATGACGCCACCGAAATAACCGGCGAAAGCGCCAACCGCGATGCCGATGGTGAGCCCGATCAGAGTTGCCACGACACCGACGGTGAGCGAGATGCGCGCGCCATGCACGATGCCGGCCAGAACATCCCGGCCCATGGAATCGGTTCCGAGCGGATAGGCCGCGTTCTGGCCAGGCCACAGGAACGGGCGGGCCACCATTTCCAGGGGATCGCCAGGATAGATCAACGGGGCGATCAGTGCGGTGACGATGACGGTGGCGAGAAACAGCAGGCCGACGATGGCATTGGGATTGGTGAGGAAGATTTTCAGTTCGCGCCGCAGTCCACGTCGCGGCACGGAGACCGAGCGGGCCGAAAGCGCATCCGGCGCATGGATATAGGGCCAGGCCTTTTCTTCCGGCTTTTTCGGTTTGGGATTGGTCTCGTCAGCGCCAAGTTCCGCCGTGTTGAGAGCCGCTGTCGTTTGGGATGAGTTCATCGGCTTTCTCCGATGCGGGGATCGAGCCATGCCTGCAACAGGTCCACGGCCGCATTGACGATGATGACGACGAGGGAAGAGAGAAGCAGAATGCCGAGCAGCACACTGAAATCCCGCGCCATCACGGCTTCGAAGGCGAGGCGGCCAAGGCCTGGCCAGCTGAAGACGGTTTCAACCACAACGGCGCCGCCGAGCAGGCCGCCAATATGCATGCCGGCCATGGTGGTGATGGGGATGAGCGCGTTGCGCAGGATGTGGCGTGTGGTGAGCCTGATCGGCGAAACGCCCTTGGCGCGCGCCGTGCGCACATAGTCCTGCGATTTCACTTCCAGCATGGCTGCGCGGGTGAGGCGGGCATAGATGGCCAGAAAATAGAGCGCCAGCGACAGGGCAGGGAGCACGATGTAGCGCAGCCTGTCGAGAAAGGCGGCGAAACCGGTAAGGCTGCTGCCGATGGTGCTGTCACCGCCTGAAGGAAGCCAGCCGAGCTTGACCGAAAAGGTCAGGATCAGCATCAGGCCGATCCAGAAACCCGGCACGGAATAAAAGATCAGCGAGCCGATCGAAATGATCCGGTCCGGCAGCTTGCCGGAAAAAAGCGCCATGATGGAGCCGAGGAACACACCGACGAAGATTGCGATGCCAAGGGCCGCCCCCATCAGCGCAAGCGTGCCGGGCAGGCGCTGGCCGATAAGGTCTGCCACCGGCATGCCGTAGCGCGGTGAAAAGCCGAGGCTGAACTGGGCCAGATTGCCGAGATAATTCATCAGCTGATGCACAACCGGCAGATCGAGACCGAAGCGGGAGCGGATTTCCGCCATGGTCTCGACGGTTGCCGAGCCAGCTTCCGCCGCCAGCACGTCGGCCGCGTCGCCGGGCGCCAGTTGCAGCAAAAAGAAGTTGAGTATGACGATACCGAGAACCGTCGGAACGGCCTGAATGGCCACCCGTTTTGCCTGCGATAAAATCCTTTTCGAATTTGACATCGGCTCCAGTCCGCAATCGTGAAAACATAAATCCGCCGGTCAAGGCATGGACATTAGTTGACTAATTTTATGGAATTTGTCAAAGAGTAATAGAATTATTTTCTGAAATTTACCGAAATACGCGCCATAAAGAAAAGATAATTCCTGATAATGAGAATGATTGGTCCTTCATCCCAATCTCGCTCTCGTCTGCAGAACAAACTTCTTCTTGGGCGCGGTCATTCAGTTTTGCCGGTTTGTCGCCGGTTCAATCAAGGAGAGGGTATCGCATGACTATTTTCAACCAGACGACGCGGCGCGGATTTCTGCTGGCTTCGGTGGCGCTCGGCGTGGTGTCGTTGCCGGGGCTGAAGCTGCAGGCGGCGGAGCCGGCAAGCGGCGGCACGGCCACCCTGCTCATCTCATCGGAACCGCCGGTGCTGACGACGATCGCACATACGGCCTATAATTCCGTCTATATATCGCCAAAGGTGACCGAAGGTCTGCTGACCTATGATTTCGATCTCAATCCCAAGCCGCTCTTGGCCAAGTCATGGGATGTGAGCGCGGACGGCCTGCGTTACACTTTCACGCTAAGGCCCGGCGTAAAGTGGCATGACGGCAAGCCCTTCACTTCCGCCGATGTGGCTTTCTCCATCAATACCATCAAGGAAGTGCATCCGCGCGGCCGTAATACATTCCTGAACCTCACAAGCGTCGAGACGCCTGATGAGTTGACGGCGGTTCTGGTTCTTTCCAAACCAGCGCCATACCTGATAACGGCGCTCGCTGCCGCCGAAACGCCCATCGTGCCGAAACATCTCTATGAGGGTACGAAAGTGACGGAAAATCCGGTCAATCTCGCCCCCATCGGCACCGGTCCGTTCAAGTTCAAGGAGTGGGTACGCGGCAGCCATATCGTTTTTGAGCGCAATGTCGATTATTGGGATGCGCCGCGCCCCTATCTCGACAAGCTGATCGTCCGCTTCATTCCTGACGCTTCCGCCCGAGCGATTGCCATTGAAACCGGCGAGATCGATCTCGCCCCCAGCACGCCGGTTGCCTATAGCGATCTCGACCGCTTGAAAGAGCTTCCCAGCCTCGGTTTTGAGACAAACGGCTATCAATATTCGAATTCCGTCAGCCGCGTGGAGTTCAATCTCGAAAAGGATGTGTTCAAGGATGTGCGCGTCCGTCGCGCCTTCGCGCATGTGATCGACCGCAACGTCATCTTCAACACCGTCAATTACGGTTACGGCGCGACCATCACCGGGCCGATCAATCCGAAGCTGACGAAATGGTTCGTGGATGATCTGAAGACCTATCCGATCGATCTGAAGGCCGCCGAAGCGCTTCTCGATGAGGCCGGATACAAGCGCGGTGCGGATGGTATCCGTTTCAAGCTCAATCTGGATTATGTGCCCAGCACCGAGGCCTATCCGCGCGGCGCGGATTATATTCGCCAGGCGCTGGCCAAAGTCGGTGTTGATGTAACGGTACGCACGCAGGATTTCGCCACCTATACCAAACGCATCTACACGGATCGCGATTTCGATTTTGCCTATGAGGGCATGAGCAATCTCTTCGATCCGACCGTTGGCGTGCAACGGCTTTATTGGTCGAAGAATTTCAAGAAGGGCGTGCCCTTCTCCAATGGTGCCGCCTACAGCAATCCGAAGGTGGACGCGCTTCTCGAAGCCGCCGCCATCGAGATCGATCCGGACAAGCGCGTCGCGCAATGGAAGGAAATCCAGCAGATCCTCGTCGAGGACGTGCCGGCCATCGACATCGTCGCGGCACCTGAAATCACCATCTTCAACAAGCGCATCGCCGATCACACCATTGGTGCCGAAGGTGTCGCGGGAAGCCTCGCCTTCGCGCATATCGCGGCATCCTGATCGTCTCGCCAAATCCGGCTCGCTCTTTGGTGCGGGCCGGTATGTCTCCCTTCAGTCGACAGGCACCGCGGCATCGCTTCCGGTGCCATCGTTTTCATCGAGGCCAAAGCCATGAGCACGACACTTTCCGAAATCTGGTACACACGCTGCCCGGTGCCCACGCCGGTGGGGCTGGCGGCGCAACTCGGTTATCTCGGGCAGACCTTCGAGGAGATCGGCATATCGCTGAAATCCATCATCGATTCTCCTGACCGTTCGGTTCGCCAGAGCCATTTCAACCACACGCTGGAATGGTCCTTCCGCCACGGCGGCAATGTGCCTCCCATCCGCGCCCGCTCGGAAGGGCGCAATACACGCCTTATTGGGGTGACCTGGACGGACGAGTTTCAGGCAATCATCACCCTGCCGGAAACCGGTATCCGCTCGCTTGCCGATCTCGCCGGTCGCCGTTTCGGCGTGCCGCGCCGGCCGGAAGGCATCGTCGATTTCATGCGCGCGACGGCGCTGAAAGGCGTCGTTTCGGCGCTTTCGCTGGAAGGGCTGAAGGTCGAGGATGTCGAGCTCAGGGACATCGTCATCAAGGATTCGGTGCTGGCCTCTCAGGAAGGGCCGTCGCTGTTCGGCCTGAAGCGCCGGCAATCCTTCGGCGAGGAGATCATCGCGCTGCTGCGGGGCGAGGTCGATGCGATTTTCGTCAAGGGAACGGCCGGCATTGCCGCCGCGAATTTGATCGGCGCGGTGCAGGTGGCGGAGTTCGGTTTTCATCCCGATCCCAAAATACGCATCAATTCCGGTTCGCCACGGGTGCTGACGGTCGACGGACGGCTTGCCGATGAGCGCCCCGATCTGGTGCAGCGGCTGGTTGGCGCCATCGCCAGGGCCTCGCTCTGGGCGGAACAGCACCCGGAAGAGACGCGCCGTTTCATCGCGCGCGAGGCCGGTGCCACAGAGGAACAGGTTCTGGCCGCCAACGGAGCTGAGGTTCACCGCCATCTCGGTCTTGGCCTCGATGCCGACCTTGTCGGCGCTGTGGGCCACTACAAGGATTTCCTGCATCAATGGGGCTTCCTTGAAAAAGACTTCGATCTTGGCGACTGGATCGATGATCGTTTCGTTACGGCAAATGAAAGGGCGGTGGCATGAGCGTTGCACTTTCCGCCGTTCCGGATGCGCCGGCGCAGCGGCCCGATCCCGTCGCCATCGCAGCCGCGCTGGCCGGGGATTTCAGCCTGACCGCTGCGGATCACGATAAAAGCGGTGAATTCGCCGCCGGCAATTTCGAGGCGCTTTTCAAGTCCGGCCTGCTGGGTCTCGTCACGGCTGAAAAGGATGGCGGCTGGGGCGAGGGCATGGAAACGGCCCATGCCGTCATTACGGCCATAGCCAAGGGGGATCCGTCGACCGCCCTTATCCTTGCCATGCATTATAGCGTCCATGCCGCGATCCGGCGTGGCAAGTGGCCGGCACCACTTGCTGCAAAGGTATTGGCCGCCAATAGCAGGGAACCGGCGCTCCTGAACAATGCCCAGGCGGAGCCGGGTGTCGGTTCGCCGGCCCATGGCGGCCTGCCGGAAACGACGGCGCGGATCGAAGGCGATGTCTGGGTGGTCAATGGCCGCAAGAGTTTCGTCACCGGCCTGCCGGGTCTGAAATGGGCGATCGTGCTTGCCGTTACGACGGAAGAGACGCCGCGCCTCATTCAGCTTCTGGTCCCTCTCGATGCGGCTGGTATCGCCCAGGAAAAAGCATGGGAAGCGACCGGCATGTATGCCACAGCCAGCCATGATCTGGTGTTGAACGAGGTAAGGGTACCGCTTGCCGACATTGTTGCCGAACAGCCGGCGGATGAGCCGCTGCGGCGTGATGAGGCGGACGGTTATAATTTCTTCGTGCTGCTGGCTTCCGTCTATCACGGTGTCGCCCTTTCGGCGCGGGACGATCTGTTGCGCCATCTGAATGGCCATGTTCCGGCAAGTCTTGGCGCGCCGCTGTCCTCCATTCCCCGCATTCAGGAGGGTCTCGGGCAGATCGAGGTGCTGCTTGCGGCGAACCGACGCCTCCTTCTCTCCGTCGCCCGTGATGTCGATGCGGGGGAGAGAGTGGGAACCGATGCGCTGGCCGTTCGCCATGTGGTCATCGATAATGCGGTGGCGGTGACGGATCTGGCGCTGGAACTTGGCGGCAATCGCGGCCTGCGCCGGGATTACGACCTTGAACGCCATCACCGTGACGCCATAACGGCAAGGGCGCATGCGCCGCAGAGCCATATGATCCGAACGATTCTCGGTCGTCAGAGCATCAAGGCAGCGGGCGGTTGACCGACGAAACAAAAGGGCGGCCCTTTCCGAGGCGGGCCACCCTTGTTCAAGCCACGCCGATCAATCCCGCAGCAGCGGCAGCAAGCTGTTGCCCTGCCGTTCGATTTCCTTGAGATAGGGCGTGTCGGAAAGCACGAAATGGCTGATGCCCAGCGCACGGTATTTGCGCAATGACGCGGCGACATCTTCCGCCGAACCGACAAGCCATGTGGTTCCCGCCCCGCCGCCGCCGAATTTGCCGGGTGCAGTATAAAGATTGTCGTCCAGCACGTCGCTCTGACGGTGCAAATCCAGCAGGCGGCGCTGGCCGACCGCCACGGACTGAAGATGGTCGTTCCAGCGTACGCCATTGTTTGCGGCCATTTCGGCAACTTTCGCTTCCGCATCGCGCCACGCCTCGGCCGTGGTTTCGCGCACCAGCGTGGTGATCCGCAGGCCGAATTGCAGCGGCGGCAGATCGCGGCCGAGCTTTTCACTGAAGTGCCTGAGCCGCTCGATCCTTTCGCGCACGCCGGCGAGCGGTTCTCCCCAGAAAAGCTGCACATCGGCCTCGGTTGCGGCAACCTGCTCGGCTGCTTCGGAAGCGCCGCCGAAATAGAGTTTGGGATGTGGCCGGCCTTCGCGTGCGGCGATGCGCGGCGAGACGGTAGAGTTCGTCACGCAAAAATGATCGCCGTTAAAGGTGACGTTTTCCTCCGTCCAGAGCCGCCGCACCAGCCGCATGAATTCTTTCGTGCGGGCATAACGCTGCGCCTGGTCGCCTTCTTCGTCGCCATAGGCGGCAAGCTCATCCCTGCCGGAGACGATGTTGATCCGAACTCTACCACCGGAAAGCTGATCGAGCGTGGCGGCGGCCGATGCGAGGTTGGCGGGCTTCCAGTAGCCGGGACGGATAGCGATCAGCGGCTCGAATGTGGTGGTGCGCGCCGCAAGCGCCGTTGCCACGGTAAATGTATCCGGACGTCCCCAACCGGTGCCGACCAGCGCGCCTTTCCAGCCATGGGTTTCAAGCGCCCGGGCATGGCTCGTCAATGTATCGAGACTGTTGTGATTGTCGCTGACGGCGTCGCCCCGGTGGCCGGGTTTGACGTCATTGGGGATGTACCAGAGAAATTCGCTCGTGCTGCTCACATTATCCGCCTGAATTTTCGTTTTATGGTGCGGTGGAATGGCCCTGCCGACGTTTGGCCTTCACCACTTGGGGCTCCCGGGAGGCGCAAGCCTCCGCAGCTGCGAGAATGGCAAAGCGGCGGCGGTCCTGCGAAGCAGCGGCGTTTCTTTTGTCATGCGGCGGAGGAAAAGCTTTCCGTCTGGAAAGCCTATATTGCACATATTTTCTATATAAAAAATTTGAGGAAATGATTTCCTCTGATCGAGATTATCTCCGTCATGGAGAAAGCATTTTCTGTTCTATCGAAATTGTCTGGATCGATTTTTCGCGAGGCTTCGAAAGGTGAGCAAGGCAATAGTCGACGGAAATCGCGAAATTCACCATGCTTGCGACATACCGCCCATAACCCACGGAGCAGGCATGTGTACCACCTTGATTGTCCCTGGCCTGAATGGTTCGGACGAAGGACATTGGCAGCGGCACTGGTTGCTGGATGATCCCGACTCGCAGCTGGTCGATCAGGACAATTGGGAATGCCCGGTTCTCGAGGACTGGCTCGATCGTCTCGAGGCAGCGCTGGCAACAGTCGAAAGCGCTTATATCGTCGCCCACAGTCTCGGTTGCCTGCTGGTGGCGAATATGGCGTCTCGACCCTCCGCCGCCAAAATCAAGGGCGCGCTTCTGGTCGCACCCGCCCATCTCGATCGCGTTGAGGCGATGCATCCCTGTATCGTCCGGTTTGGCGCGTTTCCGCAGCAACCGCTTGCTTTCCCCAGCCTCGTCGTAGGCAGCATGAACGATCCTTATATGGATTGCGAGGAGCTCGCGCGCAGTGCGCGCCTGTGGGGGAGCGATCTCATCAATCTCGGCGCCGTCGGACATATCAATATTGCCAGCGGCTACGGGCGCTGGCCCGAAGGTTATGCTCTTCTCGAGCGGCTGAAAGCCGATAGTGCACCTGCAAAAGCGGTGGCCGGATCGAGACTGCGCAGATTGACGGCCCAGGGCGACGCGCATTTTTAGAGAGAGATATCGGGCATTCCAGCCTTCCTTGCTACACGGGATGGATGCGGGTCTGTTTATCGCCCTTTTCGGCTTTGACATCACTTGCAACCTTTAGGGGTTTTATGGACGATTTTTGTAGATGAAATTTTGAATTTCACCTGAAGATTGTTTTTGAGTGGGTGCATTTATTTTCTATAAAAAATATAGAAAAGCATTTCTTCGCTCCGGACGGTTTTGTCGTCACCTTTCATTGGTCATCAAATCAGGGAAAGGGGTAAGGAAATGTCCAGGATCAAGCTAGTAACGTCGGCTCTCGGCGGGTTGTTTTTGTCGACGATATCGCTGGCCGCGGCCGGGGCTTCGGAAGCGCTGGTGACGGCCGACTGGCTGAAGGAAAATCTCGACAATCCGAAAGTGCGGGTTTTTGAAGTCAGCGTCGATACGGGCGTCTATGAGCGCGGGCATATTCCCGGTGCTGTGAACCTCAACTGGCATACGGATCTCGTCGACAAGGAAAAACGCGACATTGCCGCGCGCGACAATTTCCAGTCCCTGCTGCAGAAGGCCGGCGTGGGTGACGATACGACGATCGTTCTATATGGCGATAACAATAACTGGTTTGCCGCCTGGGGGGCGTGGATTTTCGAAACCTACGGTCTGGGCGACCGGGTGAAGCTGCTGAATGGCGGCCGCAAGCTCTGGGAAGCGCAGGGCCTGCCTTTCGACACATCCGCCCCGGCAACGGCCGAAACGAAACTGAAGCTTGCCGAGCCCGATACCTCGGTCCGGGCGCGCTTTGTGGACGTCGTTGCGGTGGCTGAGGGCAAGCACAACATCAAGCTGGTGGATATCCGCTCGGCGGATGAATATTCCGGCAAGATCTTCGCGCCCGATGGCGTCAAGGAATTGTCCGTGCGGGCCGGTCACATCCCCGGTGCCGTCAATGTTCCGTGGGGCACAATCGTCAACAAGGATGGAACCTTCAAATCGGCGGAAGAGATCAAGGCGATCTATGCCGAGAAGGGCATCGACGGTTCGGCTCCCATCATCACCTATTGCCGCATCGGCGAGCGTTCCAGCCACACCTGGTTCGCCCTGAAGAAGATCCTCGGTTACGACGTCCGCAATTATGACGGCTCCTGGACCGAGTACGGAAATGCGGTCGGTGTGCCGATCAGCAATCCGACGGGAACGGTCTGGACGGGCAAATAAGCCTTATACGCTCCATCCATGGGCCGGTGCGTCGGGTGCGCGCCGGCATTTATTCTTCCGCCATTGCCGGTATTCCATGTGTTTGACCCTTTCCCGCCTTGCGGCGCTTGCCATTTTATGTGCCGTCACGGTTGCTGCTTATCGATTGGAGCTGCTTGAGAATGGCAGGCCGCTTGCATTTTCCCTTCTGGCGGGGACCGCTTTCGGCATTGTGATGCAGCGCGGACGGTTCTGCTTTCTCTGCAATTTTCGCGACTTCATCGACGGCAGGCGTTCGGAGGGTGTTGTGGCTATTCTTGTCGCCCTGCTGGCGGGGGTGATGTTTTACCAGATCGTCACCGCGGCGTGGGTGCCGGTGCCGCAACCTGGCCGCCTGCCGCCCAATGCGCATATCGGCCCCGTCGGCTGGATTCTGGCGGTGGCGGCGACCGTCTTCGGTTTGGGCGCGGCACTTTCCGGCTCCTGCCTGTCAGGGCATTTTTACCGGCTGGGCGAGGGGGCCTTCGGTTCCGTGTTTGCCATAGTGGGTGCGGGGGTCGGTTTCCTGCTGGCATTCCTGAGCTGGAATTTTCTCTATACGGTCAGCATTTTCGACGATCGACCCATCTGGTTGCCGCATCATCTGGGATATGGCCCGGCGCTGCTGATTGCCGGCGCCGTGTTGGCCATTCTGATCCTCCTCGTTCTGTTTTTCGATAAAACCGCCCCCGCTTCCTCGGCCGTGGCGCCGGAAAACAGGCTGCGGCAGGCGCTTCGAAGCGTCTTCATCGACCGCTGGCCGCCCGTCGTCACAGGGGTTCTCGTCGCGGCCATCAGCGCCTTTTCCTATTTCCGTGTCGCACCGCTCGGGGTGACGGCCGAACTCGGCAGCATCGTCAGAACGGCAGGGGCTGCGGCGGGCTGGGTGCCGGCAACGCTCGCGGGGCTCGACACGGTACGCGGATGCATCAGCGCCGTTAAAACGACGATCCTGTCGCCGAACGGCCTGTTCGTCTCGGGACTGATATTTGCGAGCCTGGCGTCCGCGCTTTCGGCAGGAAAATTTCAGCCAGCATGGCCTTCCGTGGGTGGATTGGCGACACGGTTTGCCGGTGGCGTGCTGATGGGCTGGGGCGGCATGACCGCGCTTGGCTGCACCATTGGCGTGCTGCTCTCAGGCATCCATGCGGGCGCGCTTTCCGGCTGGGTATTTCTCGTTTTTTGCGGCTTGGGCGCATTTGCCGGCCTTTTTCTCAAGCGCCGGTTCGCCTTGCCGTGAGGCCGGACACTTGAAAATTACCGCCATCGCCAGACGAAGCGGCGATGGCCCCATTATCGGCGGCCGGAAACGGATTTTTTCCCGCCGCCGCAACCTTAGTCCACATTTGCCGGTGACCCTCCAATTATAGAATAGTAATTTTATGGAAAATATTGACGATTTTGAACGGTCGCCCGAGGATAAGGTGAGTTGAGCAAAGGAGGCGCACATGCCGCAGGGACTTCATGCGTTTACTTTCGATCTGTTCGGTTTGACCCGGCGCCAGCCGCGGGAAGAGGAACAGGCCAGTCTTCACCCTCTGGATCATTCCGGGCGCATCCGGCAGGAGAAAAGCGATCTCGAACTCGAACGGGAAGAGATCTGCGAAATGAACTTTGCGATGTTCGGCCTTTATCCGGTCTTCTGACGACGATCAGCGAGGGCGCCTTTTCCCTTCGCAGCGCGGTTCATCCGGGAGAGAAACTCTCCTTGCCGGATGGAAATTGGAACAAAATTTCTTAAACGCGCCGGGGAATTGGCTACCCTTTTATCACCAAGCCGCATTGCCCGAGGGCAGATTGCAAAGGACCTGCCGATGAGCACACCCGATAAACCACTCGATTTTCTGTGGTTCATACCCACCTCAGGCGATGGCAGCTATCTCGGCTCGGATGATCTTTCACGTCCTGCCGATCCCGGCTACTTCCGGGAAATAGCCCAGGCCGCCGATCGGCTCGGTTATTCAGGCGTGCTCATCCCCACGGGTGTCGCCTGTGAAGAGTCTTTCATTCTTGCGGCCAATCTCGCCGCCTATACCGAAAAGCTGAAATTCCTCGTCGCCATCCGTCCGGGCGTCGCGTCACCCGCCTATTATGCGCGGCTCGCTTCCACGCTCGATCGCGTTTCCCATGGGCGGCTGCTTCTCAACATCGTGGTTGGCGGCAGCGCACAGGAATTGGCCGGCGACGGCATTTTCCTGCCGCACGACGAGCGTTACGATCACGCCGATGAGTTCTTCCAGGTCTTCAGCTCGCTGATCGAAACCGGCAAGGGAAACCTCGACGGCAAATATATCAAGGCGCTGGACGCGAGACTCGGCCTGCCGCCGGTGCAGGAACCGCGTCCGCCGCTTTATTTCGGCGGTTCTTCCGATGCCGGCATCGAGTTTTCGGCCGGTATCACCGACAAATATCTCACCTGGGGCGAACCGCCGGCGCAGGTGGCGGAAAAAATCGCCAAGGTGCGCGCCGCCGCTGCCAAAAAGGGGCGGGAGGTTACCTTCGGCATCCGTCTGCATTTCATCGTGCGTGAAACGGATGAGGAAGCATGGGCCGATGCCGAGCGGCTTATCTCGAAGCTCTCCGACGAAACCATCGCATCTGCGCAGGAGGTCTTCTCCAAGGCTTCGGATTCCGTCGGGCAGGCGAGAATGCAGGCGCTGCACAATGGCCGGCGTGACCGGCTCGAAGTCTCTCCGAATTTGTGGGCGGGTATCGGTCTCGTCCGTTCGGGTGCGGGCACGGCACTGGTCGGTTCGCCGAAGACGGTGGCAGCGCGGCTCAGGGAGTATCAGGCGCTGGGCATCGATACCGTCATCGCCTCGGGTTATCCGCATCTCGAAGAAGCCTATCGCCTTTCCGAACTGCTGTTTCCGGAAATCGGGCTTGGCGGACCCCGCAACCAGATACGGTCTTCTTTCGGCGCGAAACAGGTTTTCGGCGGCGGCGGCCATGGCGGCAACGTCAAGCTGGTGTCCGGCTCCTGATCCATCGACGACGGGAGGCGGCCTGTGCCTCCCTCCTTTTCGGCAGATATCCTTGCAGCGGGACGAAACCAGGCGACGGGACATAAAACATTATTTCTATAGAATATTATCATTATGGAAAACGATGTCTATTTCACCCCCCGCCGCCGCTGCTAGCTATTGAACAATTCAGCTGTTTTCAGGAGCAACCCGATGACATTGCAATATGCGGTCAAGGATCAACAGTTCATCAACCTCCGCGACCCGGTCGCCGGCAAGGCGGCGGATGCCGACAGCCTCAAGGCGGCGCTGAGAACGCTCGGCGGCGGCGTCAGCGTGATTACGGCCGGCGAGGGCGACGAGCGAACGGGCGCGACGGTGACCTCGGCCACCGCTTTGTCGGTCGATCCGCCGCGCATTCTGGTGGCGCTCAACCGCGCCTCATCCACATGGCCGGTGGTGCAGCGTTTCGGTCATTTCGCCGTCAACATCATCGGGGCGAACCATCAGTTCGTCGCCAATCAGTTTGCCGGCATCGGCGGCCTGAAAGGCCCGGACCGGTATCGCGGTGCGGAATGGACACGGCTGTCGAGCGGAGCGCCCATTCTCGAAGATGCTGTTGCCGCGATCGATTGCACGATTGAAGAGACGATCGAACGGCACAGCCATGTCATCGTCATCGGCAAGGTGGAGGCGATCCGCATCGGCTCCGGCCATTCGCTGCTCTATCAAAACGGTCGTTATCATTCTCTGGACTGAGCGCCGGTCGTTCGGCGCTTTCATTTTGTCATTCTTTGAGGGAGTTGAGCATGGGATCCGTCACGCCTCTCGGCGAAAGACTTCGTTTCGTTCCTCCACGCCTCGGCACGGATATCGATGTGCTGACGGTTGCCCGGACGATCGCCGAAAACTGCGCCGTTGAAAGTCCCGGGCAAATCCATGCGCGGATCGCCCGTTCCGGTCTTCTTGCTCTTTCCGTTCCAACGGAACTGGGCGGGGCGGATATCACCAATGATGTTCTCTCGCAGGCGCTCGCCATCATTTCCGCAGCCGATGCGGCGGCGGCGCATGATCTCGCTGAACATTTCACCGCGCTTGAATTCATCAGGAATGCGGGCAGCGAAGACCAGCGCAAGACGCTCTTCGCCCGTCTCGATCTTGGCGAGACCTTCGCGCTGGCAATATCTGCCGCGGATCTGGATCAGGCGGTCAAGCTGACTGAGGACGACTACGCTCTGCGGCTTCCCGACGACGTCGCGGGGTCGGTCAGGGGCGACGCGGACTGGATTGTCGTGCCGGCCGTCAACACGGCCGGACAGCCTTTGCTTGTCGTTCTGCGCAACCGCCCCAATACTTCATGGGAAGGTCTGTTACGCGCCGATCAGGTGGTGTTCCTGGCTCAGGGAGCCGGAAATCTGGCCGTTTCCGTTTCTACCCTTTTGAAAGCAGCCGTGGCTCTGGGGCAGAAGCAGCGCGAACTTTCGGCGCTGCTGATCGACAGGCTGGCCGGCGATGGCGCGGCGCGACCCGTGATAGGCGAAATATTTCTCGCCATCGAACTCCTGAAGGCGCAGATATCCAGCCTTGCGGCGAATATCGATGCGGCACAGGTGGGGGCGGAAAACGTCACCTTTCGCTCGGTTCGCAACAATGCCATCACGCTTGAAATTCTGATGGCGCGCCTCGGTCTTGTCGAAGGCGTCAGTGAAGCCGGGCTGATCGCGTCGCTGGACGATGATCTGCGCAGGCAATAAGCGACGCCCTGTCGTCAGACATGAACTGAGGGTCGGGTGGAATCCTATTCGCCGGCCGGAATGGAGCGGGCGTCCTGCCCGTCCTTGGCCACGAATTGCGCGAGCGTCATATTGTCCAGAATGGTTGCGATGGCGTCGCGCACGTCCGTCATCGAAACCCTGACCTGACAGGTCTCCGGATCATCACAGTCGTCACAGGCTTCAAAGGCCGTGCGGCTCGCACAGCGGATGGGAGCCAGGGGGCCGTCCAGCGTGCGGATGACCTGCCCGATCATGATTTCGGATGGCATTTTCGACAGCGAATAACCGCCATTCGGACCCTTCTTGGAGCGCAGAATGCCGCTATTGCGCAGCTCCAGAAGAATAGTATCGAGGAATTTTTTCGGGATATTGTTGCGGGCCGCAATTTCGGTCACGAAGGCGGTCTCGCCCTGGGGCAACTGCGCCAGATCGACAAGAGCCTTTAATCCGTATTTGCCTTTTTTGGTCAACATCGCATGATCCGAAAAGAGAGACGGCACGTTTTACCGCGCCGGGCCATATTATTCCTAACTTACTAAGTAGTTTTTAGCGAATTCCGGCGCAAGCCCGTTTCGTCCGGGTTTGGTGCGTAAAACGGCCTGTTGCAGCCTTTTTTGGGCCATTCCTTCGGCCTTGCCGATGGTTTTGCCAAGGCTGGCCTCCGAAAACATCACTGAAAACAATATTTTCTCTGATCGCGCTGCAACGTGGAACGATCATCCTTTATTAGAATATAAAATCGGTAGACAAAGTATGCATCAAAGACGCGCGAGGTGATGATGTATACGCTCAGTTTGCTGGACAAGAGCCCGGTTCCGCCGGGTGAGGACGCCGCGAGCGCGTTCCGCGACACGATCAATCTTGCCAGACGCGCCGAAGAGCTGGGTTATCGCCGTTTCTGGGTGGCCGAACATCACAATTCACCGGAGCTAGCCGGTTCCGCGCCGGAAGCGCTGGTTGCCTGGATCCTGGCGAAGACCTCCCACATCCGCGTCGGCTCGGGCGGTGTCATGCTGCAGCACTATAGTCCTTACAAGGTCGCCGAGGTTTTCAACGTCCTGTCGTCGCTTGCGCCCGGCCGGGTCGATCTCGGCATCGGCAAGACACCGGGCGGATTGCCGCTGGCGACGTCGGCCTTGCAGCAGGCTTATGATCCCGCCCGTAAACCGGATTTCGAAACGGCGCTCAGTGAACTCACCACGTTTTTGTCCGGCGCGGCGCCGCAGGATCACGCGCAGGCCGGACTGCAGGCAACACCCGCACCGCCGGTCGCTGTGGAAAGATTCCTGCTCGGCGCCAGCCCGGAAAGCGCAAGGCTTGCGGCTTCAAGGGGATGGAATTTCGTTTTTGCCGGTCACCTCAATGGTGATGCCGATGTTCTTCGCCGCAGCCTCGCGGCTTTCCGCGAAGAAAGCGGCGGAAGTGCTCCCATCCTTGCCCTGTCGGCTTTTGCGGCCAGCGACCCCGCCCATGCCGCACGGCAGGTGGAAGGCCAGCGCATTTACCGGGTATTCCTCAGCGACGGCAGGGCGTTCAATCTGGGCCGGCGTGAACAGGCGGAGGAATTTGCCCGCCAGTCCGGCGATGCCGATTACCGCATCGAAGAGCGCAAGCCCAACGTCCTGCATGGCGGGCCGGAGGATATTCACAAGGCGCTCCGTGCGCTTTCCGAAGAGCACGGCATCGAAGAATTCATCATCGAGCCGCCGCATGTCGGGGCAGATCAGCGGCTTGCCTCGATAGAACTGCTTGCCACGCATCGCCTTTCCCGGGCGGCGTAATTTTCTCTGAGGAGGGAATGACATGACGAGAAAGAAAATCCGTTTCGGCATCATGCTTCAGGGTCCGGGCGGGCACATGAACGCCTGGCGGCATCCCAAAAGCCCTGTCGATGCCAGCGTCAATTTCGACTTCTTCAGGAAGACCGCGCTGAAGGCGGAAGCGGCGGGCATCGCCTTTGCTTTCGTGGCGGACGGGCTCTATATCAACGACAAGTCGATCCCGCATTTCCTCAACCGGTTCGAGCCGCTGACGATCCTTTCGGCGCTCGCCTCGGTGACCTCGAAGATCGGTCTCGCCGGCACCGTTTCGACCTCCTATAGCGATCCCTTCACCGTTGCCCGCCAGTTCGCCTCGCTCGATCTCCTGAGCGGCGGCCGCGCCGGGTGGAATGCCGTGACGACGCCGCTCGAAGGCACGGCGAAGAATTACAGCCGCAACCATCCCGAACATGCGCTGCGTTACGAGATCGCCGACGAATATCTCGAAGTCATCAAGGGCCTGTGGGATAGCTGGGACGACGACGCCTTTGTGCGCAACCGCGAGACGGGGCAATTCTTCGACCGTGCCAAACTCCATACACTCGGCCACAAGGGCCGCTTCTTCCAGGTGGAAGGCCCGCTCAATATCCAGCGTTCGCCACAGGGGCAGCCGGTGGTGTTCCAGGCCGGTTCCTCCGATGCCGGTATCGGCCTTGCGGGCAAACATGCCGATGCCGTCTTCACCAATTCCGCTTCGCTTGAGGAAAACCAGACTTTTCTCAAGCGTGTGAAACAGAGCGCCGTCGCGCAGGGCAGGTCCGCTGCCGATGTAAAGATTTTCCCCGGTATCGGCCCCATCGTCGGCGAGACCCAGGAGGAAGCGGAGGCGAAATATGACGTCATCCGCAACCTCATCACCATCGAGGATGCGCTCGCTTATCTCGGCCGTTTCTTCGATCACCATGATTTCAGCGCCTATCTGCTGGATGAGCCTTTCCCCGAACTCGGTGAGATCGGCAAGAACAGTTTCCGCTCGACCACGGACCGCATCAAGCGCCGCGCCAAGGAAAAGAACCAGACGCTGCGGGAAGCGGCGCTGGAGGCTGCGACCCCGCGTGAAGGTTTCATCGGCACACCGGACAAGGTGGCGGACGAGATCATCCGCTGGGTGGAGCATGACGCGGCTGACGGCTTCATTCTGGGCTTCCCGGTGATTGCCGAAGGGCTGGACGATTTCATCCGCCTCGTCATCCCGGTGCTGCAGCGGCGCGGTTATTTCGATCCGCATCTGGAAGGGGCGACGCTGCGCGACCATCTTGGCCTGCCTTTCAGGGAAAGCGTCTATTCCCGCCGTGAAAACGGGTCGGACAAGGCCATCGCCTAAGCTTGCAGCCGGGCGGCGATGATTGCCGCCCGGCAAAGATTTCAAGACGCGGCGCGTAGCGAGCCGCGCGGGAGACAGAACCATGAATATCCGCATTGACGGCGCGCGTCCGCAGGACGACGCCGAACGGGGAATCCTTGCCTTCATCGAGGAGAGCATCGCCATCCGGCATGATCTCCACCGGCATCCGGAGCTTTCGCTCAAGGAAAAACGCACGGCCGCGCTCATCGCCCGTTATCTCCTGTCGTTCGGATATGAGGTGACGGAAGGTGTCGGCGGCCATGGTGTTGTCGCCACGTTGAAACGCGGTCATGGCGAAAAACGTCTCGGAATCCGCGCCGATATCGATGCCCTGCCGATTATCGAGGAAACCGGCCTTGCTTATGCCAGCCAGACGCAGGGCGTCATGCATGCCTGCGGTCACGATGGTCATACGACGATCCTGCTCGCCGCCGCCCGGTATCTTGCCGAATCGTCGAATTTTTCCGGCACCCTGACACTGATCTTCCAGCCGGCCGAGGAGATCGGCGCTGGGGCAAGGGCGATGATAAAGGACCGGCTGTTCGAGCGGTTTCCGGTCGATGCGGTTTTCGGCCTGCATAATTGGCCCGGTGTCGATACCGGGCAGTTCGGCTTCGTCGAAGGCCCGGCCATGGCCTCCGTCGACAAGGCGAAGGTGCGGATCGTCGGCAGGGGCGGGCATGGCGCCGCCCCGCATGAAACGGTCGATCCGGTTCTCGCTTCGGCCAGTTTCGTCACCGCCTTGCAAAGCATCGTTTCGCGCAATGTCGATCCGCGCGAGATGGCGGTGCTGACGGTCGGTTCCATCCATGGCGGAACCGCCTCCAACGTCATTCCCGAGAGCGTCGAGCTTCAGATCACTGCCCGGGCCTTTTCGCCTGCCGTGCGTGACAGGCTGGAGGAGCGGCTTCCGGCGCTGGCGAAAGCGCAGGCCGAAAGCTTCGGCGCGAAGGCCGAGGTCGCTTACTCCCGTGGTTTTCCGCCGGTCATCAATCACGTCCCTCAGACGGTCTTCGCCCGCGATGTCGCCAAAAGGCATTTCGCCGCCGGGCAGATCGCCGAAGCGTTCCAGCCGCGCACGGCGAGCGAGGATTTCGCCTTCATGCTGCAGGAGCGGCCCGGCTCTTATCTGTTCGTCGGCAATGGCGAAAGCGCGCCGCTGCACAGCCCCCATTACGATTTCAACGACGCGATCATCGCGCCGGCAGCACGCTTCTGGGTGCGTCTGGCCGAAGCGTACCTCTCCTGACGCGAAATTTAGGACAAGGACATGAGCGACAGTTTTCTCTACACATCGGTCAAGGATCCGCTCGCAACGCCGCTTCTGGAGGAGTTGCTGTTCGAATATGACAGCCGTTACGGCACGTTCTTCAATGCGGAAGGGGCCAAGGCGGAGCTGAACAAATATCCGCCGGAGGCCTTCAGCCCGCCATCGGGCAATTTCCTGTTGCTCCTGCGTGACGGGAAAGCGATCGCTGGCGGCGCCTTCATGCGCTACGACGATGAAACGGCGGAATTCAAGCGGGTCTGGACCCATTCCGCCCATCGCCGGCAAGGGCTGGCGAAAGTCGTACTCCGGGAACTGGAGCAGCAGGCGATCCGGCAGGGTTATGCCCGCGTTTATCTGACCACCGGCTTCCGCCAGCCGGAAGCGGTCGGCCTTTATCTCACCAATGGTTATCGTGCTTTGTTCGATACCGCGGCCGATCCCGAGACGATCCGGTCCTTGCCATTCGAAAAATGGTTGTCCGACACGGCCACCTCCATCCCGGATGGCGCGCCAATACAGGCCGCCCGGCCGCAACTCTCTCCAGTTCATCCCTGAAAGGCTTTCTCCGATGACAATAGCCTCCGATTTTCCGCATGTTGCGGTGAGCGAACAGAAGGATGAGCCGGTCAAGCACGGCTATGCGCATTTCCGTGTCGTTCCCGCCCGTTATCCGCTGCGCACGGCAGGCACCGTTCTCGCGGTTCTCATCATTGCGGCCATCCTGCATTCCGTCTTCGGCAACCCACGCTGGGGCTGGAACGTGTTTGCGGAATGGTTCTTTGCCGAACCGGTGCTTGTGGGGCTCGGCCGGACGCTGCTGCTGACCGTGCTTGGGGCTTTTCTGGGTTTCGTGCTGGGCACGGTTCTGGCGCTCGCCCGTGTTTCGGGTTCGCCGCTGCTCGTCGCGATCTCCTGGACCTATATCTGGATATTCCGTTCCATTCCGCTGATCGTGCTTTTGCTGATCCTCAACAATCTCGGTTATCTCTACGAGACCGTGACGATCGGCGTGCCCTATACCGGCATCAACTTCTTCAGCTGGAACACGACGCAGCTCATGACGCCCTTTGCCGCAGCGGTTCTGGGACTGACATTGCATGCCGCGGCCTTTTCGTCGGAAATCGTGCGTGGTGGCATCCTCTCGGTGGAGCAGGGGCAGCTTGAAGCAGCGGCTTCCCTCGGCCTGCCGCGGCGCCGGCAGTTTTCGCGGATCGTGCTGCCGCAGGCGATGCGGACCATTCTGCCTAATGGCTTCAACGAGATCATCCTGCTCGCCAAGGGCACCTCGCAGGTCTATATCCTCGCGCTGCCGGAGCTGTTCTATACGATCCAGATCATCTATCGCCGCAATCTGGAAGTAATCCCGCTTTTGATGGTCGCCACCGTCTGGTATCTGGTCATCCTGACGGCGCTTTCCATCGTCCAGCACCATATCGAACGGCACTTCTCGCGCGGCGCGCTGCGCAATCCGCCGCCTTCCCTGTTTGCCACGCTCTACCGCACTTTCCTGCCGCGTAAGCCTTTGCCGGAAGCGGTGGAGACGCCATCGCCCGCCATTGAAAGACCTGAACGACCGGCTGCCGCCAGGACGGGTAGTTTCCAGCTCGGCAATCGTGGCGGTTCGGTCAATATCCACGGCGTTTCCAAATCCTTCGGAACGCTTAAGGTGCTGGACGATGTCACGCTCTCCATTCCGGCAGGCAGCGTCACCACCATTCTCGGCCAGTCCGGCTCCGGCAAGTCGACCTTGCTGCGCTCCATCAACCATCTGGAACGTGTCGATGACGGCTTCATCGCTATTGACGGTGAACTGGTCGGATATCGTCAGAAGGGCGACACGCTTTATGAGCTGAAGGAAAAGGACATTCTGAAACGCCGCGTCGAAGTGGGCATGGTGTTCCAGAGCTTCAACCTGTTCCCGCATCTGACCGCGCTTGAAAACATCGCCGAAGCGCCGGTCGTGGTTCGCGGCATATCGAAGGAACAGGCCGAAGCCGAAGCGCGTGATCTTCTGGCCCGCGTCGGTCTGGCCGAAAAGGCCGGCGCTTACCCTCGCCAGCTTTCCGGCGGGCAGCAGCAACGTGTTGCGATTGCCCGGGCCTTGGCGCTGCGGCCGAAGGTCCTGCTCTTTGACGAGCCGACATCCGCGCTCGATCCTGAACTGGTCAACGAGGTGCTGGACGTCATCAAGGAGTTGTCCCGCTCCGGCGTCACCCTCATCATCGTTACCCATGAAATCGGCTTTGCCCGTGAGGTCTCCGACAGGGTCGTCTTCATGGAACAGGGCCGCATTCTCGAAACGGGCACGCCGGAAAAGGTGTTCAACAAGCCGGATCATCCGCGCACGGCCGAGTTTCTCGCAAAAGTTCTCTAATCAACAACAAAGGAAACACTCACATGGCATTTTCATCGAAATTATTATCTTTGCTTGCCAGCGGTCTTTTCACCGCCACCGCCGCGCTCGTCCCGGCCGCGCATGCGCAGGAGGTTGACCTGTCGCCCGAGCAGAAGGGGCGGGTGCGCGCCGAAAAGGTGGAAGAGGCGATCAAGCTTCTGCCCGCCGGCCACAAGTTCATCGCCGATGGAAAGCTGACGGTTGCGACCGTTCCATTCCGCCTGCCGCTCGTGGACTACGCCAGCGACACGAAAACGCCGATCGGCGTGGAGCCTGATATCGCCCAGCTCGTCGCCGACAGCCTCGGCCTTGAGCTGCAGCTTGTACCCATCGCCTGGGCGGACTGGCCGCTCGGTCTTGCGTCCGGCAAATATGATGCCGTTACCTCGAACATCACGGTGACGGAAGCGCGCAAGGAAAAGTTCGATTTCTCCAGCTACCGCAACGATCTGCTCGGCTTCTACGTCGGCAATAACAGCAAGGTGACGGCCATCGGCAAGCCGGAGGATGTCGCAGGGCTGAAGGTCATCGTCGACGCGGCCACCAATCAGGAGCAGATCCTGCTGAAATGGATCAAGGACAACAAGGCCAAGGGACTGGCCGATACCGAAGTGCAATATTACGACGATCAGGCCGTGCTTGACGTCGCCCTGCAATCCGGCCGCGCGGATGCCTATCTCGGCCCCAATGCGACCTCGGCGTTCCAGGCGGCAAGCCAGAAGAAGACGAAGCTCGTCGGCACCTTCTCCGGCGGCTGGCCGGAAGCGGCCGAGATCGCCGTCGCTTCGAAAAAGGGCGCCGGTATTGCCGAGGCCGTCACCGCCGCGCTGAATGCCCAGATCAAGAACGGCAATTACGGCAAGGTTCTTGCCCGCTGGAATCTGGGTTCCGAAGCCATCACCGAATCCCGCACCAATCCGCCGGGCCTGCCCAAGAGCTGAGGTCAGATTTTCCAAAGGCTGAGTTGCCAAAAAGCTGAGTTGCCAAAAGCTGAGTTGAAGGTGGGACATCACTCAGCCGGTAGCGCGGGCATCCTCCCGCCCGCGCTACCTCCGTCCCGCCATCATTCCATCGGGAAACCACAATGACCTTAACTTCTCGTCTCGCCACGGCCACGCTCGGTGCCTTTCTCTCCATCGCCGGTTTTGGGTCTGCTTTCGCAACCGATGTCTTCGACCTGTCGCCGGATCAGCCCGGCCGTATTCGGGTTGAAAAAGACCCCGGCGCGATTGCCGCCGTTCCCAAGGATTTCAAATTCGTCACGCCGGGCAAACTCACGGTCGCGGTCGCACCCGGCGGACCGCCGCTCGCGACCTATGCGACGGATGCAAAAACGGTGGTCGGCGCAGATCCCGATTACGCCCTTGCGGTGGCCGATAGCCTCGGTCTCGAGCTGGAATTGGTGGCGGTTGCCTGGGCTGACTGGCCGCTGGGGCTTGCCTCCGGCAAATACGACGCGGTGATCTCGAATGTGGGCGTTACCGAGCAGCGCAAGGAAAAGTTCGATTTTTCCACCTATCGTCAGGGCCTGCACGGATTTTTCGTCAAGGCGGACAGCGGCATTACCGCCATTCGCGAGCCGAAGGACGCAGCCGGCCTGAGGATCATTGTCGGCGCCGGCACCAATCAGGAGCGCATTCTGCTGAAATGGAGCGATGAGAACGTCGCCGCCGGCCTGAAGCCGATCGAGCTGCAATATTACGATGATGAAGCCACGCGGCTTGTGGCGCTTTCGGCGGGGCGGGCGGATGTGATCGTCCAGCCGCATGCGCAGCTGGTTTTCATCGCCGCACGCGACAAGACCATCAAGCGTGTCGGCACCCTTTCCGCCGGCTGGCCGGAGCGTTCCGATGTCGCCATTACCACCCGCAAGGGTTCGGGACTGGCCGACGCGCTGACGCTTGCCACCAACGACCTGATCAAGAGCGGCGCTTACGCCAAGATTCTGGATCGCTGGCAGCTATCGGAAGAAGCCTTGCCGGAATCGCGGACCAACCCTCCCGGCCTGCCGAAAAGCTGATCGTTCGAATATATGCGGCGGACTGCAATACCCGCAGGCTCAGGCTTGCGGGTATTGTTTTGTCCGTCAGCTCTGGGCGGGGAGGGCGCGAAAGAGTTTTCGCAATTCACCGACGAAGGGTTTGAAAAACCGCGAGAGCGGCCGGGCCGTGTTGGTGGAAACGGCGACATTCATCGTCACCTCAGGCATGAATGGACGCACCGTCACCCCCTCGAAACTGTTCCAGCGCACCAGGCCGTCGACAAGGGCAATGCCGATGCCGCCGCGCACCAGCGGCACAGCGCCCACCGATGAGGTGACCTGTACAGAAACATCACGGGTAAGCCCGTCGCGCTCGAAGGCCTCGTTCAGCTGCGGACCGATCTCGTCTGCATGGTTGCCGTAGGAGATCAGCGGTCTGCCGGCGAGGTCACGCGGTGTTAGCGTCATCATCTCCGCCAGGGCATCGTCATGCCGCATCACCGCCACGACCGGTACGGAGGCGAGAATTTCGCTGCGCACGGTCGGCGCCTGAATGGTGGACAGCGTTACGGCAAAATCGATGTCGCCCAGCAGCAATTGTTCGGCAATCTCTTTTTTTGGCAGGGCGTTGAGATGGATTTTGACGGTCGGGTGCGCCTGCCGGAAGGCGAGAAGCGCCTCGGGCAGCACTGAATAGGTGACCGGCAGGCTGGCTCCGATGCGCAGTAGGCCGAGCTTGCGCTCGCCGATGGTACGGGTCAGCTTTTTCAGGACTTCCAGCTCACGGAAAACCCGGTCGGCATCCTCATAGATCAGATGCGCTTCCATCGTCGGCACCAGCCGCCCGCCGATACGTTCGAACAGCTTGTAACCCAGCTGGCTTTCCAGATGGTGCAGCACCTTGCTGACGCCGGGCTGGGAAACGGCAAGCGAATTGGCGGCCGCCGTCACGGAACCATCGCGCATGATGGCGCGGAAAATTTCAAGCTGTCGGGCGTTCATGGAAACCTCCGGCGTCATCTCTTCCATAACCCAAGGTTCTGTTCAAGCGACCATTTGCGATTGGTGAGAAAGCGCCTGCCGTGGAAATCTGTAAGCGTGCAGGAGAGGTGCCTGCCAGGGTTTCGGGAAAGGAAAAGCGGATGCCGGCCAGATTCAGGCGCATCGCCGAAGAGCGACGCGCGGTTTGCCCTGTCCTGATCGACGGCCTGCCGGTCGAGGCGCTGGAGGGAGATACCGTGCTGACGGCGCTGATGCTGTCGCGCGGGTTCGCTCGCCTTTCGGAATTCGCCGATGGCAAGCGGGCGGGTTTCTGTCTGATGGGTGCCTGTCAGGATTGCTGGGTCTGGACCGGGCAAGGCGAACGGCTGCGCGCCTGTTCCACCGCCGTTCTCCCGGGCATGGATATCAGAACCGAGGTTCCGGAGGGATTATGGCAGATTTGCGCGTCGTGATCGTGGGCGCCGGCCCCGCCGGTACGCGTGCCGCGGAGACGTTGGTGCGGGCGGGACTTAGCCCCATCGTCATCGATGAGGGGGACCGCAGCGGCGGCCAGATTTATCGCCGTCAGCCGCAGAATTTCCGTCGCTCCTATGCGGCGCTTTACGGCACGGAAGCGGGCAAGGCGAGGGCTTTGCACGAAACATTCGACGGTCTTTCGGACCGTATCGATTATCGCCCGCAAACACTCGCCTGGGCAATCCGCGACAATCACATTCATATTCAGCGCGCAGAGACATCCGAAGCCCTGGATTTCGATGCCCTCATTATCGCATCGGGCGCGACCGACCGCATCATGCCCTTGCCGGGCTGGACGAGGCCGGGTTGTTTTTCGCTCGGCGCCGCGCAGATAGCCCTGAAGGCGCAGGCCTGCGCGATAGGGCGGCGGGTCGTTTTCATGGGCACGGGACCGCTGCTTTATCTTGTCGCCTATCAATATATGAAGGCGGGCGCGAAACCCGTGGCGGTGCTGGATACCACGCCGCTTTCCACGCAGATCAGGGGCCTGCCGGGGATGATGGCGCGGCCGTCACAGCTCCTCAAAGGCATGCGGCTTGTCGCAGCGCTGCTTGCCGGTGGAGTAAGGATCGAGCGGGGCGTCGAGCCGATAGAGATTATCGGCGACAACGACAGCGGGGTAAACGCGTTGCGGTATCGAACCGCTTCTGGTGCGGAAAAGCGCCTCGCCTGCGATGCTATCGGCATGGGCTACCATCTGCGGGCGGAAAGCCAGCTTGCCGATCTTGCCGGGTGCCGCTTCTCCTTTCATCCGCTGATCCGGCAATGGCTTCCGGATGTGGACGATATGGGGCGCAGTTCCGTGCCGGATGTCTATCTTGCAGGCGATGGGGTGCGCATTCTCGGTGCGGATGGTGCGGAAGCCTCCGGTCGGCTTGCTGCCTTCGCGCTGCTTGAGGATCACGGCTTGAAGCCATCCCGTGCGGAAATCGGCCGCTGCCGCAAACGACTGAAAGCCGCGAGCCGCTTTGCCCAGGGAATGGCCCGGGCCTTCCCTTGGCCGAACCACTTGGCGAAGGCACTTGCCGACGACACGATTATCTGCCGCTGCGAGGTGGTGACGGCGGGCGAGTTACGCGCAAGCGTGACCAATAAGGGCGCAACGGAGGTCAACCGCTCGAAAGCTTTCTCGCGGGCCGGCATGGGGCGATGCCAGGGGCGGTTCTGCGGGCCGGTGGGACAGGAGATTGTCGCGGCCGCCTGTGGTCTGCCGGTGGAATTGGCCGGACGGCTGCGCGGGCAGGCGCCGGTGAAACCACTGCCTCTGGCGATTGTGAGAGGAGGCGACGATGCGTAACCCGCTTGCGGAGGCCGATGTCATTATCGTTGGTGGAGGCATTGTCGGAACCGCCACCGCGTTTTTCCTGCGGCAACGGGGCGTCAGTGTCATTCTGCTGGAGCGTTTCCTTGTCGGCCAGCAGGCAAGCGGTACCAATTTCGGCAATGTCCGCCGTCAGGGCCGTTATCTCGGGCAGCTTCCGCTCGCCAACAGATCACGCGACATCTGGAGTCGGATACCGCAGCTCACCGGCGCGGATGTGGAATTCATGCCCGTCGGCCATATCCGGTTTCTCTGGGCGGAAGAACAGATCGCCGCGGTCGAGAAATACCGCGACGATGCCGCGCAATATGGTCTGGAGTTGCACATCCTCTCGGGCGAGGCTGTCAGGCAGAAATTCCCCTTTATCGGGCCGGAGGCCGTTGCCGGATCATGGTCGCCGCATGATGGTCACGCCAATCCGCGTCTCGTCGCGCCCGCCTTTGCCCGCGCGGCGCGGCGGGACGGAGCAATGGTCGTGGAAAATTGCGAGGTTCTGGCCATAGAAAAGATCGGCGAGGACTTCCTGGTAACGACGGTGGAAGGGGATTATCGCGCGCCCGTGGTGCTGGTCGCCAGCGGTGCATGGGGTGGCGGGTTTGCCGCTGCGCTGGGGGAGGCGGTGCCGCTGGAAGTGGCCGGGCCGCAAATGGGCGTGACGGAACCCTTGCCATGGTTCATTCAACCCGTTGTCGGCGTCTCCACCAAAATTCCGGGTGAAGTGATCTATATGCGGCAAATTCCGCGCGGAAACGTCATTTTCGGCGGGGTGAAACGATGCGCCGCCGCACTGGACGAACGCCGGGCGAAATACGATCCCGCCGGGCTCGATGCCCAGTTGCGACAGCTTTTGCGGCTTGCGCCCGCCCTGCGCCATGCGCGGCTGATCCGCACCTGGTCCGGCGTGGAAGGTTATATGGCCGACGATCTGCCTGTCATGGGAGACAGTGCCGCCACTTCCGGCCTTTATTACGCTTTTGGCTTCAGTGGCCATGGCTTCCAGATCGGACCGGGTGTCGGCGATGTAATGGCGGAACTGATCGCGACCGGGAAGACCACGACGCCGATTGCGGATTTTCACATCGGTCGTTTCCGCAGCGGTAAACATGTCTCATCCCATTAGGGAAGGGTCAGAAATCGGCGACTTTACCCCATGATGAATCAAGGAAACGGCTGGGGTGATAGGCGGCGGGATCGACGATTGGGTTCGAACCCGTCACGATATCGGCGATCAGATGGCCGGCGCCTGGTCCAATGCCGAAACCATGGCCGCTGAAACCGGCGGCGAGAATGAAGCCGGGCAATTCGCTGGTTTCGCCGATGGCGGGCACGCCATCCGGCGTGCTGTCGATGAAACCGGCCCAGGCGGCAGAAATCTGTGTTTTGCGAAGGGCAGGCAGAAGCTCCAGCGCCCTTTTGTGGGTCTCGCGGATGGCGGCGGCATTCGGTTTCGGATCGAGAATACGAACCCGTTCCATCGGTGTCGGCGCATCCAGCCGCCAGCGTTTCAGCGTCTCGTGGCCGCCGCGAATGCCCTCCAGTCCGCCCGGTCGCAGGCTGCGCCAGCGCTTGAGGAACATCGGGACGAATTCGCGGGCAAACCGCATCTGCTGCGCCGTCGGGTCGATGCGTCCCAGCCCGCTGATGGCGAGCGTGTAGCCGCCGTTGTTCCGTTTCGTTGCCGAGACGGCGGCGGTGTGCAGCGCATCCGGCAGACCTTCCGCGCCCGGCGTGACGGCGAGAATGGAGGAACGGACGGAGGCCTGCGGGAAACGAATGCCGAGCTGGCGGCAAAAAGACGATGCCCAGGCCCCGCCGGACATGATGGCGGTTTTTGTGCGGATCGTGCCTTTTTCGGTGATGACGGCGCTGACCCGGCCGCCTTCCGTCTCAAGCCCGCGTGCGGCACAATTCTGATGCACCGTGCCGCCCAGTTTGATGATGGCGCGCGCCACAGCGGGTGCCGCCATGGAAGGGTCGGCAGTGCCGTCCGTCGGTGAAAACACGCCGCCCTTCCAGCGCTTTGCCGTGGACCGGCCGCGTTCGCTCGCCTCATCGGCGCTCAGCATATGGGTCGTCACGCCTGCGGTAATGGCAAAGTCGCGCCAGCGTGCCCAGCCGGCAAGTTCGGCCTCATTGTCGCTGAGGTAAAACAGCCCGCAGCGGCGAAACCCCGTGTCTTCGCCGCTCTCTGCGCCAAATTCTTCCCACAATGCCAGGCTCTTCGTGGAAATCGGCAATTCGCGAGCATCTCGGTTCTGCTGGCGGCACCAGCCCCAGTTGCGGCTGGATTGCTCCGCCCCGATCAAGCCCTTTTCGACCAGCGCCACTTTGAGGCCGCGCCGGGCAAGATAATAGCTGGCAAAGACACCGACGATACCGCCGCCGATAATGACGGCGTCCGCGGATGTCGGAAGTTCCGGCGATGTCGTGATCTGTTGCAGCGGGGCGGGCATGGTCGGACTCCTTATATCCGTCCTAATTTACCCGAGCCGGCGTGTAAACGCTGCCAGACTGGGCTTGTTACCGGAATCTCCTGCTGTTCGGTGATGCTTCTGCAACTCTTTATGCTGCATCAAAAAAATATCCGCGCATCGACAGGGTTCGCCCATGTGGTAGGATTTACGTCAATGCGCCAGAATTTTATGCTGCGCTTAGAAAAACAAAAAAGGGGTTCCGTATATGATGAAACTTGACCGGATCGACATCAAGATTCTCTACGAACTGCAGAAAAACGGTCGCATCACCAATGTCGAGCTGGCGGAGCTTGTCAATCTGTCGCCCAGCCCCTGCCTGATGCGGGTGAAGAAGCTGCAGGCGGAAGGTTATATCGAGGGCTATTCGGCGCAGATCAACATCAACAAGCTCGGCCAGACGCTGACGGTGTTCACCGAGATCACACTGAAGAACCACCGCCAGATCGATTTCGCCCGCTTCCTCGGCGTTGTCGAAAAGATCGACCAGGTGGTGGAATGTCACCTCGTTTCGGGCGGTTACGACTATCTGCTGAAATTCGTCACCTCCGGCATCGTCGAATATCAGTCGATCATGGAGCGGCTGACCGATATGGATGTCGGCATCGACAAATATTTCAGCTTCGTGGTGCTGAAATCGCCGATCATCAAATCGCACATGCCGCTGACCAGCCTGTTTCCGCTTTGAGGTGGGAGAACGGTTCTTCAGTCAGATGCTTGCTCTATCTCAACGTCATCCTCGGGCTTGAGGCGAGGATCCATAGCCCGTCGAGATCAATGGATCCTCGCCTCAAGGGCGAGGATGACACCGAGGGAGATTTTGGTGCTTCCCAATCCACCTTGCCATCGCCAGCCTCACCTCTTCGAAAACGCCCGCACCAGCTCCGCATCCTGCTGAAGATTGTCGAGCCATGTCGGGTCGAGTTTCGGCACCGAGGAGAACAGCAGTTTCGAATAGGGATGCGTCGGCGATTTGATCGCTTCCGTTTCCAGATGCTCCACCTTTTGCCCGCCATACATCACGACGATTTCGTCGCAGATGGTTTCCACCACCGAAAGATCGTGGCTGATGAAGATATAGGAGAGGTTCAGCTCCCGCTGCAATTCCCCAAGCAGGTCGATGATCGCGGCCGCGACCACGGTATCGAGCGCCGAGGTGATCTCATCGCAGATGATGAGCGACGGTTCGGCGGCAAGCGCCCGGGCGAAATTGATGCGCTGCTTCTGCCCGCCGGAAAGGCCGGAAGGATGGCGATGACGCACCGAGCGCGGCAGCTTCACCATATCGAGAAGCTCATCGATCCGGGCGTCGCGCGCCTTGCCTTTCATGCCGTGATAGAAGGTCAGCGGCCGGCCGAGAATATCCTCGATCGGTTTCGAGGGGTTGAGTGCGGTATCGGCATATTGGAACACGATCTGCATGCGGCGCAGCTGGTCGCCGGTTCGGCGCCGGGCATCCGCATCCAGTTCCCGGCCTTCGAAGATGACATGGCCGCTGGCTGCGGGCAGAATGCCGGCAATGGCGCGCGCCAGCGTCGATTTTCCGCAGCCGGATTCGCCGATGATGCCGAGATTGCGGCCGGGATAGACCGAAAGGCTGACGCTATCCACCGCGCGCACCAGCGGCATCTTGTCTTCGCCCTTGGTTCCGTAACCGGCGATCAGCTTTTCTATATCCAGCAGCGGCGTTGTCTGCTCCTGTTTGACCGGTGTGACGACGCGTGCCTTGTCATGAAAGGCTGTCAGCAGTTCCTTTGTATAGGGATGCTGCGCATTTTCGAGGATATCCTTGGTCGTACCGGTTTCCTGAATCTCGCCGCCCTTCAGCACCACGATCCGGTCGGCGATCTGGGCGACGACGGCAAGATCGTGCGAAACATAAACGCCGCCGATGCCGTTCTTGCGCATTGCCGATTTGAAGGCGCGCAGCACTTCGATCTGGGTCGTGACGTCGAGCGCGGTGGTCGGCTCGTCGAAGATCACCAGCTTCGGGTTGCCGATCAGCGCCATGGCGGCGGAGAGGCGCTGGAGCTGGCCGCCGGACACCTGATGCGGGTAACGCTCGCCGATGGTCTGAGGGTTGGGCAGCGACAGCGCCTTGAAAAGTTCCACTGCCCGCGTCCGTGCCTCCTGCGGCGGCATCAGATGGTGGATGCGGGTGACCTCGATGACCTGATCGATGATCTTCTGCGCCGGGTTGAAGGCGGCGGCGGCACTTTGCGGCACATAGGCCACTTTCGTACCACGGACTTTGGCGCGTTCGGCTTCGGAAAGCTGCACCATGTCCTGGCCCGCCACCTTGACGCTGCCGGCGGAAATGCGGCAACCGGGCCGGGCATAACCCATCAATGTCAGCGCGATGGTGGTCTTGCCGGAACCGCTTTCGCCGATCAGCGCGACGATTTCGCCGTCGGCGATGTCGATGTCCACGCCCTTGATGATGTCGATACGGCGGCCGGAATCAGTGGTCGCCTCGACCTTCAATCCGCGGATTTCAACGAGATTGTTCATGATTCGCTCCTGTCGCGGATTTTCTGCGGCAGATTGTCGATCAGCAGGTTGACGCTGATCGTCAGGCTGGCAATCGCCAGCGAGGGGAAGATGACGGCAGGCGCCGCAAACGGCAGGCCGCCGATGTTCTCACGCACCAGCGCGCCCCAGTCCGCATTCGGCGGCTGCAGGCCGAGGCCGAGGAAGGAGAGGCCTGACAGAAGCAGCACGATGAACACGAAGCGCACGCCAAGATCGGCAAGCACGGGCCTGACGATGTTCGGCAGGATTTCAGAGCCGATCAGGTAGAACAGGCTTTCGCCGCGCACCCGGGCGACGGTGACGAAATCCATGGTGTTGACATTGACGGCGAGCGCCCGGGCAAAACGATAGGCGCCCGGTGTATAGATGACCGAGAGCGTGACGATCAGCACCGGAATGGACGAGCCGACGGCGGCTACGACCACGAGGCCGAAAAGCTTGCTCGGAATGGAATTCACCGCATCGAGAAAGCGGCTGAGCGCCGCATCGAACCAGCCGCCGATGACGGCGGCGCACATGCCGAGCACGACGCCGGAGGTGCAGGCGATGGTGACGGCAGCGAGCGATATGCCGACCGTGAAACGCGCGCCCATGAGAATGCGGGAAAACACGTCGCGGCCGAGATAGTCGGAACCGAGCCAGAGATCTGACGTCATCGGCCCGAAATAATCGAGATCGACGATTTCACCGACCGGATGCGGAATGAGATAGGGCGCGAAGATCGCCACCATGGCCCAGAAAAAAATGACGAGAAAGCCGAAAACGCCGACTGCGTTGATCTTGTAACCCAAACGCGAGGTCCCCGAAGTTGTTTTGATACTGTCGGCCATCAGCGCAGCCTCGGATTGGACATGATGGCGATGATGTCAGCCGTCGTGATGAGGAGGAGATAACCGACGCAGAAGATCATCGCGCAGCTCTGGATCAGCGGCAGGTCGCGGGTCGCGACGCCATCGACCATCAGCTTGGCGATGCCGGGATAGTTGAAGATCGTCTCGACGATGATGACGCCGCCGACGAGATAGGAAAGCGACAGCGCCACCGCATTGACGATGGGGCCGAGCGCATTGGGAAGCGCATGGCGAAGCACGATGCGCATGCGCGGCGCACCCTTCAAAAGCGCCATTTCGACATAGGGCGTATCGAGCGTCTCGATCACGGCGGCGCGGCTCATGCGGATCATCTGCGCAGAAACGACGAAGGTCAGCGTGATGACCGGCATGGCATAGACCCGCAGCACATCGAAAAGTGTGTGAACCTCGCTGACCAGCGACAGCGCCGGCAGCCATTTCAGATAAACGGCGAAAAGCAGCACGGCGAGTGTGGCAATCATGAATTCCGGCACCGAGATGACGCCAATGGTCAGCACGGTGACAACCCGGTCATAAAGCGTTCCGCGCAGCATGGCGGAGCTGATACCGAGGGTCAGCGCCAGCGGCACGGCGATGATGGTGGTAATGCCGGCAAGCTTCATGGAGTTGACGAAGCGCGGGCCGATAAGATCGGCAATCGCCATATTGTTGGCGTAGGACGTGCCGAGTTCACCCTGCAGCAGGCCCAGAAGCCAGCGGACAAAACGCAGGAGGGCCGGATCGTCGAGATGCATGGCGGTGCGCAGGCCCGCCACGGCCTCCGGCGTCGCCGCCTGGCCAAGCAGGATCGTCGCCGTATCGCCGGGCAGCAGGCTGGTGGCGGAAAAGACGATAAACGACACGATAAGCAGCGTCGTCAGCATGACGACCAGCCGCCTGGCGATAAGGGATAATATCCGGCTGTTCATTCACATGCTCCTGCGACGTGCCTGATTGTGGAGGCTTTCCGCAACGACGGAAAGGCTGCCGGGCGCATTCTCGCGCCCGGCTCCATGGTCTATCAGGCTTCGAGCCAGACGTATTCCGCAAAGGCATAACCCATCATGCCGCCGAGCGGATTGGCTTCCAGCCCCTTCAGCTTGGAAGTGATGGCGTCGACGTTCGAAATATAGGCGGGAATGATGGTGCCGGCTTCATCGGCGATCATCGTTTCCAGTTCGAAGTAGATCTGCTTGCGCTTTTCGATATCGAGCATGCCGCGGGCTTCAAGCATCAGCTTGTCGAATTTCGGCGACTTGTACTGGCTTTCGTTCCACGGTGCGTCGGAAGCGTAGAGCAGGGAGAACAGGATGTCCGGCGTCGGGCGCGGATTGATGTTGCCGAAATGGACCGGCGCCTTCAGCCAGTAATTGCTCCAGTAACCGTCCGAAGGCACCCGCTGCACATCCAGCTTGACGCCGATTTCGGCGGCGGAAGCCTGGATGATCATCGCCATGTCGACCGAAGAGCTTGCCGCATCCGATGCGATGACCGGAATGGACTGGCCGATGAGGCCTGCCTTCTGGAAATGGAACTTCGCCTTGTCCGGATCGAAGGCTTTCGGCTTCAGGTCGGGATTGTGGTATGGGCTCATCGGCGGAACCGGCTGGTCGTTGCCGACTTCACCCAGGCCGCGCAGTGCGGCCTTGACGATCTGCTCGCGATTGACGATCGACTTCATGCCGGCGACGAAATCGGCATTGTTGCCCGGCGCCTGGTCGAGCCGCATGTTGAGGTTGGTGTAGTTTCCGGATGTCGTCTTGGAAAGAACGACACCGTCCTGCTTGTCGAGCAGGCGCAGTGCACGCGGGTTGATGGAGGCTGCAAGCTGGATATCGCCGGAAAGAAGCGCGTTGACGCGGGCATTATCGTCGGAAATCGCGATGAATTCGAAGCTGTCGATGTGCGGGCCGCCGGACTTCCAGTAATTGGCGTTCTTGGCCATGATCGAACGGACGCCGGGCTCGAATTTTTCAAGCTTGAAGGCGCCCGTGCCGTTGCCCTTGGAGAAATCCGTGGTGCCGTCGGCGACGATCATGAAATGGTGCAGGGCCAGAATGGATGGAAGGTCGGCATTCGGGTTTGCCAGCGTGATTTCTACCGTGCTCTTGTCGAGAGCCTTGAAGCCGGTCATCTGCGCGGCGATCTTGGCGACCTTGGAACCGACGGCCGGATCGAGATGGCGCTTCAGCGAATAGACCACATCGTCGGCCGTCAGCGCCTTGCCGTCATGGAAGGTGACGCCGGAACGCAGTTTCACGGTCCAGGTCTTGGCGTCCTTGGTTTTGATGGACTCGGCCAGTTCCAGCTGCGGTGTGCCGGAAACGTCCAGGAAGCTCAAACGGTTATAGAGCGCGCAGCAACGAACATAGTCCGTCGAAAGCGAGGCCTTCGCCGGATCGAGCGTATCGGCGGTGGAGGAGGACCAGCCAGCAGCTTTCAGCGTGCCGCCGGAAACCGGCGTCGCGGCAACCGCCTGAGAGGCGCGGCCGAGAATGGCCGAACCGGCGGAAAGGGCGACGCCGCCCGCCAGCAGCATGTGAAGCAGCTCACGCCGCGTTGCGCCGCGCCGGATCGCCTGTTCAACGGCGGCATCGTCGGAGCGGGTCCAGTTTGTAATCCTGTCACTCATGGTCTTCCCCTTTTGTATGATTTGTTGAAATGCGTCTGAAGAAATTTCCGGCATGCCACATCCCAGTTCGCGGCACGCCATTGGCGGGGCGGCTCAGCCGCCCGTCTGTCTCACTGCTTCGGCAAGGCCGGCCATGGAGGTGAAGTGGTAGTCCGGCTTGGTGAAGTTTTCCGGCTCGATCGTACCGCCATAACCCTTCTGGGCGTGGCGTCGCTCGATCCAGCAATTGGTCATGCCCAGTTTCCGGGAGATGCCGATATCGTGGTACTGGCTTTGCGCGACATGCAGAATGTCGTCCTTCGATGCTCCCTCGCTTTCCACAAAGGCAAAGACCTTTTCGAAGAAGGCGGGATCAGGTTTTTCGGTGCCGGTGTCATCCGCCGTGAAAGCGGCATGAAAGGGATTGCCGAGTTCCTTCGAGAAATAGTCGAAGGCCCAGCGCTGGGCGTTGGTCATGGCGATGAGACGATGCGTTTTGGCAAGTTCCGCCATGGCGGCTCGGCTGTCTTCAAAGCCTTTCCAGCTTTTTGCCGCATCGCGCAGACGCTCGCCGAAAGCGCGTTCCGCCGGCAGGCCGAGTTCAGGAGCGATGATCAGGTATACGCGGACGAGATCGTCCGGAAACAGATCGGTCGCGTCGGAATAACGGGCGGCGCGATAGAGCGCGAGCGCCTTTTCACCGTCTACCTCCACGCCGCTTTCCGCGCCGATTGCAGCCAGCGTCGATTTCAGGCCGCCTTCGAAATCGATGAGAGTCCCCACCACGTCGAAGCTCATATATTTGAAGTCGCTCAGTTTTTTGGGCAATGTCGGTCTCCGCTTTGCCGCCTTAAGCCTCTTGGGGAGCCTGCGGCAGATTATTCTGTTCCCGGACGGGATCCTTGCCCCGTTCCCATTTGCGATTACGCCCTTTTTTATGGCGTTTCGTGCCGTTTGCATTCATAGTTTGGCACTTTCGGCACGCCGGATTCGCCGAAATGGATCGGCTCTTCGGCAGAATATTGCGAATATGCGGTGCGTTGCGACATTTCGAGAGGGTGCCGCAACGCCGCCCGGCTATCGCCTCAGGCCATGGCGGCCCGCACCGCGGGGTCTTCGAGCGTCTGGTCGAGGGTCTTCAGCGTCCGCTCGATGATGGCGTCGATCTCGCTGTCGGTGCAGCAGAGCGGCGGCGCGTAACCCAGAATGCCGTTCGCAAAGGCGCGCACGATCAGGCCGTTTTCCCAGGCGCGGTCGAAAACTTTTCGCGCGGGGGCGGCTGCGGCCGGCAGCGGCGTTTTCTTGTCCTTGTCGGTCACAAGTTCTATGGCGGCGAGCATGCCGCGCCCGCGGACATCGCCGACCAGCGGATGGCTTCTCAGGCTCTCAAGCCCCGCCATCAGCCTTTGACCGGCGCGGCGGCCGTTTTCCAGCAGCCCGCCCTCGTAAAGTTTCAGCACTTCGAGACCGACGGCGGCGCTGACGGGATGGGCGGAATAGGTATAGCCATGCCCGATTGCGGCCTCGCCTGCGAAGTCGGCTATCGTATCATAGACGTGGTCCGCCATGAAGACTGCGCCCATCGGCACGTAGCCGGAGGTGAGGCCCTTGGCGGTGGTGATGAAGTCCGGCACGATATCCTCGTCGGCACAGGCAAACAGCGGTCCCGTGCGGCCAAAGCCGGTGATGACCTCGTCGGCGACGAAGAGGATGCCATAGGACCGGCAGAGGTCGCGCATGGCCTTGATCCAGCCCGGAGGCGGCACGAGAACCCCGCCGGAACCCTGGATCGGCTCCGCATAGAAGGCGGCGACGCGGTCCGGACCGATCGCCTCGATCTTGTCCTTCAGGATTTGCAGGGAGGATGCGATGATGGCGGCCGGCTCGCTTCCCACCGGGTTACGGTAGGCGTAATGCGACGGGATTTTGTGCTGCCAGTCGTAGGGCACGCCGAAACCAGCATGGAAAGCGGGCAGGGCGGTGAGGCCCGAACCGGCGGTGGTGGAGCCGTGATAACCCTGTTCGATGGAGATAAACTGGTCGCGCTGCGGCTGGCCCTTGGCATGCCAGTAATAACGGATGAACCTGATAGTGCTGTCCACCGCATCGGAACCGCCAAGCGTGAAATAGACGTGGTCGAGATCGCCCGGTGCGCGGTCGGCAAGCTCCGAGGCAAGCCGGATCGCCGGTTCGCTGCCAATGTCGAAATAGGCCGTCGCATAGGGCAATTCCCGCATCTGCTTTGCCGCCGCCTCGACGATGCTGTCATGGCCGTAACCGGCATTGACGCACCACAGGCCGGCAAAACCATCGATGAGCTGATGGCCGGTCATATCGGTGACGGTGGCGCCGCTTGCCGATTGCAGCACCCGCACGCCCAGCTTCTCATGGCCACGGAAGGAGGAGACGGGGTGCACCAGATGGGCGCGATCCAGTTCGATCAGTGAATTGCTTAACATGGGTCTCTCCGGATTCAGCCCAGCGCCTGGCTGGTCAATGCGAATGTTTTCAGTTTCTTGTCAGCGGGAATTTCGGTTTTCGACCGGCGCATGGTGATGCCGCCGCCGACATGGCCAAGGCCCCGTTCGGCAAGCCAGGGGGCAAGGCCCGTGTCGGCCGTGGTGTCCACACGCAGGAATGCGCCGGGACGTTCAGAAAACACGAATGCGATCAGTTCTTTCGCGATTTCAGCATTTTCCGCCACGACCGGGCCGATGACTTCGCCGCGTCCGAAGGCGCGAAGTGCCGCAAAACCCTTGATGACGCCCTGTTCCTGCACGATTGCGAAACGCGCCCTTTCGGCAAGTGCCGCAAAGAGGGCCGTGCGATCCGCACCGAAAGCCTGCGCATCGAGCGCGGCGAGTTCGGCCGGAACGATGGTTTCCGCCCAGGCCACGCCTTCCGGCCTGTCGGTCGTCGTCGGAATGCCCTGATGCTGGAGCACCTCGCCGCAGGCGGTAAAGCCCAGCTTTTCATAAAGGGGCAGGCCGTCGGTCGTGGCGACGAGACGGCACTCGCGATTTTCTGCCGCGTCCATTGCCGCGCCCATCAGCTGGCGTCCAAGGCCGCGGCCGCGCATGCTCTCATCCACGATCACCATATTGACGGTGGCGCAGGTGTCTCCGAGAAGCGTCGCCATGGCGGTTCCGACGACACGCCCGTTTTCCAGGGCGACGAAACCCTTGCTGAGGGAAAGGACCAGCGCCCAGTCTTCTTTCCGGTGCGGCCAGCCGGCCTGGCGGGAAAGTTCAACGGCCGCATCGAGGTGGTCCGGTTGAAACGTTTGGATATCGATCAGGCTCGCTTGCATGCCGGAACTCCATTTTTCTGCTTATTCATTGATAGACTGATGCCCAAAGAAGATTGTCCCGACAAATGGGAAGGTTCGATATGTTTCGCTGTTGCTTTTATCCGCCGCCGCATCTTATGCCGCATCTTGTCCGCATCCGGCCGTAAACCGGGGACCGGCGGCGGCTTCCGGTTTGCCTCAACGCAACTCTCTGCCAAACTGGCGGCTGCATACGCAACAATCTGCTTCCGCTGACGGCAATTGCGGTGCGTCGACCGGGCAAAGGCTTTCTATGATCAATGCATTCCGGCACGGCCGATCCCCAAGCAAGGATGACGACGACATGACCATCTTCCGCCCGAAATACATCTCCTTCGATTGCTACGGCACGCTGATCAATTTCCAGATGGCAGAGGCCGCCCGCGATCTTTATGGCGATCGTCTCGACGAAGCGCAGATGCAGCAGTTCATCAAGAATTTTGCGGCCTATCGTCTGGATGAGATCATGGGCGACTGGAAGCCCTATGCCCAGGTGGTTCATAATTCGCTTTCGCGGAGCTGCAAGCGCAATGGCGTGGCCTTCAAGGATGAAGATGCCACCTTCGTTTACGAGCGCGTTCCGACCTGGGGCCCGCATGCCGATGTTCCGGCCGGGCTTGCCAAGGTTGCGAAGGAAATTCCCCTCGTCATCCTGTCCAACGCCATGAATTCGCAGATCATGTCGAATGTCGAAAAGCTTGGTGCGCCCTTCCACGCGGTCTACACCGCCGAGCAGGCCCAGGCCTACAAGCCGCGCTTCAAGGCCTTCGAATATATGTTCGACATGCTGGGTTGCGGTCCGGAAGACATGCTGCATGTTTCCTCCTCGTTCCGTTACGACCTGATGTCGGCCCATGATCTCGGCATCAAGAACAAGGTCTGGGTCAATCGTGGCCACGAGCCCGCCAATCCCTACTACGGTTATGTCGAAATCGCCGATATTTCCGGCCTGGCAGGCGTGGTTGGGTTGTAAGGAAAGGTCGGGACCATGAAGTTCGTCTCCTATTGGCACGATACCGCGCCGCAATTTTCAGGTGCCGCGCAAGGTCCCGTCGAAGGTCATTACGATGTCGCCGTCATCGGTGGAGGGTTCACCGGTCTCGGGGCCGCGCGCCAGCTGGCCAAGGCCGGTGCGCGGGTGGTCGTTCTTGAAGGGGAGCGGGTCGGCTGGGGCGCCTCCGGCCGCAATGGCGGGCATCTCAATAATGGCCTCGCCCATTCCTATCTCTCCGCCAAGGCCGAGCTTGGCAAGGAACGCGCGATCGCCCTCTACAGGGCGCTCGATTCCTCCATCGATACGCTGGAGGCGCTGATCGCGGAGGAGGGCATCGATTGCAATTTCCGCCGCTCGGGCAAGCTGAAGCTTGCCTCCAAACCGCAGCATTTCGAAGGGCTGGCGAAGAATTTCGAGACGCTGCATGCCGAGGTCGATCCCGATACGGCGCTTCTTTCCGCCGCCGATCTCAAGGCTGAGATCGGCTCGCCCTTTTATGGCGCCATGCTCTCGAAGAAGAGCGCCATGATGCATATGGGTCGCTATGTGGCGGGCCTTGCCGAAGCCGCCAGCCGTCATGGCGCGGTGATCTTCGAAAATGCGGCGGTGACGAAGCATATCCAGAACGGCAGGACCCATGAACTGGAAACCTCGCGCGGCAAGGTGACGGCCGACAATGTTCTGGTGGCGACCGGCGCCTACACGCCCTCCGGCTTCGGTTATTTCCGCCGCCGCATCATCGCCGTCGGCAGTTTCATCATCGCCACGCGGCCGCTGACGGATGCCGAGATCAAGGCTTCGGTTCCGGGCAACCGCACCTATGTCAACTCCATGAATATCGGCAATTATTTCCGGCTCGCGCCGGATAACCGGCTGATCTTCGGCGGCCGTGCACGCTTTTCCGCCACGTCGGACCAGCGTTCGGACGCCAAAAGCGGAGAGATCCTGACGGAAAGCCTGCATCGCATCTTCCCGCAGCTTGCCCATGTGCCGATCGATTATTGCTGGGGCGGTCTGGTGGATATGACCAAGGATCGTTATCCGCGCGCCGGTTTCCATGACGGCGTCTGGTACGCCATGGGTTATTCCGGCCACGGTGCGCAGCTTTCCACCCATCTCGGCATGATCATGGCCGACGCCATTCTGGGTCGGCCGGATAATAACCCGCTGAAGGGGCTGGACTGGCCGGCCGTGCCGGGTCATTTCGGCAAGCCGTGGTTCCTGCCGCTGGTGGGCTTTTATTACAAGATGCTGGACAAGATTCAGTAGAGTTCGGTCGCTTCCTGTCGCTCAGGCTTCTTACGAACCATCCCCCACATTCGACGTCATCCTCGGGCTTGTCCCGAGGATCCAAGCACGTCTCGTGAAATCAAACCGTTGCAGATGCTCGGGACAGGCCCGAGCATGACGGATGAGGAGGTTTTCGGACTTTCCATCAATCTCACAGTGGCTGCTGGCCGTTTTGTTCCATCGCCAAAAAGAAGGGCCGCAGAGCGACCCTTTAGGCGGGGAGAAGGAAGCGGGCTCAGGAAAGCCCGCCAATATGAAACGTCTTGATCTCCAGATATTCCTCGATGCCGACCTGCGCGCCCTCACGGCCGAGGCCGGATTGCTTGACGCCGCCGAAGGGGGCGACTTCGGTGGAAATCGCGCCGGTGTTAAGGCCGACCATGCCGAATTCCAGCGCCTCGCCCACGCGCCAGGCGCGTTTCAGGCTTTCGGTATAGAAATAGGCGGCAAGGCCGAAGGGCGTGCCGTTGGCGATGGCGATGGCCTCTTCCTCCGTCTCGAAACGGAAGAGCGGGGCAACCGGTCCGAAGGTTTCTTCGCTCGCAAGACGCATCCCGGTCGTGGCGCCGGTCAGCACCACGGGAGCGGTATATTGCGGACCTTCCGGCAGATCATGCGGCTTGGTGATGATCTTCGCGCCCTTGGAAACGGCGTCATCGATATGGGCGCGGATCTTGGTGATGGCCGGTTCGTTGATCATCGGGCCGATCGCAACGCCTGCCTCCGTTCCGGGTCCGACCCGCATGGCGTCGACGCGATCCGCCAGTTTCTTGGCAAAGGCGTCATAAACGCTCGACTGCACGAGAATTCGGTTGGCGCAAACGCAGGTCTGGCCGCCATTGCGGAATTTCGAGACGAGCGCGCCTTCGATGGCGAGATCGAGATCGGCATCGTCGAACACGATGAAGGGCGCATTGCCGCCGAGTTCCAGCGACAGTCGCTTGACGCTGTCGGCAGCACCGCGCATCAAGAGCGAACCGACGCGGGTGGAGCCGGTGAAGGAAATTTTCCGAACCGTCTCATTGGCCATGATTTCATTGCCGATTTCCGTCGGCATGCCGGTGACGATGTTGATGACGCCCGCCGGAATGCCTGCCCGTTCGGCAAGAACACCGAGCGCCAGCGCCGAATAGGGCGTGAATTCCGAAGGCTTGATGACCACGGTGCAGCCGGCCGCAAGTGCTGGCGCGACCTTGCGGGTGATCATGGCGTTCGGGAAGTTCCACGGCGTGATGATGCCGCAGACGCCGACCGGCTCTTTCAGCACCACGATACGCCGGTCCGGCGTCGGCGAAGGAATGGTGCCGCCGCCGATACGACGCGCCTCTTCCGCGAACCATTTGACGAAGGATGCGCCGTAGCGAATTTCTCCCTTCGCTTCATCAAGCGGTTTGCCCTGTTCGGTGGTGAGGATCAGGCCGAGATCATCGACATTGTCGATCATCAGCGCGAACCATTTTTCCAGAAGCGCCGCACGCTCCGCGTGGGTTTTCTTTTTCCACGGGCCGAAGGCGGCATTGGCGGCTTCGATGGCCGCGCGGGTTTCCACGCCACCCATGTCCGGCACGGTGCCGATGACCGCCTGCGTCGCCGGATCGATCACGTCGACCGCCTTGCCCGATGCCGCCGCCTTCCATGCGCCGCCGATCAAGCCTGTCTGGCGAAAGAGTTCCTTGTCCTTCAAACCCTGCATCATAATTCTCCGAAATCAGTCGAGCGCCGCAAGAACCGCGGCGGTGATGGCGTCTGTGTTGTCCTTGCCCGGCACAGTGCCGATACCCCGGCCGGTCGCCTTTTCCAGCGCTGCCATGATACCTACGGCTGCATCCTTTTCGCCGAGATGCTCGAGCATCATCGCGCCTGACCAGATGGCGGCGATGGGGTTGGCGATGCCAAGATGGGCGATATCAGGGGCCGAACCGTGCACAGGCTCGAACATGGAGGGCGCGCTGCGGTCAGGATTGATATTGGCGGAAGCGGCAAAACCGAGGCCACCCTGAATGGCCGCACCGAGATCGGTCAGAATGTCGCCAAAGAGGTTGGAAGCGACCACGACATCGAGGCTTTCCGGAGCCAGGACCATGCGGGCCGCCATGGCGTCTATGTGATAGCTGGAAACCTCGACGTCTGGATACTCAGTGGCGAGCTTGCGGGTTACCTCGTCCCAGAACACCATCGAATACTTCTGGGCATTGGACTTGGTGATGGAGGCGAGCTTGCCGCGACGTTTCTGCGCCTGCTCGAAGCCGAAACGCAGGATACGCTCCACACCCTTGCGGGTGAAGATGGAGGTTTCGACGGCAACTTCGTCATCGGTGCCCTGATGCACGCGGCCGCCGGCGCCGGAATATTCGCCTTCCGTGTTTTCGCGAATGCAGAGAATGTCGAAGCCATCCGCCTTCAAAGGCCCCTGCACCCCGGGAAGAAGCCGGTGCGGGCGGATATTGGCATATTGCACGAAAGCCTTGCGGATCGGCAGCAGCAGGCCGTGCAGCGAGACCGAGTCCGGCACTTCCGCCGGCCACCCGACTGCGCCGAGCAGAATGGCGTCGAAGCCACGCAGGGTTTCGATGCCGTCCTTGGGCATCATCGCGCCGGTTTCCTTGTAGAAGGCGCAGGACCAGGGGAATTCCGTTCCTTCAAGCGCAAAACCGGAGGTTTTGGCGGCGGCGTTGAGCACCTGCCATGCGGCGTCCGTCACGCTTTTGCCGATGCCGTCTCCGGGAATGAGTGCGATACGATGCGTTTTCAAGACATTTCCCCTGTTACAGTCCGATAAGGACGCTTTTGCTCTTGCGGTTGGCGAGATAGGCCTCCCGTCCGAGATCCTTGCCGATGCCGGAGCGTTTGTAACCGCCGGTCGGCAATATATGGTCGCGCGAGCGACCGTAACGGTTGACCCAGATAGTGCCCGCCTGGATGGCGCGAGACAGGCGCATGACGCGCGAGACGTCACGGCTGAAAAGACCCGCCGCCAGACCGTAGGTCGGATGATCGGAAAGCGCCAGAGCCTCTTCTTCCGTGCGGAAGGTCTGGAGCGTCAGCACCGGGCCGAAGATTTCCTCGGTAACGGCAGGGGAGGTCTGGTCGACATTGGCGATCAGCGTCGGCTGATAGAAATAGCCGGGGCCATCCATGATCGCCCCGCCGGTCAGGCATTCGCCGCCATGGGCGACCGCCGCCTGCACGATGCCGTCGATGCGCTTGCGCTGCACCTCGGAGATGATAGGCGAATATTGCGTCGTCTCGTCCCAGGTCGGGCCGGGCTTCACTGCCTTCATGCGGGCGATGATGGCAGTGGAAAGGGCATCCGCCGCACTTTCCTCGACGATGATGCGCGAGCCGGCCACGCAGGCCTGCCCGGCATTGGAGAGAATATTGCCGGCGATGGCCGCCGCCGCCTTTTCGATATCGGCATCGGCGAAGACGATTTGCGGGCTCTTGCCGCCGAGTTCCAGCGTCATGGGTTTGATGCCGGTGCGGGCGATGTTGGCCATGATGGCGGCGCCTGCGGCGGTGGAACCGGTGAAGCTGACCTTGGAAATTTCCGGGTGTCCGGTGATGGCATTGCCGGTCACAGGCCCGTCGCCCAGCACGATGTTGATGAGACCTGCCGGCAACCCGGCCCTGATTGCCAGCTGCGCCATGAAGATGCTGGAGAAGGGGGTCATTTCCGATGGTTTCAGCACCACGGCATTGCCCGCCGCGAGCGCCGGGCCGAGCTTCCAGCCGGCCATGGAGACGGGGAAATTCCACGGCGTGATGGCGCCGATCACACCATAGGGTTCAGTCATGATCATGCCGAGGCTTGCATCGTCTGTCGGCACCAGATCGCCGCCTTCCTTGTCGGCAAACTCGGCGAAGAAGCGGATTTGTTCGGCGGTGACGGCGATATCGCCTGTTATCAGCTGGCCCACGGGCCGCGTCGAGGAGAGCGCCTCGATTTTTGCCAAGATCTCGGCTTCCTGTTCGATCAGGTCGGCCCAGCGCTGCAAGACCTTTGTGCGCTCGCGCGGGCGCACGCCGCCCCAGTTGCTGCTCTTCAACGCGGCCTTGGCAGTCTGCACCGCCTCATCGACCACCGCTGCATCCGCCTTGGGGCAACCGGCATATTCGATACCATCAGATGGGCGATGCATGTCGATGCCGTTTGCCGCCGGAACCAGCCGGTCGCCGATGAAGTGGCCGATCGGCAGGGATAAGCTGTCTGGATCGAAGCTGAGCGTCATGTGGAATCCTCTTTGGATATGCCCCAACGCTAATCCCTGATGGCAAGCAGCATCGACCGACTGCGGCGCGGGCGGTGAATGAAAATCCTGTTTTGCCACCGGCAGACAGCGCAATCTTCGGCGACCGGTATATGCCGCAGGTCAGAGGCCGTAGCGGGCGCTTATCCGGTCGAAAATCCCGGCCATCCGCTCGCCAAGGGGGCGGGGATCGTCGCCCTCGTTTTCGACCGCCTCAAACACCCGGTGCTTCAGGAAGAAGCGCCATCCCACGGGCGATTTTTGCAGGAATTGCGTCAGAAGATCATAACGTTCCCGGGTCCATACCGCCTCGAAGGCGAGCCGCTCCGGCCCGTAGCTGATGATATCGTCGGTCTTTTGGCGCGGCGCGGCGCGCAGGGCAGCCGTCGCCTCTTCGTCGATCTCATTACCGATGAGCGCCACCCCATAATGTCTTGCGGCATTTTCTGCCGAGACCGCACCACGCCGCACATCGCGCAGCACGGCCTGCCGCGGGCGGGTGAAGGGGTCGCCGTACCCGCCGGCTCCCGGCCCGACGACACGAATGACATCGCCCGGACCGCAATGGACGATATCGGTATTGCCAAGCGAGATTTCGCCCTCGGTATCGGGATTGCGGAGGAAGCGGGAAATCAGCCCCGGACCTGCGCCATTGACACCCCAGCTCGCCATCACCGAACGGTTGCGGTTGCGGGCCGTGACCACCGTTTCCGGTGACGATATTTCAAACTCCATGATGGCCGAAAGCCCGCCGCGAAAACGCCCCGCCCCGCCGGTGTCGCGTTGCAGCCCATAACGGCGGAAAAGGATCGGTACTTCCGCTTCGCTGATTTCAATCGGCGTGTTGCGCAGAAAACCGGTGGCGCCACCCGCGCCGTCGCTGCCGTCGCAGAAGGGTGTGCCGCCGCCACCGCCGCCAACCGGGCCGATGGAGGCCATGACCGGGCGGCCGTTCCTGTCGCTGGTCTTGATGTTCATGATGGCGTTTCCGCCGGGTGAGGCGGCGGGAATAAGCTCCGGCAGGGCCTTTGCGAAAGCGCCGATGGTGACGATCTGCGTCATGGCGCAGGTCAGCGAACGCATGCCGACGGCGGCCGGGCGCTGGCAATTGACGATCGTGCCTTCCGGCAGCACGGCCCGCGCCGGGCGCAGGGTGCCGGCATTCAGGAGCAGGCTGTTATCGAGCGTGTAAAGCACATAGGTCAGGCCGACCATGACGAGTGAATGCCGCTCGCGACCGCCGGTTGGCATGTTCAGCGAAGAGCCCAGCTGCGGATCGCTGCCGGTATAATCAAGGATCGCCTCGCCGCCGCGGATTTTCAGCGTCAGCGCCACGCGGCATGGTAGGCCGCCGACGGAATCCTCATCGGCATAATCGGCAAAGAAATAGTCGCCATCTGGCACCTTGGTGAGGATTTGCCGGGTCTGTTCTTCCGCATAGTCGAAAATCTGCCGCACACCGTCGAGAAAGTCGTCAAAGCCGAAACGGGCGACGATCTCCTGCATCTTGCGTTCGCCGATATTGACGGAGGCGATCTGGGCGTGGAGGTCGCCGATATTCTGTTCCGGCATGCGGACATTGGCCTTCATCATGTCGATGATGAAGGGATCGAGCCTGCCTTTGCGAACGAGCTTGACTGGCGGGATGCGCAGGCCTTCCTGCTCGATTTCCGAAAGCGAGCGGGACAATGAGGCCGGAACCGCGCCGCCGACATCGGTATTGTGGATGTGCCCGACCACGAAACAGGCGATTTTGCCCTCATGGAAGACCGGTTTCCAGATATGGATATCCGGCGAATGGGTGGCGACGAAACCGCTATAGGGATCGTTGGTGATGCAGATATCGCCCTCTTCATAGTCCTCGAACATGGAAATCAGCGGCGCGTAATCGATGCCGCTATACCAGGGCGCGCCGAATTGCCGGGGATTGGCGAAGGCCAGCCCCTCACGCGTCACCACCTGGCAGGAAAAATCCTCGGTTTCCTTGACGAAGGCGGAATGGGCGGTACGCATCAGCGTGAAGGCCATGGCATCGGCGGCAGCCGAACAGAAATTGGCAAGCACCTTGAGATTGCGGCGATCGATGGCCATGGATCAAAACCCCTTCTTGGTGATGACGAGATTGCCGAAACGGTCCACATGGACTGAAAAATCGGGCGGCACCACGGTGGTGGTATCGTCCTGGAGGACGATGGCGGGGCCGTCGAAATCGTGTCCGGCCGCCAGATCGTCACGGTGATGGATCGCCATGTCGTGTTCAATGCCGCCAAACCAGCCTCTCGTGTGAAAGCGAGGCGTTGCGGGGCAGGTGGCTACACTTGTTTCCAGAAGGGGCGGCTTCGGTGTTTTCCCGGAGACGACAAGTCTGAGATTGACCATCTGCACGGCCGCCCGTTCATCGGAATGACCGTAAAGGCGGGCATGTTCCTCATGGAAAGCCTTGCTGATCGCGCTGGCGTCGCCTCTGACCAGCCATTCCGGCTGGAGCGTGGTTTCGATTTCGTAGGATTGGCCTCGATAGCGCATATCGGCGGAAAGTCGAATCTCGCACTCCCCGCTAAATCCCTGTTCCTTCAGCCAGTTGCGGCCGGTTTCCTGCATCTCGGCGAGAAGGGGAGCGAGATCAGAGACCCCCCTGTCATCCACGTCGCAATAGGTCGTGCGGATGAAATCGTTCTTCAGATCGGCAATCAGGCCGCCGAGCGCGGAAACGACGCCGGGGGTGGGCGGCACCACCACACCCTTCATATCCAGTTCGCGGGCGAGAAAGCATGCCAGCATCGCGCCCGCGCCGCCGAAAGCGAAGAGGTGAAATTCGCGCGGGTCGATGGCGAAACGGGAGGTGAGGGCGTTCACCTCCGCATACATGCCGGAGACGGCGATATCGACGATGTTACCGGCAAGCGCCTCGACCGAAAACCCGAGCGTTTCGGCAAGAGGCAAGAGCGCGGCGCGCGATGCAGCGTGATCGACGGTCACCGCGCCATAACCGAGCGGCATATGGCCGATGAGATTGGCGGCCGCCATGGCATCCGTGATCGTCGGGCGGTCGCCGCCGCGTCCGTAACAGGCCGGACCCGGTGTCGAACCGGCACTTTCCGGCCCCACCTGCAACAGGCCGAGACTGTCCACCCATGCGACCGAGCCGCCGCCCTGGCCGACGGAACTGACGGAAACGGAAGGGACATGAATCTGGAAATCGCCGATCAGCTCACCGACGCCATATTGGGCCTCGCCATCAAGGATAACGGCCACATCGGCGCTGGTGCCGCCGATATCGAGGCTCATCACCCGCTCAAAGCCGCTGGCCTTCGCCAGATAGCCCGCGCCGATGACGCCGGAAGCGGTGCCCGACAGGATCATCTGCACACATTCGCGCCGCGCCTGATCGATGCCCATGACACCGCCATTGGTCTTGGTGATGAGCAGCGGGCAGGCAATGCCTTGCCTGCGCAGCACGGTTTCGAAACGGTCGAGGTAATGTGCAACGCGCGGCTGGACATATCCGCTGATGACGGCTGTGACGGTGCGCTCATATTCGCGGATGATCGGCCATGTCTCGGCGGAGGAGACCACCGGCAGTTGCGGCGCGATGCGCTCGATCATCGCTTTTACGGCCCGTTCGTTTTCAGGGTTACGGTAGGAATGCAGGAAGGCGAGCACGATGCCGTCGCAGCCGGCCGCAAGGGCGCTGGCGACTGCCTTGGCCACATTCTCTTCGTTCGGAGCGAGCTTTATCTCGCCGGTCGCCAGCATGCGCTCGGCTATGCCGAAAACCCGTTCACGCGGGATGAGCGGTTCCGGCCGCACGGAATAGAGATTGTGGATCTGCGGAATTTTCAGGCGTGCGACATCCAGCACGTCCTCGAAATTTTCGGTGGTGAACAGGGCGACGTTCTGGCCGTTGCGCTGGATCACCGTGTTGACGCCGACGGTGGTTCCATGGGTGAAATAGGAAACGTCCTTGGCTTCGATGCCGTCGCGCTTTTTCAGCGTATCGAGCGCGAGAAGGATTTCTTCTCCGGGCGCGTCGGGGCGGGAAAACACCTTCAGGGTGGAAAGCGAGCCGGTCCCATCGTCGAACGCGGCAAAATCCGTAAACGACCCGCCCACATCAACGCCAATGCGATATCCCATCTCTTCCGTCTCCTTTTCCAGTGCGGACGATGCTGTCATCGCGACCGGAAAAGGGCCAAGCATTTATGGGGTAAGGGTCATAGCCCCAGGTTATGAAGATGGCCGAGATGGCCCATCGCGAGGGTTGTTCAACCCTCGCCGGGTTTCGGCACCGTCATGTAATATTCGGGATGGGGTGCGGCGCGATAACCGGCCTTTTCGTAAACGCCATGGGCGTCGCGGGTTGCCAGCATCCAGCTCGATACCGTTGAAAGTTCCGGGTGCCTGCGTATCTCGGTGGCGATCCAGGACGCAAGGCCGCGACCGCGATGATCCTCCACCGTGAAGACATCGCGCAGATAGGCGAAAACGGCATAATCCGTCACCAGACGGGCGAAGGCGGCCATGGAGCCATCGGGGGCGTAAACGCCGACCGGCAGCGAATGCGAAAGCGCACGCTTCAGCCGGTCGGCGGTCATTCCCTGCGCCCAGTAGGAATCGCGGGCGAGAAAACCATGGACCAGATCGAAATTCACCCGTGCCGGATCGGTGCTCAGCACGTAGCCGTCGCGGGTGATTTCAAAAATGGCCGGCTCCCAGTTCATCCGTTCACCGTAACATAGATCTTGCGGACGGTTTCGATGGTTTTCCACACCCCGACGAAGCCCGGCTTCATGACGAAACTGTCGCCCGCCGTATAACGCAGCGGTGCGCCGCCTTCCGGCGTGATTTCGATGACGCCTTCGAGAATATGGCAGAACTCGAAGGTTTCTCCCTTGATCGAACGGCTCTCGCCCGGCGTCGCTTCCCAGATGCCGGTGTGGACGGTGCCGTTGCGGGCTTCGTCCAGCGGCCAGGTCTTGAAGGAGGGATCGCCGGAAATGAGGCGTTCCGGCAGGGCCTTGGAGGCTTTCGGCTCGAAGGCGGGGTGCGTGTCGATGGTCTTGAGAAGCGGCATGGGTGTCCTTTCCTGGAACGGGATGATCAATATCCGCGATTGCGGTCGACGAGGCCGAGCGGCTCGAGGCCGGACTGGTATCGTTTGATGTTCTCGACAACGGTGCGTGCTGCCGAATGAGGCTGGGTGACGCTGGCGATGTGCGGCGTCAGGAGAATTTTCGGATGCGTCCAGAAGGCATGGTCTTCCGGAAGCGGCTCCGGATCGGTGACGTCGATCACAGCACCCGAAAGCCTGCCGCTCTCCAGGGCATCGATGAGGGCGTCGTGGTCGAGCTGTCTGCCGCGCCCGGCGTGAACCAGCCCCGCACCCTCAGGAAGCATTCTCAGGCGTTCGCCATTCAGAAGTCCCGTCGTTTCGTCCGTCAACGGCAGCAGGCAAACGAGAATATCGCTGGAAGAAAGGATTGTGGATAATCCGGCTTCGCCGTGATGGCAGGTCACACCATCGATCTCGCGCGGTGAACGGCTCCAGCCGGACAGCGGAAAACCGAAGGGTTTCAGCCGTTCCAGCGCCGCAACGCCGAGCATGCCGAGCCCGAGAACGCCCACCCGGCATTCTTCCGCCTGACGCTGCGGCAGGGCCTTCCAGAGTTGCTGGTGCTGCTGTTTCAAATAGACCGGCAGGTTGCGGTGAAGCGCCAGCACGCCGAGGCTCACATATTCCTGCATCATGCGGATGATGCCTTCATCCACCATGCGCACGACTTTTACATGCGCAGGAACAGCGTCGATGTGGAACTGATCGACGCCCGCACCGATGGAAAACAGGATTTCGAGATTGCGGTAGCGGCCGATATCATCAGGCACGGTCCAGGTGATGAGGTATCGAACCGCATCCGCATCGACGCTGGCTGCATCCATCGAAAAAGGCAGTTCCGGCAGGTCCCGCGCCAGAGCCTGCCGGAAAATCTCGCCGCGCTTCGCGTCGGAATTGAAGAAGAAAGTCATCTGAAATCCGTGGTTCCGAAGGTTTAAACCGTACAGCGGTTCGCCAGTGTTTCCAGCATTGACTGGCAGGCCGAAAGCTCGCCGGCCGTTATGAACTCGTCCGGCTTGTGGGCGCGGCCGATATCGCCCGGGCCGCAGATGATGGCGTCGATGCCGGCCGCCTGAAAAAGTCCGGCCTCCGTGCCGTAGCTGACGGCGGCGATGCAGGGCGCGTCGGTCAATTCTTCCAGAAGCGTCACGAGGGGTGCATCGGCGGCAAGGGACAACGCCGGATAATCGCTCATCGGCATCCATTCCACGTCGATTCCCTTGGCAGCGAGCGCTTCGACGCCGTCACGCACCGGCTGGAGCAGGGCGACCGGCGATATCCCGGCAATCGCCCGCGCTTCCAGTTCGATGGCGCAGAAATCGGGGATGATATTGATCGCCTGTCCGCCTTTCAGCATGCCGATCTGGAGGGAGGAATAGGGCGGCTCGAATGTCGCTTCGAAAGGACCCTGCGTGAGAGCCTGTGCGGTCTCGACCGCCTTTGCCATGATGCCGGTCATCAGATGGATGGCGTTCACGCCCTGATCCGGTCGCGAGGAATGGCCGGAGCGGCCGCGAATGGCGATGCGTGCGGCGGCTTTGCCCTTGTGGGCGCGCACGGCGCGCAGATTGCTCGGTTCGCCGATGATCGCGCCCGCCGGTTTTGCGCATAGTTCCGGCAATCGGGCGATGAGATGCGGAACGCCGCGGCAGCCCGCCTCCTCGTCATAGGAAAAGGCGATATGAACGGGCCGCTTCAGCGCCATGCGTGAAAATGCCGGTGCCGCGGCGAGAACCGTGGCCAGAAACCCTTTCATGTCGGTGGTTCCGCGTCCGTAAAGACGCTCGCCTCCGGCTCTCAGCGTGAAGGGATCGGAGGACCATTCCGGCTCACCGGCAGGCACCACATCCATATGGCCGGACAGGATGTATCCACTGGCATCGGTCGGGCCGAAGCTGGCGAAGAGATTGGCGCGGTCGCCCTCCGGGCCGGCAAGCAGCGATACTTTCGCGCCGTGGCTTTCCAGATAATCGGCGATCCATCCGGCAATGTCGCCATTGGCGGTTCCTACGACCGAGGGGAAGCCGACAAGACGCTCCAGAATGTCGATTGCGTTCATGGCTGTCTCCGTCGCTTCAACGCCGAAAAGCTTAGAGCGGCCTGCGGCGTTTATCTGCTGAAATAGGCGTGATTTCAGTAGATTGTTGTGTCCTTTCAGCACTTTCAAAAAATTCCTGCTGACGAGGCTGGTTATCTTCGGATGTCGTGAGCTGGGATGCCGGGATCAAGGTTCCGCGCCGGAGGGAATGAGAGCCGTTTGTCATGGAGCTGCTCAAAGTCGATAGTTTCGAGTTGCGGACAGTGGATATCGCCGATGTGGAGGCCGATCATCTGCATGCTTTGTCCATGGCTGTCGGATGGCGATATCACGCGAACGAATGGTGTTTCCTGCGTCAATGTGGCGTCGGCCTTGCCGCGCTGGACGAGATAGACCGCGTTGTCGCAACCGCAATGCTGTTTCCTTATGATGAGGGTTTCGCGACGGTCGGCATGGTCATCGTTTCCCCGCGTTTGCAGGGGCAGGGCGTTGCACCATGGCTGGTCGGCCAACTCATTGCGGGCTACCCTGACGCCGCCCTGCGTTTGAACGCGACGGAAGCGTCGCGGCGGCTTTTTGCGCGGCTGGGTTTTGCCGGGGAGACGGAAAAAATACATCTCCTGCGCGGCAAGGCGCGTTGTACTGCCGAGATGCCGGCGCTTGGAAGAAAACAGAGAATCGAGCCGCTGTCCGAGGATCATTTATCCGCCGTGGCGGATCTGGATCGGGTGGCTTTCGGTGTTTCGCGCCGGGGCGTCCTGCAACGCCTTCTCCGGGAAAATACGGGTTACGGCCTGTTCGAGGCCGATCGTCTTGCCGCCTTCGCATTGCGGCGTGCAGCGGGGCGGGGCCATATTGTCGGCCCGGTCGTTGCCGGTGACGAGGCGGATGCGATTGCGCTGGTGAGGCGGCATTTTTCCGATCTCGACGATCAGCTTGTCCGTCTCGATGCCGTGCGGGACAGCGGTCTTCTGACCGATTTCCTGACGCAATCCGGGCTGGTGGTCATCGAAACGCTCACCATCATGTCGAAAGGCGTGCCGCAACCGGCAGGCTCCGGTTCCGCAAGGATTTTCGCCCTTGCAGGCCCGTCTTTGTGCTGAGGTGCGGCACTATCGCAATTGACGCCCCGCTTCTTGCCCCTTATGTGAGAAAGCGACGGTTCCTGCAGCCGAAAGGCGAAGGGATTAATAGGGAACATGGTGCGGGCGATTTTTTCACCCAATGCCGTGGCTGCCCCCGCAACTGTAAGCGGATTGTCGTTCATCCCCGTGACGCTTGAAGGCGTCATGCCACTGTATTCTCAGGAATGCGGGAAGGCAGATGAGTGACGCAAATCCGTGAGCCAGGAGACCTGCCGTTAAAATATAAACCATCGTTACGGGCGGGGAAGCCCGGAGGAGGAGATTGTAATGTTATTTCATAACATTCGTTTGCGTCCCAAGACCGTTCTCCGTACAAGACGTCCCGCTGTTGCTGCGCGTTCTGACGCCTGCTGCTCTGGAATAAGTTTTACTGTCGACTGGAGAACACATGTTTCATTCTAGACGCCTGCCGGTCCATGCCGGCTTTCTGGCCGCTGCGCTTTCGGTTTTGCCTGTCACCGCCGCAAATGCTGCCGAAACCACCTATCCCCTGACGATCAACAGCTGCGGTCAGGAGATCACCTTCAAGCAGGCTCCCGCCCGCACCGTGTCCGTCGGCCAGAGCACGACCGAGGTACTTTATTTGCTCGGCCTCGCCGACAAGGTTGTCGGCACCGCGCTGTGGATCGGCCCGGTTCTGAAGGGATACGAGGAGGCCAATGCCAAGGTTGAGCGGCTGGCCGATAATGACCCCAGCTTCGAGGCGGTCGTCGGCAAGAAGCCGGACCTCGTGACGACGCAGTTCCAGTGGCAGATCGGCCCGGAAGGCGTTGTCGGAACGCCGGCGCAATTTGCCGAACTTGGCATTCCCGTTTATACCTCGCCTGCCGATTGCCTTGGCAAGGACAATTCCGGTGGCGGCGACGGCGTGCGCAACACCGTCTTCACCATGGACCTGATCTACCAGGAAATCCGCGATCTCGCCAAAATCTTCAACGTGCAGGATCGCGGTGAAGAGGTCGTTGCCGATCTGAAGAAGCGTGAGGAAGCCGCCCGCGCCAAGATCGCCTCCGCCAATGGCAAGCTTTCCGCCGTCTTCTGGTTCTCCAGCGCCGAGCTGGATATCGATCCCTATGTGGCCGGCCGCAATGGCGCCCCCGGCTACATCATGTCCGCGCTGGGTCTGAAGAACGTCATCGAAAGCGATGAAGAATGGCCAACCGTCGGCTGGGAAACCATCGCCAAGGCCAATCCGTCCATCGTCGTCGCCGGCAAGATGGACCGCCGCCGGTTCCCTGCCGACGATGTCGCCGTCAAGCTGAAGTTCCTCGCCACCGATCCCGTGGCCAGCATCATGCCCGCCGTCAAGGAAGGTCATGTGTTCGAGATGGATGCGCAGGCGATGAACCCGACCATCCGCACCATCGAAGGCATCGAAACGCTGGCCGAGGCGATTTCGGCTGCCGGCCTCGCGAAGTGAACGGACTTTCCATTCATCTCGGCAGGGCGGGGCTGGCTCTTGCCGCGCTCGCCCTGTTGCTCGTGGCGCTGATGGCCGGGGCGGCCATCGGCGAGACCGCCATTCCGTTTGATGTCGTGGCGAAAACCATTGCCAACCGTGTCTTCCATGCGGGTTATCCGCTGGAGCCGCTGGATGAGGGTATCGTCTGGAGTTACCGCCTCAGCCGCGCGGTTGTTGCCGCCTGTTGCGGCGCTTCTTTGGCGCTCGCCGGAGCGGTGCTGCAATCGCTTCTGCGCAATCCGCTTGCCGATCCCTATATTCTCGGCATTTCCGCCGGCGCCTCCACCGGTGCCGTCGCCGTGGCGCTTTTGGGCTTCGGAGCGGGGTTCCTGACGATGCCGGCCGGGGCGCTCATTGGCGCTTTCGTCGCGTTTTCGCTGGTCAGCCTTCTGGCGGTGCGGGCGGGACACGGCAACAGCGCCATCATTCTGGCGGGGGTGGCCGGGTCGCAGCTGTTCAACGCCATGACCTCCTTCATCGTCACCAAATCCGCCAATGCGGAACAGGCGCGCGGCATCATGTTCTGGCTACTGGGCAACCTCTCGGGCGTGCGCTGGCCGGATGTCTGGCTGGCGCTGCCGGTCAGCCTTGCGGGACTTGCTGTGTGTCTCTGGTATGCTCGGGCGCTCGATGCCTTCGCCTTCGGCGGTCAGGCCGCCGCCTCGCTCGGCATTCCGGTGCGCTGGGTCTACGCCGTGCTCATCTCCGTTTCGGCGATCATGACGGCTGCGATGGTGTCGCTGGTCGGCTCCATCGGCTTCGTGGGGCTCGTCATTCCGCATGCCGCACGCATCTTCGTCGGCGTTCGCCATGGCATATTATTGCCGGTAACGGCGCTGACCGGCGCGGTTTTCATGATTATTGCGGATATTCTCTCGCGCATCGTCATTCCCGGGCAGGTGCTGCCCATCGGCGTCATCACTGCGCTTGTCGGTGCGCCCGCCTTTGCCTTCATTCTCGGGCAGAAGAGGGGACGTTCATGAAATTATCCGCCCACGACCTGCATTTCCATGCCGGCAATATCGACATCGTACGCGGCGTTTCACTCGATGTCGGTTCCGGTGAGTTTCTGGGCATTATCGGGCCGAACGGTTCCGGCAAAAGCACGCTGCTTTCCATGCTGGCAGGCATTCGCAAGCCGCGCCGGGGCCATGTCAGGCTCGGGGATGAGCCGCTCGCCTCGCTGGGACGCCGAGACCTTGCCCGCCGGCTCGCCTTCGTGGAGCAGCAGGCCGAAACCACCGAACGCATCACCGCACGACAGGCGGTGGAGCTTGGGCGCACGCCCTATCTCGGTCCGCTTTCCGCCTGGTCGCAGAAGGATGACGCCATTGTTGATGCAGCACTTGCCAATGTCGACATGGCCGACAAGGCGGAGCGCAACTGGCACCACCTTTCCGGCGGAGAACGCCAGCGCCTGCATATCGCCCGCGCATTGACGCAGGAGCCGCATATCCTGCTTCTGGACGAGCCGACCAACCATCTCGACATCGGCCACCAGATCGGCCTGCTCGATCTGGTGCGCCGGCAGGGTCTGACGGTCGTGGCGGCGCTGCACGATCTCAATCACGCCGCCATGTTCTGCGACCGCGTCGCCATCATGCACCGGGGCGAGATGATTGCCGCCGGTCCGCCGCGGGAGGTTCTGACACCGGCGAGAATAGCCGCCGTCTTTGGGGTGGAATGCGTCGTCACCACGGATGAGGCCGGCTTTTCGCATATTCGTTTTCTGCCGGCCCATGGGCGGGCCGGGCAAGCAAGGAAAGTATTGGCACGATGATGACATTGACGAGGCTCGCAAACGCTGCCGCAAGGACCAGCCTGTTTTGGGCCGCTGCCGTCATTGCCGTGGCGGTCACGGGCTTTCCGCTTCAGGCTTCAGCCGAGACCTTCGAGGTGAAAATGCTGAACCGGGGCGAAAAAGGCCCGATGGTATTCGAACCCGATTTTCTCGAAATAGCGCCCGGCGACCGCGTGCGCTTCGTGCCTACCCACAAGAGCCACAATGCCGCGACCATCGATGGCATGATCCCGGAAGGTGCCGAAGGTTTCAAAAGCCGGATCAATGACGAATTCGAGACCGGCTTTGAAAAGCCGGGCTTTTACGGCATCAAATGCTCGCCGCATTACGGCATGGGCATGGTCATGCTGATCAAGGTCGGCGAGGCGACCCTGCCGCAGAGCTACCGGACAGTGGACGTACCCGGCCGGGCGAAGCCAAGGTTCGAGGACCTCTTCGAGCAGGCGGAAAAATGAGGCCGCACTGAGCTCTCATCCGTCATGCCGGACTTGATCCGGTATCCAGCCGCGGCGCGGCTGCGCCGTGGGAAGAGTCTTTTGCGATCAAGGACTTGATAACACTGAACCCTGGATCTACTCCGGGGTGACGGATTAGTCCCCCGGCTTCACCGCGCACACGGCATAACGATGCTGCAGCCCGCGAAGGATGCCTTTCAGCAGGCTGAAATTTTTCGCCTGGGCGCGGTGAATGGCCTGAAGCTCCTGATCGATCGCGACAGGTTCGAAGCCGGTCGCACGTAACAGCGCCGCGACATCGCCGGCCCTTGCGCCCTTCGAAAAGTAAACGCGCGACAGGATGCTGTTGAAAGTGTTTTCCGGGTCCGCCGGCTTGTGCGGCTGGTCCGGTTTGACGAGGCCGACGCCTTCGAGACTGGCCGCCAGTTTCTTCACCAGTCTTTCGCGCCAGCCGGTATTCACGAAATCGCCGTCGACGATCAGAAGCTTTCCGCCGGGTTTCAGGACACGGAACCATTCGGCAAAGCTTGCCTGCGGGTCCACCAGCGTCCAGACCAGATGGCGGGTGATGATGACGTCGGCGCTTTCATCCGGCTCCATGGTGTTTTCGGCATCGCCGACAAAAAAGCGGATGCTGCGGCCGCGGCTTTTCGCTTTTTCACGGGCAAGCGCCAGCATCGTCTCCGACCAGTCCATGCCCGTGACCTGAAAACCGAGATCGTCCATCAGGTGCGAGATGACGCCGGTGCCGCTGGCAAGATCGAGCGCCCTGCGGCCTTCTCCGCGGCCGAGATGTTTCAGGATAAGCGCGTGCCAGGCCTCGCGCTCGTCTTCGGAGAAAATTTCATGTCCGGGGGAAAGGTCGAAAGTCGCGGCGCGGCCGGACCAATAGGATTTGATTTCGTCTCTCAGACTGTCGTTTTTGCCATATTGGATTGTGTCGATCATCGGACTTCAACTCATGTACCGGTCAGTTAAGAATGGCTCTAAAACATAAATGTTGACTAGTATAGTCAGAAAATAATACAGCCGCGCCAGTCAACACTGGAGAGCAATATCCGATGCGCATCTCAGCCAAATCTGCGGCACTTGCCCTTGGCCTTCTCGTATCCGCCGCATGGCCGGCATTCGCCGAAAAGGTCACCGTCAAGGATGTGACGGGCCGCGATGTCGAGGTCAATGTGCCGGTATCGCACGTCATCCTCGGTGAAGGTCGCCAGATTTATTTCCTGGCTGCGCTCGACAAGGAAAACCCTTTCCAGCACGTGGTGGGCTGGCGCGACGATCTGGCGAAAGCCGACCCGGAAACCTATGCGGCCTATCTCGCCAAATATCCTGAGATCGCCAAGCTGCCGACCTTTGGCGGCATGAAGGATGGCACCTTCGACATAGAGCAGGCTGTTGCCCTGAAGCCTGATGTAATCCTGATGAATATCGACGCCAAGACGGCGACCGAAGAAGCGGGCTATATCGAAAAGCTCGCCAAGGTCGGCATTCCGCTGGTCTATGTCGATTTCCGCGAAAAGCCGATGGAAAATACCGAGCCGAGCATGCGCCTCATGGGTCAGCTGACGGGCAAGGAAAAGATCGCCGAGGACTTCATCAAGTTCCGCGCCGACTCCATCGCCAAGGTCACCGATACGCTCGAAAAGGCCAATCCGAAGAAGCCCGTCGTGTTCATGGAGCGCGCCGGCGGTTACTCTGACGATTGCTGCATGTCCTTCGGCAACGAGAATTTCGGCAAGATGGTGGAGCTTGCCGGCGGCATCAACATGGCCAAGGACATCATTCCCGGCACCTTCGGCACCGTCAATCCGGAACAGATCATTGCCTCCAATCCGGAGCAGATCATCATCACCGGCGGCAACTGGAACGGTTATGTTCCCGGCGGCAACTGGGTCGGCGTCGGTTATGGCGCGGATCTGAAGGAAGCCCATCGTAAGCTTGAAAACCTCACCAAGCGGCCGGCCTTCACCGGCGTTCAGGCGGTGAAAGACGGCAATGTCCACGCCATCTGGCATCAGTTTTATAACAATCCCTACCAGTTCGTGGCCGTTCAGGAAATCGCCAAGTGGCTGCATCCGGACCTCTTCAGGGATCTCGACCCCGAGGCGACCTTCAAGGAACTGCATGCCCGCTTCCTGCCGCTCGAATACAAGCCCGGCTACTTCGTTTCGCTGAAGGACGCCAAGTAATAAAGGGACGGTGAAGGGGAGCGCCGTCCAACCGATGGATAAAGCCGCAGCCATGCGGCTTTATCGCTTTGTTTTGGAACTCAATGAGGATTTCTCATGCGGCTCAACGCTCTCAGGCATCTTACGGTGCTGGCTTTCTCCCTTCTCGCAATGCCGGTTCTGGCGGCCGAGATTACCGATGTCACCGGGCGTAAGGTCGAGCTGGACCTGCCGGCCAAAAGCGTCATCGTCGGTGAGGCACGCCAGGTGCATGTCATTGCGGCTCTCAGGGGCGACCAGACCTTCGACACCATTGTCGGGTGGCGTGACGATCTTCTCAAAAAGGATCCCGACAGCTACGCCGCCTATGTCGAGCGTTTTCCGCAGATCGAGAAACTGCCGCGCTTCGGTTATGTGCCGCAGGGCGATTTCAGCCTGGAAACGGCCATCACTCTCTCGCCCGATGTGATCACCCTCAATCTGGAAGCGGAGAAATCCGCCAAGGAGAGTGGTTTTGAAGAAAAGGCCGCCGCCGCCGGCATCAAGATCATCTATCTCGATTTCCGCATCGATCCCGAAAAGAACAGCGAAGCCTCGGTCGAAATTCTCGGCAAGCTCTTCGGCGCCGAAGAGCGCGCGCAGGAATTCATCGCCTATCGCCGCGCCGAAATCGCCCGCGTGACCGACCGGCTCGCCAGCGTCAAGGATTTGAAGCGCCCGAACGTCTTCATCGAACGCGCCCCCGGCATTTCCGGCGAAAACAATTGCTGCCGCACTTTCGGACCGGTCAATTTCGGCGCGATGGTCGATCTCGCCGGCGGCCACAACATTGCCGACGGCATCATCAAGACGACCTTCGGCGATCTCAATCCCGAACAGCTCGTCGTTGCCGATCCTGACCACGTCATCGTCACCGGTTCCAACTGGGCCGCCGAATCCGACATCAACCAGTTCGTTCCCGTCGGACGCGGGGCGGATATGGCTCTCTCCCGTGAGCGACTGGCCAACCTGATGAAGCGCACGCCGTTTCCGGAACTGAAGGCCGTGAAGCAAGGCAATGTCCATGCCGTCTGGCACCAGTTCTATGGCGCGCCCTACGAATTTTTCCCGATCCAGCAATTCGCCAAGTGGTTCCATCCCGATCTCTTCGCCGATCTCGATCCGGAAAAGAATTTTGAGGAGTTTCACCGCAAATTCCTGCCCGTCACCTACAAGCCGGGCTATTTCGCCTCGCTCGAAAAAGGTTTGAACCAATGAGTGCGCTGAATGAAAGCGCTGATGGCATCAGTGGGCGCGATCAATATCGCGCCCTTGCCGCGCGCAGGATAATCATCCTCTTCGGGCTTTTTATCGCCCTGTGTTTCAGCATGGCCGCCGACATGGCGCTCGGCCCGGCGCGCTATACGCTCTCCGAGGTTCTGGCGACGATTGCCGATCCGGCCGCCGTCGGAAACCAGCTGCGGGTGGTGATCTGGGATATCCGCATGCCGATCGCGCTGATGGCGGTCACCGTCGGCGCTTCGCTTTCGGTTGCGGGCGCGCAGATGCAGACCATCCTGTCGAACCCGCTCGCCAGCCCCTTCACGCTCGGCATTTCCGCTGCGGCAAGCTTTGGTGCGGCGCTGGCTCTTGTCGGCGGCGTGGCGATCTTTCCGGGCGCCGTGCATTACATGGTGCCGATCAACGCCTTCATCATGGCCATGGTCGCGGCTCTTTTCATCCATTTCGCCTCGACGCTTCGCGGGGTGACGGTCGAAACCATCGTGCTCCTCGGTATCGCGCTGGTGTTCACCTTCAATGCGGCGCTGTCGCTGCTCGAATATCTCGCCTCCGAACAGGCGCTTGCCGCCGTGGTATTCTGGACCATGGGCAGCCTGACGAAGGCGACCTGGGACAAGGTCTATATTACCGCGGCCATCCTCCTCGTCACCGTGCCGTTGTTCATGCGCAATGCCTGGGCGCTGACGGCGCTGAGGCTCGGCGATGACAAGGCGGCCAGCATGGGCATCAATGTCCGGCGGCTGCGGTTGACGACCATGCTGACGGTCAGCCTGCTGGCGGCCATTCCGGTTTCCTTTGTCGGCACAATCGGTTTCGTCGGGCTGGTCGGTCCGCATATCGCCCGTATGGTTGTTGGCGAAGACCAGCGTTTCTTCCTGCCCGGCTCGGTGATCTGCGGCGCGCTGCTTCTGTCGGCAACCTCGGTCATCAGCAAGATCCTCATTCCGGGCGCTATTTTGCCGATCGGCGTCATCACGGCGCTCGTCGGCGTTCCGTTCTTCTTCGCGCTTATTTTCGGCAACAGGAGACGCGCATGGTAGCGCTCGCACTGAAAGACGTTGGCGCCGCCTATGGGCGCATCACGGTTCTTTCCAAGGTCGGCATCGATACGCTGGAAGGCGGCAGCGTGACGGCCGTGATCGGCCCGAACGCCGCCGGCAAGTCCACGCTTTTCAAACGCATCGCCAGCCTGATTTCCGGGCCGGGACTGGTCGAGCTCTCCGATACGGCTCGCGGCGACCGCGCCATCTGCTACATGCCGCAGGATACCGGCGCCAACGCCGTTCTGACCGTCTATGAATCCGTGCTTCTTTCCGCCAAGCAGGGCGGCGGCTGGCGGGTCCATGACGATGAGCTGTTCGAGATCGACGCCATTCTCAAGGCACTGAAAATTCATGACCTGGCTTTCCGCGGGCTTGGCGAACTGTCCGGCGGTCAGCGCCAGCTTGTTTCGCTGGCGCAGGCGCTGGCGCGCAAGCCGGAAGTACTGCTGATGGACGAGCCGACTTCCGCGCTCGATCTCCACCGGCAGATCGAGGTTCTGGGCTTCGTCACCGATCTGGCGCAGAAGACCGGCATGATCGTGCTGATCGCCCTGCATGACCTCAACCATGCTCTTCGTTATTGCGAAAATACGATGGTGATCGCGCGCGGTGAAATGGTGGTGAGCGGCAGCACGGAGACGGTGATAACCCCGGAGATGCTGCGCGATATCTACCGCATCGACGCGCGTATCGAACCCTGCTCGCAGGGCAGGCCGATGGTTATCGTCGACGGCGCTATCTGACAGGCAAGACCCGGCCGCATTCGTTGCCGGGTCCGCTTGCCAAGGCCGCAGCCCTGTCAGGCACGGCTGCCTACATGAACAGCAGCGCGCACAAATTCTTGATGATAATAGTCATGAAATATCTGTTCGATCCACGGTTTGGATGCTAGAGCTTTGAGCGGCAGAACTGCGCGGCCATTCAGGCCCCGGCGGGTTTCGTCGATCCCTCGAATTTCTCTCGGTTGAGACATGGGCATACGGGAAGATGACAAGCGTTATAACGCTTACGTCGCGCATAGGGTCGACCTGATCAAATACGCCACCCTCATTCTGGGGTCGCGGGCGGATGCGGAGGACGTGGTTCAGGAAGCATTCCTGAAGTTCGTTCCCGAGGCTTCCGGCAATCCTTCCAATCTCAAATCCTATCTTTTCCGCATCGTTCGCAATCTTGCGCTCGACAATATCAGGCGCAGCCGTCAGGACCTCAGGGAACGGCCGGACGATACGCCGTTCTGGGGTATGCCGCAGGACAATGGCACGCCGGAGGAGCATGCCCTTTTCTGCGACGAAGTCCGGCAGATGCGGACTATTTTGGCCGGCCTGCCGGTTCAGGCGAGGGTGGCATTGGAAATGCACAGATTCGGCGGTTACAATATGGAGGAGATTGCGCATCACCTCGGCGTGTCCGTGGCCAGTGCACACCGTCTGATCAAGGGCGGCATTGCCGCGATTACCAAAGAAATGAAGTAAATAATCCTGATTGTCCCGCCCTGTGAAAAAAATCTCTTTGTCAAACGTCTTTATAATAATGCAGAAGACGATGCTTCTCCTCCGCCCCGCAAAGGAACTGGTCCGGTTCAATGACCCTTGATCCAGAGAAAAAAATCGAATTGCCGACCGGGAAGGCGGAAGAGGCGGCCGACTGGCTGCTGCGTTTGCAATCGGGCTCAGCGGAACCGCGGCTGAAAGCGGAGTTTGAAAAATGGCTGGCGGCTGCGCCGGCAAACCGTCTCGCTTGGGAAAGAACCTGCAAGACCTGGCGGAACCTCGGTCTGGTGGAGCCCGAATTCAAGAACCTTTGGGAGGATGCACCGCATCTGCCGGGCAAAGCCGCGGCAAAGCCGCGGCGGCGGCGCTGGTCCGTGCGTCATTATGTCGGCGCGGCCGCCGCGGCGGCATCCCTCTGTCTCGCGGTGTTGTTCGTCCCAACATTTTTTGTCCGCCTGGAGGCTGACTATCAGACCGCCACCGCCGAAAGCCGCACGATAACGTTGGAAGACGGTAGCAAAGTGCAGCTTGCGGCGGCGAGCGCACTATCAACGGATTTCACGAACGGCCGTCGCAATGTGAAGGTGCTGAAAGGTGAAGCCTTTTTCGATGTCGTACCGGATAAAACGCGTCCCTTTGTTGTGGAGGCAAAAAACGTGACCGTTCAGGTGCTGGGCACGGCTTTCGACGTCGACCTGACGGATGGGGTAACCCAGGTGGCGCTGGCGCACGGTTCCGTGGAGGCCTCTTTCCGTAATGCGCCGCCAACGCGGCTGGTGCCGGGCGAGATGCTGATCGTCGACGCTTCCGGCGCGATCCGCAAAGAGACCGTTTCCGTCGAGGATATTGGCGGCTGGCGCAACGGCGAACTCTATGTGGTCGATGCGACGATAGGCTCGGTCGTGGAGCAGATCCAGCGTTACCATCCGGCGTGGCTTACCATGGCCGACAAGCGGCTTGCCGAGCAGAGGGTGACAGGGTTTTACGATCTGCGCGACCCGGATCGCGCGCTGGAGGCCCTGGTGGAGCCCTATAAGGGCAAGGTGCATGCGATTGGCGGCAGCGCCCGCATCATCACCCGCTTCTGAAATATTCCGAAACAAAAAATCATATTTATTTTCAGTAGTTTATAAAATTTCTTCCGAAAGCCTGAAAAAAATCGACGCGGCAATCGTCTTTTTGTTGAGTAATCCGGTCAAGATATATCCGGAGCGAAAGACAGGAAGACGAAAGCAATATGCGCCTCCAGACATGCAAGACCGGTTCAGGGGAAAAAGCAGCAAAGCGGGCTCGCAGGGCCGTGCTGCTGGCGACAACGGCGATCGCCGTTTCATTCGCGACGCCCGTTTTGGCCCAGACCGGAGCTGACGCCGCCAACTCCCAGCGTGGTGAGCAGGGGGCGACGCGGCCGTTCAATATTCCCGCCCAGTCGCTGTCATCGGTCGTGGGTGCTTTCGGGCGGCAATCCGGTCTTCAGGTAACGCTTGCCACACCGGCGGCGGGCAATGTGCGCACCAATGCCGTCACGGGCAGTTTCACGGTGCGGGAGGCGCTGTCGCGGTTGCTGGCGGGAACGGGCGTCAATTTCCGTATCGCCGGCAATGGCAGGGCCGTCGTCATCGGCACGGGGCAATCGACCGTCGATCTTTCCGCGGCGGAGGGCACCACGGTTCTGGAAACCATTACCCTGACCGGCAAGACCGGGCGCAACTCCATTGCCGGTTCCGGTTATCAGGGGACGCCCGACTGGGTTTATGAAACGCCCGCCAGCGTCAGCGTGGTCGGCCGCGAGGCGATCCAGTCGGCCGGCGTGCGCAATACGCGCGATGTTTTCAACCGGGTTTCCGGTGTTTATGCCGGCGAAGGCAATGGCAGCTTCCCAACCGTTTCGCCCAATGTGCGCGGCTTGCAGGAAAGCGGCCGCGTGGTCGTCTCCATCGATGGCGCACGGCAGAATGCGCAGCGCGGTGCGACTTTTGGCGGTACTGCGAGTTACACCGCAAGCGCTGGGCAGGGTTATGTGGATGTCGCTTTCATCCGTGCCGTCGAGATCGAGAAGATAACCAATGCGCGGTCGGGCAATGCGGGCTCCTTGGGCGGTAAGGTCGAGTTCCGAACCGTCAGCGCCGATGATCTGATTGCCGCAGGCGAAAACAAGGGCGGGGAGGTGAATGTTTCCCGCGGCACCAATGGTTATGATTTTCAGGGCTCGGTGCTCGGCGCCGTTCGCTCGCCTGATGGTCCTCTGTCCTTTGTCGCCGGCTACAGCCGCACCATCATGGACGAATACAAGATTGGAACGAAGGGCGAGGCCCGGAGCACCGCGCTGACGATGAAAGACCTGCTCGGCCGCGATGGCTGGTCGACGTTTTTCAAGGGCGAGGGCGACTTTGGCGACGTGAAGGCTTCGCTCTCCTGGATGCACCAGCAGAATGATTTCGTCCACGGCTCGTATAACGTTATGGACAGGGAAAGCGTGCGAAACGACAGCGTCGTCGCGAAGCTGGACTGGGACCCGGAGAGTGAACTCATCGATTTCAAGTCGTCGCTGTGGCTGAACGATAATATGACGCATGAACTGCGCGCGGCGCGCACTGGTGGTGTAGCCGGGAGCGCAGGATATGCAACTGAAACCAACCTTGACATGGGCCTGCGGAGTTTCGGCGTTAGCGTGGAAAATACCAGTCGTGCCGCCACCCCGGTAGGCGAGCTTAGCCTGAACTATGGCGTCGAGGCTTTTCGAGACATTGCCTCTTCGGTTGCCACCAGCTCCGCTATCGAAAAGAATCCTTCCTACGCCAGTAGTTATACCGCCTTTAGCCCGGCAGGGCGACGCGATGTCGCAAGCCTATTTTTCAACGGCGAGCTGGAACCTGCAGATTGGATCACGTTAAGTGGTGGTGTTCGGTATGACTGGTCGCGGCTGAAGGGACGCACGACATATTACAATCAGGCTACAGTCGCCACAGGCTCAAATCGTACTGTCGGTTCGGTAGACAGTTATCTCACGTATGTTTCGCAATACCTGCCAGCGACCTACAGCCGCGTCTACGCAATCTGCATGACTGGGGTGTTTGGTGGCCGTACTTTCACGGCGGCTCAAAGGGCAAGCTCCTGCAATACTTTGAACAACATTTGGCCCGCCACCAAGGGCGAAATCATCAACGGTCAGTGGCGCGATGCCGGAACGACCTACTTCGGTACCACTTACTCAACGGAATATCCTTCCTATGACGTGGAAATAGACCATACCTACAGCGCGTGGCTACCTTCCGCCACCATCGAGCTGAAACCTGTCGACTGGTTCCGCCCCTATGTGAGCTATTCGCAGAGCCTACGTCCGCCGACAATTCTCGAGGCGTTTTTCGCCGGTGCGCGTCCGGGCGACAGCCCCGGATATGAATACGCTCCGAACCAGGCCCTGCGCGCCGAAAAGGCGACGACCTACGAAATCGGCGCGAATATGAGCTTCGACGGCGTGCTGCTGGACGACGATTCCATTCGCTTCAAAATGGCCGCCTTTCGCCGCGAGGTGAAGGACTATATCGCCCTCGGTTATCTCGTCACCAATCAGGTTCTCGACCGCACCTATACCAGCTTCGTCAATCTGGACGGCACGACCTATATGCGCGGACTTGAATTCGAGGGCAATTACGATGCCCGCAGTTTCTGGATCGGCGGTTCGGCAACATTTCTGAAAACAGAATGGCCTGAAAAGACGCAGGTTTTCTCCAACGGCACGACCACCACAACGGGCGAAATCGTTGCCTGGCCGGGCGATGTCGCGCCCAAGGCGAAGCTGACGCTCGATGGCGGCATGCGTTTCTTCGATGAGAAATTCTCGCTGGGCGCAAGGCTCAACCATGTCACGCCGACACAGTCGCGCACACTGGATACGGAGGGCAATCTGCGCGAGGTGACCGATCCCTACACGACGGTGGATCTCTATGGGTCCTATGCCTTCAACGACAAGGCCACGCTTCGCTTCGCCGTCAACAACCTGACGGACCGCAAATATATTCCGGCAGCCAGCGCTTACACGGCGCCGGGCCGCACCTTTATCGCGACGATGAACGTGAAGTTCTGAACCGTGGAAGAAATTCTCCGGGCAGGGTTGCAGCCCGTCCCGGAGATGAAACGCCTTCGTCAAATGACCAAGGTATCTGTATTGGCCAGCAAAGGAGTACACCCATGGCTACCACAATTCAACTGACGCAGTCTTCCTCCGATCTGATCGGCTACCTCAACGGTTGGACGAGCGGTTTCGGTTCGACCTATGGTGCGTTCTACGACGCTCAGACCAGCTCTCTCGCCACCACCACCATCGATCCGAACACGACCTATGAGGCGTGGGGCGATGGCAGCTCCGGCGGCAAGGGCATCGTCATGAGTGGCGCTCTGCAGTACTCCCAGGGCAACCTGACGGGTTCGGTCGACAGCATTGTTCTGGGCACCGGCTACAGCCAGTCCACCAGCGGCATCGCCGTCAGCCAGCAGGAACTGCTGATCGATCCCGACAGTGCCTATTCGCTCGCCGGTGCTCGCGATCTTCTTGATCTCGCCGTCTACCAGCTTGCCCGTTTCGGTTCGCTGGCCGGCTTCTATGATTACTTTGCCGCCACCGGCACGGTGATCGAGGACACGACGGCCTCCAACACCCTGACAGGTTTTGCTGGTGCAGATACGTTCGTATTCTCCGGCGGCAATGATGTGGTGCAGGCCGGTCCCACTGGGACCTATGGCTACCAGGACGGTACGGACAAACTGGACGTTTCCGCTTGGGGCTCCGGGAGCATTGACGATGTCTTCATCAGCAACAATGCAAACGGCGATGCTGTCATCGAAAACATTTTTGGTGGCGACACTATCACCCTCGTTGGTGTAGATTCCAGCGTACTCGACGCATCGGACTTCATTTTCGCCAGCGCATCGGCGCTTGCCGCGTAAAGGAAAATCAGGCTGTGGGCTTTCAAAACCACCAGCAGACGCCGCCGCAGTCCCTCACTGCGGCGGTTGTTTCGCCCCTTAAAAGCACATTTCTCGGTGTTGCGCTCGTCAGCGGCGTGGTCAATATACTCGCGCTCACTTCGCCGCTCTTCATGCTGCAGGTTTATGATCGGGTACTGGCAAGCGGCAGCCTGCCGACGCTGGTTGGGCTCGCCATCCTCGCGCTTGGTCTTTATGGCTTCCAGTGCCTGCTCGATATCATCCGCGCCCGCGTTCTGATCCGCATCGGCGAAGATTTCGATATGCGCCACTCCGGCAGGGTGCACGACGCGGTGGTGCGCCTGCCGCTCGTCAACCGCATGCCGGGCGACGGTCTGCAGCCGCTGCGCGATCTCGACAATGTGCGCGGTTTTCTCTCCGGCACGGGGCCGACCGCCTTTTTCGATCTGCCGTGGATGCCGCTTTATCTCGGCATATGTTTTCTGTTTCATTTCTGGATCGGCGTGACGGCGCTTGCCGGCGCGGTACTGCTGGTATCCCTGACGATCCTCACCAATATTTTCTCGCAGAAGCCGATCCGCGACACCATGGTGGAAAACATGGCCCGCAACCGGCAACTGGAGGCCTCGCGCCGCAATGCCGAAGTCGTGCAGGCCATGGGGCTTGGCGGCCGGCTCGGCAAACGCTGGCAGATTTCCAACGAGGCCTATCTCGCCGCCAATCGCAAGGCGGGCGATGTGGCCGGCGGTCTCGGCAATATCGCCAAGTCTTTGCGGGTCGTGCTGCAATCGGCCATTCTGGCGGTCGGCGCCTGGCTCGTCATCAATCAGGAGGCCTCCGGCGGCGTGATGATCGCCAGCTCGATCATGATGGGCCGGGCGCTCGCGCCTGTCGATCTTGCCATTTCCAACTGGAAGTCCTTCGTGGCCGCCCGGCAGAGCTGGGCGCGGCTGAGGGAGCTTTTTGCACAGATGCCGGCCAATGCCGCCGCCATGGCCCTGCCGAAGCCTGAAAAGGAATTGCGGGTCGAAAACGTTACCATCGTTCCGCCGGGAGAAAGAAAACCGACCGTCACCGGCCTTGGCTTCATCGTGACCGCTGGAAACGCGCTCGGCGTCATCGGCCCCTCCGGTTCGGGTAAATCCACGCTCGCGCGCATTCTCACCGGCGCGTGGATGCCGGCGGCCGGTAAGGTACGGCTGGATGGTGCAAGTTTCGAGCAATGGGACCGGGAGGCGCTGGGCCGCCATATCGGTTATCTGCCGCAGGGCGTGGAGCTGTTCGATGGCACGATCGGTGAAAATATCTCCCGTTTCGAGGATAATCCCGATCCCGAAGCCATCATCGCGGCTGCCAGGGCTGCGGGCGCGCATGAGCTGATCCTGCGTTTCGAAAAGGGTTATGACAGCGATATCGGTGAGGCGGGTTCGGCGCTTTCCGCCGGGCAGCGCCAGCGCATCGGCCTTGCCCGCGCGCTATACGGCGATCCCTTTATCGTGGTGCTGGACGAACCCAACGCCAATCTCGATGCCGAAGGCGAAGCCGCCGTGGTCAAGGCGATTTCCTCGGTCAAGGCGCGGGGCGGTATTGCCGTCGTCGTCGCCCACCGGCCGAGCGCCATCGGTGCTGTCGATTTCATTTTGATGATGGAAGAGGGTCGTATGAAGGCTTTTGGCCCTCGCGACGAGGTGCTGTCGAAGGTGCTGCGCGTTCCGCAGGCGCAGGCGGCCAAGGGATTTACCGCATCCGCCCAGACGGTCTCGCCGCTGCGCGTCGTCGCCAATACCCAGCCCCAGGCGTTGGTGCTGGAAGATGTCCGTGAAGAGAGCAGCCAGGAAGGAGATGCGGATGTCAAACATTGATCAGCGTAGTCATGTGTCCCGTTCCATCCGCAAACATCTTGTTGCCGGTCTTGCAGCAGGCGTAGCGCTGCTGGCCGGTGTCGGCGGATGGGCCGCGACGACCAATCTTGCCGGCGCCGTTGTCGCCTCCGGCCATCTGGTGGTGGATTCCTACAGCAAGAAGGTGCAGCATCCGAGCGGTGGTGTCGTCGGCGAAATTCTGGTGAATGAGGGCGACAGGGTGAAGGCCGGCGATGTGGTCATGCGCCTCGACGCAACCCAGACCCGCGCCAATCTCGCTATCGTCACCAAGCGCCTGGATGAACTGAATGCGCGAATGGCAAGGCTGGAGGCCGAGCGCGACGATCTGCCGGAACTCGTTTTTCCGCAGGCGCTGATGGCGCGAAAAGACGATGCCGATGTCGCCTCCGCCATGCGCAGCGAGACCAAGCTGTTCGAATTCCGCAAATCCTATCGCGAAGGGCGCAAAGCACAGCTTTCCGAACGTATCACCCAGTTCGAGCATGAGATCGAAGGGCTGAAGGCGCAGGAAGTCGCCTATGATAACGGCCTTGCCGTGCTGGAGGCTGAAATCACCTCGCAAAAATCCCTGCGCGAACAGGGTATCGTCTCCGTGCAGCGGCTGAACAGCCTGCAGACGCAGGCCGCGACATTCGGCGGCGAACGCGGCGAAAAAATCGCCTATCAGGCGCAGACCGCGGGGCGCATCACCGAAACCAAGCTGCAGATCCTGCAGATCGATCAGGAATTGCGCACCGAGGTCGGCCGGGAACTGCGCGAGATACAGGCGCAGATGGGTGAATTCGTCGAGCGCAAGGTCGCGGCCGAAGACGAGTTGAAGCGCATCGATATCGTCGCGCCGCAATCGGGCATGGTGCATGAAATGGCCGTGCATACGGTCGGCGGCGTCGTGACGCCCGCCGATCCGATCATGCTCATCGTGCCTGACGGAGACGAGCTGGCGCTGGAGGTGCAGATCGTACCGAAGGATATCGATCAGCTGCAGGTGGGGCAAAAGGCCATGCTGCGCATGACCGCCTTCAACCAGCGGGTCACGCCGGAATTGGAAGGCCATGTCAGCCGCATCGCGGCGGATATCACCACCGACCAGCGCAGCGGTCTCTCCTATTATCTGGCGAGGATTTCCGTGCCGGTTTCCGAGCGGCAGAAGCTGAACAATGCGCCGCTGGTGCCGGGCATGCCTGCCGAGGCGTTCATCCAGACCAGTGAAAGGACGGCGCTGTCCTATATCGCCAAGCCGCTGACGGACCAGATCAGCCGCGCTTTCCGTGAGGAATAGGAATATAGGCCCGGCTTCGGGCCTTTATCCACCTTTGCCAAAACGGAAGGCGGCAAAGCCTTTCGCCCGTGTCGGGATTGCCCAGACGCCGCCCGAAAACGGTGCTTTCGCCAGCCGGTCTTCGGACATGTTGTGGCGATGTGACGTCAGGAAAAGGACGCTGAAATCAGGTCCTCCGAAGCAGGGCATGGTGGGGTGCGGGACAGGGGTCGCGATCACATCCGTATGCGTGCCATCGGGCGTGAAAACGTTCAACAGGCCAGCGGAAACGCCAGCGCTGTAATAATTGCCGCCGATATCGAGACAGCCGCCATCGGGTCTTCCTGTCTCTTCCGCCATCCGGGCCACCAGCACGCCGTCATCGAATGTGCCGTTCCTGCTGTCGAATTTTCGCCGTCGTATCCATTTCTGGACGGAATCGCTCTGCCACATGATGGATCCGTCCGGAGAGAAGGCGAGCCCGTTCGGGCATGTCAGGCCGGTCTGCATGCGCTCGGCGCTCTTTTCGGTGATACGCCAAAGTTCACCATGCGGCTCCATGTCCCCAAGTGGCACATTGTGCATGGTACCCACCCAGAAAGCGCCATCAGGGCCGACCCGTCCGTCGTTCAGCCGACAGGGGATGCCTTTCGGTGCCGGAATGGAGTGGAGGAGGCGCGTCTTGCCGCTGTCCGGATCGAGGATAACGATATCCATGCCACAGGCGACGACGAGGTCGCCGCTTTCACAAAGCCCGAGGCTCGACACGGTGTGAGGAAACGACCATTCGCGATATTGGCCGGGCTCCAGCGCAGCTGACCGCACCGTCTTGCCGAGGATATCGCACCAGAAAAGCACCTGCCGCCGCTCGTCCCAAACAGGGGATTCCGCCAGCGTGCTCATCGTGTCGCACAGAAGTTTTGCCTGCGACATGGCAAGCGCTTGTCCGGGATTTGCCGTATTCATGATGCTCGAACCGTTTAAAATGTTGGCGCAGAATTATTCGAAATAGTCCTGGTGGTTCTCGAAAACCTGCGAAAGAATGCCGAGGACACGCCTCAGGTGTTTGCGCAGTTCTTCGGCCGCAAGGGTTTCGTCCCCGGCCTTGATCGCCTCGTAAACCGCCTCATGTTCGGAAAGCAGCCGCGCCATATGTGCCTCGTCGGTAATGGCGAGCGCACGCAGGCGGTCCAGTCCCGCCTTTTCGCGGATCAGCAGGGTCTCCAGTCTTTCCAGCCCCGTCGCGGCGGCAAGCGCGCTGTGGAACTGGTCGTCATGCATACGGAAGGCCTTTCTGTCGCCCTTGCGCATGGCCGCGCGCTGGCCGCTCAGGGCATGTTCGATTTCCTGTTCGGCTTCCGGCGCAATGCCGATCTGGCATAGCCTGCACACGGCGGCCACCTCCAGCGCCTCGCGGATGAACTGCGCGCTGCGGATGTGCTTTTCCGATAATTTCGAAACATAGGTGCCGCGGCTTGGCAGGGTGACGATCAGGCCGTCATCTCTCAGCCGGCTCAACGCCTCGCGCACCGGGGTGCGGCTGGAACTGAAGGATTGCCCGATCTCGTTTTCCGAGACCGCCTGACCGGGAAAAAGCTCCCGCGAAAGGATGGCGGATTTCAGCGCGGAATAAATCTGGTCAACGACCGGACGGTTGAGGTCCAGTCGCTCCATCGTCGGCACGGTGCCACCTGTCACGGGAATTTTCGGCATAGACCCTCCAGCGTTTTCATAACCGGTATACCGGAACACAAGTCTGTTGACAACCGGCATACCGGTATGCAAATGATCGCGCATTGGGAAGGAGGCTCCCGAAATGCAAAATATCAAGACCTGCGTCATCGTTGGCGCCGGAATGGTGGCGAAGACGCATGTGCTCGCCTGTGCGGCAAGTCCGGAAAAAATTCGTCTGAAGGGCATCGTCGATGGCGGTTCCGGTCGCGCCAAGGCACTGGCTGCCGAAGCGTCGAAACACACCGGATACGATGTCGCGGTTTACTCCTCGGTCGAAGAAGCGGCACGCGATGCGGATGTCGATTTCGTCATCATCGCGACGCCGCCGAATGCCCGCATCGATATCGTCGGACAGCTCGCGAAAGCCGGCAAACACATTCTGATGGAAAAGCCCGTCGCCCGTAACACTGAGGAAGCCGACAGTCTCGTCGCCCTCTGTCGCGATGCGGGCGTTACGCTCGGCATCATCTTCCAGCACCGCATGCGGGCGGCGTCCCAGAAAGCCCGTGAACTGGTCGACGGCGGCATGCTCGGGGCGCTTGGTCTTTGCGAAATTTCCGTGCCATGGTGGCGGGCCCAATCCTATTACGACGAACCCGGCCGCGGCACGCTTGCGCGCGACGGCGGCGGTGTTCTGATCTCCCAGGCAATCCACACAATCGATCTGGCATTGAGCCTCACGGGGCCGGTCGCACGGGTTCAGGCCATGGCGGCGACGACGCGTTTTCACCGTATGGAAACCGAGGATTATGTTTCTGCCGGCCTGCGGTTCAAGAATGGCGCCGTCGGTTCGCTCGTTGCGAGCACCGCGAGTTTCCCCGGCGCGGCGGAATCGATCCTCCTCCACTTCGACAATGCCAGCCTGCGGCTCGCCTCCGGCCTGCTGCATGTCGACTGGCGCGATGGCCGGCAGGAGACTTTCGGTGGCGCGGCCTCCGGCACGGGCGGCGGCGGCGACCCCATGGCTTTCACGCATGAATGGCATCAGGGCGTCTTCGAGGATTTCGCAGACGCCATCTCTTCAGGACGCCCGCCGGTCGTCACCGGTGAAGCGGCTCTTTTGTCTCACAGATTGATCGACGCGATCATCAACTCGGCCGACACCGGCAAGGAAGTGGAACTGCAGGATGACTAAAGCAATCAAGTTCGTCGCTCTTGGCATAGAGCACCGCCACATTTTCGGCATGGCCCAGAACCTGCTGGATGCCGGCGCGGAATTCGCCGGCTGGTGGACAGAAGGCGAACCGGATGTCGTGGAAGGCTTCGTCAAGCGCTTCCCGGATGTGCCGCGCGCAGCATCGAAAGAGGCGCTGCTGGCCGATGGCAGCATCGATCTCGTCGTCATCGCCGATATTCCGTCCAAGCGTGCCGATCTCGCGATTGCCGCCATGGAAGCCGGCAAGGATGTCATGTCCGACAAGCCCGGCTGCACCACCTTCGAACAGCTTGATCGCCTTCGCCAGACCGTGGCAAAGACCAAGCGCATCTGGACTGTCGATTTCTCCGAGCGGTTTGAAGTTCCAAGCGTGACCAAGGCGGCTGAACTCGTCGCGCAGGGCGCCATCGGCCGCGTCATCCAGACCGTCGGTCTCGGCCCCCATCGCCTGAATCGCCAGATCCGCCCGAAGTGGTTCTTCGAACGGGAAGCTTACGGCGGCATCCTCACCGATATCGCCAGCCACCAGATCGATCAGTTCATGTTCTTCACCGGCTCGACCGAAGTGGAGATCGTGGCCGCCACCGTTGCCAACTATGCCAACCCCGGCGATCCGGGCCTGCAGGATTTCGGCGAAGTCGTGCTGCGCGGCAACAAGGGCCACGGTTATATCCGCGTCGACTGGTATACGCCGGATGCGCTGCCGACCTGGGGTGACGGCCGCCTGACCATCCTTGGCACCGAGGGTTACATCGAACTGCGCAAATATGTCGATGTCGGCAACACTGAAGGCACGGACCGCCTCGTTCTCGTGAATGGCGACCGCTGCGAGTACATCGACGCTTCCGATGCCGGTCTGCCCTATTTCGCCCGTATCTGCGACGATATCCGCAACCGCACCCAAACGGCGATGACGCAGGAACACGTCTTCAAGGTCTGCGACCTGTCGCTGCAGGCACAGGCCAAGGCTGAGGGAGCATCGAAATGATCGGTGTTGCCATCATTGGCGCCGGTATCGGCGCCCAGCATCTGAGCGGCTATCGGGCCCTGCCGAAGCGCTTCGCCGTCAAGGCGATCTGCGATCTCGATCTGGAGCGCGCCCGCTCTGTTGCCGGCGACGATACCTCCATCCGCCTCACCACCGATCTCGACGAGGTTCTGGCAGATGAGAGCATCCAGCTCATCGACGTCTGCCTGCCGCCGCATCTGCATTTCCCCGTGACGCTGAAGGCGCATGCGGCGGGCAAGGACGTGGTCTGCGAAAAGCCGCTCGTCCGCTCGCTGGAAGAGGCCAACGCGCTGATCGAATCCGTGAAGAAGACCGGCCGCGGCGTGTTCCCGGTCTTCCAGTACCGTTTCGGGCAGGCGATGCGGCAGCTGCGCGCGCTGATCGACGCCGGGCTTGCGGGCAAGGCCTTTGTCGCGAGCTCGGAAGTTCACTGGAACCGGGGCGCCAGCTATTACGACATTCCGTGGCGCGGTACATGGAAGGGCGAGTGCGGCGGCGCGATCCTCGGCCACGCCATCCACGCCCATGATCTTCTCTGCCACGTTCTCGGCCCGATCGACGAAGTTTTCGCCATGGCCGACACGCGCGTCAACACGATCGAAACCGAAGACTGCGCAGCCCTCAGCTTCCGCATGAAAAGCGGTGCCCTGGCGACGAGCTCGGTGACGCTCGGTGCGGCCGAAGATACGTCGCGCCTGCGCTTCTGCTTTGAAGGTTTCACTGCCGAAAGCGGCACCTTGCCCTATCGCCCGGCCGAAGACACCTGGCGTTTCATTGCCCGTGCACCGACGACGCAGTACCAGATCGACGCCGTTCTGGCAAAGGTGGCCGATGGCGAAAACGGCTTTGCCGGTTTTGTCGAAGCCATTGCCGACGCGATGGAAGGACGCGGCGGCAAGGAAGTGACTGTGAACGATGGCTTGCAGTCCATTGAACTCGTCACCGCCATCTATCGCTCGGTCCGGGAAGGAAAGCCGGTTCGCCTGTCCGACGCCGCCGAAGGCGAGTGGATCAAGGGCTGGGCACCGCGCGCATCCGCCAACGCATAATCATCTAAAGGGAGGAAACCAGATGACCAGAAAATACAGCATGGCACTGGCGCTCGCCATTGGCGCGGCGTCCTTTGCCGGTGCCGCGCAGGCGGCCCAGGAAGTGCGCTTCACCTGCGCTTATGACGGAAACGGCTGCGAAATCCTCAAGGACATTCTTGCGCGTTACGAAAAGCAGCATCCGGACGTCAAGATCGTTACCGACATCGTGCCCTACAAGGCGCTGCTGGAAGGCCTGCCCGTTCAGCTCGCCGGCGGCAGCGGCCCTGATTTCGCGACGGTGACCGACCTTGGCGGTCTCAATCGCTATTATCTCGATCTCACGCCCTATGTGGACGCGAAATATTGGGAAGACAATTTCTCCAACGTGCTGAAATGGTATCGCAGCGGCCCCGACGACAAGGGCATCTACGGCATGCATACCCAGCTCACCATCACCGGCGCCTTCATCAACCGCACCCTGTTCGATCAGGCCAATGTGGCCGTCCCCGGCAAGGATGCGACGCTGGACGATTGGGCGAAGGCCGCCAATGCCGTCGCCAAGGCGACCGGCACGCCTTATCCGATGGCAATCGACCGCTCCGGCCACCGCATTGCAGGTCCGGCCATTTCCTATGGCGCGAAGATTTTCGATGCTGACGGTAAGCCGATCCTGGTCGATGAAGGCTTCACGACGTTCGTGAAGAAATTCGTCGAATGGAACAAGGACGGCACCATGGCGCGTGACGTCTGGGCCGGACAGGGCGGCAATACCTATCGCGACGCCGCACAGGAATTCATCAACGGCCAGCTCGTCTACTATTACTCGGGCAGCTGGCAGACCGCGCGTTTCGACAGCCAGGTGGGTGATGCCTTTGACTGGGAAGTCGTGCCGCAGCCTTGCGGTGGTGCTGCCTGCACCGGCATGCCCGGTGGAACCGGCGTCGTCGGCTTCAAGCAGACCAAGAACCCGAAGATCGTTGCCGATATCCTGAATTTCCTTGCTCAGGACGAGAACTATCTGGATTTCACGGTTCGCACCCGCAACGTTCCGGCCCACAAGGCCGTGGCTGACAAGGGCGTGACCTATACCGGTGCAACGCCTGCGACGCAGAAGGCCATGAATGCCTGGCTGGACCAGATCCCCGGCCTCAGCCCGATCGCCTATGCCTATCAGGGCTACAAGAACAACCGCGCCATGTTCAACATTTCCGTCCAGCGCATCACGCAGGCCATCGTCGGTGAAAGCACCGTTGATGAAGCCATGGCCCGTGCGAAGACGGACCTTGAGGAAGCGTTGAAACAGGCGAAGTGATCCATCGCCTTCCGGCGCGGCGCATGTCGCGCCGCGCCGGATCGAAGGAGGACCCACATGTATAAATTTCTTGCGCCCGTCATGGGCATCGTCGAATTGCCCTTTGCCTTCCTGCAGAAGGTTCTTGCCCACCGGCGGATCGCCTGGGTGTTTCTGACGCCCAACCTGATCCTGTTCGCGGTCTTCGCCTTTCTGCCGATCGCGCTGAACATGGCCTATTCCGTGACCGGCAGCGAACATATCTTGCTTTCGGAACGTCCTTCCGTGGGCGGTGAAAACTTTTCGGTCCTTCTCTCCTGTCAGAATTACCTCGATCCCAACTCCTGTCAGCGCGACCTGTTCTGGCGCTCCGTCTGGAACACGCTGTTCTTCGTCGTGCTGCAGGTGGGTTTCATGGTCGGCTTTTCGCTGATCACGGCTGTCGTGCTCAACCGCGATATCCGGGCGCGGGGGTTCTTCCGCGCGGTGTTCTTCTTCCCGGTTCTGCTCTCGCCCGTCGTTGTCGCGCTGATCTGGAAATGGATTCTCCAGCGTTTCGGCGTTCTCAATGCGGCGATGGAGGGGCTTGGCCTTGGTTCGGTGGACTGGCTGCTCGAAGCCAATCTCGCCTTCGGCTGGTCGGTTTTCCTGTCGGTCTGGGCGCATATGGGCTTCTATACGCTCATTCTTCTGGCCGGCCTGCAGGCGATCCCGCGTGATGTCTACGAGGCGGCGCAGCTTGACAAGGCAAGCCCGTGGCGCATTTTCCGGCGCATTACCCTGCCGCTGCTTGCGCCCACCATGCTCGTCGTTCTCGTCCTGTCGCTCATCAAGGGCGTGCAGACCTTCGATGAAGTCTTTGCCTTCACGGGTGGCGGCCCGGGTTCGGCGACCACCTTCATCATTCAGTTCATCTATCAGACCGGCTTTGCCGGGACGCCCCGCAATTTCGGCCTTGCGGCTGCCGCTTCGCTGCTGCTCGCCGTGGTGCTCGTGGTGCTGACCGCCCTGCAATTCCGGGCAAACAGGAGCAAGGTCGATGGCTAGGATTGGCGCATTTCTGACCCGTACCCGCGGCCGCAACGGCAAGCTGCACTGGACCGACTGGCTGTCCTACGCCTATCTTGGCGTGGCCGTGCTGATGATGTTCGGTCCCGTCGTCTGGCTCGTGCTCTCCTCGTTCAAGACGGAGGCCGATCTTCAGCGCTTCCCGCCGCGCCTTTTGCCCTACAGCCAGGAAACCGTTGTTGTGGATGGGCAGGCAGCGCCGCTGCCGGCCTATGTCGACAAGGATGGCCGCAAGCTCGGCATGATCAGGCGCATCGGCCTCGTCGCCCAGGTGGTCGATCCCGCCAAGCCGGCTGAAGTGCTGAAGATGCCGTTCAACGAGCTGAAGCCGGCCGAAAAGGTGGCGCTTGCGACGGAAAACTACACCGAGCTTTTCCAGCGGTTCAATTTCCCGCTTTATTTCTGGAACTCGACCTTCATCACGGTGACCTCCACCCTCATCATGCTGATCGTCAATTCCATGGCGGCCTTCGCGCTCTCGAAATACGAGTTCAAGGGCAGGGGTGTGGTGCTGGCGCTGGTCGTCGGCACATTGATGATCCCGCAGACCGTCGTGCTCGTGCCGCTGTTTCTCATCACCAGCCAGCTCGGCATGATCAACAGTCTCTGGGGCGTCATCATTCCGGGTGCCGCGACGCCCACCGGCGTCTTCCTGCTCCGGCAATATATGCTGACGATCCCGGATGAAATCCTCGATGCGGCGCGCATGGACAAGGCCAGCGAATGGAAGATCTACTGGCGCATCATCCTGCCGCTGTCGGCCCCGGCGCTTGCGGTTCTGGCGATCCTTGCGATCATGTGGCGCTGGAACGACTTCCTCTGGCCGCTGATCGTGCTGACCCGCAACGACAACTTCACCCTGCAGCTGGCGCTCAACTCCTTCCAGGGGGAGATGACGACGGAATGGAGCAACCTTCTGGCCATGACGGTGCTGACACTCGCCCCGATCGCGCTGGTCTTCATGTTCCTGCAAAAATACATCGCCACCGGCATTGCGTCCACGGGCGGCAAATAATCCTCAGGGAGGAAATACGACAATGGCAAGTATTCAGCTTCGTCAGGTCAAAAAGACATATGGTGCCCTCGATGTGATCAAGGGTGTCGATCTCGATATCAAGCACGGCGAGTTCTGCGTTTTTGTCGGCCCTTCCGGCTGTGGCAAGTCCACCCTGCTGCGGATGATCTCGGGTCTCGAGGAACTGAGCGGCGGCGATATCGTCATCGGCGGCGACGTGGTCAACACCGTGCCCGCTGCCGATCGGGGCCTCGCCATGGTGTTCCAGTCCTATGCGCTTTATCCGCATATGACGGTGCGCGAAAACCTTTCTTTCGGTCTTGAAAACATCGGCACGCCGAAGAAGGACATCGCCGAGAAGATCAGCCAGGTCGCCAAGATGCTGCAGATCGACCAGCTGCTGGAGCGTCGCCCCAAGGACCTGTCGGGCGGCCAGCGCCAGCGCGTCGCCATTGGCCGTGCAGTGGTGCGCGAGCCGCGTGTGTTCCTCTTCGACGAGCCGCTTTCCAACCTCGATGCGGAGCTGCGCGTCGATATGCGCGGCGAGATTTCCAGCCTGCACCGGCGGCTGGGCAATACCATGATCTATGTGACGCACGATCAGGTGGAGGCCATGACCATGGCCGACAAGATCGCCGTTTTGCGCGCCGGCAAGCTCGAACAGTTCGGCGTGCCGCTCGATCTCTATAATCGCCCGGCCAATCTCTTCGTGGCGGGCTTCATCGGCTCGCCGAAGATGAACTTCTTTGCTGGCGAAGTAACTTCGGATGCAACGCCGTCGCTCAAGATCGCAACGGGCGAACTGATCCCGCTGCCGCAGACCGGTTTTTCCTACAAGCCCGGTCAGAAAGTGACACTCGGTGTTCGCCCGAACCATGTGCAGGCGGGTGGCGAAGGCGCATTGACCATGTCTGTGCGCACCGCCGAACAGCTCGGTGGAGAATCCTATCTTTACGGTACTCTCGGGGATGGCACCCGGGTAACGCTGCATCTTTCCGGCCAGACCTCGACATCGGCGGACGAAGTCATCCGCCTGTCGGCGCCGCTGGAACACATCCATCTTTTCGACACGACGAGCGGGCTGACGCTCCGGCAGGACTGACAGCCTTAAGCGCAACCCGTAACGCAGGACCATTGACATGACCGATAAAAAACTCCGTTCCGACCGCTGGTTCGCCCCCGACGACCTGCGCAGCTTCGGCCACCGCTCGCGCATGATGCAGCTTGGTTATGCGGAGGAGGATTTTGTCGGCAAACCCGTCATCGGTATCCTCAATACCTGGTCGGAGCTGAACACCTGTCACTCGCATTTCCCTGAAAGGGTGAAGGATGTGAAACGCGGCGTGCTGCAGGCCGGCGGTTTCCCGGTCGAAATGCCGTCGCTCTCGGTGGACGAGAGTTTCACCAAGCCGACATCGATGCTTTACCGCAACATGCTGGCGATGGAGACGGAGGAGATGATCCGCTCGCATCCGCTCGACGGCGTGGTGCTGATGGGCGGTTGCGACAAGACGACGCCTGGCCTCGTCATGGGTGCGATCTCCGCCGGCGTGCCGATGATCTATCTGCCGGCCGGCCCGATGTTGCGCGGGAATTATGCCGGCAAGGTGCTGGGTTCCGGTTCGGATGCCTGGAAATATTGGGATGAGCGCCGCGCCGGTAACGTCACCGACGAGGAGTGGCGCGGCGTGCAGGGCGGTATCGCCCGCTCGGCCGGGGTCTGCATGACCATGGGCACCGCCTCGACCATGACTGCCATCACGGATGCGCTTGGCCTCACCCTGCCGGGAGCTTCCTCCATTCCGGCGGTGGATGCCGAACATCAGCGCATGTCGGCAGGTTGCGGCCGGCGTATCGTGGAGATGGTGGCCGAGGAGCTGACGCCGGACCGTATTCTCACCACAAACGCCTTTCGCAATGCCGCCATCGTTGCCATGGCGACGGGTTGCTCCACCAATGCCGTCGTGCACCTGATCGCCATGGCGCGTCGCGCCGGCGTGCCGATGACGCTGGATGAGCTGGACGAACTTGGCCGGGTCACGCCGCTGATCGCCAATGTCCGCCCCTCCGGCAAGGACTATCTGATGGAGGACTTTTATTACGCCGGCGGTCTGCGGGCGCTGATGAAGCAGCTGGAAAGCCGTCTCGACTGTTCGGCGCTGACCGTGACCGGCCGCAGCATGGGCGAGAACCTCGAAGGCGCGAAGGTCTATAATGACGACGTCATCCGCTCGCTCGACAATCCCGTTTATGCGGAAGGCTCGCTTGCGGTGCTGCGCGGCAATCTCTGCCCTGACGGCGCCGTCATAAAGCCCGCCGCCTGTGATCCGAAATACCATATCCACGAAGGCCCCGCGCTGGTTTTCGACAGCTATCCGGACATGAAGAAGGCCATCGATGACGAGAATCTGGATGTCACGCCGGATCATGTTCTGGTCCTGCGCAATGCCGGTCCGCTCGGTGGTCCCGGATTTCCGGAATGGGGCATGCTGCCGATCCCCAAGGCGCTGATCAAGAAGGGGCACCGCGACATGGTGCGCATTTCCGATGCCCGCATGTCCGGCACGTCCTACGGTGCCTGCGTGCTGCACGTTGCACCGGAAAGCTTTGTTGGCGGCCCGCTGGCGCTCCTGAAAACCGGCGATATCGTGCGCCTCGACCTGCCGCAGCGTCGCCTCGACATGCTGGTCAGCGAAGAGGAAATTGCCAGCCGCCGGGCGGCCTGGCAGGCGCCCGCGCCGCGTTATGAGCGCGGTTATGGCTATCTCTTTTCCAAGCACGTCACCCAGGCCGATCAAGGCTGCGACTTTGACTTCCTGCAGACGGATTTCGGCCGCACCGCCGGCGAGCCCGATATTTTCTAAGGACGCGACATGTTGAAGCGATTGCTCATCACCGGTGCCGGCGGCAAGCTGGGCAGCATGCTGCGCGGACGGCTTGGCCATGTCGCCGAGACCATCCGCCTTTCCGACGTCGTCGATTTGGGTACGCCAGCCCCTCACGAGGAGCTCGTTTCCTGCGCGCTCGAAGACGAGCAGGCGGTGCACGATCTCGTCAAGGGTTGCGACGGCATCGTTCATCTCGGCGGTGTCTCCGTCGAGAGGGCTTTCGATCCGATAGAGGCCGCCAATCTGCGTGGGGTCTACAATCTCTATGAGGCGGCAAGGCTGAACGGCATGCCGCGTATTCTGTTCGCTTCCAGCAATCACACGATCGGTTATTATCCACAGGGTCAGCAGCTTGCCCCCGAGACACCCTTTCTGCCGGACGGCCTTTATGGCGTCTCGAAGATTTTCGGTGAGGCGATGGCAAGCCTCTATCATTCCAAATTCGGGCAGGAGACGGCGATTGTCCGCATCGGCTCCTGCGAAGAAAAACCCGCCAACTGGCGAATGTTGTCCACCTGGCTCAGCTACGGCGATTTCGTCTCGCTGATTGAGGCAACCTTCCGCGTGCCGAAACTCGGCTGCCCGGTCATCTGGGGCGTTTCGGCAAATGACGACAGCTGGTGGGACAATTCCCATGTTGATTTTCTCGGCTGGCAGCGGCGCGACAATGCTGCACATTACCGGGCGGAAATCGAACGCGACGTACCGCGCCCCGACCCGGAGGCCGCGATAGCGAAATATCAGGGCGGCATCTTCACAGACGAGCCCATTCACAGAACTTGAAACACATCCATCCGCCCACTGCGAGGAGACAGACATGAACAATGAAACCCGCGAAAAACTGTTGACGATTTCCGTCGCCACGCTGGCGACGGCGCTTTACAAGCGCGGCCTGCGCAATCAGGTCATCCAGGGCGTGCGCCCGCTCGGCTACAAGGGCACGAACATGGTGGGCCCGGCCTTTACCCTGCGCTACATGCCGGCCCGTGAGGATCGCAATCAGCTCGTGGAGTTCCGCAATCCCGCCCATCCGCAGCGCGTCGCCATCGAGACCTGCCCGCCGGGCCATGTGCTTGTGATGGACAGCCGCAAGGACGCCACTGCCGCCTCGGCCGGCGATATCCTCGTCACGCGACTGATGGTTCGCGGCGGAGCGGGCATCGTTTCCGATGGCGGTTTCCGTGATGCGGCCACCATTGCCGAGCTGGATATTCCTGCTTACCACACCCGCCCTTCAAGCCCCACCAACCTCACCAAACATGAGGCTATCGAGATCAACGGCCCGATCGGCTGCGGCGATGCGCCGGTCTTTCCGGGTGATATCATCGTCGGTGATGCCGATTGCGTCATCGTCATCCCGGCGGGTATAGCCGATGAGGTGGCGACCGAGGCGGTGGAAATGACGGCTTATGAGGACTTCGTGGTGGAGCAGGTCAAGGCCGGCCAGACGATCATCGGGCTTTACCCCTGCACCAAGGACGAACACCAGACGGCCTTCGCCGAATGGCGCAAGAAGAACAACCGCTGAACCTCACAGCCAGCCCAGTGCTTTCGCCGCGCGGATCGCCTCCGCGCGGCGTTTGCAATCCAGTTTGCGGAAGAGGTTGCCGAGGTGAAATTTCACCGTCACTTCCGAGATGTTGAGCGTCTGGGCGATCTTCTTGTTGGACATGCCGCTGGCCAGCAGTTGCAGCATCTGCGCTTCGCGCTGGGAAAGCCCGCCATGCAGGGCGCGTGCCTGCGGCGAGTTGACCGAGGCGGCGAAAATCGACAGCGCGGTGCGCACATCGGAAGAGGTTTCGATGAAACTGCGGATGCGGCGATTGTTCAGGAGTGGTGACAGAAAGACGCGCTCTTCCGAAAGCACGCCGTTGCAGCCAAGGCGGGTTGCCGATTCAAGGGCGGTGAGGATATGGGCGCGGGCGGCGGCATTGTCGCGGCGCTGCTGCGCGGCGTAGCTCTGCCAGATCCTCAGCGCGACCTTTTCACGATTGGTGACCTTGGGATTGGCGATCATCGCGTCGATCTGCCGGGAGAGATAGGCGCGCGGCGTGAAAAGATGCACCGCATCGCGAAGCCAGGCCATGACATAGGCGATTTCGTCGCGGCGTGTCAGCCGGGAAAGATCCTCATGTGCGCTCTCAACCCAGTTGCGGCCCATCGGCATGCGGATTGCCGAAAGCGTTGCGGCGGCATCCGCCCAGCGGTTGGCGTTCTGATAGGCGAGGGCCGTCCTGATCTCCATCATCGCATGGAATTGCAGTCCTTCCGAAAGGTGAATCCACAGGCCATCGAGAAAGCCTGGACGAACGGTCATCGGAAAATGGTCGATCAACACCTGCGAGGCGTAAAACAGGGCGAATTGCATCAGGCTCGGCCAGATTTCGGCAGCGGCGAAGTGATCGAATTCGTGCTCGACGAAATGCAGAAGGTCGCGTGGCTTTCCCGCTTCATAGGCAAGGCAGGCTTCCGCCAGCCGCAGCATCCGGAACTCCTGCACCGCATCATGCGGCACCTGTTCCAGCCGTGCGCGCGCCTCCTGCGCCGCCCGGCGGGCCAGAAGCACATCGCCGCTCATCAGCCGCAGCACGATCTGGTGCAGGTGGATGAAGAATTCCAGCAGGGGCTGCCCGCCCATCTTGCGCAGATAGATAAGCGCGCGGGCGGCAGCCGCCTCCGCCTCGCGGAAATTGCGGCGACGAATTTCGAATTCGAGCAGCGCATTATAATAGGCTGCCCATTTGCCGTGATCGTCCATCGGATAATCTGCCATGAACTCGCCGAGCCGCGTTATGACAGCGTCATTGGGCGTCAGATCCTCGGCGATCATCAGGTTCAGCCGGAAGGTGCGGGCGGCGAAGGAAAACCGCGAGCCACGGGCAAGCACCTTCAGCGGATCGAGATAATCCGAACCGAGGCTTTTACCGAGCAGATGGCGCACGCGCTGCAATTCACCCTGTTTCAGCAGCGCACGGGTGACGGCGAAGAGCACGGTTTCATTGGCCGCGATCATATCCTGCGAAAACCGCATGATGATTTCGCGAAACCGGTCGACGCTGCTTCTGTAGATCAGCTCACGGCCATCGGCGCGCTCGAGGATTTGTGCAGCATGGGTCTCGTAACCGCGGTCCAGCAGCATGGCCATGGCGGCGAGCGAACGTCCGGCCTTTTCGAACGCCGAGGCGACCTCCACGACGGCGCTGCCGGCCTGCAATGTGGCGAGGCGTTCTTTTGCCGCTACCGTCAGAAGCCGTATCAGCGTGCGGTGATTGTCGGGCTTTCCCGTCAGAAAGGGCGGCAGAAGCCTGGTCCAGTCCGCATCTGGGTCTGCGGAGGGATTTTCGAGCCAGAAGGACAGTTCGACCGTTTGGGCAGGGGAAAGATGCGGCAGATAGTTTTCGCGCAGATAGTCGGCGCATAAGGTTTCATCCGGCAGGCGCGCCAGCGACAGGAAGGCCGGCCATCCCGCATAATCCTCGAGTGCCAGATGCTTCTGTTCGGGTGGAAGGCTTTCCGCCTCATCCTGCCTGAAGGCCAGTTCGTCCGATCCTATGGTGAGCGAGCCGCGATGCAGGATGTGCCGCGCCATCCCGCTGATCCGTTGGTCCGGCCGGCAGGCGATGACGACGAAACGCACCGACTCCAGAATGGGGGCGGGCATGCGTACTGCCCGTGCAAAGACCGGAACGTCCCACAGCAGGCAGCCATTTACCGCGTCGTCGCTTTGCGGCTGGTGCGTGCGGCATATCTGCGTTCCCAGTGCTTCTGCGAGCATCTCCAGCAGCACGCTTTTTCCGGCACCCGCCGGCGCGCGCAGAAACACCGCGCCCGCGGTTTCGCTGGCGATGCGGTGGCATAGGCGGGGACGGGGCAGGAGTGTCATCGGGAAAGGGATAGGGCATCCAGATTTAAAAACCTATACTCATTCTTTAAAAAACTATACCTTTCGGCAATTGTTCGAACCGCCATCTGGTGAAAACTTGTGCTCAGGCAACCGATGCACAAGGAACGTTCCACCGATGCAGCAACATCCGCTGGTCGCGATTTTGAACAGGCTCGGCACCTTCGTGCTGGTCATGATCGCCCTGTCCATCATGATTTTCGGGCTCGCCCGTGTGGTGCCGGGAGATCCCGCCCGCATGGCGTTGGGTCCTGCGGCAACGCAGGAGCAGGTGGATGCGCTGCGCGGACAGATGGGCCTCGATAAGCCGCTTGCCATCCAATATCTCGATTACATCGGCAATGCGCTGCATGGCGATCTTGGTTTCTCGCTGGTGTCGCAGCGCCCCGTCACCACCGATCTGGCGCAGACCGTTCCGGCAACCGTCGAACTGGTGCTGGTCTCGGTCATCTTCATGTTCGCCGTCGCCATTCCGCTAGGCGTCATCACCGCGCATTACCGCGACCGGCCACTGGACCATATCGGCCGTATCCTGTCGCTTACCGGGGTGACGATCCCGAGCTTTCTTTTCGCCATCACGCTGCAATTATTGGCCGCCCGTTTTCTCTCCGGCTGGCCGATCATCGGCAGGCTCGATCACTCGCTTGGTTGGCAGGGCGGCCCGACGGGCTTCATCCTGATCGACGGCATGCTGGCAGGACGGTTCGATGTGGTGCTGGATGCGCTGAAACACCTTGCGCTGCCGGCTTTTGCGCTTTCCATGGCCGGCATCGGCCAGATCACCCGCATTACCCGCTCCTCGATGATTGAAAACCAGCGCAAGGACCATGTGCTGACCCTGCAGAGCTTCGGCGTGCCAGAGCGGGTGATCATCTTCCGTTATCTGCTGAAGCTCTCTTCCATCGCGCCGCTGACGATCATGGGTCTCGAATTCGCGTCGCTGATCGGCAATGCCTTCGTGATCGAGATGGTCTTCGCCTGGGGCGGTTTCGCTTCCTACGGGTTGAACGCCATCCTGCAGAAAGACCTCAATGCTGTGACCGCCGTGGTGCTGGTGGCCGGCCTGTTCTTCATCGTTGCGAACCTGATCGTGGATGTCCTGATCTCGATCATCGACCCGCGCCTGCGCCGCAAGGAGGCTCGCTGATGGCTGATATGAAAATGCTCGAACCCACCGATCGCGGTTTAAGCGCCGGTTACATGATGTGGTATCGCTTCAGCCGGAATCCGGCGGCGGTTATCGGTTCGCTGATCCTTCTGTCGGTGCTGGTGCTGGCGGTCTTCGCGCCATGGCTCACGCCCTATCCGAAACATATCGGCGCGGTCGTCGATTTCCGCGCCCGCCATATGCCGCCGGATCTGGAGCACTGGTTCGGCACCGACAAGGCCGGCCGCGATATCTTTTCCCGCACCATTTTCGGGCTGCGTGTTTCCCTCCTTCTTGTCATCGGCGTGCTCGGCATTTCGGTACCTGTTGGCACGGTGCTTGGCCTCATTGCCGGTTATTTCGGTGGCTGGACCGAGAAACTCATCAGCGGCCTGACGAATGTGATGCTGGCCATGCCGCCGCTCGTCATGGCGCTGGCGGTCTCCAACCTCCTGGAACCGACGCTGATGAACGCCATGATCGCGATCACCCTGCTGTGGTGGACCTGGCATGCGCGGCTGATCTATTCGGTGTCGAAGTCCATTGCGTCCGAAGACTACATCGAGGCGGCGCGTCTAGCCGGTGCCGGCCCCCTGCATATCCTCTTTCGCGAAATCCTGCCCAATTGCGTCTCGGTCATATCCGTCAAGACGACGCTCGATGCCGCCTTTGTCATCCTGTTCGGCGCGACGCTGAGCTTCCTCGGTTTCGGCGTCAAGCCGCCGACCCCCGACCTCGGATCGATGGTTGCCGACGGGCGCCAGTTCATGCCGGATTTCTGGTGGGAAGTACTCTGCCCCGGTGCGGCCGTGCTTTACGTGACGCTGGGTTTCAACCTGCTGGGCGACGGCCTGCGCGACATGTTCGACGTGGAAAGCTAAGGCCATGACTGAACCGCTTCTCAAGGTCGAAAACCTCAACGTCACCTTCACCAATTATGGTCGCACCCGGCAGGTGTTGCGCGATGTCGCCTTCACGGTTGCCGCGGGCGAGCGCGTAGCGCTGATCGGAGAAACCGGATCGGGCAAATCCGTCACCGCCAAGGCGATTATCGGCACCCTGCCGAAGAATGCTGCGATCACATCAGGCGCCATCGTCATTGATGGCCGCGACGTGCTTGCCCTGCCGCGTAGAGAACGTGAGGCGCTGAAGGGAACGGCGTTTTCACTGATCATGCAGGACCCGCTCTCCTCCTTCAATCCGGTCTTCAAGATCGGCACGCATCTCGATGATGTCATGCGCTTTGCCGACAAACGCGATGGTATCAACTCGTCAAAGGCGGAGCGCCGCAACCGCATCGCAGCCGTTTTGCGGCGGGTGCAGCTTGCCGATACCGAGCGGGTGATGAATGCCTATCCGTCCGAGCTTTCGGGCGGTATGCGCCAGCGCGTGCTGATCGGGCTTGCCCTGCTGCATCAGCCGAAGCTCCTGATCGCAGATGAGCCCGGCACCGCACTCGACGTGACCACGCAGGATGAAATCCTCAATCTCATCAACCAGCTGGTTGCCGAAGAAAACATGGCGCTACTGATGATCACCCACAATCTCGGCGTCGTGCGCAAGGTGGCGGACCGGGTGGTGGTCATGCATCACGGCGATATCGTCGAAACCGGCCCTTGCACGCAAATCCTGCATGCTCCCGCCGCGGATTATACGCGTTCGCTGCTGGATGCGGTGCCGCCGCTTTATGGCCCGCGTGTCACGGATCTCGCGCAAAGCGCTCGGCAGCCGATCATCACAATCGAAGGCCTGAACAAGATTTACGGCAGGCGCAATGGCTACCATGCCGTGCGCGACGTGAACCTGACGCTGAAGCAGGGCGAGGTTTTTGGCCTTGCGGGCGAATCCGGTTCCGGCAAGACCTCGGTTGCCCGCATGATCATGGGCCTTTCGCGTCCCACCTCCGGTAATCTCGTCATCGACGCCCCGGTGCCTGAGCGCGGCAAGCGGCTGACGCAGATCGTTTACCAAAATCCGGGCACTTCGCTCAATCCGAAGCGTACCGTCAGGCAGACGCTTTCCCTGCCGTTGAAATCTATCGGTATGGATGGGCAGGCACGGGAAAGCCGGATGCAGGAACTGATGGGGCTGGTGCGGCTGCCGCAATCCTATCTCGGCAAATATCCGCACGAGCTTTCCGGCGGTCAGAAGCAGCGCGTGGCGATTGCCCGCGCGCTCGCGGCAGAACCGAAAATCCTCATCCTCGATGAGCCGACTGCGGCACTCGATGTCTCCGTGCAGAAGACGGTGATCGACCTTCTGCTGCAGCTGCGCGAAGAGCTTGGCCTGACCTATCTGATGATCTCGCACGACCTGTCGCTGATGCGCAATTTCTGCTCACGCATCGCCATCATGCTGCGCGGCGAGATTGTCGAGGAGGGTGTGACGTCGGCGGTCTTTGCCGAGCCGGCCCATCCCTATACCCGCGCCCTGATCGCGGCAATCCCCGTCGTCACCGACGAGGAAGAACGTCTCAAACCCACCGTGACCGAGGAAGAGCGCATGCGTTTCCTCGTAAAAACGACCGATTGATGAAAGAGGAGCCTGACGTGTATCGCGTTGGAATTGACGTCGGCGGCACGAATACCGATGCCGTTGTGTTGCAGGATAAAACCGTTCTGGCGGGGGTGAAGGCCTCAACGACAGAGGATGTGACATCCGGTGTCATCGAAGCCCTTGAAAAGGTCATCGAGGCATCGGGCATAAACAGGGCACGCATTGGCGCCGTGATGATCGGCACCACGCATTTTACCAATGCGGTGATCGAGCGCCGGCATATGGACGAGGTGGCCGCCATCCGTCTCGGCCTGCCATCCGGCGCCGGTCTGCCGCCCATGGTCGACTGGCCGGATGACCTGAAGGAAATCGTCGGCAACCACGGTTATCAGGTGCGCGGCGGTTACGAATTCGACGGCCGCGAAATTTCGCCGCTCGATGAGGATGAAATTGTCCGCATCGCCGCCGATATCCGCGCCAAGGGCCTGAAGGCCGCTGCCGTCACCTGTGTCTTCAGCGGCATCAACGATGCGATGGAGCTGCGGGCGAAGGAGATCCTGCAGGAGCGCTGCCCGGGCCTGCCGGTGGTGATGTCCAAGGATATTGGCCGTCACGGTCTGCTTGCGCGTGAAAGTGCTGCAATCATGAATGCCAGCCTGCTGTCGCTGGCCGACCGCACCGTTGCGGCTTTCGGCGAGGCGCTGAAGGCTGCGGGCATCACCTGCCCGTTCTACATCACGCAGAACGACGGCACGCTGATGGCGGCGGATGTGGTGCGCGGTTTCCCCGTGCTTACCTTCGCGTCCGGTCCGACGAACTCCATGCGTGGTGCGGCCTTCCTCACCGGCCTCAAGGATGCCGTCGTGGTCGATGTCGGCGGCACTACCTCCGATGTCGGTTCGCTGTCCCACGGCTTCCCGCGCCAGGCCTCGACCACGGTGGATATTGGCGGCGTGCGCACCAATTTCCGCATGCCCGATGTCTTCTCCATCGGTCTCGGTGGTGGTTCGCTGGTGGTCCATGGCGATCACGGCCTGACCGTCGGCCCGAAATCCGTCGGTTACCGCGTTCGCCGCGATGCACTCTGCTTCGGTGGCTCGACCCTGACGGCAACCGATATCGCCGTTGCCTCTGGCAAGGCCCATGTGGGCGAGAAAGCGCTGGTTTCCAGCCTCGACAAGAAGCTCGTGGATGCGGCGGTCGGTAAGATCAACGACATGCTCGAGGCCTGCGTGGAGCGCAGCCGCATCTCGTCGTCACCGGTGCCGGTGATCGCCGTTGGCGGTGGTTCCATCCTGATGCCGGATCGTATCGGTGACCTCGAAGTCATCCGGCCTGAGAATTTCGCGGTGGCCAATGCCGTCGGCGCGGCCATTGCGCAGATCAGTGGTGAGACCGACCGGGTCTTCTCGCTGGTGGACGGACGCACGCGCGAGAGCGCACTGGCCGAGGCGGAAGCGGAGGCGCGCGAAAAAGCGATTGCCGCCGGCGCGATTGCCGAAACGCTTGATGTCATCGAGCGCGAGGACATGCCGCTTGCATACCTGCCCGGCAACGCCACCCGCATTCATGTGAAAGTTGTTGGAGAAATGGGAGCCAATCATGGCTGAGACACGCAAGCTGAAATATGACGAAGCGGCATTGCGGACGCTGACCCGTGAAGATCTCGATGCGCTGGAAATCGGCGCCGGCATTCTCGGCACCGGCGGCGGCGGCAATCCCTATCTCGGCAAGCTGCTGGCGCTGGAAGCCATGAAGGCCGGTTACGAGATGAAAATCCTCGCAACCGACGCCATTGAGCCGGACGCGCTCTGCATGTCGATCGGCGGCATCGGCGCGCCTGTCGTTGGTGTCGAACGCATTCGCGAAGGCCGCGAAGGCTTGCGTTGCCTGCGGGCGATGGAAGAGCTGATCCGCGCGCCTGTCGACGCCATTGTCTGCGAGGAAATCGGCGGTTCCAATTCCATGAACCCGCTGGTGACAGCGGCGCTGGGCGGCCTGCCGATCCTCGATTGCGACGGCATGGGTCGCGCCTTCCCGGAAATGCAGATGACCACCTTCTCCATCTACGGCCACAGTTCCACGCCGTCGGTGATGTGCGATCTGCACGGCAATGCCGTCATCTTCAGCCATGCCGTTTCCGAAGTCTGGCACGAGCGCATGGCGCGCGCCTGCGTCGTTTCGCAGGGCGGCGGCGCGATGCTGGCAACGGCGCCGATGCAGGCGCATTACGTGCACCAATACGGCATTCCGAAAACCTACACCAAGGCGATCGCCATCGGTGAGGCGGTGATCCGCGCCCGCAAACAGCAGGAGGACCCGATTGCCGCAGTCTGCGCACTGGAAGGCGGGCGGCGCATCTTCAACGGCAAGATCACCGATCTGAAGCGCCATCTGCGCGGCGGTTTCGCGGTCGGCGATCTCACGCTGTCGGGCTTCGACGACTGCGCCGGCCAGACGGCGGGCGTCGCCATCCAGAACGAATTTCTGCTGTTTTCCCGTGACGGCAAGGTGGAAGTGACGGTTCCCGACCTGATCGTCCTGCTTGATGTCGACACGGGATATCCGATCACCACCGAAGTCCTGCGTTATGGCCAGCGCGTCGCCGTCATCGCCATCCCCTGCCACGACCTGCTGCGCAGCGCCCGCGCGCTTGAGGTCGTCGGGCCGGCGGCCTTCGGTTACCCGGACATTCCTTTCTCACCGCTGCCCGTTCCGGTCAGCAAGGCTGCCTAACCATAAGCGGGGCCAATGACCCGCAATAAAGAGGAGAACGATAATGAAAATGCCTGTAGTTTCTTCCCGTCTCGCCGCGCTGGCGCTCGGCACGGCGCTCGCACTGCCGTTTGTTGCTTCCGCAGCCCTTGCGGAAGACAAGGTGTCGGTCGCGGTCAACACCATGCAGATATTCAGCTCGCTCGACCCGGCGAAGGTGACTGATTACACCGGCTACATGGCCATCGTGAATATGTATGACGGCCTGACCACGGTGAATGCCAAGGGCGAGATCGTGCCGCATCTGGCGAAATCCTGGGAGATTTCGCCAGATGGCCTGACCTACACCTTCCACCTGCGCGACGATGCGAAATTCCAGGACGGCACGGCGGTGAAGGCTGCCGATCTTGCCTGGTCGATCCAGCGCCTGCTCGGCATCAACAAGGGCCCGTCGAACCTCATCGTTGGCGTGCTGAAGCCCGAAAACGTCACCGCGCCTGACGATGCGACGCTGGTCATGAAGATCGAGCGCCAGTTCTCGCCCTTCATGGCGGCAACGCCCTTGATGATGGCCATGAACAAGACGCTGATCGAAGCCAATGCCAAGCCCGAAGACAAGTGGGGCGAGGCCTATGTCGGCGAACATTCCGCCGGTTCCGGCCCCTACAAGCTCGTCAGCTACAATCGTTCCGCCGACATGGTCATTGCCCGCAATGCGGACTATTTCCTCGGCTGGACCAAGGGTAAGCCGATTGACGAAGTGCGCTTCGTGCAGACCAGCGACGACGCCACCGTCAAGGCGCTGGCGGAAAAGGGCGAACTCGGCCTTTCCTCGCACGGGCTTGGCAACGACACCTATGAATCCATCGGCCGGATGAAGGGTTACAAGCTGATCCAGACCCGCACCGCCGGCGGTTTCGTCATCAAGCTGAACACCAAGGTCTATCCGACCGACGACGTGCACGTTCGCCGCGCCATCGCCTATGCGACCGACTACAAGACGATCCAGGAAGTGATCTATCCGGGCTTCGACATGCGCGGACCGCTTTCCGACGCGTTCAAGGATGCGCATAACGGCGATATCCAGCCGGGCGTCTACGATCTGGAAAAAGCCAAGGAAGAACTGGCGAAGTCTAAATATGCCGGCCAGAAGATCACGCTGGTCAACAGCTATGTCGCGTCGCTCGCCTTCGAGGCCGAAGTGGCGTTGCTGTTGCAGTCCAGCCTCGAGCAGATCGGCATCACGCTCGATATCAAGCCGGAACCGTGGAACCGCATCGTCGAGCTGTCCTCCAAGCCGGAAACGACGCCGGCATCGACGCAGGTAAACATCTCGCCAACCTATCCGTCGCCGGATTCGATGTTCTACAACCAGTATCATTCCAAGGCGTCCGGCACCTGGATGTCGATGGAATGGTTGCAGAATGCGGACATCGACGGGTTGATCGACAAGGTTCGCGCCACCACCGATGTCAATGAGCAGAACGCCACCTACAAGGAACTGCAGACGAAGATCGCCGATCTTCAGCCGGACGTCTGGGCCGTTGCGCCGAACCGCCGTTATGCGGCGAACAAGTGCCTTCAGGGTTACGAGTTCATTCCCATGCAGAGCTGGGACCTGAACTTCTCCAACTTCCATTGGGACTGCAAGGCGGAGTGATCTCCGCCTCATGAAAACCGGCCCCGCCACAAATGGCGGGGTTGGCCAGACTTGGAACTTCAAAGGGAAGGAGCATCGCTTGCGGCCGGAAAGGCTGCGGCATGCCCGAGGATGACGCATGATCCAGGAATTTTCCGAAGACGATATCGAACCTCTGGCCACCGGTGCCTGGATTCTGGGAACGGGTGGCGGCGGCAATCCCTATATCTCGACGCTTAATCTGCGCCGCCTCTATGCCGAGGGACGACGGGTGAAGGTGATGGACCCGATGGCGCTTGCCGATGACGACATGGTTGCCGTCGTCTCCAAGATGGGTGCGCCGCTTGTCGGTCAGGAGCGGCTGGGGGATCCCGTGCATCTCGCCCGTGCCGTCGAGGTGATGGAGGATTATCTCGGCAAGCCGTTTCGGGCGATCATGAGCGTGGAGATCGGCGGCTCCAATGCGCTGTCGTCTTTCCTCGCCGCCGCCGTGCTCGACCGGCCGGTTGTTAATGCCGATGCCATGGGACGCGCCTATCCCGAGGCGCAGATGACATCCTTCGCCATCGGCAACCTGCCGATGTTTCCGCTGTCGCTCGTCGATGTGCGCGACAATGAGGTGATCGTGACGCGGGCTGCTTCGTGGAAATGGATGGAGCGCATCTCGCGCAAGGTCTGCACCGAAGTCGGCTCCACCGCCGCCACCTGCAAGGCGCCGCGCACCGGCAAGGAAGTGAAGGAATGGGGCATTCACTACACCGTCACCAAAGCGACTGACCTTGGGCGCGCTGTGATGGAGGCGCGTGCGCGCCATGACGATCCGGTTCAGGCGGTTCTTAACCACGAGGGCGGCAAGCAGCTGTTCCGTGGCAAGGTGGTGGATGTGGCGCGTGAGACCACCGGTGGTTTCCTGCGCGGCAGCACGACCATTGAAGGCATTGATGCCGACCGCGGTTCGCGCATGGAACTGGCCTTCCAGAACGAATGGGCGGTTGCCTTCCGCGACGGCCAGCCCGTCGCCATGACGCCTGACCTGCTTTGCCTTCTCGATACTATTTCGGGCGGTGCCATCGGTACGGAATCGGTACGATACGGCCAGCGCGTCACGGTTGTAGCCCTGCCGGCGCCGGAGCTTCTGACGACGCCTGCCGGTATCGCTGCCGTCGGCCCGCGCGCCTTCGGTTATGACATTGATTTCAGATCGGTATTCCCATGAAACGCATCGGTATTGACGTTGGCGGCACCAATACGGATGCCGTTCTGATCGATGGAGACACCATCGTTGCTTCCATCAAGGTCCCGACCACGCAGGATGTCCTGTCCGGCGTGAAGGCGGCGCTTGCCCATGTGGCGGGCCATGTCGGCGCGGCCGACCGGCCAATCGATGCTGTGATGATCGGCACCACGCACTTCACCAATGCGGTGGTGGAACGCGCCCGGCTGGAACGGGTCGCGGCGATCCGCATCGCATTGCCAACAGGTTCTTCACTGCCGCCCATGTGCGACTGGCCGAAGGATCTTCGCGAGGCCGTTGATCCGCTGATCTTCATGGTTCACGGCGGCCATGAATATGACGGCAGTCCGCTGGTGCCGATGGTTCCCGGTGAAATCCGTGAGGCGGCGATGAAAATCCGCGATGCGGGTATCACTTCCATCGCCATTTCCGCGACCTTCTCACCGCTGACGACGGAGTGCGAGGTGAGGGCGGCGGAAATCGTCCGTTCTGTGATCCCTGATGCACGCATCACGCTTTCCCATACGCTTGGCCGCATCGGGCTGCTCGAGCGAGAAAATGTCGCTCTCCTGAATGCAGCGCTGCAAACGCTCGGCAAGACAACGGTTCAGGCATTTTCGGATGCGCTGCGCGAAGCGGGCGTGAAGGCGCCGTTCTATCTGACCCAGAATGACGGCACCGTGGCGCTCGCGGATGTGGCCGCCACCAACCCCGTGCACAGCTTCGCTTCCGGCCCGACCAATTCGATGCGCGGTGCGGCCTTCCTCACCGGGCTTTCCGATGCGATGGTCGTGGATGTTGGCGGCACCACCTCCGATATCGGCTGCCTTGTCGGCGGCTTTCCGCGCGAGGCGAACAATATCGTTCATATTGGCGGGGTACGCACGCTCTTCCGTATGCCCGATCTTCTGCCGATTGCGCTCGGCGGCGGCACCATCGTTGACCCTGAGACAGGTAAGATCGGCCCGCGTTCGGTCGGTTACCGCATCCTGACGGAAGCCCGTGTTTTCGGCGGCGAGACACTGACGACGTCGGATATCGCCGTTGCCGCTGGCCTGATCGAGATGGGTGACCGCGACCGTGTAAAAGACCTCGATCCGGCTTTCGTGCAGGCCTCGCTTCAACGCATCCGTGACATGGTGGCCGACAGTTTCGACCAGATGAAGACCTCGGCCGAAAACGTGCCGCTGGTCGCGGTCGGCGGTGGGGCTTTCCTGATCCCCGAGACGGTTCCGGGTGCGTCGGAAGTGTTGCGTGTGGAAAATGCCGGGGTTGCCAATGCGCTGGGCGCGGCGATGGCGCAGGTTTCTGGTGAGGTCGACCAGGTCTTTTCCGGACTGAGCCGGGACGAAGCCCTTGCGAAGGCCGAGACAGAGGCGCAGAACGCAGCCGTTGCGTCTGGCGCTGAGCGGGCGAGCCTCAAGACGCTTGAGGTGGAGGATATCCCGATCGCCTATCTGCCGGGCGGCGCTCGCAGAGTGCGCGTACGGGTCATCGGCGATATCGCCTTTCATTGATGGTAAGAGGCCCTGCCGGAGTGGGGCGACGAGGGAGTGAGCACATGACGAAGATCGCACTGGCCATTCACGGCGGTTGTGGCGTGATGCCGGAAGACAGCATGACGTCTGAGGAGTGGGCCGCTGCGCGCGACGATCTGGCGGCGGCGCTGCGTGCCGGTTATGGCGTGCTGAAGGCTGGCGGAAGCGCGCTTGAGGCGGTCGAGGCGGCGGTCGTTGTCATGGAGGATAGTCCGCATTTTAATGCCGGGCATGGTGCCGCACTCAACGAAAACGGCATTCACGAACTCGATGCATCCATCATGGATGGCGCCACACTGGCGGCGGGCGCGATCAGCGCCTCCCGCGCCATCCGCAACCCGGTGAAGGCGGCCCGCGCGCTGATGGTGGATGAACGTGCCGTCTATCTGACGGGTGAGGCGGCCGACGGCTTTGCCAGGGAAAAGGGGCTAGCCACCGAGCCTCAATCCTACTTCACCACACAAAAGCGCGTGGAGGCACTGGCGGCGATGAAGCGTCATGCCGCCACAGGCACGGAAGCGACTGAAAACGAAAAGCACGGGACCGTAGGCGCAGTGGCGCGCGATGCGGCGGGGCATCTTGCTGCGGCCACCTCGACCGGCGGTTACACCAACAAGCCGGACGGCCGCGTGGGAGACAGCCCGGTGATCGGCGCCGGCACCTATGCGCGGGATGGCGCCTGTGCGGTCTCGGGCACCGGCAAGGGCGAGTTTTTCATCCGTTATGTCGTCGGCCACGAGATCGCGTCCCGCGTTGCCTATCTTGGGCAGGATCTGGAGACCGCCGCCGGCAATCTCGTGCACAAGGATCTGGCACCCTACGATATCGGTGCCGGGCTAGTGGCGATCGATGCCGAAGGCGGTATTGCTGCACCCTATAATACACCCGGCATGTTCCGTGGTTGGGTGACGCCATCGGGCGAGGCACGTGTGGCCACCCATGACACGGTCTATGAGGTGAAATTGTAGGTTGCTGTCGCGCGCAGGATAAAAAACCGGTGACAGGAAGCGCTATCGGCGGCAAAAGGTTTGAACCGTTACCGGCTCGTTTCTCATCCATGGTGCTGGCCTCATGAACATCAAGCAGCTCGAAGTCCTGCGCACGCTTCTTTCCACCGGCTCGACCATTGCCACGGCCAAGGCCATGGGTCTCAGCCAGTCCGGTGTCAGCCGGCTTCTGGCGCAGCTCGAATCGGATTTGTCGCTGACACTGTTTGCCCGCGACAAAGGGCGGCTCATTCCGACGCCGGAGGCCGCACTTCTTGCCCGTGATGCCGAAAACGTGCTGCTCGCCGTCGATCGCATGTCCGGCCATGCCGAAGATCTGCGCAATGGTGCTGCCGGCCCGGAAATCGTTCGCATCGGCCTGCCGAGCAGCATGTGGGAGAATTTCGCGCCCGCCATGCTGATTGATTACGTCCGGGATTTTCCCGGCGTGCGTATCGAAACCTTCTTCGAGACGACCACCGCCATCAACAAGCTGGTGGGCGAACGGGTAATCGATCTGGGTTTCCTGCGGATGGAAGGCGAGATCGGGCCGGGCATCGATGTCGAACGTGTTGCGACCGGCAAGAGCGTCTGTGTGGTCCGGGAGGATCATCCGCTGGCTGAACTCACCGAAATCACCGTCAAGGATCTGCGCAATGTTCCGCTCATCCTGATCGGCCGGCAGCGGCCGAACCGCATGGCGCTCGATCAGGTGTTCAAGAAGGCCGGCGTCAAGCCTATGGTGAAGATCGAGACCCATACCAACAGTTCCGCCTGCGCCTATGTGGCGCACGGGTTGGGGGTAACGATCATCAGCAGTTTTTATGCCAACCTCTACCGGCACCTTCCCGTTGTCGCCCGGCCATTCGTCCCGCAGGCGACACAGGAATTCGGTCTTGCCCGCGCTTCGGGTGCACCCTTGTCCATCGCGGCGCAGGCACTGAGCGATGCCCTGAAGCGGGAAATCCAGCTTTCGCAAAAAATCGACTGAAAACGGGACTTTGGGCGGAAAATCTCATTGTCCTCATCAGGATGAAACGCGCCGCCATTCTGCATAGACATATGACATTTACGCATAATATTGCGCGATATTTCTCAATCCGTCATAGTCGCCAGCAACGAAACCGATAGAGGCGGGAACACGTTCCCGGCCATCAATCGTGGGGAACCGATGATAAGATTCATACTGAGCCGTCTTTTGATGGCGCTGCCGACGATCGCATTCGTGTCGATCACGGTCTTTGCGCTCATCCGCTTCATTCCGGGCGATCCGGCTGCCCTGATGCTGGGCGACATGGCGCAACCGGAACAGATCGAAGCGATGAGGACCGAACTCGGCCTCGACAAGTCCATGCCGCAACAATTCGTCATCTGGGCCGGCAATGTGGTGCAGGGCGATTTCGGCCGCTCCATCGTCAACGACGAAGCGGTGTTGCCGCTGGTCGTCTCGCGCTTTCTCGTCAGCGCCGAGATCGTCGTGGTCGCCGTGCTGCTCGCCAGCCTGATTGCAGTTCCGGCAGGCGTGATTGCCGCCTGGAAACAGAACAGCCTGACCGATCTTGCGCTGGTGGGAACGGCAACCCTGCTCCTCTCCATCCCGACATTCTGGCTGGGCCTGCTGCTTCTTCTGTTCTTCGGCCTCAAGCTCGGCTGGCTGCCGGTGCTGGGATATGTGTCGATCAGCGATAATCTTGTCGGTGGCATGCTTTATCTCGTCCTGCCCGTCATGACGCTGGTGATCCACGAAATGGGCGTTCTGATCCGCATGGCGCGCGCCTCGACACTGGAAGTGCTGCGGCTGGATTACATTACCCATGCCCGTGCCAAGGGCCTTTCGGAAAGCGCCGTGCTCTGGCGGCATGCCTTCAAGAATGCATTCGGTCCGACCTGGACGATGATCGGCCTCATCCTCGGCAATCTCCTCGGCGGCATCGCTGTCATCGAGACGGTGTTCACCATTCCCGGCCTCGGACGGCTGATGGTCGACAGTATTTTTGCCCGCGACTATCCGGTCATACAGGGCTGCCTGCTGTTCGTTTCGTTGTCCTATGTGCTGGTCAACCTGTTCGTCGACCTTCTTTATCCCCTCTTCGATCCGCGTGTGGTTGCCGAATGAAAAAGTTCACACTTAACGGGCTTATCGGCGGCTTTCTCATCGCCCTCCTGCTCATCACCGCCGCAACCGGTCTGTTCTGGACCCCCTATGACCCGATGAAGCTCGGCTTTGCCTCGCGTCTGGCCGGCCCAAGCGCCAGCCATCTTCTCGGCACCGACGAATTCGGGCGCGATGTTTTGAGCCGCCTGATGGTTGGCGCACGGGCCAGCGTCTGGATCGGCTTCCTGACGGTCAGCTTCGCGACGATCTTCGGCACGCTGATCGGCCTTGTCAGCGGTTATGCGCGAGGCTGGGTGGATGGCGTCATCATGGCCATCAACAATGCGCTCTTGGCATTTCCCGGCATTCTGCTGGCGCTCGGCCTGCTCGCGGTTTTCGGCGCAAACCAGTATGGCATCATCTTCGCGCTCGGCATCGCCTATACGCCATCCATGGCCCGCGTGGTGCGCGGTGCCGTGCTTTCTCTGCGCGAGCGGGAATTCATCGAGGCGGCGCTGGTGATGGGCAATGGCGAGATCTACACCATGTTCCGCCACATCCTGCCCAATTGCATCGCGCCGATCACGGTTCTTGCCACCTCCATGTTCGGCTGGGCCATCCTGTCGGAAAGCGCGCTCTCCTTCCTCGGCCTTGGCGTGCCGCCGCCGGCGCCCACCTGGGGCAACATGCTGGCCGCCGGCCGTCCCTTCATCCAGCAGGCCGTTTGGCTCGGGCTTTTCCCCGGTCTCTGCATCGCGCTGACGCTGCTTGGCATCAATCTTCTGGGCGATGCCCTTCGCGACAGGCTTGACCCGCGCATGAGAGGTCTCAAATGACTGTTAATACACTTCTCACCGTTCGCGGCCTTTCGCTCGAAGTCGCCAGAACCGGCCACCGGGTGGTCAAGGATATCTCCTTCGATATTGCTGCGGGCGAAATCTTCGGCATCGTCGGCGAAAGCGGCTCGGGCAAGACGCTCGCCACCCGCGCGCTCATCTCGCTTCTGCCGCCGGCCATCGCCGTCACCGGCGGGTCGATCATCTATAAGGGGCAGGATGTCATGTCCCTGCCGGTGAAGGATCTGCGGCGTCTGCGCGGCGCGGAGATCGGCGTGGTGTTTCAGGAGCCGATGACCTCCCTCAACCCATCGATGACGATTGGCCGGCAGCTGGAAGAGGGGCTGATCCTTCACACGAAGTTGTCGCCCGAAGAGCGCCGCGAGAAAATTCTCGACATGCTGCGCCGGGTCGGCATCCGCGATCCCGAAGGTGCGCTGACGGCCTATCCGCACGAGTTTTCCGGCGGCATGCGCCAGCGCATCATGCTGGCCTCGGTCATGCTGCTGAAACCGGCTTTGCTGATCGCCGACGAACCGACGACGGCGCTTGACGCGGTCATCCAGCGCGATGTCATGGAACTGATGGTGGAACTGACGCGGGCGGAAGGCACTGCCGTTCTCCTCATCAGTCACGATCTGCCGATGGTGGCACGTTATACCAGCCGTATCGTGGTGATGGAAAAAGGCACGATCGTCGAACAAGGCCGCACCGAGGACCTGCTGGACGCGCCGCAGCACCCCTATACGAAAAAGCTGCTTTCCTCCCTGCCGTTTCGCGGTGAGCCGCGCAGCATCGACACCTCCAAGGCGCCAATGGTTTCGGCCCGCGATATCGTTGTGGATTATGCCGGTCGCAAATCCCTGCTGAAAAAAGCCAAACCGAAGCGGGCGCTGCATGGTGTCAGCATCGATATTCATGAGGGCGAGGTCGTGGCGCTCGTCGGTGGTTCCGGTTCTGGCAAAACGACGCTTGGCCGCACCATTGCCGGGCTTGTGCAGGAAAGCGAAGGGCATATCCGCTTTCAGGGCCGCGAGCGCAACGAGGACTGGAAGGATTATCGCCTGAATTGCCAGATGGTGTTTCAGGATCCCTATTCCTCGCTCGATCCGCGCATGACCATTCAGGCGCTGGTGGAGGAGGCATTGCGCCTCGTGCCTGACCTCGACCAGGCCGCCAAGCGCAAGCGGGCGCTGGAAACGCTGGAGGAAGTGGGGCTCGGCGCCGATTTTGCCGCCCGCTATCCGCATGAGCTTTCCGGCGGCCAGCGCCAGCGCGTGGCGATTGCCCGCGCCATTGCCCGCCGTCCGCGGTTCCTGATCGCCGACGAACCGGTCTCGGCGCTCGACGTGACGGTGCGGGCGCAGGTGCTCGATCTCTTTTCCGATCTGCAGAAACGTTACGGTTTTTCATGCCTGTTCATCAGCCACGATCTCGGTGTGGTGGAGCAGGTGGCCGACCGTGTCGTCGTCATGCAGGACGGTCGCATCATCGAAGAGGGTGACCGCGACACGATTTTCGACAGTCCGAGGGAGGCCTATACGCGCCGGCTGCTCTCGGCCATTCCCGCCCTCGACCAGAATGAAAAAGGCGGCGTGACACTGAAATGGCGTCTGGAAGATGAAGTTTAACAGGAAGATGACAATGACTGTGGCTGCCCAACTGAATGCGATCTGTGATGCACAGCCTTTCGTGACGCGCTTTATGGTGCGCAATCTCCTGACCGGCGAAGAGATCGGCCGGGGAGAAAACGAGGAGACGCCATCGGGCAGCACCCGCAAAACGTCGATCATGATGGCCGTTCTCAAGGCCGCCAGCGAAGGGCGGATCGATCTCGACCAGCCCGTCACCTATGAAAAGCGGCTGGTGGAAGAGGTCGCGAGCGGCATGTTCCGTTATATGACGCCGGGTATCGTCATTTCGCTGCGCGATGCCGTTGCCGGCATGATGGTGCTGAGCGACAATGTCTGCACCAAGATGGTGCTGGAGAGGCTGACGCTGGAAGAGGTGGACGGCTATTGCAAATCGCTCGGCATGGCCAATACCCATCACCGTTTCCTCATCCCGCCGCTGGCGCTGGCGGCCGACCATCCGTTGAAAACCGTCACCACCACCTCGGCGGCGGATCAGGTGCTTCTGCTGCAGACAATTCTGGATGCCCAATCGTCGCCCGAGGCGCAGGCAAAGCTCGGTTGTAGCCCGCAATTGTGCGAGTGGGCGATGCAGACGCTGAAGAACCAGATTTTGCGGTATGGAATTCGCTCCCGCCTGCCTTTCGAGGCGGTGGTGGCCAGCAAGAGCGGCCGCGGCAAGCGCGGGCGCATGGATGCCGGCATCGTCTACAGAAACGGCGCGCCGTCCTTCATCATCACCACCTATACCGACGAGGTGCCGCAAACCATGCCTGACGGCACGCCGGGCTATACCGTCGCACTCGAAACGATTGGCCGGCTGGCACAGGCCTGCTGGGACGGTTTTTAATCAATCATAATCAACGACAACAAAGAGGGTAGAACAGTGAAAAAACTTCTTCTCGCAGGCGTTGCCCTGCTCGTGACCGCCAATATGGCCGCAGCACGCGACATCACCATCGCGCAGAGCTCGGATCTGCGCAGCAACAATCCTGGTGTGAACCGCGATGGCAATACGGATGGGGTTATCCTGCACATCGTCGAAGGCCTCGTCGGTTATAACAATGCTGGCGAGGTGAAGCCGCTTCTGGCCGAAAGCGTCGAGGTTGCGGCTGACGGCCTGACCTATACGTTCAAGCTGCGCAAGGACGTGAAATTCCACAATGGCAAGCCGCTCACCGCAGAGGATGTTGCCTGGAACTGGACACGTTATCTGAAGCCGGAAACAAAATGGACCTGCCTTAACGATTTCGCGGAAGGCGGGGCAGCGCACGTCACCGGCGTCAAGGCCACGGATGCTTCCACGGTTGAGATCACCCTTGAAAAACCCTCCGGCGTTTTCCTTGGCCTCATGTCGCGGCCGGAATGCGGTTATACCGGCATGATCTCACCGGAATCGGTTGCTGCCGATGGCAGCTTCGTCAAGCCGATCGGCACCGGCCCATTCCAGTGGGACGAGTGGAAGAAAGGCGAATATATCCGCCTCGCCAAATTTGCTGATTATGTTTCGCCGGCAAATGACGGCAAGCCTGATGGCATGGTCGGCTCCAAGCGGCCGCTGGCCGATGGCATCAAATTCATGGTCATTCCAGATGCTTCGACGGTGAAAGCGGGCCTTGAATCCGGCGTGCTCGATACGGCTGAGATTTCCCCCGATCTCATTCCGGAATTCAAGACCAATGACAAGATGCAGCTCATCGTTGCCCGCAACAACGGCAAGAACCTGTTCTACATCCAGACCCGCGACAAGGTGCTGAGTAATCCAGGCGTGCGCCGCGCCATGGCGATGGCGCTCGATCTCGATGAACTGGTTGCTGCCGCATCGAACGGCACGGGTGAAGCCAACGGCTCGATGGTCTCGCAGGACTCGGTCTATTTCGACGAGACCCAGAAAAAGCGTCCGGCCTATGACATCGAGGCCGCGAAGAAGGAACTGGAGGCCGCCGGTTACAAGGGCGAGCCGATCTCCATCATCGCCAACAAGCGTGGCAACGTGCCGAGCTTCCCGGCCGCCGTCATGGCGCAGGCCATGATGCAGCAGGCGGGTCTCAACGTGCAGATCGAGGTGCTGGATTATGCCACGCAGGTCGATCGCCGTCGCTCCGGCAATTATCAGGTGATCTCGCAGTCGGTCGCCCCGCGTCTCGATCCGGCGCTGATGTATGCCTTCTATGTCGGCAACAAGGACAAGAACGCCTCGCTGATGTGGGATGATCCGAAGGCGATCGAGCTGATGAAGGCGGCCTATGTCGAGGCCGACCAGACGAAGCGCCAGAAGATTTTCGACGAGTTCCATGAGCTGATGCTGAAGGAAATGCCGGGCATCTTCCTCTATGACATGGTCGATGTCTGGGGTGCCACGAAGAAGCTCAAGGGCCAGCCGGTCTGGCAGTCGAACGCCCGCCTCTGGGAAGTCTCGGTCGACAACTGATCCACTCTTGCCCGCGCCGGAGGCGGACCCCGGCGCGGGCTTTCCATCATAGGGTGCAAGGATTTGGCGGTGCATCCGCCGAAGCGCTTGCGCGTGCCCGTAAAGGGCGGAAATGCGAGGACAAGCCATGAACCGTGATGCCGTGATGTCGATTGCCGCCGAGGTCGAGGCCATGAAGCCCGACTTCACCACCCTAAGCGACAGCATCTGGGATTTTGCCGAGCTTAAATTTGAAGAACGGCAATCCGCTGGCGTTCTCGCCGCCGCGCTTGAGGAAAACGGCTTTGCGGTTCGCCGCGGCGTGGCAGGCATGGAAACGGCGTTCATCGGCGAATTCGGCAGCGGCAAGCCGGTCATTGCCTTCCTCGGCGAATTCGATGCGCTGGCCGGCATGAGCCAGGTGGCCGATGTGGCGCAGGTGCAGCCGCGCGAGGCGGACGCCACCGGCCATGGCTGCGGCCATAACCTCCTGGGCGTCGGCTCGCTGATGGGGGCCATCGCGCTTGCCCGGCATCTTAAAGCCAATAATCTGCCCGGCACCGTGCGTTATTACGGTTGCCCCGGTGAGGAGGGCGGTTCGGGCAAGACCTTCATGGTGCGGGCTGGCCTGTTTGATGATGTCGATGCGGCGCTGACCTGGCATCCGGCCCCGTTCAACGGCGTGCGTTCCACCAATAATCTTGCCGTGCTGGAATATTTCTACCGTTTCAAGGGTGTTGCGGCCCACGCCTCCAACGCCGCCCATCTCGGACGCTCGGCGCTCGATGCCGTCGAACTCATGAATGTCGGCGTCAATTTCCTGCGCGAACACATGCCGCAGGATTGCCGGGTGCATTATGCAATCACCGATACCGGCGGCAAGGCGGCGAATGTGGTGCAGGCCAAGGCCGAAGTGCTTTACCTGATCCGCGCCCCGGAAATGCGTCAGGCGCTCGATCTTGCGGCGCGCGTGGACAAGGTGGCGCGCGGCGCGGCGATGATGACCGAGACCGAGGTCGAGATCGTCTTCGATACCGCCTCAACCAACCTTTTGCCCAACATCACGCTGGAAACGGCGATGCATGAAAACATGGTAGCGCTTGGCCCTATCGCCTTCGATGAGGCGGATATCGCTTTCGCAAAGAGCATTCAGGACACCTTTACTGACGAGGCGATCAAAAGCAGCATCCGGCTCTACCAGATAAAGGGTGATGTTTTTTCCAACCGGAAGATCGATGGTTCGACGCCCCTGCATCTCGGCCTGCGTGATTTCGAGGGCCAGTCGCATTTCCGGGCGGGTTCCACCGATGTCGGCGACGTCAGCTGGATCACGCCGACGGCGCAGTGCTGGACGCCGGCCTGGGCGATCGGCACCAATCCGCATACCTGGCAGGTGGTGGCGCAGGGCAAAAGCCCCGCCGCTCACAAGGCCATGGCGCATGCCGCCAAGACGCTTGCATCGACCGGTCTTGCGCTGATGACCGCGCCGGAACTGCTCGCCAGTGCCAAAAAAGAGTGGCAGGAAAAGACCGAGGGCAGCGAATATGTCTGCCCGATTCCCGCCGATGTCATGCCCGCTTCCCACCGGTAAGACACTACGCACTTGTCACGCTCTTCTTTTGTCGCCGGCCTTGTGAAAAAAAGGGCCGGCGGATTTTTGCTTGGAATAAATCTTCCATCATAGTCGAACTCATTCCGAGCTTCGAACCGGGCGTCCGTAATTTCAACGCCTTACGGCTCCCCGCTTCACGGGTGGACATGAGGCGGATGGAGCTTGGACGCTTTCATCGGCAGCCCCGTCCGGAATGGACATCCTCTGGAATCCCTCATCATCACCGCCTTGTGTGTCGCTTTGCCGCCGGGTCGTGAAGAAAGCATTGACGTTCAGCCCAAAAATGGAATAAATATATCGAACAGACAGAAAATCGGTTTCATTATTCCGTTTTCTGAATGTGAGGAGGTAGCGGCGGGCTTTCGGGTTCGCCTCCGGCTGGGAGAGGTGGCGCCGGACACCGAGGAGGAGAAAACAATGAAGAAATTTATCATCGGCGCAGCCATGTCTGTGCTTCTGGGCACGGCGGCACATGCGGAGACTGTAGGCGTCTCGATGGCGCTGTTCGACGACAACTTCCTGACCGTGCTGCGCAACGGCATGCAGGATTATTCCAAGGAACTGAAGGGCGTGACCCTGCAGGTTGAAGACGCGCAGAACGACGTCGCCAAGCAACAGAGCCAGATCCAGAATTTCATCGCTTCCAAGGTCGATGCGATCATCGTCAATCCGGTTGACACGGATGCGACGGCGGCCATGTCCAAGCTGGCCGCGGACGCGAAAATTCCGCTGGTTTACGTCAACCGCCAGCCGGTGAACGTGGATACCCTGCCGGACGGCCAGGCATTCGTCGCCTCCGATGAAACGGTGGCCGGCACGCTTGAAGCCAAAGAAGTTTGCCGCCTTCTCGGTGGCAAGGGCAAGGCCGTCATCATGATGGGCGAGCTTTCGAACCAGGCGGCGCGCATGCGCACGCAGTCTGCAAAGGACGTTTTGCAGACCGACGAATGCAAGGGCATTTCGGTTGTTGAAGAGCAGACCGCGAACTGGCAGCGCACGCAGGGTTCCGACCTTGTCACCAACTGGCTCTCCAGCGGTATCGAGTTCAACGCCGTCATCGCCAACAACGATGAAATGGCGATCGGTGCCGTTCAGGCACTGAAGGCCGCTGGCAAGGACATGAAGGACTACGTCGTCGCCGGCGTGGATGCCACACAGGATGCACTTGCGGCCATGCAGTCGGGCGATCTCGATGTGACGGTGTTCCAGGATGCGGCAGGGCAGGGCAAGGGCGCCCTCGATGCGGCGCTGAAGCTCGTCAAGGGCGACAAGGTCGAGAAGAAGGTCTACATTCCTTTCCAGCTCGTCACGCCTGAAAACGTCAAGGACTACGTGGCCAAGAACTAACGGCCGCCTTCCGGCATCTGCACCCGTTCAGATCGATATTGGAGGCAGATGCCGGTTTCCGACGGCACCGAAGACAAGCTTCGGTGCGCGAGCGGATTACGATTGAATTTCAGTGAATTCAAAGTGTTGCAGCGCCTCTCATGTCGTGATCGACATGGCGCTGCAAGCCTCCCCGGAGGCAAGGTGCGCCGTTTGGTAAAGCCTGTTTCCGGTCATTTTTGTCTATTGTGGAGGATGAGATGGTCGTCAGTCCATCGACAATGGCCGCCGTGCGCGCCAGCGGAGCCGTGCCGAATGCGGAGTATCTTCTCTCGGCGGAAGGCATACGCAAGGAATTTCCCGGCGTCGTGGCGCTCGATGATGTGCAGTTCAAGCTCAAGCGCGGCACCGTGCATGCGCTGATGGGCGAGAATGGCGCCGGAAAATCGACGCTGATGAAGATCCTGGCCGGCATCTACCAGCCGGACAGTGGCGAAATTCGCCTGAAAGGCGCCGGCATACGTCTCGATTCCCCGCTCGATGCGCTGGAAAACGGCATTGCCATGATCCATCAGGAACTGAACCTGATGGCCTATATGACGGTGGCGGAAAACATCTGGATACGACGCGAGCCGAAGAACCGGCTGGGCCTTATCGATCACGGCGAAATGTATCGCCGCACCGAAACGCTGCTGGAAAGGCTGGGTATCGATCTCGACCCGGAAACCCGCGTCGGCGAGCTTTCGGTGGCAAGTCGCCAAATGGTCGAGATCGCCAAGGCTGTCTCCTATGATTCCGACGTTCTCATCATGGATGAGCCGACATCTGCGCTGACGGAGCGCGAGGTCGAGCATCTCTTCCGCATCATCCGCGATCTCCGGGAACGCGGTATCGGTATCGTCTACATCACCCACAAGATGAACGAGCTGTTCGAGATCGCCGATGAGTTTTCGGTTTTCCGCGACGGCAAATATATCGGCACCCACGCCTCGAGCGATGTAACGCGTGACGACATCATTCGGATGATGGTGGGTCGTGAAATCACCCAGATGTTCCCGAAGGAAGAGGTTCCGATCGGCGACGTGGTGCTTTCGGTCAAGAATCTCACGCTCGATGGCGTTTTCCATGACATTTCCTTCGAGGTGCGCGCCGGTGAAATTCTCGGCGTTGCCGGCCTTGTCGGATCGGGCCGCTCCAATGTGGCGGAAACGGTGTTCGGTGTAACGCCCGCTTCCTCGGGCACGATTGCAATCGACGGCAAGCCGGTTTCGATCGACAGCCCGACGAAGGCCATCAGTCACCGCATGGCGTTTCTGACCGAGGATCGCAAGGATACGGGATGCCTGCTGATCCTGAATATTCTGGAGAACATGCAGATCGCCGTCCTGCAGGACAAATATGTCGCCAATGGCTTCGTGCAGGAAAACGCGCTGTCGGATGCCTGCGAGGAAATGTGCCGCAAGCTCCGGGTCAAGACGCCGCATCTTTACGAGCGCATCGAAAACCTGTCCGGCGGCAACCAGCAGAAGGTTCTGATCGGCCGTTGGATGCTGACCAAGCCGCGCATTCTCATTCTGGATGAGCCGACGCGCGGTATCGATGTCGGGGCCAAGGCGGAAATTCACAAGCTGGTTTGCGAGATGGCGCGCCAGGGCGTCGCCGTCATCATGATTTCCTCCGAAATGCCGGAGGTTCTGGGTATGAGCGACCGTGTCATGGTCATGCATGAAGGTCGGGTGACGGGTTTCCTTGATAGAAGTGAAGCCACGCAGGTTAAAGTGATGGATCTCGCATCGCGGTGAGGCGCGCCGGGATTTCTCGAGGAGGAATGATTATGAATACGAACGCCGCCGCCAACACAGAGTTGGATGGAAAATCCGGACGCAAGCCGCATCGGCGCATCCCGCCGGAGGCCAATATCTTTTTCGTGCTGATCGGCATTGCGCTGGTTTATGAAATTCTTGGCTGGATTTTCATCGGCCAGAGCTTCCTGATGAACCAGCAGCGCCTGACGATCATGATCCTGCAGGTCTCGGTGATCGGCATCATCGCGGTTGGTGTCACGCAGGTCATCATCACCGGCGGCATCGATCTCTCTTCCGGTTCCGTTGTTGGCCTGACGGCGATGCTGTCCGCCAGCGTGGCGCAATCATCCACGTGGCCGCGGGCGCTTTATCCTGGATTGACCGATCTGCCTTTCTTCATACCGCTCGCCGTTGGCATATTGGCTGGTGCTCTTGCGGGCTTCATCAACGGGCAACTCATCGCCCGCACCAAAATTCCGCCCTTCATCGCAACGCTTGGCATGATGGTGACGGCGCGTGGTCTTTCCAAGTGGTATACGAAGGGCCAGCCGATCTCCGGTCTGACGGAAGGTTTCAACTTTATCGGCACGGGCATCTGGCCGGTCGTGGTGTTCCTCGTCGTCGCCGTCATCTTCCACGTGGCGCTGCGTTACACCCGCTACGGCAAGTTCACCTATGCCATCGGCGCCAACCAGCAGGCGGCACGCGTGTCGGGTATCAATATCGAGGCGCATCTGATCAAGGTCTATGCCATTGCTGGCCTGCTCGCCGGTCTCGCTGGCGTCGTCACCGCCGCCCGCGCACAGACGGCGCAGGCCGGTATGGGCGTGATGTATGAACTCGACGCCATCGCCGCAGCCGTTATCGGTGGAACATCGCTCGCCGGCGGTGCCGGCCGCATCACTGGAACGGTGATCGGCACCATCATCCTCGGTGTCATGACGTCGGGCTTCACCTTCCTCCGGGTGGACGCCTATTATCAGGAAATCGTCAAGGGCCTGATCATCGTGGCCGCGGTCGTTGCCGACGTCTACCGACAGAAAAAACGCGCAAAGCGCTAAATCCTCCTCCCAGACTTGGGGCAGGCCTTCAGGCTTGCCCCTTTTTTGTGTTCTTGTGAGTCGATGGGATTAGCGGCGGTTCATGCCTTGCTGTTTCGATAGTCGTGGACGGCCTTGCCGAAGGCCTCGAACAAAGCGCGCGACGGCGCATCTGTCTCAGCCCAATATTCCGGATGCCATTGCACGCCGACGGCAAATCCTGTGGCGTCGATGACAGAAACGGCCTCGATGGTGCCGTCCGCCGCCGTCGCCTCCACCTGCAGGCGGGGTGCGGTTTCGGCGATTGCCTGCCGGTGCAGCGAATTGATCTGGATTTCACCGGACATGCCGAGATGCTGCGCGATGCAGGAGCCTTCGCGCACATGCACCGGCTGGCGAATGGCGAAGGCCAAGTCGCGGTCGTCATGTTCCGGCTTGCGGTGGTCCCATATGCCGGGCTGCTCCTGAATTTCGGAAGCCAGCGTGCCGCCCAGCGCGACGTTCAGCTCCTGAATGCCGCGGCAGATGGCCAGCATCGGCATGCCGCGTTCAATGGCGCGGCGGATGAGCGGCAGGCTGGTGGCGTCACGGGCCGGGTCGAACGGGCCGTCGCTTTCCTGCGCCTCTTTTCCGTAAAGGGAAGGATGCACATTGGTGGCGGAGCCGGACACCAGCAGGCCATCCACCCGGTCGAGAATGGCGTCGACCTCGTTTCCGTCCTCGAAGGCCGGGACGATGAAGGACATGACGCCGGCGACTTTCAGCGCGGCGGAAACATACTGGTTCTGCGCGGCGTGCCAGTCGGCTCCGGTGAAATGCCGGATGTCGGCGGGAACGGCGATAATGGGTTTTGGCATGGTGGCTCCGGAGCGAATCTTCGAAATTTGTGCGACTGCCGGCTGGCCAAGTCAAGCACGCGTTTTGCGTTCTGACGATCCTTTCTGCGCCTAAAGTATAAGGCGATGCCGGGATATTTCAGTTGAAAATAAAATACGAAGCAGAGTTTTCGAAAATTCCGGGAAAGGCCGGTTTTTCCGCGATTAATTCTTGGCGCGGGTGCTTGTCAGCCGGGCCGTAACCGTGCTTACTTTGCGGCGATGCCTGAACAGCAACGAGGGGAATTCAAAGCTGCGGGCAGCGTTCATATCTGGGAGGATATAGATGGATCGCCGTTCCTTTATGAAAAAAGGTGCGCTTGCGGGAGCTGCCACGGCAGCGCTGGCCGCGCCCGCCATTGCACAGCAGAATACCAAGATCAACTGGCGCCTGACGTCGTCGTTTCCGAAATCGCTCGACACGATCTATGGCGGCGCGGAAGATATTGCCAAGCATGTCGCCGCCGCAACCGACGGCAATTTCACCATCCAGCCCTTTGCCGCCGGCGAAATCGTGCCCGGCCTGCAGGCGGCCGATGCCGTATCATCCGGCACGGTGGAAATGTGCCACACCTGCTCCTATTATTACGTCGGCAAGGATCCGACCTTCGCCATCGGCACGGCCATACCTTTCGGCCTCAATGCCCGCCTCACGAATTCATGGTTCTATGAAGGCAATGGCAACAAGCTGCTCAACGAATTTTACGCCAAGCATAATCTTTACGGCATGATTTCAGGCAATACCGGCGCGCAGATGGGCGGCTGGTTCCGCAAGGAAATCAACACCGTCGACGATTTCAAGGGCGTGAAGATGCGCATCGCCGGTCTGGCCGGCAAGGTGGTGGAAAAGCTCGGTGTGGTACCGCAGCAGATCGCCGGCGGCGATATCTATCCGGCGCTGGAAAAAGGCACCATCGACGCGGCGGAATGGGTCGGTCCCTATGACGACCACAAGCTCGGCTTCCAGAAAGTGGCGAAATATTATTATTATCCCGCCTTCTGGGAAGGTGGCCCTGTCATCCATTCCTTCGTCAATCTGGACAAGTGGAACAGTCTGCCAAAAAGCTACCAGACGGCGCTGCAGGACGCCTGCGCCTTCGCCAACACCAGCATGATGGCGAAATACGACGCGAAAAATCCGATCGCCATCAAGCAGCTGGTTTCGGAAGGCGCGGTGCTCAGGCCGTTCAGCCAGGAAATCCTCGAGGCCTGCTACAAGGCCGCGCTGGAAGTCTATGCCAATATTTCGGCCTCCAATCCGGACTTCAAGAAGATCTACGAAGATCAGGTCGCCTTCAAGCGTGAAGGTTATCTGTGGATGCAGCTTGCGGAATACACGTTCGATACTTTCATGATGATCCAGCAGCGTAACGGCAAGCTCTGATTATTCGGTGACGGCGGACCGAGCAAAGGCCCTGGGGATTTCGGTCTCCGGGGTTTTTGTTGCGCGCGCATGCCTTCACGCATCCGACAACAAAGGATGATTTACGATCAATTCCGTTGTGGGCAAAAGCAGCAGGCTCCGCGACCAGCCGGAGTGTCGGCGGGGATTGGCCACGCCGACCTCGGCAAAGGCCTTGCTCTCAACTGTGGAGGTGATGCGATGTGGAAAACGCTGAGCATTGCATTCGTCATTAGGAAAAACCGGACAGGCTGGTCAGTGACTGTCCGGTTCAATTTCTAAAGAGAATAAACGGAAGGCAGGGGTGCAACCCTGTCTTCCACTCCGCAATCATAAGCGTTTCGCCAGGTCCTTACAAGATGCCCGTCAGGGTCCGATCTTCGGGGGCTCGCCAAGATTCGGCATGCCCGGCAATCCACCCGGCTGGCCGAAATTGGGCATGGTGTTGCCGCCCTGATTGCCGAAGGCGGGCACTTCGATCTTGATGGAATTCAGATCGACCTCAGGCGCCTTGTCCAGCCAGTAGGTGACGGATTCCGGCCAGAAGATGACGATGGCGACGAGGATGAGCTGCATGCCGAGCCATGGGATGGCGCCCATGTAGATATCCGATGTCTTGACCGAGCGCGGCGCGATGGAGCGCAGGTAGAACAAAGCAAATCCGAAGGGCGGATGCATGAAGCTCGTCTGCATGTTGATGCAGATCAGCACGCCGAACCAGATGAGGTCGATGCCGAGCGCCTGGGCGATCGGCGCCAGCATCGGAATGACGATGAAGGCGATCTCGAAGAAATCGAGGAAGAAGGCGAGGAAAAAGATGAAGATGTTGACGAAGATCAGGAAGCCGATGGGGCCGCCCGGAATGCCCGACAGCATGTGCTCGATCCACAGCGAACCGTCCATGCCCTGAAAGACGAGGGAGAAGCAGGTGGCGCCGACCAGAATGAACACCACCATCGAGGTGATGTGCATGGTGGAATGCATGCCCTGCTTGATGAGATCCCAGCTGAGGCGGCGGTGCGCGGCGGCCAGCGCCATGGCGCCCACGACGCCGAGCGCGCCGGCTTCGGTGGGCGTTGCAAGGCCGAGGAAGATGGTGCCGAGCACGAGGAAGATCAGCACGATTGACGGGATCATGCCCGCCAGCACGCGGAAGACCAGCGCCCGGTTCAATTCTCCCCGTGCTTCCGGCGGCAGCGCCGGCAGGTCCTTCGGCCGCACGACCGACATGAACAGGATGAACAGCATGAAGATGGCGACTTGCAGGATCGAGGGGCCGATGGCGCCCAGATACATGTCGCCAACGGATTTGCCGAGCTGGTCGGCAAGCACGATCAGCACCAGCGAAGGCGGAATGACCTGCGTGATCGTGCCGGATGCGGCGATGACGCCGGTTGCAAGCCGCGGGTTATAACCGTATTTCAGCATGATCGGCAGCGAGATGACGCCCATGGTGATGACGGAGGCAGCCACCGTGCCGGTAATCGCGCCGAGAATTGCACCAACGATGATGACGGCATAAGCGAGGCCGCCGGGAATGGCACCGAACAGTTTACCCGTCCCTTCAAGAAGATCTTCGGCCAGCCCGCATCGCTCCAGGATCGCGCCCATGAAGGTGAAGAAGGGGATGGCGAGCAAAAGATCGTTCGAGACGATGCCGAAGATACGCAGCGGCAAAGCCTGAAGAAAGGCCGGCGAAAAATGCTCGGTGAAGATGCCGATGACGCCGAAAACGAGACCGACGGTGGCGAGCGAGAAAGCAACCGGAAATCCGTAGAGCATGAAGATGATCATGCCGAGGAACATCAGTGGCGGAAGAATACCATATTCGAACATGGGAAATATCCTGAAGGTTCAGATCGGTGCGATCATTGCAGGGGTTTTTCGTACTTCGTATCGAGCGCATAAAGCCCGTTGAGGGCGCCTATGCGCTTGATGAGTTCGGAAAAACCCTGAAGAACCAGAAGGGCGAAACCGGCGAAGATGATGAGTTTCACCGGCCAGCGGATGAGGCCGCCGGCATTGGAGGACATTTCGCTCTGATGCCAGGACAGTGTGAACATGGGCCAGGAAAGCCAGGCGAGGTAAAAGCAGCCGGGAAGCAGGAACAGCACGATGCCGATAATGTCCACCCAGATGCGGCTGCGCGGTGAAATCGCGCCATAGATGATGTCGACACGCACATGTTCGTTCATGCGCAGCGTATAGGATGCGCCGATCAGTACGATGAAAGCGAACATGTACCACTGGATTTCCAGCCAGCCGTTTGAACTGTAGTTCAGAGCGTAACGGACCATGGCGTTGCCGGCGCTGACGAGGCAGCAGATGAGCACGAGATAACCGGCAACCTTGCCCAGAGCTTCGCTTGCAAGGTCTATCAGCGCACTTAGTTTTAAAAGCGACTTCATAGCTTTCCCCTCTTCCCTTTTCGGGCCCTTTGCGGGTTTATGGCGGAGAGCAAAGCCCGGCACCCGTGCTGCGCCCACGCCTCCACGTGCTACCGCTGCCACAGGTTCCAGAGTTCCTCCCCACAGAATCCCGTGTATGGTCAGGCGGTTCGAAAAGCAACCAAAACCACCATCAAACAGCTTGACTGATCGCCCTTTTCAACCGTTTGCGAAAGAATGTTGCCCTATGACATGTTTCGCCCGGTTGAGCGGCCACGGTGCACGCCGTTGCCGCTCTTTCGCCGAGAACGCATTGCGCTTTTCGGCGACTTCATGTTACCTCTGGCTACGGAGAATCCGGCATGGGCCTGTGATCGTCTACGGGCAGATTTTCCCGCACGACGGGCATGACGGATGGAGCACAAGGGGAAGCGGAATGAGCGAACACCACACGGGTCCTGTCGAAGTCGGCGCCGAGATGAACTACGCCGAGCACGAAAAGACCTATAACGGTTTTCTGGCCTTGACGAAGTACGGCACGATGATGCTGTGCGTGCTGATGCTGGCCATGGTCGCGGGTTTCTTCACCTCCGCCGGTTTCCTTGGTGGCCTGGTCGTCTTCGTCGTGCTGTCGGCTGCGGGTTTCTTTCTGCTGCGCTGAACAATCCCGTTCATGAGCGGTTCCCGTTCCGGGGACCGGGCGATGCCGGATAACCGGAAAGGCCAAGCCATGAAGCGCCTGTTATCTTGTCTGCTTCTGCTGTTGACGATTGCGCATCCCGCTTTGTCGCGCGATCTCTCGCCCGCCGAGCAGGATAGTCTTCGCACACAGATAGAGCGATTTCAGACGGCTTTGGGCGCACAGGATTTCGATGTCGTCGGCAAGACAGTGCCGCCTAAAATCTTTGAATTCATCGCACGCGACGCCGGTATTACCGTGGAGCAATTGCGCGGCGCCTTGACCGCGCAGATGCAGATGGCGCTTGCGGCGGTCAAGATAACCGAATTCACCATGGATACGCAGGCGATCAGCCTTGCGCAAACGCCTGATGGAACGCCCTATGCGCTCATCCCGACAAAAACGGTGATGGAAACCGGCGGCCAGACGATCGAGGCGAAATCCCACACGCTGGCACTGATGGACGGCGCGGACTGGTATTTGCTGCGGGTAAGCGACCAGCAGCAGGTCACCATTCTGCGCAAGGTCTATCCGTCCTTCGCCGAGGTGGAGTTTCCGGACGATTCCATGCAACCGGTGAAATAGTCCACTTTTCTTGGACTCAGGAAAAACGTCCCGGCCGGAAAGGGTCGACCGAGATTGCCGTCTCCTCACCGCTGGCCAGTTGCGTCACCAGACGGGCGGTGGCTGCCGATTGTGTCAGCCCCAGATGGCCATGGCCGAAGGCATAGATGACGGAGGGCGTGGCGCGTGCGGTGCCGATAACGGGAAGACAGTCCGGCATCGACGGGCGGAACCCCATCCATTGCCGGCCACCTTCCAGTTTGAGGCCGGGCAGAAAACGTCCTGCTTTCTTCAGCATGGCTTCGGCACGGCGGAAATTCGGTTTCAGTTCCAGTCCGCCGAGTTCGACCGCGCCGCCAATACGGATACCCGTCGATAGTGGGGTGACGACGAAGCCATGGTCGTTGAAATAAAGCTGGCGCGTAAGGTTGAAAGCGTCGAGGGGAAGGGTGGTGTTGTAACCACGTTCGGTTTCCAGCGGCACGATGTTCCCAAGCGTCGCGGCAAGCTTTCCCGACCACGCGCCACAGGCGATCACCACCCTGTCGGCATCGATCTTGTCACCGTTTTCGAGCGTCACGATCGTGCTTTCGCCGACCGCATCGATACGTTCTGCCTCACCCTTGCGCAGGCTGGCGCCGCGGGCGAGTACCAGATCGAAAATGGCGCGGGTGAAATCATAGGGGTCGGAGACCTGCAGGCCATCCGGCGAAAACATGGCATGCCGGAACTGCGGCGCGAGACCCGGCTGCAATGCCTCGATTTCATCGCGGCCAACGCGCTCGAAGATGAAACCGGCGCTTTCCTTTTCGTCCCAGTCCCCACGGGCAGCATTGAGACTCGACTCGCTGTCATAAAGATCGAGCGTGCCGGTTTTTGAAACGAGGTGCGAAAGTTCCGGCATCGCCGCGACATGGGCCATTTCCAGGGCGGCCAGCCGGTTGATGTCGGTGAGTGATTTCAGCCCGTGGCGAAAGTTGCGTTCGGCGCTGGCGCGCCAGAAACGCCACAGCCAGGGTGCGATCTTCGCCGCATAGGCCGGCGGCACGCTGAGCGGGCCGAGCGGATCGAACAGCCAGCGCGGCGCTTTTTTCATGATGCCGGGAGCGGGAATGGGGATGATTTCGGGGAAGGCCAGAATGCCGGCATTGCCGGAACTTGCGCCTCGGGCAACCTCGCTGCGTTCCAGAAGTACAACTTCACGTCCGGCATTCTGCAGATAAAGTGCCGCCATGGAACCGATAATGCCGGTGCCGATCACCAGCACATCGCATTTCAGGGTTTTGGTCATCGGCGCTCCTGCAACACAAATCTCTCAACCCCGCCATAACAATGAATGCCGCCCCGATGAAAGGCCGCATCGTGTCGCTGGCGCAGAAATATCAGCACTGTGGCAAATAAGCGGTCCGAAATAGACAAGACGAATATATTCGCGGTGAAGCATATTTGCAGTCGTTTCAGATTCTGGATCAATAGTTATAGATCATTATTAATCGCTATTTAACGGTGTCCGGCTAGTTTCGCGTGCAGGCGGGTCGACCTTTTTTCATCTTTATATTTCGGAGATGGAGGGGGTCTGCATATGGATTACTGTTCGAGGGTTCAAATAGATGTCTCACTTTTCCAAATTCGGTCTGGATGCTTCTGCGGTGCTTGATGCAATTAGCCGCTCACAGGCCATCATCGAGTTCGATCTGACTGGCAAGATTTTGAAAGCAAACGATAATTTCTGCAAGGCGCTCGGCTATCAGCAGTCTGAAATCGTTGGCCGCTCCCACAGCATGTTCCTTTCTTCCGAAGATGCCGCCTCATCTGAATACAGGGCCTTCTGGGCAAAGCTGTCGCGCGGCGAATACGATCAGGGCCAGTACCGGCGTCAGGCCAAGAATGGCGACGAAATCTGGATTGAGGCCTCTTACAATCCGGTATTCCGTTTCGGTAAACCCTACAAGGTGGTCAAGATCGCAACCGACATCACCTCGATCAAGCGCAAGAGCGCCGAGGATAACGGCAAGCTGGCGGCACTCTCCCGCGCGCAGGCCATGATCGAATTTACGCCTGACGGAAAAATCCTCAGCGCCAACGAAAATTTCCTCGCGACGCTCGGTTACACGGCGGAAGACATCATCGGCAAGCATCATTCGATGTTCTGCGAGCCGGCCTATGCCCAGTCCCAGGACTATCGGGATTTCTGGAAGGAACTCGCAAGGGGCCACTTCTCGACCGGGCAGTTCATGCGCCTTGGCAAGGATGGCAAACGCGTTTTCATTCAGGCCTCCTATAATCCGATCATCGATGACCGGGGCCGGGTCTTCAAGGTGGTGAAATTCGCTTTCGATGTGACGGACCGGATGCATGCGGTCGAGGAGCTTGGTGCTGCGCTGGAGCGGCTTTCTCAATGCAATATCCGCATTACGCTGGACAAACCCTTCGTCGGCGAGTTCGAACGGCTGCGTTGCGATTTCAATAAATCGATCGCGGAATTCCAGAAGACGCTGGAAAATGTTCTCGGCCAGACCGGAGACCTGACCCGCAGCAGCCAGGAAGTCAGCGAAGCTTCCGTCAATCTCGCCGAACGTTCGCGCGAGCAGGCGGTGGCGCTTGAGGAGACTTCGGCAGCGCTCGAAGAAATCACCGCGACGGTCCGGTCGTCGACCGAAAACATGAAGGAGACGCGCAAGCTCGTTCAGAGCGCGCGGACATCCACCGTGGCCTCCACCGAGGTCGTGGAGCGGACAGTCGATGCCATGCAGCGTATCGAGACGGCTTCAAGGGAAATCAGCCAGATCATCGGCGTGATTGACGAAATCGCGTTCCAGACGAACCTGCTGGCACTGAATGCCGGCGTGGAAGCCGCGCGTGCGGGTGAAGCGGGCAAGGGCTTTGCGGTGGTGGCGCAGGAAGTGCGCGAACTGGCGCAGCGTTCCGCCAATGCCGCGAAAGAAATCAAGGCATTGATCAACAATTCCGGCACCGAGGTTCTGGAGGGCGTCAGGCTGGTGGGCGAAACCGGCGAAGCGCTGAAGCAGATCGATGCGCTGGTCAGGCATATTGACGGCAATGTCGATATGATCGCCAAGGCGGCGGACGAACAGGCCGTCGGTATCAGCGAGATCAACAAGGCGGTCAACCGGCTGGACCGGATGACGCAGGAGAATGCGGCGATGAGCGCCCGCACCACGGTGATCAGCACGACGCTGGCGCAGGGCGCGGATGCGCTGGCACAGCTTGTCAGCCTGTTCAAGCTGAACCGCCGCACGATTCAACGGGAAGACGGATCGTCCACCCGCCCGGATACCACGCATACCACCCGGCGCGACCAGACGTCGACACGGGCGGCCGCGTAAAGGAGCAGGCTCAGGCCCGCTTCAGCTTGATCATGAGATTTCGATGGATGCGGATGCCTTTGAACGGGTATCCGCATGCCTTTATGATCGCAGCGCCGGTCGCTCGATGCCGAGGTGGTCGCGCAGCGTCGAACCTTCGTAATCCCTGCGGAACAGGCCCCGTTCCTGCAAAAGCGGTACAACTTCGCGGTTGAATTCCTCCAGCCCGCCGGGGAAGAAGGGCGGCATGACGTTGAAGCCGTCGGCTGCGCCGTTTTCGAACCATTCCTGCATCCGGTCTGCCACATCCTTGGCCGTGCCCATGACGATATGGTGGCCGCGGCCGGCGGCGACGCGCAGCGCCAGTTCGCGGATCGTCAGCTTTTCGCGGCGCGCCAGTTCGGTCAGAAGTTCGGCGCGGCTGCGCAGCTGGTCGGAGATCGGCAGGTCCGGCAGCGGGCCGTCAAGGTCGTAATCGGCAAGGCTGTGGCCGATGCGTTCTTCGAGCAGCGGCATGGCGCTCTTGATATCGGTCCAGCGGTTCAGTTCCTTCAGCTTTTCGCCGGCCTCTTCGAAGCTCCTGCCGATGATCGGCATGAAACCGGGCATCACGGCGACGCTTACCGGATCGCGGCCGAACTTCTCCACGCGCGCCTTGAGGCTCGTATAAAAGGCCTGCGCTTCGGAAATCGCCTGCTGGGCGGTGAAGACGATATCGGCGGTGCGGGCGGCGAGATCCTGCCCCGGCCCGGAAGAGCCGGCCTGGATGAGAACCGGGTGGCCCTGCGGCGAACGCGGAATATTGAGCGGTCCCTTGACCGTGAAATATTTGCCTTCGTGATTGAGGATATGGACCTTTTCCGGATCGACGTAACGGCCCGCCTGCTTGTCCTTGACGAAGGCGTCGTCATCCCAGCTGTCCCACAGGCCGCGAACGACATTCACATATTCTTCCGCCACCGCATAACGCTCGTCATGCTCGGGATGGTCCTTGGAAAAATTCGCCGCCGTGCGGGCGTATGAGGTCGTGACGATGTTCCATGCCGCGCGCCCGTGGCTGAGATGGTCGATGGAGGCGAAGGCACGGGCGGTGTGGTAAGGCTCGCCATAGGTGGTGGAGGCGGTGGCGGCTAGCCCGATCTTGTCGGTCACCATGGCAAGGGCCGCAAGCAGGGTCAGCGGCTCGAAGCGCGCGATCATCGACGGATGGGCGTCGACGCCGCTGGTCAGGCCATCGGCAAGGAAAACCATGTCGAATTTCGCCGCCTCGGCCATTTTCGTAACGCGGGTAAGCAGATCGAAATTCTCGCTGCCGGCTTCGGCATCGGGGTGACGCCAGCCGGAAACGTGGTGCCCGGCACCCTGCAGGAAAAGGCCGAGATGTATCTGTCTTTTGCGTGTCGTGGTGGTCATGGGGTTCATGCCTTCATGTCGGTCGAGTTATATTTGCGATACCAGAAGCGTTTCGAGCTTCCTGAGGTCGGCTGCGGTTTTCATGGACCGCACCAGTGCCGGAATGCCGGCGAATTTTTCATTGCCGCCGGTCGCGTCGGCAAATTTTTCGGTCGGATCATCGATGCCGGGGAGGCCGTCGACACGGCGCGACAGCACCGTGCCATCCTTCTTCGTCACATCGATGACCACGAAACGGGTGGTCGGATCGGGCGAGAGACGGCGGGCGGTCTCGTCATGTCGGCGCGAGACCCTGGCGGAAAGCGCAAGCAGGTCGGCGCGCGTCGGGCGCTCATCGAAATGGCCAATGCCGAGTGATCCATCGGTTAGAGCGGCGGCAAAGACATATTCGGGGCTGAAACGCGCATCGATGCCGGTCGTGGGGGTGGACGGTCCGACAAGGGCGGCATCGCCGCCCGGCGGGAAGGTGATGGTGACCGTCTCGATCTCCCCCGGTGCCAGATCATCCGCGTTGCGCAACGCCAAAGCGCCGACGGCGACGGGATGGGCGGCGGTGCAGCAGGGGAAGGCCTTGAGGGTGAGGCCCGGCGAGACGATCTGCCAGGGTGAGCCCCAGCCGGAGAGAACGCGTTTCGGCTGCTCGGCGCCAAATGCGAAGGCCGAATAAAAGCCGATGGGGTTTTCGAGAAAATCCGGCGCTCCCTGAAAACCGGACCGCGCCAGCCGTGCGGCGGTGAGGCCGGCGCGCGTGGCGAGCCCGGCGTGCAGGGGCTTGGCGTCATAACCGAATTGCAGGCGAAGCCCGGCCGACTGGGTGGCGGCGAGGCCGAGCGCCACGGCCGTGGTCTGCGGATCGAACTTCAAGAGATGGGCAATCGCCGCCGCAGCGCCGATGGGGCCGAGCGTTGCGGTGGCGTGGAAGCCGTTTTCGTAGTGTTTGGTCCCGAGCGACAAGCCGAGACGCGCCATGGTTTCCAGCCCGACGATATAGGCGGCGACGAAGGCATCCGCCGTCGAGCCCTCTTCGACCGCGATAGCCAGCAAAGCGGGAATGATCGCGACGGTCGGATGGCCGCGCACGCTGCCATGGACATCGTCATAATCAAGCACATGCCCCGCATGGCCGTTGATGAGGGCGGCGGTAAAGGCATCCGTGCGCAGATCGTGGCCGAGAATGCCCGCCGCGCCTGATGTGCCCGGTGTAAAGCTGTCGATCAGGATCCTGGTGCTTCTGTCGGCGGCACCGCCCAGAACGCAGGCAAAAAAATCGATCAGCGCCGTGCGGGCGATGGCCACAGCCTCCTCGTCACGCAAAGGATCGGAGGCGGCAATCGCTTCGGCGAGATGAAGGGTGAGCTTTTCGTCGGCGGTCATGGCATCATATCCCTTCGCCGTCATTGACCCGCGCCACCTGTCCGCCGAGACCCTTGACGAAGGCGTTGATGCGCGGATTGGTCGACCTGTAGAAGATGTGCTCCGGCGTGCCCTGATCGACGATCAGGCCGTTTTCGGTGAAGACGATATTATCGCTGATTTCTTCGGCAAAACGCATTTCGTGCGTGACGAGAATGCTGGTCATGCCGTCATTGACGAGATCGCGGATGACGGCGAGCACTTCGCCCACGGTTTCCGGGTCGAGCGCCGAGGTGACCTCATCGAAGAGCACCAGTTCCGGCCGCATGGCAAGCGCGCGGGCAATCGCCACGCGCTGTTGCTGGCCGCCGGAAAGCTGGCCGGGATAGGCATCGACCTTCTGGGAAAGACGCACTTTTTCCAGCAATTCGCGGGCATGACGCTCGGCTTCCGCCTTTGGCGTGCCGAGAATCTTGATCGGTGCGATGGTAATGTTTTCCATCACTGTCAGATGCGGGAAGAGGTTGAATTGCTGGAACACGATACCGATGCGCTTTCGCAGCGCGATGCGCTCCGCCTCGGTTTTCAGCTGATCCACACGGGTGCCGCCGACGGTGATCTTGCCCGATTGCGGAATGAGCAGGCCGTTGATGCAGCGCAGGATGGTGGACTTGCCGGAGCCGGAAGGGCCGATGATGGAGACGGCGTCGCCCTTGTTCACCGTGAGGTCGATGCCCTTCAGGACCTGATTGTCACCGAAGGACAGGTGTATGCCTTCCAGTTCGACCAGAGCTTTTGCGGCGGTTTGTGGTGCGGGTGCGGACATGGCTTGTTCCAATCAGCGGGAAGCGAAGCGCCGCTCGAGGCGCTGCGTGAAACGGGAGACGGGATAGCAGAACAGGAAGAACGCCATCAGAACGGTGAGGTAAACCACGACGGTGAAATCGTTACGCTGCACGGCGGTGCTGGCGTCTGTCGCGGCGTGCAGAAGCTCATGCACGCCGACCAGCGAGGCAAGCGCCGTGCCCATGGTGATCGACGCATAGAGGTTCATCCATGGCGGCAGCGAGCGTTTCACGCATTGCGGCAGGATGATCCAGCGCAGTGTCTGGTTGCGCGAAAAGCCCAGGCCCTGCGCCGCTTCCCATTGCGCGGTCGGAATGGACTGGATGGCGCCGCGCGTAATTTCGGCGATATGGGCGCTGGCCGGAATGGCAAGCCCGACGACGGCCTTGATCCAGTCCGGGAAGGGGATGTAGTTGCCGAAAGCGACGATCTCGAAGGGGAAGATGTAGGTCGCGGCAAAGATCAGCACCAGATGCGGCGCGTTGCGGAAGACCTGCACATAGGTCAGTGCCGGCGCGCGCACGAGGCGATAGGGCGCGAGCTCCATGATGCCGAGCAGGACGCCAATGAAGGTGCCGATGGCGATCGCCAGGATGCTGATCAGCACGTTCATGGCAAAACCCTTGGCCAGATAGGGCAGCCATTGCAGCAGCACCTGACCGAGCGATGGATCGAGGATCAGCCAGAGGATGACGGCGATCAAAACGCCGAGCAGCAGAATGGTGCCGAAGGGCGGCTTCTTTACCGCCTGTGTTGGAGAAACCACCGCACTCATTGACCGAACCCCGGAACCGCAAGACGCCGTTCAAGCCACAGACCGGCCCTTGCGACGATGAAATTGATGACGCTGAAGAAGATCAGGATGACGATCATCAGCTCGACCACATTGTCGCGCTGCGTCCAGATCAGGATCGATGCATAGGTGATTTCACCGACAGCAATTGCCGAGCCGACCGTGGTGAGCTTCACCAGATTGACGAGGTTGTTGATGATGGAGGGCAGCGCCGTGCGGATCGCCAGCGGAAACTCCACATAGCGTAAAATCTCGAAGGAACTGAAACCGATTGCGCGCGCTGCCTCGATGGTGGTGGCCGGCACCGCCTCGATGCCGCCGCGCAACGCTTCCGCATGGAAAGCGGCGATGTGCAGGCCGGTAATGGCGACGACCCAGAAAAAGGGTGTCAGCGGATTGTTCTGCGCGCCGCCGAGAGCGTTGGAAATCAGCATGTTGAGCACGAGGAAACCGCACATCAGCTGCACCAGCGTCGGCGTGTTGCGCGTCAGTTCCACATAGGCGCGCACGGGGCCGGCGAGCCAGACCTTGCCCGATGTCAGCATGGCCGCGAAAATGAAGCCGAAGACGAGGCTGAGCGGCAAAGTGACGGCGACGAGGATCAACGTCATCTTCATGCCGTCGAGCCAGATCTGAACTTCGTAGCCACTGTTCAGAAAATCATAGTTGAGGCCGAGATGCGCGGCCAGTTCTATGAAGCGCGCTGTAAATCCATCCTGCATCGGAAATCCATGCTGTTGTCGCGGGTGCCGCCCGGCAGGCGCTGCCAGAATGACCTGTCTTGCTTTAAAGCAGAAAAGAACGGCGGGCGAAACCGACCGTTCCTGATAGTCAGGGGAAATCGCTATGATGGCAGCCGCCCTTGCGTCATGCCGGTCCCCGGAACGAGCCCGGGTACGATCCCGCATTCAGCCACGGCGCGGCTGCGCCGTGAAAGAGCCTCTCGCGATCAAGGACTCGATCGCGCTGGACCCCGGACGAAATCCGGGGGTGGCGGAGCAAGCGTGGTCGCTCGTTCTCTTACTGAGCGGCCGAAAGCTTCTTCTGCTGTTCTTCCATATAGCCGATGCTTGGCAGGCGGTTGGCCTTGGCGAATTCGAGCATCTTGCCCGACGCGTGCAGTTCCTTGACGATCTTGTCGAGCGCGGCCTGCGTGTCGCTTTCGCCCTTGCGCAGCCAGATCACGGAATCCGACGGGATCAAGTCGGTGGGGATGAGGATGCCGTAATCCTTCCACTCGTCGGCGCGGTCCTGAAGCATCAGGCTCAGTGTGCCGTTGACGTGAACGGAAACATCGCAATTGCCGCCCTTCAGCGCCAGCAGCGATTCCGGCTGGCTCGGCAGAGCCTTCACCTGCGCGCCATATTGTTCGATCAGTGGCTGGGTGTAGTTCGACCCTTGCGAAACGCAGGCGATCTTGCCCTTCAGGTCAGGCCAGTCCTTGATGCCACTGTCCTTGCGGCCGATGGCGGCGCCACCCTGGCGGTCATAGGGAGTGGGCACATAATCGAGGGTTTTGGCGCGCTCTTCCGTGTACTGCATGTTGGCGATCAGAATATCGACCTTGCCCTGCTGCAGGAACTGTACCCGGTTGGGCGGCGTGACGGTCTCGGTAACCAGTTCTACACCGAGGCCTGCAGCCAGCGCCTTGGCGACGTCGATGTTGAGACCCTTCTGCTCCTGCGTCTTCGGATCGATAAAGCCGAAAGGCGCGCCGGAGAGGATGACGCCGACGGTGAGCTTGCCGCGACCCTTGATACGGTCAAGCGTTGCATCCGCGTGAGCGGCGGTGGCCATCGAAGCGACGACGACGGTTCCGGCGATGAGTTTTGCGGCAAATCTGGAGAAAGAGAGGGCCATGGGTATTTCCTTTTGATTGTGAGTGGAAACTACATGAGGCACCCGCCGAGAGCGAGAATTGGCATTGCGTGAAAAATAGTATGAATAAAATCCGGTTCCAATAAATCTTTCAGGAAGAAAAATTATCCTAATAATTTGAAATCGTAGAATCCTGTTCTGTGTCGCTCCCGTTTTGCGTTTTGCCGTGAGGGGCGCGGGAGAAATTCAGATGCCGTCTGCGGACCGAATGGCTACGGACAAAGTGAGCGGATCCCGCTTGTTTCTTCTCCCCGCCGCGGAGAAGGTCGCGGCAGCGGGATGAGGGGGCAAGGCCCGAGATATGCGGAGAGGGCGCCCCTCATCTGACCCTTCGGGCCATCTTCTCCCCGGCGGGGAGAAGAAATACGCCGCGACGTCACCGTCCGGCGTTATAGGCCGCGATTGCCGCCATATTGACGATATCGCTATCCTTCGCACCCATCGAGGTGATCTGCACCGATTTGTCGAGGCCGACGAGAAGCGGGCCGATGACGGTCGCGCCGCCCAGTTCCTGCAGCATCTTGGTGGAGATGGAGGCGGAATGGATGGCGGGCATGACCAGCACATTGGCCGGGCCGGAAAGCCGGGCGAAGGGATACTGGCTCTGCATGCGGTGGTGGTTCAGCGCCACATCGGCCGACATTTCGCCGTCGACCTCGAAATTGACGTTGCGTCGGTCGAGGATTTTCACCGCCTCGCGCACCTTGTCGGAGCGTTCGCCGGTCGGCTGGCCGAAGGTGGAATAGGCGAGCATGGCAACACGCGGTTCGTAGCCGAAACGGCGGGCGAGGCCGGCTGCTTCCTCGGCGATATCGGCAAGGTCTTCTGCATTCGGCATGTCATGCACGGCGGTATCGGCGACGAAGACGGTGCGGTTGCGCGAGACTACCAGCGAGACGCCGATGACGCGATGGCCGGGCTTGGTATTGATGCAGCGTCGGATATCTTCGAGCGCGGTGGAATAGTTGCGGGTAACGCCGGTGACCACGGCGTCCGCATCGCCCATCGCCACCATGCAGGCGGCGAAATGGTTGCGGTCGTTGTGGACCAGACGCTGCACGTCGCGCAGCAGGAAGCCGCCGCGCTGCAGACGCGCATAGAGATAATCGACATAGGCATCGACGCGGCTGGAAAGGCGCGCGTTGGTGATCTCGATATTGGCGCGGTCGAGATCGATGCCGGCGCGTTCCGCATTGGCCTTGATGATATCGTCACGGCCGAGCAGGATGGCGGTGCCAAGCCCTTGAGCGGTGAATGAAATCGCCGCGCGCATGACCTGTTCTTCTTCCGCTTCGGCAAAGACCACGCGCTTCGGTGAGCGGCGCACTCGCTCGTAAAGGCGTTGCGTGGTGGAAGCCATCGGGTCGCGGCGGGCGGAAAGCTCGCGGGCATAGGCGTCGAGATCGGGCAGCTCCCGGCGGGCGACGCCGGTTTCAATGGCGGCTTTCGCCACGGCCACCGGGATAGCCGAGATCAGGCGCGGATCGAAGGGAACCGGAATGATATATTGCGATCCGAAGCGCGGGCGGTTGCCCTGATAGGCTGCGGCCACATCGTCAGGCACATCCTCGCGGGCAAGATCGGCCAGCGCCTGTGCAGCGGCGATCTTCATCGCGTCGTTGATCTGGCGGGCGCGCACATCGAGAGCGCCGCGGAAGATATAGGGAAAGCCGAGGACGTTGTTGACCTGGTTCGGATAGTCGGAGCGCCCGGTTGCCATGATGGCGTCGTCGCGGATGCGCGACACTTCTTCCGGCGTGATTTCCGGGTCCGGATTGGCCATGGCGAAGATGATCGGCTTCGGCGCCATGGAGCGGATCATTTCTTCGGTGAAGGCGCCCTTCTGGGAGAGGCCGAACACCACATCCGCGCCCTTCATGGCTTCGGCCAGCGTGCGGTTGCTGGTCTTCACCGCATGCGCGGATTTCCACTGGTTCATGCCTTCGGCGCGGCCCTGATAGATCACGCCCTTGGTATCGCAGAGCGTGATGTTTTCCGGGTTGAAACCCATGGCCTTGATGAGGTCCATGCAGGCAATTGCCGCAGCACCCGCGCCGTTGCAGACGAGCTTCGTGGTCTTGAAATCGCGGCCCGTCAGTTCGATGGCGTTGATGAGGCCGGCGGCGGCGATGATGGCGGTGCCGTGCTGGTCGTCATGGAAAACCGGAATATCCATCAGCTCGCGCAGGCGGCTTTCGATGATGAAACATTCCGGCGCCTTGATGTCTTCGAGATTGATGCCGCCGAAGGAGGGGCCGAGATAGCGCACGCAATTGATGAACTCATCGGCGTCTTCGGTATCGACCTCGAGATCGATGGAATCGACGTCGGCGAAGCGCTTGAAGAGAACGGACTTGCCCTCCATGACCGGCTTGGAAGCAAGGGCGCCGAGATTTCCGAGGCCGAGGATTGCGGTGCCGTTGGAGATGACCGCCACCATGTTGCCGCGCGTGGTATAATCGTAAGCGGTCGCCGGATTTTCGGCGATGGCTTTCACCGGCACGGCCACGCCAGGCGAATAGGCAAGCGACAGATCCCGCTGCGTCGCCATCGGTTTGGTTGGGGTGATTTCCAGTTTCCCCGGCCTGCCTTGCGCGTGGAAATCCAGGGCTTCCTGATCCGTAACCGATGTTCTTGTGCTGGCGGGTTTCGTCGTGTCGGACATGGGCTGTGCGTGCTTTCGTGTCGATAACAATGTAAAAATATCCGCCGTTGTTATTGTATTTTTCGCGCCCCTGCCAAGCCTTGAATGTTGTTCAGTGCAGCAAATTTAAGCGTGATGAAATTTACGCCCGATTCAATCGATTAAGTCCTGATGCGTCGCTATTGAAGGCTCGGCTAGCGAGGGAGGGCCGGCACGCAATCGGACCATGCGTCGGCGCGCTTGTGCGGAACCTCGTGCTCTCCCTTGCGTTAGGAAAACGGGTCCGTCGGCAAATACCCCCGCCGTTCACCAAGCTTTCACAAGGCGAATTTATGAGCTTGCGCTTATCCGCTCGTGAACCGATGATGGCGGTATTTCGAAATATGTATATTGTCCGGCGCGCCGGGAAATTTTTAGAGTTGGAAAGGTTTTGTTGTGAAGGAACACTCTCGAAAGATCACGCCGGTTCTTCTGGCCGGGGGCGCTGGCTCCAGGCTTTGGCCTGTATCGCGCGATCAGTTGCCCAAGCAGTTCCAGCCGCTGGTCGGCAGTCTTTCGACCTACCAGCAGACGCTGCAGCGGGTGGGCGACAAGAGCCTTTATGCTGAGCCGCTTGTCATCACCAACGAGGATTTCCGTTTCTTCGCCCGCCGCCAGGCCGAAGAGATCGATCTGCCGGCAACCGTGGTGCTGGAGCCCGCCCGCCGCGACAGCGCCGCCGCCATGGCCGCCGCCGCCGTGCTGGCCGAGCGCCGCGAGCCCGGCTGCCTGGTGCTGGCGCTTGCCGCCGACCATGTGGTGCTTGATGCCGACAAGTTCTCCGACGCCGTGAAGCTCGGCGGAAAAGCCGCCGATCAGGGCAATATCGTCGTCTTCGGCCTGGTGCCGACCGAACCGCGCACCTCCTATGGTTATATCAAGCCGGGCGAGGCGATCGATGGCGAAAAAGACTTGAGCACCGTCGATGCCTTCGTGGAAAAGCCCGATGTGAAGACGGCGATCTCCTATCTGGAAAAGGGTTATCTCTGGAACTCCGGCAACTTCCTGTTCCGCTCCGATGTGATGATCGCCGAACTGAAGGCTTTCGCCCCGGAGATTCTTTCGGCGGTGACGCAGGCGGTCGAGCAATATGAAAGCGACCTCGGTTTCGTGCGCCTGCATCAGGCAAGCTTCGAGGCCTCGCCGAAAAACTCCATCGACTATGCGGTGATCGAGAAAACCAGGCGCATGGCGGTGGTGCATGGCCATTTCCGCTGGTCGGACATCGGCAGCTGGGACGCGATCTGGGAAATTGCCGACAAGCACGACAACGACAATGCGCTGGAAGGCGACGGCGTCTTCATCGATTCCGAGGGTTGCCTGATCCATTCCACGCAATTGCTGACGACGGTGGTGGGCGCCAAGGCTCTGGTTGTCGTGGCCACCAAGGATGCGGTTCTGGTGGTGCCGAAAAACCGGGTGCAGGATGTGAAGGGGCTGGTTGAAAAACTGAAAGCTGGCGACCACGCGCCGCAGACGCAAAGCCACAAGCGGGTCTATCGGCCCTGGGGTTATATCGAACACATGTATGTGGACGAGCGTTACCGGGTGGGCCACATCACGGTCGATCCCGGCCACCGCATCTCATTTCAGAAACATTATCACCGCTCGGAACACTGGATCGTCGTCAAGGGCACGGCGACGGTGACGATTGGCGAGGAGACCCGGCTTCTGACGGAGAACCAGTCGGTCTATATCCCGATCGGCCAGCCGCACCGGCTTGCCAATGAGGGGCAGATCCCGCTCGAACTGGTCGAAATTCAGACCGGAGCCTATATCGGCGAGGATGATGTGATCCGCATCGAGGACGATTATAAACGGCAATGACCTCGCTGGCCGCATTGAAGCCGCATGATTGAAGGCGAGCCGGACATTGTTCGTCTCGCCTTTTCCCGTTCACGATGCCAGTGCGTTCACGCAATGGGCAAAGGCGTGGGAAAACATTGCGGCCTCCAGTCCCCGGCGCCAGAACAGCCATCCGAACACCAGGCCGGGTATGAAATTGGTGAGCAGGATTGCGGCGATCAGCGCCGGCTGCGGCTGGGCGACGATGGCGAACAGAAGCGGCAGATGACCGGCGGCGAAGAGGGCGGCTGCCATGATGATCGAGGCCCACAAAATCGAAGGGCGGACGTCTCCCTTGCCCGTCAGGCGCCAGAGCGTCCATGCGAAAAACGACATCAGGCCCCATCGCGTCAGCAGTTCTTCGATAATCCCGCCATAGAGGATGCGGGTTGCCAGTGGCACGGGAAAAGCGCTCATGCCTGCCATCGTCGCGGCATCTGTCACCGATGGCAGGATAATCCGTGCGTAGGCGATCATCAGTATGCCCACAGCAAGCCCAATGGACAGCGCGGCCGGCACCTGTCTTCGCAGCACGGCGCGGTGGTTATTTCCTCGCAGTAGCGCATCGATCAGCGGTGCGCCAAGCCCAACCTTTGCCGCAAGAGTCTGGCCGACCGCAACGGCAGCCACGGTCAGTATCGTCGGTTGCACAAGTATCAGCGCTCGCATCGTATGCGAAAGTTGCTCTCCCGGCACAAGCTGCGCGAAACTTGCCAGCCAGAGTGAGGCGACGCCCGTCAGACCGATGATCAAAAGAATGTGCCAGTTTTTCATTTTCGGTTTTGTCCATTTATCCGCATGCCCGATCTCGATGCGAGAGGCGGCCTCGGCCTGAGACTTTAAAGAGCCAGCATTGCCAGTATGTTACGCGGTGGCACGAGGATTTTTCCGCTGCCGGTTCGTACGGTTTCTCGCTCTGTAAAAGCCCCGCAATGACCTGGAATAGATTCGTATTTTAGGCGGTTGCCTAATCAAAAATCTTCGCATACGTTCCAACTGCAACGTTTCAGTGAGGGAGGAGACTCATGCGAATGCGTGTTATTTCTGCGGCTTTTCTGGCCGGCGTCATGATTCCGGCGGGTATTGCCGGGGCCACCGATCTTGAGGTGACCCATTGGTGGACATCGGGCGGCGAAGCCGCTGCCGTCGCCGAACTGGCCAAGGCTTTCGACGCGACAGGCAATAAATGGGTGGATGGCGCGATTGCCGGTTCCGGCGGCACGGCCCGCCCGATCATGATCAGCCGCATCACCGGCGGCGACCCGATGGGCGCCACCCAGTTCAACCATGGCCGGCAGGCGGAAGAGCTGGTGCAGGCGGGCCTGATGCGCGACCTGTCCGACGTTGCCGCAAAGGGCAACTGGAAAGAGGTCATCAAGCCGGCGAGCCTGCTCGACAGCTGCACCATCGACGGCAAGATCTATTGCGCGCCGGTCAATATCCATTCCTGGCAATGGCTCTGGCTTTCCAACGCCGCCTTCAAGACGGCGGGCGTCGAGGTTCCGAAGAACTGGACGGAATTTGTTGCGGCCGCACCGGCGCTGAAAAAGGCCGGTATCCAGCCGCTCGCGCTGGGCGGTCAGGCATGGCAGGCGAACGGCCTGTTCGATACGCTGACGCTTTCGATCGGCGGCAAGGACCTCTATCAGAAGGTCTATGGCGAAAAGGATGCCGAAGCGGCGGCCGGTCCCGACATGGCCAAGATTTTCGCGGCGGCCGTCGAGGCGCGCGACATGGCCAAGGGCACCAATGTTCAGGACTGGAACCAGGCCACCAACATGGTGATAACAGGCAAGGCCGGCGGCCAGATCATGGGCGACTGGGCGCAGGGTGAATTCCAGCTGGCCAACCAGAAAGCCGGCACGGATTATTCCTGCCTTCCCGGTCTCGGTCTCAATGAATATCTGACCACTGGCGGCGATGCTTTCTATTTCCCCGTTCTGAAAGACGAGGCGAAAACCAAGGCGCAGGACGTGCTTGCCGCAACCATCGTCGATCCGAAAACCCAGGTCGCCTTCAACCTGAAGAAGGGCTCGCTGCCGATCCGCGGCGACGTGGACCTCAATGCCGCCAATGACTGCATGAAGAAGGGGCTGGCAATTCTGGCCAAGGGCAATGCACTGACCAGCACCGACCAGCTGATTTCTGCCGATACGCAGAAACAGAAGGAAGATCTGATGGCGGAATTCTTCGCTGGCTCGATGTCGGCGGAAGATGGGCAGAAGCGCTTCGCGGATATTATCGGTTCGGCTGACTGATTGTGATCTCTCCGGATCGGGGAGTGGTTCGCCGCTCCCCGATCCAACGTCCGGTCCGTGCGATAATGACCGGCACGGACCAGGTTTCATGCGGCAAAATTTTTCGCTTGGCTGCGAACTATAACGTTACAGGAGGAGGTAACATGGCAGGACAAGCGCGCTCCGAGCGCCCCAACCAGCTCTTTCGCAATCTCAATTCCAAGATTGCCTCCATTCCGATGATCTTGACCGCCATGGTGATCTTCCTCGGCGGGACGATCTGGACGGTGGTTTATTCTTTCACCAATTCCAAGCTTCTGCCGCGGGCGAGCTTCATCGGTTTCGATCAATATGAGCGGCTGTGGGCAGCACCACGCTGGATCGTTTCCATCCAGAATCTGGCGATCTATGGCATACTGTCGCTGATCTTCAGCCTCGTCATAGGCTTTGTGCTGGCGGCGCTGATGGACCAGAAAATCCGGTTCGAAAACACCTTCCGCACCATTTTCCTTTATCCCTTCGCTTTGTCCTTCATCGTCACCGGCCTTGTCTGGCAATGGCTGCTCAATCCGGAATTCGGCATCCAGTCCGTGGTCCGCTCGATGGGTTGGGAAAGTTTCACCTTCGATCCGCTCTATAATTCCCAGATCGTCATCTACGGCATCCTGATTGCAGCGCTCTGGCAGGGCACCGGGCTCGTCATGTGCCTGATGCTGGCCGGTCTTCGCGGCATCGATGAGGATATCTGGAAGGCGGCGCGCGTCGACGGCATTCCGATGTGGAAGACCTATATTCTCATCATCATTCCCATGATGCGGCCGGTCTTCATCACCACGCTGGTCATCATCGCCAGCGGCATCGTCAAGGTTTACGATCTGGTGGTGGCGCAGACCAGCGGCGGGCCGGGCATCGCATCTGAAGTGCCAGCGAAATATGTCTATGACTACATGTTTCAGGCGCAGAACCTGGGGCAGGGCTTTGCCGCCTCGACCATGATGCTTCTCACCGTCGCTATCATCGTCATTCCGTGGGCCTACCTCGAATTCGGAGGCAAGAAGCGTGGCTAATATCAGCACATTGAACACGGTTGTTGCCGCCACCGATGCGGTTTCCAGGGAGCTTTCCGGCCCGCGCGGCAGGAAGCCGAGGAAAACCTTTTCCCGCCGCAACATCATTCTCTATGGCACGCTGTTCGTGGCTGCCGCCTATTACCTGCTGCCGCTCTACGTGATGGTCGTCACCTCGCTGAAGGGCATGCCGGAAATCCGGCTTGGCAATATTTTCGCACCGCCGGTGGAAATCACCTTCGAGCCCTGGGTGAAAGCCTGGGCGAATGCCTGCACGGGCCTGAACTGCGACGGACTTTCGCGCGGCTTCTGGAACTCGGTGCGCATTCTCGTTCCTTCCGTCGCCATTTCCATCATCGTCGCTTCCGTCAGCGGCTATGCCATGGCCAACTGGAAATTCAAGGGATCGGAGCTGTTCTTCTCGATCCTCATCATCGGTGCCTTCATTCCCTATCAGGTGATGATCTATCCGATTGTCATCGTGCTGCGCGAACTTGGCATTTATGGCACGCTGACCGGTCTCGTCATCGTTCACACCATCTTCGGCATGCCGATCCTGACGCTGCTGTTCCGCAATTATTTCGCCTCGCTGCCGGAGGAACTCTTCAAGGCGGCGCGCATCGACGGCGCGAATTTCTGGCAGATCTATTTCCGCATCATGCTGCCCATGTCGCTGCCGATCTTCGTCGTGGCGATGATCCTGCAGGTGACCGGCATCTGGAACGACTTCCTGTTCGGCGTGGTGTTCACCCGGCCGGAATATTACCCGATGACGGTGCAGCTCAATAATATCGTCAACTCCGTGCAGGGCGTGAAGGAATATAACGTCAACATGGCCGCCACCCTTCTGACCGGGGCCGTGCCGCTGATCGTCTATTTCGTTTCCGGCAGGCTATTCGTGCGCGGTATTGCTGCCGGCGCAGTAAAAGGTTGAGCTATATGAACAAAAGCGTTTCCATCCGCGATCTTTCCCTGTCTTTCGGTGCCGTCACCGTGCTGAAAGACCTCAATCTCGATATTTACGACGGCGAATTCCTCGTACTGCTCGGCTCTTCCGGTTGCGGCAAATCGACCCTTCTCAATTGCATTGCCGGGCTTCTGGAACCGACCGACGGGCAAATCTTCATCAAGGACCGCAACGTCACCTGGGAGGAGCCGAAAGACCGCGGCATCGGCATGGTGTTCCAGTCCTATGCGCTTTATCCGCAGATGACGGTGGAGAAGAACCTGTCCTTCGGCCTTCAGGTTGCCAAGGTGCCAAAAGAGGAGATCGACCGCCGCGTCAAAAGGGCGGCCGGCATCCTCCAAATCGAGCCGCTGCTGAAACGTAAACCCGCCGAGCTTTCCGGCGGCCAGCGCCAGCGCGTCGCAATCGGCCGGGCGCTGGTGCGGGATGTGGACGTGTTCCTGTTCGACGAACCGCTCTCCAATCTCGATGCCAAGCTGCGCTCGGAACTGCGCGTGGAAATCAAGCGGCTGCACCAGTCGCTGAAGAACACCATGATCTATGTGACGCACGACCAGATCGAGGCGCTGACCCTGGCGGATCGCATCGCCATCATGAAAAGCGGCGTCATCCAGCAGCTGGCGGACCCCGTCACCATCTACAACAAGCCGCGGAACCTCTTTGTCGCCGGCTTCATCGGTTCGCCATCGATGAATTTCCTGCGTGGCGAGCTGATCGAGAAGGACGGCAAGGTCGTCTTCACCACCAATGGCGTGACTTTTGCGCTCGATGGTTATCACGCGGAAACGCCGCTTGCCGCCGGCCGTGCCGTGGTACTCGGCGTGCGCCCCGAACATGTCCGTGTCGATGCCGATATTGTCGGCGGCGAAGTGCATGAGGCCGTTGTCGATATCGAGGAGCCGATGGGCGCCGATAATCTGATCTGGCTGAAACATGCCGGGCATACCATGTCCGTGCGTGTCGGTGGCCACAGGCGGTTTTCGCCGGGCACGAAGGTCCGCCTCGGTCTCGACATGGCCATGGCGTCGCTGTTCGACGCGCAAAGCGAGGAACGGCTTTAAGCGTCCCACTTATTCCCCCACACAATCCCAAGACCCACATCTCTATGGAGGAGACAATGACAGAACTCGGTTTTCAGCTTTACAGCGCCCGCAATTTCCAGCCTTTTTCCAATATTCTGAAGAAGCTCTCGGCGGCGGGTTACAAACAGGTCGAAGGTTACGGCGCCATATATGCGTCGCTGGATGATGCCGGATTGAAGGGTCTGCGCGCCGAACTCGATGCCAATGGCCTTTCCATGCCGACCGGTCATTTCGGCCTCGACCTTCTTGAAGGTGACCCGAAAAAGGCGTTGAATATTGCGAGTGTTCTGGGCGTGGAGGCGATCTATTGCCCCTACCTGATGCCCGACCAGCGCCCGACGGATGCGGCGGGCTGGTTTGCCTTCGGCAAGCGCCTGCAGGAAGCCGGCAAGCCTTTCGTGGATGCCGGGCTGGTCTTCGGCTGGCACAATCACGATTTCGAATTCAAGGCGCTCGCCGATGGTTCCACCCCGCAGGAGCAGATTCTTGCCGGCGGACCGGACCTGAAATGGGAAGCGGATATCGCCTGGATTATCAGGGGCAATGCCGATCCGCTCGCCTGGATCGAAAGCTACGGCCAGCGCATCACCGCCGTGCATGTGAAGGACATCGCACCATCAGGCGAGAATGCGGATGAAGACGGCTGGGCCGATGTCGGCCACGGCACGGTGGACTGGAAGGGCCTCGTCGCGGCGCTGAAAGCGAAATCCGCCACGAAACATTTCGTGGTCGAGCACGACAACCCGAAGGATATCGACCGGCTGATCACCCGCTCGATCGCATCGTTCAAAACCTACTAAGTCTCACATTTCGGAGTTTCATCATGGCCAGAGATCTTGGCGTCGGCATCATCGGATGCGGCAATATCTCGTCTGCTTATTTCTCGCTGGCACCGCTCTTCAAGGGCATCAAGGTGCTGGCCTGCGCCGACCTCAACCGCAATGCGGCGGAACTGAGGGCGGAAGAATTCGGTGTTGTCGCGCAGTCCATCGAGGAACTGCTTGCCAACAAGGACATTGACGTGGTGGTGAACCTCACCATCCCCGCCGCGCATTTCCCGGTGTCGAAAGCAGCGCTCGAGGCGGGAAAACACGTCTATTCGGAAAAACCACTCGTCCTGTCGCTGGAAGAGGGTGAGGAACTGCGGCGCATCGCCCGCGAGAAGAAGCTGTCCGTCGGCTGCGCGCCGGATACGTTCCTCGGCGGGGCGCATCAGCTCGCCCGGCAATATATCGATGACGGCAAGGTCGGGCGCATCACCTCAGGCACCTGCCATGTCATGAGCCCCGGCATGGAGATGTGGCATCCCAATCCGGGCTTCTTCTTCCTGAAGGGCGGCGGGCCGATCCTCGATCTCGGCCCCTATTATATCGCCAACCTCATCAATCTCCTCGGCCCGGTCAAACGCGTCGGTGCGCTGACCTCGATGGCGAACCCCACCCGCACGGTGACCAGCCAGCCGCTGAACGGTGAGGTCATCCCCGTTGAAACGCCGACCAATATCCACGCCCTGCTGGAATTCGTGAACGGCGCGACGATCACGCTTTCGGCCAGCTGGGATGTGTGGTCGCATCGCCACGCCAATATGGAACTCTACGGCACGGAAGGCTCGATCTACGTGCCGGATCCGAACTTCTTCGGCGGTGTGGTGGAAGCGAGCGGCCGCGACAAGAATATCCAGCCGCTGGAGGACTGGGCGCATCCCTTCGGCATAGCCAATCAGGAAAGCCCGAACGGTCCGCGCGCCAATTACCGCACGGCGGGTCTTGCCGATATGGCGATTGCGCTTCTGGAAGGCCGTGATGCCCGCTGCTCGCTGGACCGCTCGCTGCACGGCATCGACGTGATGACCTCGATCCTGAAGTCCGGCGAGGAAGGCCGTTTCATCGAGATGAGAACGACCTGCACCCAGCCGGCCGCACTCGGCATTGAGGAGGCGCAGGCGCTGCTGCGCTGAGCCTGTTTACAATAAAAGGCCCGGCGCACTGCCAGTCCGCCGGGCCTTTCCGCTCAGCCGGCTACGGCGAGCGTCGCGGGTTCATGGAACCTTCAAATTCCAATAAAAAGGCCGAGCCAGCGCGCCACGGTCCTGATCATCCAGATCAGGAAAACGAACGGGGCTATGCCGACCGCTGCGACAAGCGCCGCCGCGGCGACGAAGAGCGCGGTGGTGAGATTGCGCCTGAACCGGTGGCGTTTTGTGTCGAGGGCCTTATCCATGGCGAAGGGCGGCAACCAGCCCACGAATGGTGAGCGTGACGTAAAGCATGCCCGCCATCGCCATCAGCAGGCCGGCGCCAAGAGAGCTGAGGTTGCTCAGCGAAAACAGGAATGTATCAGCCGCCACCATTGGCAAGACCCTTCAAGAACAGCAAATTCCGCATCGTTCTAGATCGTCCCGGTTTCCCGCTTATGTCCCGTTTGTTTCGTCTTGTTGCTGTCGCGGGGCATTTTCGTGATGGCGCGGCTTGGCTGCATATGCGCAAGGCCCTTCACAAGCCCGCCGCTTTGGTTTAAAGCCGCCCCCTGTAAATCCGGTCGCAGCCCACCCGGTCAAAACAAGGGATCCCAAATTATGAAAACCATCGTCATCTGCTCCGGCGGATTGGACTCCGTTTCGCTTGCGCATAAAATCGCGGCGGAACATGAACTTCTCGCTCTCGCCTCTTTCGATTATGGCCAGCGCCACAAGAAGGAGCTGGATTTCGCTGCCGATTGCGCCAAACGGCTCGGCGTGCCGCATCATGTCATCGACATCAGAACCATCGGCGCACATCTGACCGGTTCGGCGCTTACCGACGACGTTGAGGTGCCGGACGGACATTATGCGGAAGAGACCATGCGCTCCACCGTGGTGCCGAACCGCAACGCCATCATGCTCACCATCGCCTTCGGGCTGGCTGCCGCGCAGCAGGCGGATGCCGTGGCGATTGCCGTGCATGGCGGCGATCATTTCATCTACCCCGATTGCCGGCCGGGTTTCATCGACAGCTTCAACGCCATGCAGGCGCATGCTCTTGAGGGCTACGCCGACGTCAAGCTCTTTGCGCCCTATGTCACCGTTTCCAAGGCGGCGATCGTGACCGATGGCGTGAAATACGGCACGCCGTTTGGCGAAACATGGTCCTGTTACAAGGGCGGTCTTACCCATTGCGGCCGCTGCGGCACCTGCGTGGAGCGGCGCGAGGCCTTTCATCTGGCCGGTGTCACCGATCCGACCGATTATGAGGACCCGGATTTCTGGGTGGCGGCCACCCATGCCTATGCGGCGCAGGAGGTGCGCTGATGTTCCGCATTACCAAGGAATTTCACTTCTCCGCCTCGCATCAGCTGAAAAGCCTGCCGTCGGATCACCAGTGCAACCGCCTGCACGGGCATAATTACATTGTCGAGATCGAGCTCGCGGGCGAAGCACTGAACGAGCACGGTTTCGTGCGCGACTATCACGAGCTTGCGCCGCTGAAGCGTTATATCGACGATCATTTCGATCATCGCCACCTGAACGACGTTCTCGGCCATGACCGGGTGACGGCGGAGTGCCTCGCCAAACATTTCTATGACTGGTGCAAGGACCGCCTGCCGGAAACCAGCGCCGTGCGGGTCAGCGAAACCGCCAAGACCTGGGCGGAATACCGGCCATGACGGCGGCTGCACACAAGATTGCAGCGAAGGAAACCACGATCCGCATCAGCGAAATCTTCGGACCGACCATTCAGGGCGAAGGTTTACTGATCGGTCTGCCGACCGTTTTCGTGCGTACCGGCGGCTGCGATTACCGCTGTTCCTGGTGCGATACGCTGCATGCGGTCGACAGCGATTACCGCGACACGTGGAAACCGATGCCGGTCGAGGCGATCTGGCAGGAGGTGCGGCGGCTTTCCGACGGCGTGCCGCTGACCGTCTCACTGTCAGGCGGCAATCCGGCCATCCAGCCGCTCGGAGCCTTGATCGCCAAGGGGCAAAGCGAGGGGTATCGCTTCGCGCTGGAAACGCAGGGCAGTATCGCCAAAGACTGGTTTGCCGATCTTGACCATCTGGTTCTGAGCCCCAAGCCGCCATCAAGCGGCATGGAAACGGACTGGCGGGCTTTCGAGGACTGTCTTGCCGCCGCCGGCGAGGGGCCGCAGGTGGCGCTGAAGATCGTGGTGTTCGACGATGCGGATTATGCCTATGCCAAGGCGGCATCCGCGCGCTTCCCGCATCTGTCCGTCTATCTCCAGCCTGGCAACCATACCCCGCCGCCGCCCGATGATGACGATGCGCGCGTGGATATCGACGGGGTGATGGACCGGATGTTGTGGCTGGTTGACAAGGTCAGCGAAGACCGCTGGTTTTCGGCGCGGGTGTTGCCGCAGCTGCATGTGCTGTTGTGGGGGAACAAGCGCGGGGTTTGAGCTGCAGGTATTTGGCAAAAACATTTCGACGTCATCCTCGCTCTTGAGGCGAGGATCCACACGCCGTTGAAGGATATGGATCCTCGGGTCAAGCCCGAGGATGACGTCGATTGGGCAGGGGGACGTGGAGGAACATCACCCCTCCCTAGCGGCGGCTTCCGCCGCCGCTCTCCTGAACTCAAGCCGAAACGGCCAGCTCGCGCCTCTCCCGATCCGCGATGATCGACAGGTCGAGCACCTTCTGCAGATTGGCCGCGTGGCGGAAGTCCGGATCGGCAACGCCGCCTTCCATCACCACCTTGGCGAATTTTTCGTAATTCGTCGGCACGGGGTCGACATCGATCGTCTTCCAGATCGCCTTCTCTACATCTTCGCCGATGCAGGCACGCAGGCTGGAATAGTCGGGCGTGTGGATGACTTCCAGCGCACCCTTGTCGCCATGGATGCGCAGGCGGAGCTCGTTCAAGTGCCCGGTCGCCCAGCGGCTGGCATGGATGACGCCCATGGCGCCGTTTTCCAGTTCGGCGGTCATGGTGAAGCTGTCATTGGCGTCGAGGTCGTAGACGCCGATTTTGTTACCCTCATATTTGTCGAAAGTCTTCAGCCGCGTGAAGATGCGTTCCACATCGCTACCCGCGCCATAGGAGGCGAAGTCGAGAATGTGGATGCCGACATCGCCCAGCACGCCGTTCGAGCCATGCTTGGTGGAAAGCCGCCACAGCCACTTGCTCTCCGTCATCCAGTCGCCCCAGGCCTTGGAAACCAGCCAGCTCTGGAGATAGGAGGCTTCCAGATGCCGCACCTTGCCGATCTTGCCTGCCATCACCATCTCACGCGCCGCCTGCAAGGGGGCGACGTTGCGATAGGTTAGGTTGACCATGGCGACGAGGCCGGCTTTTTCGGCGGCATCGGCCATTTCGGCGGCCTTGGCGTAGTTTTCCGCCAGCGGCTTTTCGCAGAAGACATGCTTGCCGGCCGCCAGCAGTTTCAGGCTGGTGGGGTGGTGGATGGCATCCGGCGTGACATTCGCCGCCGCATCGAATTCACCCCAGGCAATGGCGTCATCCAGCGAGGTGAAGGAGAGCGGGATGTTGTGGCGGAGCGCAAAGCCGCGCACCACCACATCGTCCACATCCACCGCCGCGACCAGTTCGACGCCGGGGATTTGCGAGAAATAGGTGGCATGGTTGTTGGCCATGCCGCCGGTTCCGAGAATGAGAAGTCTCATGGCTTTTTACCTGTAACCTGCTTCGCCTGCCTTGTGCAGCTTGGGGCCGCGTTCTTCGATCGGCTCCAGCGCCTTGTCGACGGGAACATTGGGGGCATCGTGAATGCTCTTCAGTGCGCCAACCGGATTATAGGCCCATGTCACCGAGTTGCTGATGACCTTCTGGACATTGGCATCGTGATAGGTGGGATAGGTCTCGTGGCCGGGGCGGAAATAGAAGATATTGCCGGCGCCGCGACGCCAGGTGAGGCCGGAACGGAAGACTTCGCCGCCCTGGAACCAGGAGATGAACACGGTTTCCAGCGGCTCCGGCACGGAGAACTGCTCGCCGTACATTTCCTCGTTTTCCAGCTCGAAATGCTCAGGCAGACCGGCGGCAATCGGGTGGCGCGGATTGATGGTCCACAGACGCTCGCGTTCACCCGCCTCACGCCATTTCAGCGCGCAGGGCGTGCCCATCAGCCGCTTGAACGGCTTGGAGAAGTGGCCGGAATGCAGGACGATGAGGCCCATGCCTTCCCAGACGCGTTTGGCGACGCGCTCGACGATCTCGTCCTGCACCGCGCCATGGTCCTTGTGGCCCCACCAGACCAGCACATCGGTCTTGTCGAGGCGATCCTGCGACAGGCCGTGTTCCGGTTCCTGAAGGGTGGCGGTGGTGGCGTTGATCTCGGGGTTCTGGTTCAGCGCATCGGCGATGGTGTTGTGCATGCCGTTTGGATAGATCGAACGCACCGTCTCATTGATGTGTTCGTGGATATTTTCGCCCCATACAACGGTGTTGATGGTCATTTTCATGCTCCTCGGTGAAAGCCGGGACCTTGGGTGATCCCGGCGAAAGTTGAATTTTCAGGCAGCGCCCCGGGCGGGGTTGCGGGCAAGCGCCCGGCCTTCGGCGTCAAAACGATGGATCTGCGCGGCATCCGCCACGAGGGCGATACGCTCGCCCGCCTTGCGGTCGGTCACGCCTTCCTCGCGAACGACGACGGGTTCACCGGCGCCGATCTCGACATAGATGTAGCTGTCCGACCCGAGCATTTCCGAATGCACGATCTCACCGCTCCAGCCGCTGCCGTCGGTGGTGATAGTGATGTGCTCCGGGCGGATGCCGATGGTTTTTGCGCCTTCCGTCTCGGCATATTTGCCTGACAGGAAGTTCATCTTCGGCGAGCCGATGAAGCCGGCGACGAAGGTGTTGACCGGACTTTCGTAAAGCTCCAGCGGTGTGCCGATCTGCTCGACACGACCGTCACGCAGCACGCAGATGCGGTCGGCGAGCGTCATCGCTTCCACCTGGTCGTGCGTGACGTAGATCATCGTCGTGTCATGCATCGAGCGGTGCAGCTTGGCGATTTCCAGACGCGTGGCAACGCGCAATGCCGCGTCGAGGTTGGAAAGCGGCTCGTCGAACAGGAACACCTTCGGATCGCGCACGATGGCGCGGCCGATGGCGACACGCTGGCGCTGGCCGCCGGAAAGCTGCTTTGGCAGGCGCTCCAGATAGGGCGTGAGTTGCAGCATTTCGGCTGCCGCTTCGACGCGCTTCCTGCGCTGTTCCTTGTCCGCGCCTGAGAGTTTCATGCCGAAAGCCATGTTTTCGAACACGGTCATGTGCGGATAAAGCGCATAGGACTGGAAGACCATGGCGACGCCGCGCTTGGCGGGCGGCAGGCGGTTCACCGTCTCGCCATCGAAGGAAAGCGTGCCGCCGGAAATTTCCTCCAGCCCGCAGATGAGGCGCAGAAGCGTGGACTTGCCGCAGCCGGAAGGGCCGACGAAGACCATGAATTCGCCGGAGCGGATGTCCATGTCGATGCCCTTGATGACGTCGAAGGCGCCGAAGGATTTGCGAAGATCGCGCAGTTGAATGGTGGTCATGATGTTTCTCCTAGCCTTTGACGCCGCCGGCGGTAAGGCCGGAGATGATGCGTCGCTGGAAGATCAGAACGAGGACGACGAGCGGGGCGGTGACGATGACGGAGGCCGCCATGATCGTTCCCCAGGGGATTTCGAACTGCGAGCCGCCAGACAGCAGCGCGATGGCGACAGGCACCGTGCGCTGCTCGTTCGATGAGGTGAAGGTGAGCGCGAAGAGGAATTCGTTCCACGCCGCGATGAAGGCGAGAAGCCCTGTGGTGACGAGCGCCGGCCACATCAGCGGCATGAACACCTGGGTGATGATGACCCAGGGCGTCGCGCCATCGACGATGGCCGCTTCCTCGATCTCGATCGGCAGGTCGCGCATGAAGGTTGTCAGCACCCAGACCGTGAAGGGCAGGGTGAAGATCATGTAGGAAAAGATCAGCGCCAGCGGCGTGTTGAAGATGCCCGCCCAGCGGATCAGTTCGAACAGGCCGGCGAGCACGGCGATCTGTGGGAACATCGAAACCGACAGGATGGTGAGCAGCAGCAGCGCGCGGCCACGGAAGCGGACGCGGGCGAGAGCATAGGACGCCGTTACCGCAAGGAACAGCGAGAGTATGACAACGGAAGATGCGACAAACAGCGAATTGCCGAGATTGCGCAGGAACGTGCCGTTGCCGATGACGAAGCTGTAATTGGTCAGCGAGAAGTCACGCGGCCAATAATTGACCTGGAACAGCGCCGAGCCGGATTTCAGGCTTGTCAGGATCGCGTAGTAAAACGGGAATACCGAAATCACCATGATGATGGCGACCAGCGCATAGAAGACGGTGGCTTTCAGGATGCTTGGCAGGGTCATCGCGCGGCTCCATCGGTGTTGACGCGCCCGAGCCACATGTAGATGACCGTGATCGAGGCGATGATGAGGAACAGCATGGTGGAGGCGGCGGCGCCATAGGAGAACTTGTCGAAATCGAACAGGTTCTCGCGCGCCAGAACCGACATGGTGCGGGTCTGGGCATTATTCGGCGTCAGGATGTAGATGAGGTCGAAGACGCGCATCGCATCCAGCATGCGGAAGATGACGGCGACCATCAGCGCCGGCCGGATCATCGGCAGGGTGACGCGGAAGAACACCTTGACCGGATGAATGCCATCCACCTTGGCTGCCTCATACATGTCCTTCGGCACCATCTGCAGGCCGGCAAGGATGAGCAGCGCCATGAATGGCGTCGTCTTCCAGATGTCGACGATCAGCACGGCCACCATCGCGGTTTCAGGATTGGCGGTCCAGGCGATCTTGTTGGAGATCAGCCCGAGATTGAGGAACAGGTCGTTCAGGATGCCGAACTGGTCGTTCAGCATCCACGCCCACATCTGCGCCGAGACGATGGTCGGAATGGCCCACGGCACGAGAATGGCGGCGCGCACGAGGCCGCGTCCCCTAAATTCGGCATTCAGCACCAGCGCGACGATGAGGCCGAGTACCGTTTCGAGGCTGACGGAGACGACGGTGAATTTCAGCGTATTGAGAACCGCCCCCCACCATGCGGGATCGGCAAGCAGGCCGCGATAGATGGTGCGGCCGCTGCTGAGCGTAATCCAGGTGAGGTAGTTCTTGAGGCCGACGAACTGCGCACCCTCGAGATTGGTGAGCGAAGCGTCGGTGAGGCTGAACCAGACGGTGCGCACCAGCGGCCAGCCCGCCACCAGCGCCAGCACCAGAAATGTGGGGGCAAGAAACAGCCAGGCGGATTTCAGTCGTTCGGACTGCAGATCGGAGCCGGTGCCGGCTGCCGCGACCGGTCTTTGAAGGGCGATGTCGTTCATGGGGATATCTCGCGGTTGGGGCGCGGGAAACGATCAGGCGAGACCGCCTCCCGCGCGGGCCGGATTACCAGCCGTTGCCTTTGAGATCGGTCAGTTCAACCTCGAGAAGTTCGAGATTTTCCGCCGCCGTGCCGTTGCCGGAGAGCGTGTTGTGCACGGCGCCCCAGAACTTGGCCGAAACCTCGTTATATTTCACCTTGGCCGAGGCGGAGGGACGCGGAACAGCGGTCTCGAAGATCGGCTTCCATGTCGGCATGAAGGGCTGGGCCGTTGCGACATCCTTGTCATCGTAGAGCGAAGCGATCGTCGGCATGTTGGAAAGCTGGATTGCGCGCAGCTTCTGGGTGTCCTTCGATGCCAGGAACTTCACGAGCTGAATGGCGGCTTCCTGGTCGTCGGAATATTTCGAAACGGCAAGGTTCCAGCCGCCAAGTGTGGAGGCAGGGGCTGCACCTTCTTCGCCTGCCGGCAGCGGCGTGACGCCAAATTTGTCCTTGATGGCGCTGTCTGCGCCGTTTCCAAGCGCATAGGCATAGGGCCAGTTGCGCATGAAGACGGAATTGCCGGTCTGCCAGACGCCGCGCGCTTCCTCTTCCTTGTAGGCGAGCACGCCCTGCGGCGCGATGGTGCCGACCCAGCCCTTGGCGGTTTCGATAGCGGCTGCCGCCTTTTCATTGTTGACGGAGATGTCGCCATTGGTCTCGACGATATGGCCGCCGCCGGCGGATGCGATCCATTCCAGAGCGTTGCAGGTCAGGCCCTCATAGGCGCTGCCCTGGAAAACGAAGCCCCAGAGGTCCTTCTGTCCGCCTTCGCGTTCCTTGTCCTGAATTTCCTTGGCGGTCTCGCTCAGTTCCTTCCAGGTTTTCGGCGGCTGCTTGCCGTATTTTTCCAGAAGGTCCTTGCGGTAGAACAGCGCCGGCGCGTCGGTGAACATCGGCATGGCGACGAGCTTGCCATCAACCGTCTGCGAGGCGACGATGGAGGGGAAATGATCGCCGATGACATCTTTGGTCGCTGCGGTCAGATCCACGAACTGGTCTGCCAGCTGCGGCGCCCAGATCACGTCCGTCTGGTAGACGTCGACATCCTTGTTGCCGGCCGCAAGCCACAGCCGGTACTGGCTGAACTGTTCGCTTGATGATGACGGCATGGTGACGAGATTGACCTTATGACCGGTCTCTTTCTCGAAAGCGGCGATGCGTTCGCGGAAGAACGCGACGTTCTTTCCGGTCGAATTGGCGGCGATGGAAAGTTCGGCCGCCTGAGCCGAAATGGCGGCGGAAAACACGGTTCCGCACAGGAACAAAGTCTTCATGGAAATATTCATTGTCAAACTCCTCCGTTGACGCTTCCGATTATCCTCAAAATTGAAAGCGCTTTTGACTGGCGTGAGGCTCTCAAAAGCCGAACGATCTGTCAATACTCTTTCTAATCCCCCGGAAATCGGCTGTTTTCGCCTGCAATTTTTCGGCGTTTGCTATTCCTATTGATCAACTATAAGGTTTCAGGTGGAGGAAAATTGAAATCGTTTTCAATTTTGTCGGCTTGAAAAATCCGCGGCGGCGACGCATGCAGGGGCAAATTGGCAAAAAACATGAAGCTCAAGGAATTTGCAGAAAAGGTCGGGCTCTCGCCCACCACCGTCAGCCGGGCGCTGGGCGGCTACCCCGAGGTGCGCGAGGAAACGCGCCGGCGGGTGATGGAGGCTGCGCTGAAATACGGCTACCGGCCGAATGCCAACGCCGTCAGGCTGGCAACCGGCAGGGCCGGCGCCATTGGCGTTGTCATGGGCCGTTCTGGCGGCGGGCATTTCTTTTCGGAATTCATGGGTGGCATGGCGACCCGGCTGGAGCGCGAAGAGACCGACATTCTCGTCAGCGTCACCGTCGACAATAATCTCGATGAGGAACTGGCGATTTTCAGCCGGCTGGCGGCGAGCGGCCGGGTGGATGGCATCATCGTGCATTCGCCGCGCCCCGAAGATGAGCGCATCGCGCTGCTCAACCGGCTGGGCGTGCCTTTCATCGTGCATGGCCGCTCAAAGACGGCCTTCGAACATGCGTGGCTCGATATCGACAATCACGATGTGACCTATCGCCCGACGATCCATTTTCTGGAGCGGGGGCACAGGCGCATCGCCCTCATCAACGGTCCCGTTGGCCGCACCTTCGTGCAGGATCGTGAACAGGGTTTTCGCGATGCGCTGGCGACCCACGGCATTACGCCCGATCCGCGTTTCATGATGAGTGAGCACTTCAGCGAGGAGGCGGCCTTCCGCTTTGCCCGCTCGCTTCTGGAGCAGACGCCGCGCCCGACTGCCTTCGTGGCGGGTGCGATGATGACGGCGCAGGGCGTCTATCGTGCCGCCACGCAGATGGGGCTGACGATCGGCAAGGATGTCTCCGTCATCGCCCATGACGACGTGTTTCCTTACCTCACGCCGGAAAGCATGATGCCGCCGCTTTCCACCACCCGCTCGTCCATGCGCATGGCGGGTATGCGGGTCACGGACCTGCTTTTGCAGATCGTCGCTGGCCGTCCTGTCCGTGAGGTTCAGGAATTGTGGCCGGTGGAACTGATCTTGCGGGAATCGGTCGGCCCAGCCTGAACCTTGGACCATAGCTCACTGATTCCACTCCATTTTGTGAACGTCAGTTGATGACGTTCGCCTTTCATCATCTATTCGTTAAGCCAGTCTCATGTATAATCGGAACAGTCACGGGCATATGGAACAGGCCCCGTGCCGGCGCGTTGAGGGGATGCGTCGAAGGAGGATGACGGATGTTTGAATTTTTAAAGCCGCAGCAGCAGACTGTGATCGACGATGTCGAGGCGACCGGCACCTATGCCGATGCGCTTCTCAACGTTCCAAGCCCGGAACTCACCCGTTCGACGGCCCGCGAGCATGGTCATGAGGCCCATTCCCGCGATTATTGCGAAAATCGCGATATTTCCCGCAACGCGCTCGGTTTCGCCTGAGCCGTCACAAAAACCTTCCTTAAAAACGGAACGGACAGGCCGTCCCCGCGTTTTCCCTGTACGACCCGCAGGGCGGCGCAATCGGACCGAAGGGACCTGACCGGCATTTGACCGATGGGCGAATTGGGTGTTGCGCCGCCTGATTGGCGACGGCGCGAAGGCGTTGTCCCACGAGATAAAAACGCAAGCTTGTGTCAATTGTGGCAAAGCGTGTTTATCAGGAGGCCGCGATGCCCGCCGTTCCCGTCGAACCCTATCCCGATCAGCCGATGCCCGTGCCGCCGCAGCCGGATATTCCGCCGGTGGAAGAACCGGAACCCGACCGCTTGCCGGACGAGGTGCCGACACCCAACCCGGATGAAAATGACGGGCCACCGAAGGTGCTCTCGTCTTTCACGCCTCTCCATTCTCGAATTTCTTGCTGACGAAAGCCGAGCCCTTCAGCCCGAAGCGCCACGGATATTCCGTCGCGCGGCTGATGCCTATTCGTCGGCCGATGGTGATGGCGGCGGCCTCTTTCGGCAGCCGCAGAAAAAACGGCGGTGCGTTCAACGGCGCGCCGTCCATCTCCCCCGTAATGGCCAGCGCCTGACAGAGCCTGCCCGGGCCTGAACAGAGAAGTTTCGGCTTGTCAGTTCCCCGGCGCAGTTTCATCATGTCTATACCGGTCAGGGGTTCGATGGCGCGTAAAAGCACAGCGGACCCTGGGGCGCAGACAAAGTTGGCGCACCAGTGAATGCCATAGGACCGGTAGACATAAAGACGGCCGGCCGGGCCGAACATTGCCCTGTTGCGCGGGGTTTGCCCGTTGAAACTGTGGGATGCGGGGTCGTCCGGATGATAGGCTTCGGTTTCCACGATGATACCGCCGGTGTTGCCGATGCAGAACTCCGCGCCAATGATGGCGCGGGCCACGTCCACCGCATCCCGCAGGAAGAAACTCTCCTGCATTTCCGGACCAAAGGCCTGATCCATCTGGAACCCTTCCGCTCTGCCGCCGTTGTGAATTCAGGTTCTAACCGTTTTCCAGCATCGGATTCATACCGGTGCTTTCCAAGCCGGAGGGCATGTCATGCAACTTTCGACGACCTATGTAAAACGCAATAACGGGGTTATCTCCGTCGAGTTCGTCGGCAGCGACGGTGATCAGGTTTCGGTTCGTCTCGCCGACGGTCTCGAAGGGATCGACGATGCCGAGGCCATCAAGCGCGCGAGTGCCGTGATGGTGCAACTGACCGCCTTCGGAACGCGCCATGGTGCGGATGCGCCTGCGCAATTTTCCGCTCTCGGAACGGCCCAGGATGAAGTCCCGCACGGGCAGGCGAGCGCCCGCACCGCGCGGGACCGCGAGATTCTGGAGGAAGAGCTGGAAGAGGGGCTGGAAGACAGCTTTCCGGCAAGTGACCCCGTCTCGGCGACGGTCACGTCCATAGCGTCCCGAAAAGGAGGGCACTGATGGTGGCCAATCGCAAGGTCGCTCTGGTAACCGGCGCAGGCTCCGGTATCGGACGCGCCGCCGCCCTTCATCTGTCGGCGGAGGGTTTTTCGCTCGGCCTGTTGGGCCGCACCGAATCGGAATTGAACGATGTTGCCCGTGACATAGGCGCCGCATCCGGTTCTGCGAAGGTGCTCGTGGCCGACGTGGCGGATGAAGCGGCCATGCGTCACGCGGTCGCAGCGCTGGTTGAGGATTTCGGCCGGCTTGATGTCGTGGTGGCCAATGCCGGCATCAACGGCGTCTGGGCGCCTGTCGATGAACTGAAGCCGTCTGAATGGGACGATACGATCCGCATCAACCTGCGCGGCACCTATCTCACCGTTCACGTGAGCGTGCCGCATCTGAAAGCGGCGGGCGGCGGATCCATCGTCATCATTTCGTCGATCAACGGCACGCGCACCTTCACGTCGCCCGGTGCTACGGCCTATTCCGTGACGAAGGCCGGCCAACTCGCCATGGCGCAGCAACTGGCACTGGAACTGGGGCGTCACCGTATCCGCGTCAATGCGGTGTGTCCCGGCGAAATCGAAACGGCAATCGATGAAAATACCGACATACGCGGGCGGGAGAAAACGGAGGTTCCCGTCCGTTTTCCGGCTGGCGACATTCCGGTGACCGGCGGCGTGGCCGGGACGAGCGGCGACGTCGCCGCGCTGATCGGTTTCCTGGCGTCGGATGCATCCCGCCACATTACCGGCACACCGGTTTGGATCGATGGCGGCCAGGGGCTGCTTCGATAAGTGTGGCCGCTGCTTTCATTGCCTACCCATCACAGGCTTGTGTCCTTATGATTAACGAATGGGTAACGTCTGTTCACGAGACTTTGTCCATGGGCGAGGTTGCCGTGTTGTGGCCACCTTCGATAGTTAAGCGTCTGCCGGAACGGCGGGCAAATCAGGCGGGCAGAACGATCCATGGGCATGCAGGCGTTGCTGGATTTCGCGGTTGCGGGGTTGCGGCAAAAGGTAAGGGCAGGGGCAAGAATGGCCGCGATCGTTGCGATCGGCGGCGGCCTCGCCGCGTGCACGTCCATGGGGCTCGATAGCGTCAAGAAGGACCCGCCGAAACTGTCGTCGAAGATGATGGCGCAGATGTCGGCCAAAAGCATGCGCCCGGAAAGCCCGGTTCTCGTTCGCATTTTCAAGCAGGAAAGCGAGCTCGAGGTCTGGAAGATCGACAAGACCGGAAATTACGCGCTGCTCAAGGCCTATCCCATGTGCCGCTGGTCCGGACAGCTCGGCCCCAAGATGAAGACGGGCGACCGGCAGGCGCCGGAAGGTTTTTATCATGTCTCGGCCGGCATGCTGAACCCGAACTCACAATATTACGTCTCCTTCAATCTCGGTTATCCCAACCGGCTGGAATCGGCGCTCGGTTACACCGGCGAGGCGCTGATGGTGCATGGCGCCTGCTCCTCTTCCGGCTGCTACGCCATGACGGACGCCCAGGTGGGCGAGATTTACGCCATCGTCGCGCGTGCGCTTCAGGGCGGACAGGACCGCTTTCAGGTACAGGCCTATCCGTTCCGCATGACCGCAAGGAACATGGTGGCGCATCGGGACGATCCCAACATGCCGTTCTGGAAGACGCTGAAGGAAGGCTACGACTATTTCGAGGTGACGCGCCGGCAGCCCAAAGTTTCCGTGTGCGGCCGCCGTTATGTCTTCAACAGTGAATTTGCCGGAGGCGAACCTGCCGATCCGCTGGCGGCCTGCCCGCCGGCCATCAATCAGCAGGACCCGCTGGTGGCGTCGAAACTGGCTGAAGAGCAACAAAAACTTGCCGCTGCGTTGAGCGATGGAACTTCGGTCCCCGTCAGCGCTTATGTCGATGGCGGCATGCATCCGAGCTTCCGGGCTATTTTGAAATCCAGCGGTGCCAAGGTCATGGCATCGCAGGTTTCTGGCACGAAGTACCCTATCAGCCGCCCAGAGGCGGCGCTGGCAGACCCCTTTGCCGGCGTGAGATGACGTAAATGAGGTTTTTCAATTGAACGAGACGACGACGACCCGGCGGGGTTTCCTGCTTGGAGCAGGCGGACTGGCGCTTGCCGGCCTTGCGGGCTGCAACACAACCGCGCGTGAGGCCACCCGGCCCGCGGCGCCTGCCGAAGACCCGATGTATGCGCTGATGTACGGTCCCAAGCCGGACGAGCAGTTTCCATTGCCGGAAATTCCCTACAAGCGGATTCCGCGCCAGTTCCTGCGGCAGATGGTGGCGAACCCGACCGGCGAGCGCCCCGGCGTCATCGTGGTCGATACCGCCAATCATTTCCTCTATCTGACCTATGAGGACAATCAGGCCATGCGTTATGGCGTCGGTCTCGGTCGTGCAGGTTTCGAATGGGCTGGCCGCGGCGTGATCCAGTATAAACGGCAATGGCCGCGCTGGACGCCGCCCGACGAAATGATCGCGCGCCAGCCGGAACTGGAGCCCTATAGCAGCCGCAATGGCGGCATGGAGCCGGGCCTCAAGAACCCGCTCGGGGCGCGTGCGCTCTATATCTTCAAGGATGGCAAGGATACGATCTACCGTCTGCACGGCTCGCCGGAATGGTGGACCATCGGCAAGTCGGTGTCGTCAGGCTGCGTGCGCCTGCTGAACCAGGATATCGTTGACCTCTATAACCGCGTGCCTGACGGTACGCCGATTGTGGTGACGGCGCTCGGCCCTGCCCAGCAGGGTGTGCCGATCGGCCAGGACGGTGTGCCCGTGGCGCAATATGGCAATGGCGTGATCGGCGACGGCCTGTCGCAGCCCGTGCAGGCTTATTGATCGCTGGAGCTTCACCCACGGCGCAGGCGTGCCGTGGGTATGTGCCGGCTGAAGTCCTGCATGAGGACGAGATATCCTCGTCTCTTCACAGCCGTCAGGCCACCCTGCGTGGCTGCTCCTGACTTCCGGCCGTTTCCTTATCCAGGCGGAAACGCGAGATCAGCGCGCGCAGTTTTGCCGTTTCCGCGGCAAGCGTAGCCGAAGCGGTGGTGGATTGTTCCACCATGGCCGCATTCTGCTGGGTCGCGTGATCCATGGAGTTCACCGCCGCGTTGATTTCCGCCAGACCGGTTGATTGTTCAGTGGCCGATGTGGCGATGGCGTTCATATGGCGGTCGATTCCGGCGATGCGTTCGCCGATATCCTTCAGCGCGCTGCCGGTATCGAGAACCAGTTTCACACCGCTTTCCACTTCCACGGATGACTGGCGGATATGGTCGCGGATTTCGCTTGCGGCTTTTGCCGAGCGCTGGGCGAGATCGCGCACCTCCTGCGCAACCACGGCAAAGCCCTTGCCGCTTTCGCCGGCACGTGCAGCCTCCACCCCAGCATTCAGCGCCAGAAGATTGGTCTGGAAGGCGATTTCGTCAATGACGCCGATGATGCCGGTGATCTGCCGCGACGAGGCCTCGATGCGGCGCATCGCTTCTTCGGCATGGCTTACCACCTCGACCGATTTCAGGGCGCTGTGATTGGCATCAGTGGCGGCGAGTCGCGCCTCGGCGGCGCGCTTGTTGGCATTCGAGACGTTGACCGTAATCTCATCGAGTGCCGCCGCCGTCTGTTCGAGGGAGGCGGCCTGATTCTCCGTGCGGCGAGAAAGATCGCCGGCACCGGCTGCAATTTCCCGGCTGCTGCCGTCGATCGTGCCGATACCATCGGAAATGGCGAAGAGCGTTTCGGCCAGTTGCCGGACCGAACTGTTGAAATCGTGACGCAGGGCCTCGAATTGTGGGGCGAAGGCGTCGTTCAGCTGGAAGGCCAGATCGCCGGAGGCGAGCCGCTTGAGACCGGTTGCGAGGCCGGAAGTTGCGATGCGCAGTCTTTCAGACGCCTCCTCCTCGGCCTGCCCGCGGGCCGCTTCCTGATCGGCTTCCGCCTGCCGGCGGGCCGCTGCCGCCTGTTCCTCGAGCGCCCGGTTGGCGATGGCCGCCTGCCGGAAAATCTCGACAGCACCTGACATGGAGCCGATTTCGTCCTTGCGGTTGATGCTGGGGGGCGATTGTGACGTATCGCCACCCGCCAGAGCCTCCATATTCCGTGCCAATTGCAGGATGGGACGGATGATCGATTTGCGGGTGAGAAGGAAAAGCCCGGCGGAGAAAAGTGCTGCGAGAACCAGAAGTCCGTTCAATATGAGATTGATCGCCGCCTTGGTCTTTTCGCTTTCGGCCGATGCGGCGTCCGAGAGCGCCTGAATCTGGTCACCTGCAGCTTCCATCGCTTTTTCGAGCGCGGAGAATTGTTGCATGAATTCCGGTATCAGCTTGATGGCCTCTTCGGGGCTGGAGCCGGCAAGTCCGACCACGGCGTTGGCGGCGTCCATATAGGCAAGAAGCGGCTTTTCGACGCCGTCTATGACGGATTTGACATTGGTGCCGGCCGACAGTGACTTGTTTGTTTCGATCATCTCGCGGAAGCTGGCTTCGTGTTCGGCAAGATCGGCCTTAACCGCCTTGAGGTCGAGGTCCATTCTGGTATCGGCGGAAAGAATGGCGGCAAGGACGTCGGACCGCAATGCGTCATGCATCATGTCCGCCTGCATGTGGTTGCGAAGCACGTCGGCCGAGAGCGCCACATATTCGCTGTTGCGGTTAAGCGTCTCCGCTGCCCATATGCCGACACCGGCGGCGCTGCCGGTGATGGAAAAGATTGCAATGCTCGCCAATATTATCTTTTTCTGAATCGATGCCATTGGAACGTTCCCGCGCAATTGTTATACTTCAGGAAGTTAATAGAACATGCTTAATAAATGATATATTTTCGCCCAGAATTGATAAAAGCAAAAAAGGCTGCAATTAGTATTGCAGCCTTTTCTTTATTAGAAATGTATACTTCTACTGCGCGCGTTTCAGCGCATCGCCGAGGATCGAGACGATATCGTCGAAATGGGATTTTTCGGCGATCAATGGCGGCGAAAGGGCGATGATGTCGCCGGTGACGCGAATGAGCAGGCCGCGCTCGAAGCAATCCACGAAGATGTCATAGGCGCGTGCGCCGGCAGCCCCGTCGCGCGATTGCAGCTCGATGCCGGCGATGAAACCGATGGTGCGGATATCGATGACATTCGGCAGGCCCTTCAGGGAGTGGATGGCGTCGTGCCACACATCCTGCAATTCCGCCGCGCGGGTGAAGAGGCCCTCATCGCGATAGATATCGAGCGTTGCGATACCGGCGGCGCAGGCGACCGGGTGACCGGAATAGGTATAGCCGTGGAACAGCTCGATCTGGTTTTCCGGCCCATGCATCAGCGCATCATGCACCTTGCGGCTGGTGAAGACCGCGCCCATGGGGATCGCGCCGTTGGTCAGTCCCTTGGCGGTAGTGACGATATCTGGCGTAACACCGAAATAGTTGCTGGCGAAGGTGGAGCCCATGCGGCCGAAACCGGTGATGACTTCATCGAAGATCAGGAGGATGCCATGCTTGTCGCAGATGGCACGCAGACGCTCCAGATAACCCTTCGGCGGCACCAGCACGCCGGTGGAGCCGGCGACGGGTTCGACGATGCAGGCGGCGATGGTTTCGGCGCCATGCAGGGCGACCAGACGTTCCAGATCGTCCGCAAGCTCGGCACCGTGCTCGGGCTGGCCCTTGACGAAGCTGTTCTTCGCCGGATCATGGGTGTGGCGCAGATGATCTGCGGGGATCTGCGGGAAAACGCGGCGATTGTTGACAAGGCCGCCCACGGAGATACCACCGAAACCAACGCCATGATAACCGCGCTCGCGGCCGATCAGGCGGCTGCGGGTGCCCTGGCCGATGGCGCGCTGATAGGCGATGGCGATCTTCAGCGCCGTATCGACCGATTCCGACCCGGAGCCGGTGTAGAAGACACGATCAAGTTTCGCGCCTTCCGGGCCGGGGGCGATTTCCGCCAGCCGCTCGGCGAATTCGAAGGCAACGGGATGGCCCATCTGGAAGGAGGGAGCATAGTCCATGGTCGAAAGCTGGTGCTTGACGGCAGAGGCAATCTGCTGGCGGCCGTGGCCGGCATTGACGCACCACAGGCCAGCCGTGCCGTCGAGAACCTGACGGCCGTCATTGCTGGTGTAATACATGCCTTCGGCGCTCGTCAGCAGGCGGGGATTGGCCTTGAACTGCCGGTTGGCGGTAAACGGCATCCAGTAGCTGTCGAGTGAGGTGGAATTGGATCGGCTCGGGTTGTCCATCTTGGTCTCCTGTTCGGTGCCGATGATTGAAAGCTATTTTCGCGGCCGAACAAGCCCTTTTCTTTCTGTAGCCAAGCTATTGAAAATACTATAGCCGTGGACAGCAGTTTTCGATATTTCGAACAAGGGCAACGGGGGCTCACGCATGTCGGTGGATATAGGCGGGCGTTTGCGCCATTTACGGCTGCGCCACAACATTTCCCAGCGGGAGCTGGCAAGACGCGCCGGGGTCACCAATTCGACGATTTCCCTGATCGAATCCAACACCTCCAACCCATCCGTCGGCGCACTGAAGCGCATTCTCGATGGCATACCGATCGGCCTTGCCGAGTTTTTCGCTTTCGAGCCGGAGACGAGCCGCAAGGCCTTTTACCGGGCGGATGAGTTGGTCGAAATCGGCAAGGGGCCGATCTCCTTCCGGCAGGTAGGCGAGAATGTTTTCGGCCGCAGCCTGCAGATCCTGAAGGAATGTTATCAGCCGGGCGCCGATACCGGCAAGGTTCCGCTGGTTCACGATGGGGAAGAGGGCGGCATCATTCTCTCCGGGCGCCTGGAAGTGACGGTCGACGAGGAGAGGCGGGTGCTCGGGCCGGGAGATGCCTATTATTTCGAAAGCCGCAGGCCGCATCGCTTCCGTTGCGTCGGTCCCGTGCCATGCGAGGTCATCAGCGCCTGCACACCTCCAACCTTCTGATTCCGGCGGATTTCGCGTCTCGCAGCACTGTTAGAACGGCGAAACGGGAGCGAGTCGATAAAAAAAGGCCGTCAGACACGGCGTTTTTGCGTGGCTGCCATGAACAAAATGCAGTTCCTTGCCACTCTTTTGCCGTCTTTGAGCCCTTTTAGCGATTTTTCCATCGCTTTTTCTTGGTGGGGTGGCAATGTTGGGAAAAAAAGTCCCAGCCAATATGTCAAATTTTATATGCATTGCCACAATCTTGCTGCGCTGCAAAAAAATTTAATAGTCTGTTACATACATGGCTGTTCTTGGCGTTCCTGTCTCATCTCACCAAGTCATAAGAAACATATAAGAAAAGACTGTCGACGGCACAAAACCCAATACATGCCGGAGCGACACCCATGCTCTCAACACATGGCCATCGGCACATTTGTTGCTTTTTTATGCAACCGTTAATATTGCCCGGGCGTTGATCGGCCGCTCGCGCAAGAAATCGCATAGACGGTTATGGGCAATGTGCCTTACAAAAAATCCATTAGCATCAAATTCCGAACACAGACTTGTTATCTCTTTTAGACGGAAAGACGCGCCTCCGGGCACCGACCAATCGCAAAACATAAATGGAGTTCTCTCTATGAAGTCCGCGACCCAATCGGCTGAACAGACACTCAGCAGCTCCGAAGATTTCGATGTCAGTTTCCCTATCGGGGGCATCGCAAAACGCAGCTTCGATATGACATCGGCTGCGCTTGCGCTGCTCATCTTCAGCCCGATATTCCTGTTGATCGCCGCGCTGGTGAAATTGTCTGATCCCGGCCCGATCTTTTATGGCCACCGGCGTGTGGGACATAATGGCCGTTATTTCCATTGCCTGAAATTCAGGACGATGGCGATGAACGGCGACGAGATTCTGCGGCAATATCTTGCCGCCAATCCGGAGGCCGCCGAAGAATGGCGCGCCACCCGCAAGCTGAAGAACGATCCGCGTGTTACGGCCGTCGGCGCCGTGCTGCGCAAGCTCTCGCTCGACGAACTGCCGCAGCTCCTCAACATCATCCGCGGCGAAATGAGCGTGGTCGGCCCGCGCCCGGTCGTCGATGAGGAACTGAGCTATTATGAAAGCGCTGCCGCTTATTATCTCAGCACCCGCCCGGGCCTGACCGGCCTGTGGCAGATCAGCGGCCGTAACGACGTATCCTACAAGACCCGCGTCGCTTTCGACACGCATTATGTGCAGAACTGGTCGATGCGGCAGGATGTCTTCATCATCGTCAAGACCATTCCCGCCGTGTGCCTTTCACGCGGAAGCTACTGAAAACCGATATTGAGTTCGGCTTTATCGATCTTCGTTTCGACACGCACCCTGACCGGGATCCCAAGTCCGGTCTTCGGGTGCGTCATTGGTGCTAATCATACCGGCCGCTTTTTGCGGCGCTGCGCAGCCGGCTTTGCCGGTCGCGCTACGGCCTGATCGCCTGCCGGGCGATCCGCTAACAGGGAGTTTCCCGATGAACGGCTTGTTTGCCGCCCACCGCCCGTTTGTGGCCCTCGTTCTTGCCGCTTCCGTCGCCCTTGCCGCGCCGCTCTCCGCAATGGCTGCGGATGGTGGTCAATATAAGCTCGGCACCGCCGACAAATTACGTATCCGCGTTGCCGAATGGCAGCCGGCCGATGGCAGCATCCGCAACTGGGATGTGATCAACGGCGATTATTCCGTCGGCCCGTCGGGTGCGCTGTCCTTGCCCTTCATCGGTCAGCTGGATGTTGCGGGCAAGACCCCATCGGAAGTCAGCGAGCAGATCGGCGCCCAGCTTCAGAGCAAGTTCGCCCTTCGCAACCTGCCTTCGGCCTCCGTCGAGATCGCCCAGTTCCGGCCGATCTTTCTGAGTGGCGATGTGCAGACGCCGGGAGAATATCCCTATGCCGCCAATCTCACGGTGCTGAAGGCCGTCAGCCTTGCCGGCGGCCTGCGGCGCTCGGATGCCGGGCAGCGTTTTGCCCGCGACTTCATCAATGCCCGCGGTGACGCCGCCGTCTATGACAACCAGCGGGCAAGGTTGCTCGCCCGTCAGGCGCGGCTGGTGGCCGAGGTCAAGGGCGACACGACCATCGCCAAGACGCCTGAAATGGAAAAGATTGCCGAGATCGATGTGTTGCTGGCCAGCGAAAGCGCGCTGATGAAATCGCGCACCGAGCGTTACACCCTGCAGCTCAAGGCGCTGACAGATCTGCACGCCCTTCTGCAGAGCGAAGTGGAATCCCTCAAGAAGAAGTCGGAGACGCAAAATCGTCAGCTCCAGCTTGCCAATGAGGATCGCGACCGCGTCAACCGGCTGAACGAACAGGGGCTTGCGCTGTCGCAGCGGCGTATTTCCGCGGAAGAACGCGCGGCGGAAGTGGAATCCAATCTGCTCGATATCGATACGCAGTCGCTGCGCGCCAAGCAGGATATCAACAAGGCGACCCAGGACGAGATCAACCTGCGCAACGACTGGGTGGCGCAGCGCTCCAAGGAATTGCAGGACACGGAAGCGGAACTCGACAAGCTCAATCTGCAGCTGACCACCAGCCGGGAATTGATGTCGGAAGCACTGGCGCAATCGGCAGAAGCGATCCGTTTCGACCCGTCGGGCAAGTCCGCGACGATCGGCTATGTCGTGGTGCGTGAGGAAAACGGCAAGCCGAAAGAGCTGAAGGTGGATGAAAACGCCATGCTTCAGCCCGGCGATGTCATCAAGGTCTCGTCTGAAATCCTGATGCAGTGAGGTTTCAATGCGGATCGCCAAATCGGCGCTGATCGATCCCGAACGCAATGAGATTTACGGAATGGCGGCGGTTGCGCTGTCATTCTTCGTCTTCGCCTATTCGTCGCGTTTCGGGCAAATTTCTGTTCTGGCCTATTATGGCATGTGGCTGCCGCTGGTGGTGGTCGATTACCGGCGCGTGCTCGGCAATTATCCGCGCTATCTCTGGATATTCGCCTTCGGCATCTTGACGGTTCTGTCCAGCTTCTGGTCGGAGGCGGTGTCGGTGACCATGCGCGCCTCCATCCAGTATATGACGCATATCGTCTGCGCGCTGATTGCGATGCGGGTGATCTCCATCCGGACGCTGACGCGCGGCGCGCTGATTGGCATCGCGGTCGTTCTTTTCTATTCGCTGCTGTTCGGCATTTATCTCTTCGATGCGCTTGACGGCACCTATAGTTTCGTCGGCGCCTTCTCTTCCAAGAACCAGCTCGGTTTTTATGCCTCGCTCGGCGTCATTTTTGCTGCCGCATCGGTGCTGGTGCTGAAGTTAAGGGGCATCTGGCTGCCCATCGCCGGCGTCACCGGGCTTTTATCGGCCTATAGTCTCATCGCCTCGCAATCGGCCACATCCGCCATCACCACGGCGGCGGTGGTCGCCCTGATCATCGGCTTCATTCCCATCGGCATGTTGTCGCCGGCTAACCGCAAGATGATGTTTTTCGCGCTGGGCGGTCTCGGCGCGTTGCTCGCGGTCGCTTCCCTGCAATTCGGTCTGCTGGACGCCATTCTCGGCATTTTCGGCAAGGATTCGACGCTGACCGGCCGAACCTATCTCTGGCAGCAGGGCATCGAGGCGGCGAAACAGACACCGATCCTCGGCGTCGGTTATCAGGGTTTCTGGGTCGCGGGTTTTCCCGATGCCGAACGGCTGTGGAACGATTTCTTCATTACCGGCCGCAGCGGCTTCCATTTCCATAATACCTATATCGAAACCGTCGTGGAAAACGGCTTCGTCGGCATGCTGCTGCTTGGCATGGTGCTTTACGGAACCTTGCTCGGGCATCTGCGCTCGGTGCTGATGCGCAAGAGCGATCCGCAGGGCGTTATCCTGTTTGCGATCTGCGCGCTGTTTGTCGTGCGTTCCTTCGTGGAGATCGACATCATCTTCCCCTACCAGATCGGCTCATTCCTGCTTTATTTCGCAGCCGGTAAATTGTGCCTTCCGGCAAGGGCTGCGGAGGGTCGCGAGCCTCACCCGGCGATCGGCATGCGGTTACAGACGAGAGCCTAGAGATAATCCGCCGAGACATGCGGGCTGGCGTGGATGAAACTCCACATGTCCTTGCTGACCTCGACGATGTCGGCGATCGATTTTTCGAGCTGTCCGATTTCCTTCTCGTCCATGCGCTCGACCTTGCCGTAGCGCACCTGGCTGTCATCCTCCACCAGCCGCATCAGCTGCGTGCTGGCGATCTCACCTTTTTCGTCGAAGGAATAGATGCAGTGATTATATTTGTTGCGCGTCTTCGCTTCCTTCTTCAGTCGCGCCATGATGGAGAGGATGGTCTTGCGGTCCTTCGCATCGGTGGACGGAAGCTTCGCCAGACGCTCGATCAGATCCATGCGCGCCCGCGTGGTGTTGAGCGTCAGGAACACGACGATGGCCGCTTCCTTCTCCACTTTCAGGAGATGGACGATCAGATAGATCATCAGGCTTTCCGTGTTCGTCCACACGTAATTCAGCCTGCCGACCAGCAGCAATACATCCGACATCGCCGCCATGCCGCTTCTCCCGCCCCAACGAAACATATTTGGATATTATATGCCGACCGCTGCGGAAAAGACAGTGTAGGTTACTGATATTTCTTCATCTTTCCTTGAAAGCGCGGGACATGCTGTCGGAGATCGGCTTGGTCAGATATTCGAAGAAGGTACGTTCCGAAGTCTGGATCAGCACGTCGGCCGGCATGCCGGGCACGGGGTGGAAATTGTGAACCTTGGCGATTTCCTCGTCGGGTATCTGCACGCGCACGATATAGACGTCCTTGACCTGAAGGCCGGCGTTTTCCTCGATGCTGTCGGCTGAGACGTAAAAGACCTTGCCATTCAGAACCGGTGTGGTGCGGCGGTTGAGCGCCGACAGGCGGATCGCGGCGGTCTGGCCCTCATGCAATTGGTCGATGGAGGTTCTGAGCACCTGTGCCTCAAGGATCAGGGGCACATGGGCGGGCAGGATTTCCATGATCGGCTTGCCTGTCGTGATGACACCGCCGGGCGTATGATAATAGGCGCGCACCACGGTTCCGTTGACGGGGGAGCGGATGACGGTGCGTTCCAGCACTTCGGCGGCGCCACGTACCTGTTCGCGCACGCTGTCGAGATCGGATTCGGCGGTTTCCAGCGCATCGAGCGCTGCCTGCTTGTTGGCGTTGACGGCAATGACCGCTTCCTGCCGGAACTTGGCGATTTCCGCCTCGCTCTGGTTCATTTCCCCGCTCAGCCGGGCGATATCGCCCATGGCGTCGGCAATGGCGCGTTCCAGCGCCAGCATGTCGGTCTTGCGTATGACGCCATCCTTGGCGAGCCGCTCCTTGGAATCGCGCTCCTGTGTCAAAAGCGCCAATTGCCGGTCGAAGGACTGTTTTTGGCCGTCATAGCCCGCATAGCGGAACTCCAGCGACCGGATATTCTTGTCGATCAGGTTCATCTGCTCCTCAAGCTTGATGAGCTTGCTGTGGAACACGATGTTCTGGCTCTGGATGATGGAATTGATATCCGGATCGCCGGCTTCCTTCATGACGATATCGGGCACCTTGAAGCTTTTTTCGCCCTGGGCCTCGGCGCGCAGGCGCACCACGATGGTTTCGAGGCGAAGCCGCCGCAGCTGCAGCATGCGCTCGTTGGCAAGTGCCGTCGTCTTGTCCAGCGTCAGAAGGACATCGCCTTCCTTCACCGTGTCGCCTTCGCTGACCATCATTTCCTTGATGATGCCGCCTTCCAGATGCTGGACCACCTTGTTGTTGCCGGTGGCGACGAAACTGCCCTGGGCGATGATGGCCGAAGAGAGCGGCGCGGTGCCGGCCCAGAATCCGAAGCCGCCAAAGGAGGCGAGCAGCACGGCAAGACCGATCGAGCTGTGCAGGCGGATCGAACGCGGCACCTCGCTGTACCATTCGAGCTGGCCCTGGGGTTTGATTTCGGCAATGGCGTTTTTCTTCTTGAACATGGCGGTTCTCAACCCTCGATCTGCGGGGACTGGTTGGCCGGGCGGCCATTGCCGGAAAGCGCCTTCAGCACGTCCATCCTTTCGCCGAACATGGCGACCGATCCATCCTTCAGCACCATGATCTTGTCGACGCATTGAAGCAGTGCCGGCCGCTGGGTGATGGTGACGGTGGTGATGCCCTGTCTTTTGGCGTGCAGCAGCGCCTTTGCCAGCGCCTGTTCGCCCTGCGTATCCAGGTTGGAGTTGGGCTCGTCCAGCACCACGAATTTCGGATCGCCGAAAAAGGCGCGGGCAAGCGCGATGCGCTGTTTCTGGCCGCCGGAAAGCGGCGCGCCATCGGCGGCGACCACGGTTTCGTAACCCTGCGGGAAACCGGCGATCAACTCGTGCACATCGGCCAGCACGGCGGCTTCGTAAATCTGCCGGTCCTCGATATCGTCGCGCATGCGGCAGATATTGGCCTTGATGGTGCCGGGAAAAAGCTGCACGTCCTGCGGCAGATAACCGATGCTTTCACCGAATTGCCGCTGGTCCCAGTTGCGCAGATCCATGAGATCGAGGCGCACATTGCCTGATGTGGGCAGGATGGAGCCGACCAGCATCTTGCCAAGCGTCGTCTTGCCGGAACCGGAATTGCCGATGATGGCGAGCGACTCTCCCTTTTTCAGCGAAAAGGAAATACCGTTCAGGATAACCTTTTTCTGCGGCGGCGGCACGAAGAGGATGCGCTCCACATCGAGACGGCCTTCCGGATTGGGCAGGCGCAGGCGCGGGAAATTGAGCGGCGAATTGATGAGCAGCTGCTTGATGCGGCCATAGGCCGCGGCGGATTTGTTGAACTGGTGCCAGCCTTCGATCGCGCCTTCGATGGGTGCCAGCGCGCGGCCGGAAATGATGGAGGCTGCAATCACCATGCCGCCGGTCAGTTCGCCTGATAGCGACAGATGCGCGCCCCAGCCGAGCAGCGCCACCTGGGTGATCATGCGGGCCGCCTTGGAAACGCCGGAGAACATGATGTTGCGATCCTGCGCCGCCACATGCGATTTCAGCGAACCGGCGGTTTCGCGGCCCCACATCTTCACCGCTTCGGGGATCATGGCGAGCGCATTGATGATCTGCGAATTGCGCGACATGGAATCGAGGTGGAAATTGGCGCGGCTGAGATAACCGGATGCTTCCGAGAACTGCCTCGCGGTGAAGCGTTGATTGAGCCAGGCGATGCCGAACAGAACGGCGCAGCAGACCATGATGATGATGCCGAGATGCGGATGGACGAGATAGACCACCACGATGAAGAGCGGCATCAGCGGTGCGTCGAGAAAGGCGATCAGCGTGCCGGAGGTGAGGAAGGAGCGCAATTGCTGCAGATCCTGCAGTGTCTGGTAGTCCTTGCCGCTGCCATGCAGGGAGGCGCGGGCGGCAGCGGACAGGATCGGCGCGCCAAGCTGCACCTCGAGTTCGACGGCGGTGCGCATCAGGATGAAGCGGCGGATGGCGTCCATGAAGGCCTGCAGCAGAACCGCACCGAGGACGGCGACCGTCAGCATGACAAGCGTGTCCATCGAGCGGCTGGTCAGAACCCGGTCGGAAATCTGGAACAGATAAAGCGGGATGGCGAGCAGCAGGATGTTGATGGCGACCGTGAACAGCATCACCACCACCATGTTGCGCCGCACGGCGGCGATGCCCTTGGCAAGGCTTGCGGCGAAATTGATCGGCTCGCTGCGTTTGTGAAAACCGCTCTGGCTTCCACCGCCGCCGCCACCGCCGCCACCACCGCCATTGTCCGTCGGCTCCTTGCCGCCACCGCCCGTCACCGGCCGGCGTTCGTTCTCGCGGATCGGTCCGTCGTTATTGTCGATGGTCTTGACGAAAGGCAGGTCGGTATTGTCGATCTTGGCCTGCGGCTCCGGCGGGGAGGCGGGTTGCCGGTCCCGTTGAGGTGCCGGCTTTTCCGGGGGAACATCCCGCAATTGTTCCACCTGCTCCGTTTTTGCATGCGGTTGGGAAAGGACCTGTGGGGAGGCGGTCTGTGCAGAAGAGGAAACGTCTTTTGCCGTCTGTTCCGCGCCGGATAACTGGCGCAGGTTTTCGACTGCTTCATTGATTGCTGAAATACAGGCGTCCGTCAGTTTGCTGTCTTCCGCGTCCTGATCAAGCGGCAAGTCCAGCGAGCGTCCGTCGGCAATGGTTTTTCTAGAAATATGATCCATTTTATATCGGTCCCCTCGGTGATCTAGCGGTGTTTGCGGTTCCGGCTGCGGCGGGCTGCGTTTGCAGCCCCGCTTGCCGGAGGTTACGCAACGACCGTCTGCATGACGTCGGCCGGATGGGCATTCGACCATGACAGGTCGTGACCGGCATTGATGACGCCATTGGATTCGTTTTCGATGGTGGCGGGATCGTCGTGAAGAAAGGCGATGACCTCGTTCGCCAGCTGGCCCTGCTGGGGTTGCGACGTGTCGTTTTCGATGATGCCGCCCTGTATCAGGATGGCATCGGAATAAACGCCGCCGGCGACATAGGTGGTGGAACCGAAGCTGTCGTAGTCGACGATCTGCGCCAGATTGACCACGGCGTTGCTGCCGGTATCGATGTGGACGGTGGCACCCTCGGTATTTTCGAGAACCTTGGCGGCGGCCTGCGTCACATCGTCGGAATCGCCCAGTACGCTCACCTGTTTTATGATGCTGACATCATAGAGATTGCCGGTGATATAGAGGACGTTCAGACCCTCATAGCCGGCGAAATTGACGTCATGAGCCAGCGCATCCGGCATGTTGGGGTCGCGCTCGTTGATGGCGTTCACCGTCTGGTTCATATAGTCCGGCATGGTTTCGAAACGATCATTGCTGCCGACATTGTGAATGGTGGCGTCGTTCCACAGCAGGTTGTTGCCGGACTGGATGGTGGCGCCATCGGGCGCATTGGGATTGGCGCGCGCCCAGTCATTGTCGTAAAGCACGGCGATCTGGCTGATGATGTTCATGTCCAGCACATTGCCGCCGACGATGATCAGGTCGTATTGCATGCCGATGCCGAGGAAATTCGCAATGTTGAGCGCGGCGTTGCCGCCTGTCAGCAGGCTGACGGTTGCGCCCGAGGTCGTTATCGTCATCGTGTCGTTGTCGCTGACGAACTGGTATTGCTCGATCCAGTGCACGAAGGAAACATCGCCTTCCAGCACGCTGACGCGCCAGGCGGTCGGAAATATCGGCGGCTCGCCGTTGTCCTGGCCGCTGTTCTCCGTGTTTTCCGCGCCCGGATAGACGCTGCGCTCGAAGCTGGCGATATTGAAGGCTGCCGTCGCGGCCTGATCTTCCGACCGTGTGAAAACGGAATCGATCTCGTCCCGGTCGCTATAGATATAGGCCTGGGTGATTGCGTCGATCTGATGATAGTCGCCCATAACGGCGGTTACCGACGTCATGACGCCGGTATTGACGAGCGTGGCGATGTTGGCGACGACATTGGCGCCCGCTGCCACATCGAGGCTGTTGCCGGCAGGGCTGTCCTCATGCAGTGAAACATCGCTCTTTTCCGGCTCTTCCGCCGGCTTGGCGATGCCACGATCGGGCATGTAGTCGTCGAGTATCGGTTTTTCGCTGGCTATCGAGCCGTTGATGTAAAGCCCGTCAATGTCGTTGCCGGCCAGAACGAAATCCTGATCCGCACCGGTGCCAAGCGACGTCACGTCGTTTTCGCGGGCATGGTCGATATAGTCATGCGCGGATTTGGCGAGCGCCTGCAGGGCGTCGTAACTGTCGGTGCGCTGAAAAACGGCAAAGGGCGTGAAGACCGACGCTTCATTGTAGAACTCGACGGTGCGTTCGGTGACGAAGCTCGTATCGCGGCCCGCATAGGGGCCGTCAGTCATGTTCAGATAGTCGTCGTCCTGAAGAATATTGACCTGCGCCACATGCGCGATGACCGAGCCCGGACCGGGGTGAACCACCAGTTCATACTGCTCTTCAAAGGAGAGGCGGCCGGGAAAACGGAAGTTTGCGGCGGAAATATCGAACGGGACGGCATTTGCAAGCTGCTGCATGTCGTATTCGACAGCGCGGGCGAAATGCGGCCGGATATAGTCGAAATCATAATAGCCGGCGTGATATTTGACACCGGGGTCGTAGTCCTCGAGCGGAACGTCGTAGTTCTTGTCGAGCAGCTTTGCCGCTTCATCGTCCGGCAGACGGTCCGGATCGGATTGCGCCGGGCCTTCGGTATAATTTGTTCTCAGACGCGCTTCCTCGATCACCGTGTCGAACAGGCCGATGAAATGCGCAATCATGTCCGAAATCTTGTCGATATGCATCGGAGGTCCCTCCCTGATCATCGCGGCAGAGCCTGGAGGCTGCGGACGGCGCACGTCTCAGAGGCGGCGCTTCGTTTTTACGCAGACCCGGTCCTTCAACCGCGAACTGCACCGGCGGGTGCCGGTGCAGCTCTTTTCGTCAAGAGGTGGGTATCAGGAGTGATCCTCACCGACATCAGACACATGCGAGTTACCGCCTGTGATCGTGACATCAACTGCGTTGGAGAGCATGTTGGCGCCCTGCACCAGTTCCAGATGGAAGCCGGAATTTGCAAGGATTGCCGATGCATCCGCAGTGCTTGTGCCTGCTGCATCGTCGCCGGCCTTGAGATCCCATCCCTTGCCGTCGATGCCTTCGGCGCCATAGGCGTCACCGGCATTGGCGCTCAGGTGGTTTTCCGCACCGCCATTCTGCATCTTGATGTCATAGGCCTCATCCTGATCCGCCAGGTGGTTGGCCTGCACCATGCTGAAGCCGGTGTCGTTGCCTTCGCCGTTGAGCGAGCCGTTGAGGATATTGTCGACATCGAGAGTGAAGGAGAAGTCGTCACCCAGATTGAAGGTGAGGTCTCCGCCGGCGATGCCGAGATTGCCGACATCCTTGACGCCCGTGATGTTGCCGAAGTCGTCATCCGACTTGTAGAAACTGTCTGCGGAGTTGAAGCTGTCGGAGGTCGTCGTGGTCTTGGTGGAGGTGTCGTTGTCGGAATAGTTGGACGTCTTTGTGTCCGTATCCGTGATCGTTTTCACATTGGTGTCGTTGTCGCTGTACGACTTGCTTTCATAGCTCCAGTCGTAATCGACCTTGATATCGGTGTTGGTTTCGGTGCTGGTCTTGGTGGTCGTGTCGTTGTCGCTGTACGACTTGCTGTCATAGCTCCAGTCATAGTCGTTGTCGCGATTGTCGCCGTTATTGGCCTCAACATCGATCTTGGCGTCAACATCCACATTGGTGCTGTTGTCGCTGTTGTCGTTGTTGCGGTTTTCACCATTCGCGGTGCCGACGTTGCTGTCTTCCACCTTGGCGTCATTGGTCGACGTGTTGGCGAAACCATCGGAAAGCGCGCCGATCTTGGTGATCTCGTCGCCGGATGCCTTGTGATCATAACCCATTTCGATTTCCTCCGAAAAAGCTCGGAGCAGCTTTCGAAATCCCTCTCATCTCAAACGGGATTTTTTCGCGCTTGCCCCGGGTAGCATGAAGATTGATGTTTGCAGATGCACTCGGTACGCATCATCTGCGGTTCAGTATTGGCCCGTGATCGGGCTCTTTTCGTTCAGCCCTTGTGCGCTACTCGGTAAAAAAGGCGCACAAATCCGTTCCTCGCTCCAATGGGGAGCGCGGTGGCTTCGTCTTTTCGCTTGCATGTTTTCTTGAAAAGGGACCGGCGTTTTTCAAACACACGTCAAGGCCGGAGATATCTTTCCATCGGCCGCCGTTCAGCGACGGTCAGACTGTGCCGCAGAAAAATTGCGCTTCCTAGATATCAATTCGGGCTAAACATATCGGCGCTTCACCCGAATATATATGTCGCAACCGGTGATCCAGGGAGTGTTTGACCGGTTTGGCCTCGGAAAAAGATCGCTTCGTCAGGGCAAGGCGGCTTTTTCGAGAAACATGGTTTATTTCGGTGGGAAAAAGCCTTTATCCCGAAAAGGGACAGGCTCCAGCGTGCTTCGTCGGCGAGCTATGCAAAGGGATATCAACTAAAAGTTATATTTTCCCGGAACACAAAACCACAGCGAAAGCTTTTACGATGTGTTTGTTTTTGCAGCGGTTACCCGATGAATGATTCTATCTCTGCGTAACCTATTTTGTATGTCAATTGTAAAAAATAACCCGTTTGGGCCATTTATTTACACAGCTTTTCGTATTAGCGTGTGTTAATTAACGGGTAATTAATGATAGTTGACATGGCCTAAAGCGGAGAATCGCCCCCAAGTATTCAGGGGAAGATAGCCGGCGGACAACAGACTGCACAACCAAAAGAAAGTAATGCGTAAGCGCTTGAGGGAGGCGTCAATGTTCATGGGAACGTCAGATTATGCGGCAAAACAAAAAAACGCCGTTGCTCCTATAAATGGAACTTTATTGATCATCGCGGATCCGGACCTGTTTTCCGAGTGCCTCATGGAGGCGCTGGGCAAAAAGTTCCCAACATTCGCGGTGGTGAGCGTAAAGTCGTCGGCGGGCATAGAGGATGACTACGGTAATAATGTGCGGCTGGTTCTGCCTTACCGCATGTCGGGGGATCGTCTTCATGCCGTTCTTTCGGAGGTTCGGGAAAAACATCCCGATGCGCCGATCGCGCTTGTCGTCGAAACCATCGATAAATTCGAGGAGCCGTTGAAAAGGCTGGTGGGAATGCGCGTCATCGATGGCGTGCTGCCGCTCAACCTCAGGCTCGATGTCTTCATGGCGGCTGTCGATCTGCTCATGAAGGGCGGGGAACATTTTCCCGCAGCTCTTCTTGGCAAGCTCACGCCCTATTCACCTTCCGTCAACGGCAAGAGCGTTCAAAGCAATGCCGTGATCGCCAACCGCGCCGATGCCCTTGCCGCAAGCAGGAGCGACGTGGCGGCGCTGACGACACGCGAGGTGCAAATCCTCGACCTGCTTTGCAAGGGAACGCAAAACAAGATCATCGCTGATCGGCTGCATCTGTCCGAGAACACCGTCAAGGTTCACGTTCGCAATATCTATAAGAAAATGAACGTGCGCAACCGCACGGAGGCGGCGTCGCGCTTCTTCAACAAAGATGAAGACACGACCTTCTCCGGCGGCTGGAAGAACTGAGCGTCAGGGCGGCCACGACCGTCCGGACGCCAGTTCCCCTCCGGTGTTTCTCCAGGAGGCTCAGGGCCTCAGGAAGCAGCGGGATTTCTGCCCGAATCCGCTCGGTGAGCAGATATAGGGAGAAGAACCCGAATAGGACTGACGCGATGCCGCGGGTGTGTCCGAGGCATCGGCAACAAACGTAACGGCCGCGTTGCCGGTTTTTTGATAACCGTAGGACGCCTTCGCCGGAGTGACCCGGTTCTTGAACGTGGCGGTATCGGCCGACGCGGTCTTGATGAGAACAGCGTCTTCGACCACGGAGCATGAAGCCGTCGCGAAGGTGAAAGTTACAAGTGCTGCGGCAACAAGCGCGAAGCGACAATGGCGGGCTGCTTTGCCGCCATGGGAATAAGGCATTTCATTCGTCATGTGTGTCCCCTGAAATCGACTGTCTGTCGCATCTCGCCGGGCGGTTTTGTTCCCGGTGGACCGAGCCTTACAAAACCAGGATAGCCCCGACTGGTTGAGCGAAGCTTGCGCTAATGCTCAATAAGAAAGGCATAATAGAGGCATAGTTAAAAAGTATTAAATCAAGAGGCTATTTTGAGTAATTTTGGGTAATCAATTGTAATATTTTGATAAAATCAAGTTGACCTGTTTTCTGCTGCGCCTATCATGAAAGTTGAAATTTATCTGATCGAAATATTAAACCTCCAGAAGAAGTAAAAACCGGAGGATGATATTCAAGATATCGCACAATCGGGAGTTTGGTAAAGTTTAGTTGAATCAGCTGCGCTGATTCCTCATGGGGAGGAGTGTGTAATGCGTAATTTCGTTCCCAACGAACACGACAACGGCGTCACCATCTACTCCGAATGGAGACCTGGCCAACGCGTTCTCGTCAATGGCGGCGCCGGTTTTCTCGGTTCTCATCTTTGCGAGCGCCTGCTGAGCTGCGGTCACGAGGTGATCTGTCTCGACAATCTTTCGACCGGACGCACCGCGAATGTGGCGCATTTGCGGGACAATAAGCGGTTTTTGCTGGTCGAGCACGATGTGCGCAAACCCTATGACATCGATGTCTCGCTGATCTTCAACTTCGCTTCACCGGCTTCACCGCCCGACTATCAGCGCGATCCCGTCGGCACGCTGCTCACCAATGTTCTGGGTGCGGTCAATGTGCTGGAGGTGGCGCGCAGATGCGGTGCAACCGTCGTGCAGTCTTCGACGTCCGAGGTCTACGGCGATCCCAACGTCAATCCGCAGCCGGAAACCTATTTCGGCAATGTAAATACAATCGGGCCGCGAGCTTGTTACGATGAGGGGAAACGCAGCGCTGAAACGCTGTTTTTCGATTATCACCGTAGCTTCGGCGTCGATATCAAGGTGGGGCGCATCTTCAACACCTATGGGCCGCGCATGCGACCCGATGACGGACGTGTGGTTTCGAACTTCATCGTCCAGGCGCTGAAGGGCGCTGACATCACCATCTATGGCGATGGCAGCCAGACCCGTTCCTTCTGCTATGTCGATGACCTGATCGACGGTTTCCTGCGCTTCTCGGCCAAGCCGAAGGATTGCACGGGGCCGATCAATATCGGCAACCCGACAGAAATTCCGGTGCGGCAGCTCGCCGATATCGTCATCCGCATGACGGGTTCCCGTTCGCGCATCGTGCATCTGCCCGCCGCGATCGACGATCCGCAGCAGCGTCGCCCGGATATTTCACGGGCGAAGGAACTGTTGAGGTGGCAGCCGCGCGTGCCGCTCGAAATCGGCCTGGAAAAAACCATCGTCTATTTCGATGCGCTGCTGGCCGGCAAGACTGTGGCGGAGGCCGTATGAGATGCCCCGCACAATCCTCGTCACGGGCGGGGCCGGATTCATAGGCAGCCACATCTGCAAGGCGCTGGCCCAATCCGGCTTCAAGCCCATCGCTTACGATAATCTCTCGACCGGTCATGCGGATTCGGTTCGTTGGGGTCCCTTCATCGAGGGGGATATTCTGGATCGTGGCCTTTTGAAAGCCACGCTCAGGGAGTTCTCACCGGCCTTCGCGATCCATTGCGCCGCCAATGCCTATGTTGGCGAGTCCGTCGAGGATCCGCGCAAATATTACCGCAACAATGTCGGCGGCAGTCTTTCGCTGCTGGATGCCTGTCTCGATCAGAATATCGGGCTGGTGTTTTCTTCCAGCTGCGCCACCTATGGCGTGCCGCCGCAATTGCCCATCCGCGAGGAAACGGCGCAAATGCCGGTCAACCCTTACGGGCGTACCAAACTGATCTTCGAAATGGCGCTCGATGATTATGCCGCTGCCTATGGCCTGCGTTTCGTTGCGCTGCGCTATTTCAATGCCGCCGGCGCAGACCCGGACGGTGAGCTTTACGAACGGCATGAGCCTGAGACCCATCTGATCCCGCGGGCGCTGATGGCGGCTGCCGCACGGCTGCCGCAACTGGATGTCTTCGGGGCGGATTACGACACCAGCGATGGCACCTGCATTCGTGACTACATCCATGTCAGCGATCTGGCCGATGCCCATGTCGCCGCCGTCAACTATCTTGCCGAGGGCGGAGAGACGCTGCGCGTCAATCTCGGCTCCGGTCACGGTACATCGGTCGGCGATATCATCCGGGCGATCCACCGCGTGACGGGGCAGGAAGTTCCGGTGCATTTCGGTGCAAGGCGCGCCGGTGATCCGCCAGCCCTGTTTGCGGATATAAGGCGTGCGGAAGAAACTCTCGGCTTTATTCCGAAGCGTTCGGATATCGACACCATCATCCGGACGGCCGGTCCCGGTTTCGGACTGGAGGTGCGGTCATGAAAGCCCGTTCCACCTCTTCCGTTCCGTCGGCCCGTGCGGTCGCAGTCGCCAGCGATCTGCGGATGCTGCCGGTCTTTGCCGGCTGGAACCGCACGGCCTATCTTCTCGGCATTGGCGGTTGGCTGGTAACGCTCGCTTATTTCTGGATCTGGTGGCTCGACCGCGATCGCGTCATCGACTGGCCCTATTATACCGTCGTCACGATAACGCTCGCGTGGATCACGCTTCTGCCATCCTATTTCATCTTCATCTTTCTGAACGCGAAGGTTGTCGACCGGCGCTCCCCTCTGCCACGGGGCAGGGTGGCGATGGTCGTCACCAAGGCGCCATCGGAACCCTTTGCCGTGGTGGAAAAGACGCTGCTGGCCATGCTGGAGCAGAAGGGTCTGGAATTCGACGTCTGGCTGGCCGACGAGGCTCCGGATGCGCGAACGCTGAAATGGTGTGGCGCGCACGGCGTTTTCGTTTCGACCCGGCAGGGTGTCGCCGAGTATCACCGCAAGACCTGGCCGCGGCGCACACGCTGCAAGGAGGGCAATCTCGCCTATTTCTACGATCATTACGGTTATGGGCGTTATGATTTCGTCGCTCAGTTCGATGCGGATCATGTGCCGGAACCGGATTACCTGCGCGAGATCATCCGTCCCTTTGCCGATCCGACGGTTGGATATGTTTCGGCCCCGAGCATTTGCGACGCCAATGCCGGTGAAAGCTGGGCGGCGCGCGGCAGGCTCTATGCCGAGGCGAGCCTGCATGGCGCGCTGCAGCTGGGTTACAATAATGGCTGGGCGCCGCTCTGCATCGGCTCGCATTATGCCGTGCGCACGAAGGCCCTGCGGGAGGTCGGCGGGCTTGGGCCGGAGCTTGCCGAGGATCATTCCACCACGCTGCTGATGAACGCCGGCGGCTGGCGCGGCGTCCATGCCGTCAACGCCATCGCCCATGGTGACGGACCGGTGACCTTTGCCGATCTCATCGTGCAGGAATTCCAGTGGTCGCGCAGCCTGATGACCATTCTGCTGCAATATTCAAGGCACTATGTGCCGAAGCTACCGCCGCGGCTGAAGTTCCAGTTCCTGTTTTCGCAGCTCTGGTATCCCTTGTTTTCCGGCTTCATGGCGTTGATGTTCGTGCTTCCCGCCATAGCACTGATACGCGGCCATGTGCTGGTCAACGCATCCTATCCGGCGTTTCTTGCACATTTCCTGCCGGTTTCGCTGATCATGATCGTGTTTGCGTTCTTCTGGCGGGCCACGGGTGCATTCCGTCCGCATGATGCGAAGCTCTTCAGCTGGGAAGCCATGATTTTTCTTTTCCTGCGCTGGCCCTGGTCGCTTATGGGTGTTCTGGCGGCGATACGCGACACGATCCGTGGCGATTTCGTCGATTTCCGCATCACCCCCAAGGGCACGCAGGCAAAACCGCCGCTGCCGCTGCGGGTCGTCGCGCCTTACATTCTTCTGGCGGCGCTCAGCCTTGTGGCCATGGTTCTGGCGCCGCGTGAAAACGGGGCGGAAGGCTTCTTCGTCTTCGCCGCCATCAATGTGGCGATCTACGCGGGTCTTTCGGTATTTCTGCTCATCCGCCATGCGGTGGAAAACGGTTTGCCAAGGCTGCCGGCATTGCGCGGCGGAGCAACCGCCGCCGCCTGTTCATTGCTGCTGGTGGCGGGCAGTGCTGTTGAGCTCAGCTCCCATGCCATCGGCGGGCTGGAGGCCCTGTCGCACGGGCAGCCCTATGTCAGTTTTACCGAGACGCGGTTCACGGTCGCCGGTGCGGGCGTGGAAGGGGCGAGATCGGTACGTCTGAAACTGCGCATTGCCGTACCGGGATTGCGCGGACCGCAGGAAATGCAGGCGGAACCCATTGTGGCACCGCCGCCGGCGGTGGCAACCGGAGAGATCATGCTGGCCGACAATAGGGTCGGACAATGAAGGAGGAGGCTGTGATGAAAACAACAATAAGCAAATGCGGATTCTCCGCTTTCGTACTCTGTCTTGCAATGGTCGTGCCAAGCGCCGTCCACGCTGCAGGCGGCACGAAGACGCCGAAACCGCTCAGAACCAGCGAAGTCGTGGACATGTACTTCGACAAGACCTGGAAATGGGAAACGGGCGGTGGACGCTTCATCGCCCAAGACCGCAAATTCATTGCCGCAACGGAAGAAAAGGGCAAGAAGTCCATCGGTGAAGGCCGCTGGACCGTCGATGCCAACGGCACCCTGTGCATGCGCGCCACCTGGAAAAGCGCTGCAGGAAACGGCAAGGCCGATACCTGCTTCGATCATGGCCGCATCGGCAAGGTGCTCTACCAGCGCAAGCAGGGCGGGCCATGGTACGTGTTCCGGCACAATCCACCACGCCCTGGCGATGAATTCCTCAAGCTCGTCCGCAAGGACGATGTCACGCCGCAGATCGCCGCTTACGACAAGGCGATGACGGCAACAAGGTAGGGAGTAAGGTGTCATGCAGATAACAAGAAGAAAACTTCTGTTCGCAGGTGGTGCCGCCGCAGCCTTTACCGCCGGCATGTATCCGGTGCTCAAGCTCGACGCACAGGGTGTCGCCCCCATGACCTCGACGGGCATGAAGACACTTGCCGACAAAAGACCGACATTGCATGCGGACGGTATCCGTTTCGGCGCATACGATCCGCACGGCGATTTCACCGGCCAGGCGGGGGTAGCGACGGAACATCTGTTCCTGCCCTGGGAGGACGTGGATCTCGACAGTCTGGCGCTTGCGGATGCCTATGCGCTGGAACGCAAGCGCAACGTGCTGATCACGGTCGAACCCTGGTCGTGGGACGTCAACTGGCGGCTCACATCCGACGAGTTGCGCCGCAAGGTGCTGAGGGGCGATTACGACGAGAACATGCGGGCGATTGCAGCACGCATGTCGGGGATGAAGAGCCCGCTCATCCTGCGCTGGGGGCAGGAAATGGAAGACACGTCCGGCCGCTTCTCGTGGTCGGGCTGGAATCCGCAGGACTACATCACAGCCTATAAGCGCATGGTGGACATGACCCGCAAGGCGGTGCCCGGCGTCAAGGTGATGTGGTCTCCGAAAGGTCTCGATGGCCTGCGCGTCTACTATCCGGGTGACAATTACGCCGATCTGGTCGGTCTCTCGGTCTTCGGTCTCGAGGATTACGACAAGATTGAATATGGTGGACCGAAGACCTTCACCGATCTGCTGCGCAAGGGCTATGGACTTGTCGAAACCTTCAACAGGCCGGTCTGGGTTGCCGAACTGGGCTATGAAGGCGGCGATTCCTATGTTCGCCCGTGGATGAACGACGTGACGTTGAAACAGGCGGATTTTCCGAAGCTGGAAGAGGTCGTCTATTTTAACGACAAGGATGTTCATGCCTGGCCGCACAATCTCGGCAAACCGGACTGGCGCGTGGTGCGCCCGGCCAAGGCTTGACTGATCTCTGAAGCCGGCGAGCGGCCGACGCCGCTCGCCGGTGGGGCAGGTTTATTGCTCCACCGCCAGCACAGCTTCTGCCTCATAGATGGCGCAGACGATGTGATAAAACGTGCTTGCCGGCGCCGGCTCATCGAGCATTGGCCTGTCGGCCGGCCATTTGTCGAACCACAGGCCCTTGACCGGCGTGTCGAGAAAAGGCTGCAGCGCGCCGATGGCGCTGAGACCGGAGGCGAGGTAACGCTGCCGTTCCTCACCGCCCGTGACGCTCGCCAGCCGCACCGCAGCCTTCAGCCATTCCGTCTGCGGCCACAGCCGCGCCAGCCCGTCATGCACCGAAAAATCGTCATAGAGGCTCATCACCGCCACCTTGCGGCGCGGGCAGATGCCGTATTCCTCGCCGATCTCGAACAGCCGTTTGGCCTTGTCGATCGCCTCGCCATTGCCGCGCAGGCTGCCCCAGCGCACCAGAAGCCAGGCCCATTCGAACTGGTGGCCAGGCTCCATGATCCGGCCCTTGTCGCTCTCATGGGGCGTCCAGTCATGGCCGAAGAATTCGCGCAAGCCGCCATTGCCGCTATCGATGAAGCGCTCAAGCGCAAGACCCGCGATCTCATCGGCCAGCGCCGACCACGGACCATCCGGGTCCTGCTGCTCCCAGGCCAGCATCGCCTCGAAGAGATGCATGTGCGGATTGGAGCAGAGCGGCGTGCGCGGCGGGTTTGCTTCCTCGAAGCCGGCGACCGGGTGTTTGTAATCGCGTTCGAGGATGGCAAGGATATCGAGCGCCCGGCCGCGCATCTCATCCCTGCGTTCTGGAAGGCTTGCCGCCGCCTGCGCGGCGGCGAAAAGCGCAAAGGCCTGATTGTAGAGATCGAAGGAGGGATCGATCAGCCGGCCGGTCTGGTCGGCAAGGTTGCCGTAGAGACCGTTTTCGAGGCGATAGACCGTCTCGAACCAGGAGAGCCCATGCAGGAGCGCGTCTTTCCACGGCCCCTTCCAGCCATGCTGACCGGCGGCGGCGAAACAATAGGCCTGGCGCGGCTGCACGCGGGCACGGCGGTCATCGGAAAACACCGGTTTGGCATCCTGGCCGAGACGTTCGTAAAAACCGCCATCCGGACGGGCCGAACCCGCCTCCCACCACAGGGGCAGGGCGTCCTCATCCAGCCATTTGCGTAATCTTCCGATCTCTTCGGCAAGCGTCTGCGAAATGCTCGGAAATGGCAAGGTCATGCGTCAACTCTCTGTTTTTACAGTTGAATAAAAAATGGACCAATAAAAATACGTCATTATGGAGCCAAGTAGACCACGGGACATATTGCGCTGCAACCGTAAAATTATAGGCCTGACAGGAGGCCAACCTTTGGCGGGGCTATTGGTTCCACGCTCTTCCACAGTAAACACGGGGTGGTAACGCTGATTCGCAAGCCATAAAGTGTCAGAAATTACAACGCAAATTTGAGATTGCTTATTCGTAGTCCTCACGTATTTCGTAACAATGGTCTGGTCATTAGTGATTCGGTCTCCTTTTAACCTGGGCGGCGTTGGGGAAATAAAGGGGCGCAAGGCAGTGAGATTTTCTGCCTTTACTTCATTGCTGTTCTCCGTTGCGGTTCTTTCGGGCTGCAATACTCCCGCGGGCGTTCGGTCGTTCGGGGGCGCACAGATGTTGTCTCCTTCCGAGGCGCTGATTTTCCCGCCGCCCGGCGGTCCCGAAATCGTTACCGTGGTCAACCGCACCTATTCCAACGCGGTGGCGCAGCAGGTCATTTTGCGCTCTGAAGCCACGACGCCGGGGCAGAACTATATCAAGGCGGAGTTTTTCGGTCCGCAACAGGCTGGCGATACTGATGGCGACGCTCTGGCTTTCACCGGTTTCAAGGCATCTTCCCTCGCGAGGGAAATCCGCGCCGAGTTTCCGGGCGAAAACATCGCCATGTCGGCGAACTACCTGCAGAACGGTTATGGCGCGTTCTCCTATGCCGCCGGCAGCGGCCGTGGCGACGATACCTGCCTTTATGGCTGGCAGGACATACGCTCGCCGGAAAGCATGCGGCAGGATTTCCGCAATCTCGGGCGCATCAAGGTGCGGCTGCGCCTCTGCCAGTCGGGCGCGACTGTCGAGCGACTGCTGGCAGTCATGTATAATTACACGATCACCGGCACCTATGCCTCGCCAAGCTGGAACCCTTACGGCACGCCGCAGGCGGTGGATAAGAATCTCGGCCGGCCGGGTCATCCGGTCTATCCCACAAAGGCGGATGAGGTGCCGATGCGGCCGGGTGGCGAGGTGACCGCGAGCGTGCCGCCCCGGCCCGTCCATCGCGCGGCCGCCGTTGCACCGCCCGCCCAGCCGGAACCGCAGCCGCTTCCACCCGTTGCTGCGGTCAGTATCCCGTCGCCCGCATCGGCGGGGGCGCCAGTCCAGACCGTGAGACCTTCAGTGGCGGGCAGGCGGGTAGACGGCGGGCCGGTGGAAAGTGGCCGGCCATCGTCTCAGGTTCCGCAAGTGTCCATTCCGTCGCCCGCCTGCCTGTCCGGTTCGGGAGCGGCACCAGGATGCAGGTGATCGCCGGAACCAGGGGGAGAGAAGGCGTAAAGACGCAGATCGCAAAAATTCCGGGCCGAGATTCCGGGTGGGGAAGACAACGGAAAGTTTCTGGATGAGCAAGGCCATTACAATCATTGTCTGGTTACTTGTGTCGCTCTGCGTTCTGGCCATCATCACGATGCCGGTCAGCCTGCAAACGCATCTGGTCGCCACGGCGATTTCGCTCATTCTCCTTGCAACGATCAAGAGCTTTAACGGGCAGGGGGCCTGGCGTTTGGTGGCGCTCGGTTTCGGCACGGCCATCGTTCTGCGCTATGTGTACTGGCGCACCACCAGCACGTTGCCGCCCGTCAACCAGCTCGAGAATTTCATTCCCGGCTTTCTGCTTTATCTGGCGGAAATGTACAGTGTCGTGATGCTGGGCCTCAGCCTTGTCATCGTGTCGATGCCGCTGCCGTCGCGCAAGACGCGGCCCGGCTCGCCCGATTACCGGCCGACCGTCGATGTCTTCGTGCCGAGCTATAATGAGGACGCGGAACTTCTCGCCAATACGCTCGCAGCGGCCAAGAACATGGATTATCCGACCGACCGTTTCACCGTCTGGTTGCTGGATGATGGCGGCTCGGTACAGAAACGCAATGCCAGCAATATCGTCGAGGCGCAGGCGGCGCAGCGCCGCCACGAGGAGCTGAAGAAGCTCTGCGAAGACCTCGATGTGCGTTATCTGACGCGTGAGCGCAACGTCCACGCCAAGGCTGGAAATCTCAATAACGGTCTTGCCCATTCAACCGGCGAGCTCGTGACCGTGTTTGACGCCGACCACGCGCCAGCCCGCGACTTCCTTCTGGAAACGGTGGGCTATTTCGAAGAGGATCCGCGGCTCTTTCTGGTGCAGACGCCGCATTTCTTCGTCAATCCCGATCCCATCGAGCGCAACCTGCGCACCTTCGAGACGATGCCGAGCGAAAACGAGATGTTTTACGGCATCATCCAGCGCGGCCTCGACAAATGGAACGGCGCCTTCTTCTGCGGTTCGGCCGCCGTGCTGCGGCGCGAGGCGCTGCAGGATACGGAAGGCTTCAGCGGCGTCAGCATCACGGAAGATTGCGAAACGGCGCTGGCGCTGCATTCGCGCGGCTGGAACAGTATCTATGTCGACAAGCCGCTGATCGCCGGACTGCAGCCGGCCACTTTCGCAAGCTTTATCGGCCAGCGCAGCCGCTGGGCGCAGGGCATGATGCAGATCCTGATCTTTCGCCAGCCGCTGTTCCGGCGCGGTCTCTCGTTTACGCAGCGCCTTTGCTACATGTCGTCGACGCTGTTCTGGCTGTTCCCGTTCCCGCGCACCATTTTCCTGTTCGCACCGCTGTTCTACCTGTTCTTCGACCTGCAGATTTTCGTGGCCTCGGGTGGCGAGTTCTTGGCCTATACGGCGGCCTATATGCTCGTGAACCTGATGATGCAGAACTATCTTTATGGCAGCTTCCGTTGGCCGTGGATTTCGGAACTTTACGAATATGTGCAGACGGTTCACCTTTTGCCCGCCGTCGTTTCGGTGATTTTCAATCCCGGCAAGCCCACCTTCAAGGTGACGGCGAAGGATGAATCCATCGCCGAGGCGCGGCTTTCGGAAATCAGCCGGCCGTTCTTCGTCATTTTCGCGCTGCTCTTGGTGGCGATGGCCTTTGCCGTATGGCGCATCTATAGCGAGCCCTACAAGGCGGACGTCACGCTCGTGGTCGGCGGCTGGAACCTGCTCAATCTCATCTTCGCGGGCTGCGCGCTCGGTGTCGTTTCCGAGCGCGGCGACAAGTCGGCGTCGCGGCGCATCACCGTCAAACGGCGCTGCGAGGTCAAGCTCGAGGGCAGCGATGCCTGGGTGCCGGCTTCCATCGATAATGTGTCGGTGCATGGCTTGCTGATCAATCTCTTCGACAGCGCGACAACCATCGAAAAAGGCGCGACGGCCATCGTGAAGGTCAAGCCCCATAGCGAGGGCGTGCCGGAAACCATGCCTGTCAACGTGGTGCGAACGGTGAAGGGAGAGGGTTTCGTCTCGATCGGCTGCACCTTCTCGCCGCAACGCGCCGTCGATCACCGCCTGATCGCGGACCTGATCTTCGCCAATTCGGAACAGTGGAGCGAATTTCAGCGGGTGCGCCGCAAAAACCCCGGCCTTATCCGCGGCACGGCCATCTTCCTGGCCATATCGCTCTTCCAGACGCAGCGCGGCCTTTATTATCTGGTCCGGACGCTTCGGCCTGCTCCCAGAGACGCCAAACCTGTCGGAGCGGTAAAATGACCGGCCGTAAACCCATCCGGGATTCTCTGGCAATGTTGGTATGGGGAGCCGTCGCCACGGGCGCTATGGCGCAGTCCTCTCCCTTCGACATGTCGCCGGAACGGCCTGCCCAGACTGCTCCAGCACCCGTGCCGCCGTCCGCCATCCCGCCTGCCGCGCCGCGCCAGCAGCCTTCTGCCCAGTTGCCAGCCCAGATACCGGGCCAGACGCCGTCGCAGCCATCGGCCCCGCCGCCGTTCGCGGTTCAGCCCGCGCCGCAGCCGCAACAGCGCCCAGCCGTTCCGTTGCCGCCGCCGGTTGCGGCGCCACCGCCTCAGCAAAGCGCAAGACCCGTTCCCGCGCGGACCTCGCCGCTTAGCGCCGACAGCCGCCGCCGATACATTCTACCCTATGAGAAGCTCAGCCTTTCCGGTGAGATGGACCGGCGGCAATGGAGCATCTATCTGACGCCGGAGCAGGTGAATGCCGCCGTTTCGCTCAATATCGGTTATCAGAACGCCATCGTGGTCGCGCCGGAAAGTTCGAATTTTCAGGTCAGCCTGAACAATGTCGCGCTGGATGCCGCGCGTATCGAAGCGCCCGACAGCGAAGGCAACATCTCCTTGAAGATCCCGCCCGGCGTCTTGCAGGTCGGCTCAAATATCGTGAGACTGGGCGTGCAGCAGCGCCACAGAACCGATTGCACCATCCAGTCCACCTATGATCTGTGGACCGATATAGACCCCGCCAATACCTATATCGGCTTTAATGCGGATGTCGCCGGAAGCTTTGCCAATATCGACGATATTCAGGCAACCGGGCCGGATGGCAAGGCGATGACGTCGATCGAGATTGTCGCGCCGGCGCTTGGCAATCCGGCATTTGCGGATTCTCTCCTGCGTCTTTCACAGGCACTGGCACTCAGAACCCAGATGCCGAACCAGACGATCCGTTTCGTGGCCGCTCCTTCCACTGAGCGCAAGGCGGGCACGCTGACGGTCTTTGTTGGCACCGCCCGCGAGATCGCCGGAATTGCCGGAACGCCGCCACCCGAGGCTTCGGCGGGCGCTTTCGCCGGCTTTGGCGCCTCAGCGCCGGGCGGTCTTTCACCGCTTTTTGTCAGCGGCCCCACCCCGCAGGCGGTGCAGGCGGCAATCGAGACGCTGTTTTCGTCGATATCGCGCACACCCGGTGCGCAGAGAACGACTTTTTCGACCCGAAGCTGGCATGCGCCGGATGTGCCGCTCGTCATGTCGGATCGCCGTATCGCGCTTTCCGAACTTGGTTTCGAAAGCACCGAATTTGGCGGCCGGCGTTTCCGCAACGAATTTTACGTCGGCATGCCCGCCGATTTCTACGCCTCGGCCTATGGCGAGGCGTCGCTTCTCCTCGATGCCGCCTATTCGTCGCAGGTATTGCCGGGCAGCCATGTCGATATCTACGTCAATGACCAGATCGCCTCGACCGTGCCGATTTCCAATAATGGTGGCGGCATTTTCCGGCATCTGCCGATCAATGTGACGATGCGTCATTTCAAGCCCGGGCCGAACAAGGTGACCATCGAGGCGGTGTTGATGACGGCGCAGGATCAGGCCTGTGCGCCCGGTGCGCCCGCCAGCGCGACGCCGCGTTTTGCGTTGTTCGACACTTCGGAACTGCATATTCCGGACTATGCGCAGATCGGCCGCAAGCCGGATCTCGCCGCGATGGCCGGGGCCGGACAGCCCTATCGGACCGGTGGAGCTCCCGTTGCACTATCGCTCGACCGTTTCGACACCGACACCATGTCTGCGGCAGCCACGCTGATCAGCCGGCTGGCAAGTGTGGCGGGGCATCCCATCGACATCGAGACTGTCGCTTCGCCGCTGGTGATCGGCGATCGCGACGCGCTGTTCGTAGGAACGATTTCGCAATTCCCGCAGGCATTGATCGGTCAGTTCAATCTCGTTCCCTCCAGCCAGATATCCTGGAAAATGGGAACCGGCGTTCAGCCGCCCGCCCAGAGCAGCGAGACCCTATTCAACGACTGGCGCGAGCGGGTGGATGGCGGTGTCTGGGAGGGGCAGGTGTCTTCTCTCGAGGAATGGATGAAGCGTAATTTCGACCTGAGTTCGGATACGCTGCGCTTCCTGCCGGCAGCCGAGCAGCTTTATGCGCCACCCGGCAATGTCTCCTTCATGCTGGCACAGGGACTGAGCCCCTCCGGCGACGGGGTGTGGACGCTTGCCACGGCGCCGACATCGGCGGAACTTCTTGACGGCATGGCGGCGATGACGCGGGAAAACCGCTGGCGTGGCGTCACGGGACGTGTTGCCGCTTATGATGCAACCGCCGAAAAGCTCGAAACGGTGGAGGTGGAGCGGCCGTATTTTTACGTCACGCGGGCTTTTTCCCTTTCCAACTGGAGGCTGGTCGCCGCCAACTGGCTGTCTTCCAACGTTCTTTCCTATTCGCTGGCGTTCATCGGCTTCGTATCTCTCCTCGGCCTCGCCACGTTCACGATGCTGCGCATGATGGGACGGCATCGATGACGAACGGGATCTTGAAACTGGCCGGTATTTTCTTCCTGTCCATCATGACGGTGATTGCAGGTATTTCCGTCAGCCGCGCCGCTTCGGTTTCGCCGGAGGCGTGGTCTGCCTATAAAGGCGCGTTTCTCGATCCCGGCGGCCGTATCATCGATACCGGTAACGACAATATCAGCCATAGCGAAGGCCAGGGCTACGGCATGTGGCTTGCCGTGCTTACCGACAACCTGTCCGACTTCGAACTGATCTGGAGTTTCACGCGCACCGAGCTTTTGGTGCGTGACGACGGGCTTTCCGCCTGGAAATGGGATCCGCGCACCAAACCGCATGTAACCGATATCAACAACGCCACGGATGGCGATATTCTGATCGCCTATGCGCTGGCGCTGGCGGCCGGGCAATGGAACCGGCAGGATTATGCCGAAGCATCCGCGGCCATCGCATCCGCCATTCTGAAGAAGACGGTGGTGCAACGCGGCGGGCGAACGCTGCTTCTGCCGGCGGCCAGCGGTTTCGACGAGAACGACCGGGAGGACGGGCCAGTAGTCAATCCTTCCTATCTGATTTTCGAGGCCTTTCCGGTGCTCAATCTTGTTGCGCCATCGCCGCTTTGGAAAGCCATTGCCGATGACGGTGTGGCGCAGGTCGGCACATTCGCTTTCAGCGATAGAAAACTGCCGGCCGACTGGGTATCGGTGAAGACGAAGCCGCAGCCGGCAGCGGGTTTCCCGCCGGAATTCGGCTATAATGCGGTGCGCATACCGCTTTATCTCGCAAGGGCGAATATGGGGTCGCCGGAACTGCTCGCCCGGCTGAAAGGCAGCATGACGCTGGAAAGCGGCGCTGCCGGAACCTTCGATCTGAAGAACGGAGCGGTCAAGGACGTCCTGTCCGATCCCGGCTATCGCATCATTCCGGCGCTCGCGGGTTGCGTCGGCGGCGGGCCGGCCGTTTCCGCCGAACTTAAAAACTTCCAGCCAACACTTTATTATCCTTCCACATTGCATCTTCTGGCATTGTCGTTTCTGGCAAGGAATAACGGGGAATGCCGATGAACAAGCCACTGTCGACCTCGGCTCTCATTCTGCTTCTGATTGCGCTCGCCGCCTTCCACTGGCGCGACAGCATTCTCGGGCGGGTGTCGGACGTGCATACCTCGGCGGTCGGCGACAACCGGGCGGCACAGCGTGTTTTGCCGACGACGGCCAATCCGGCGCAGATCAACGCTTTCGTCAAGAACCGTGAAATGGCGCAGGTAACGCAGCCCGCGACACCGCCCGTCACGGTGCCGGCGACTGATCCGCTGCCGGTGACACAGGCCGGCGGGCAGGTACCGCAGACACAGACGGCGCAGGCACCGGCTCCTCGCGCCGCCCAGCCTGCCTCGGCCGATATGCCCGAGGTCGATCTGAGCGCGTTGCGCTATTTCGCGGCGAGGGGTGATACGCAGCGTCTTCAGGCCGAGATCGCGCGCCTGCGCACGCTTTATCCCAACTGGACGCCGCCTGCCGATCCTCTCGCCATCCCCGAAAACGGCGATCCGCGGCTCGATGCCATGTGGCAGCTTTATACCGACGGTCGTTATGCCGAGGTGAGGAAGGCGATTGCCGACCGCCAGCAGGCGGAGCCCGGCTGGCAGCCGCCCGACAATCTGGCGGGCATGCTTTCCCTTGCCGAGGCGCGCCAGCGTCTCGTCAATGCTTCCGATCTCAAGCAATATGCGACAGTGGTGGACACGGCCGCCAACAATCCCGGCCTGCTGACCTGCGGCGAAGTCGATGTCCTGTGGCGGGTTGCCGATGCCTTCGCCAATACCGACCGGATGGGACGGGCGCGCGACGCCTATCTCTACATTCTCAACAATTGCACGGTTGCAAGTGACAGGCTCGCCACCGTGCAGAAGGCATCCGCGCTTTTGCCGGCGGAAATGATGGACGATCTGCTGGCCAAGGAAAAACCCGGCGCCGACGGTCAACTGGAATTCGAACCCGTCAAGAACGATCTCGCCCGTCAGTTCGTGGCCAAGGCAGGGGAGAAGGAGGGCGTCACCGCTCCCTCGGCCTATGTGATGCGGCTTCAGCGGCTTGCCGAGACCGACAAGCTTGCAAGCGACGCCCTGCTGCTCGGCTGGTACAATATCCGCCAGAAGAACATGGCGGAGGCGGAGAAGTGGTTCCGCAAGGTGCGGGAAGAGGAAGACAGCGCATCGGCCTCGCAGGGGCTGGCGCTGGCGCTGATCGACCGTAACGAACCGCGCGAGGCCGAGGACGTCATGTATAAATGGCGCAAGGCTTCCGACGACGCGCTTGCGACCTATCTTGCCGCAACGGCCAATCTTCTGGCGCTGGAGCCGCCGGTCGTTCTGCCGCCGGATGTGCTGCAACGTATCGCCGCCGAAACGGTGGCGCGCAAGGATGCGGCGACGGCGCAGCAATTCGGCTGGTACTCGCTTGCCTTCCGGCAGACGCCGCTTGCTTTGCAATGGTTCAGCACGGCCCTTGGCTGGAAACCCGATGATGAGCCATCGGCCTACGGCATGGCCGTCAGCTATCACGATCTTCGCAACCTCGCCGGCCTGCGTGGCATCCAGCAGCAATGGGGAGGCCGTTCGCAACGTATCGCCGATGTGGGAACGGCGCGCATGGTGGACCAGGCCGGGCAGGCGCTTGCTCCCGTAATCGCGCCGCCGGTTGTCGCACAGGTGACGGCGCCGCCCGTGCAGACCGGTGTACCGCAGGGCGAGACGGCGGTGGTGTATAACCCACCTGTCGTCCAGCAGTCTGAACCTTCGCGCAAGCAGGCGCGCCGCCCCCTGCAGGTGCAAAGGGAAACCAGCGCCGCATCGCGCCCACGGTCCTGCGCGGCCTATCCCGATCCGCAACGTCTGCCGCCACAGCAGGCGCTCGATCTCGGCTGGTGCCTGATGGAAACGAACCGGCCGGCGGAGGCTCTCAAAGCTTTCGAATCCGCGATTGAAAGCGGTCAATCCAATGTCAAAAGCGACGCTGCCTACGGCCAGAGCCTTGCCTATCTGCGCATGGGGCTGACCGACCATGCCGCCGTCTCGGCAACGAAATCGCGTATGGATCGCCCGCGCGCGACGGAACTGCAGGTCTCGATCCTGGCTGACCGCGCGGTTTCCGCGTTCGGGTCGAAGCGATATGCCGAAACGCTTCTCCTGCTCGACCAGCGGGCGCGGCTGGCGGATGAGCGCACGGACCTGATGGTGTTGCGCGGTTATTCCTACCTCGCCATGCGCCGTTATGGTGAGGCCGCCCAGATTTTCGAAAGCCTGACCGCTATCGGAAACAAGGATGGCATCCGGGGACTGGCTGCGGTGCGCGCCGCCCGGCCGAGCAACGGTCCGCAAGGCGGCTGACGGGCGGCTGATCGCGGCTGGATGAAGCCGGCCGCTGCTATTCCGCGTCGGTGAGGTTGCGGATGATGCGCATGAAGATGCGCGCGCCAGTGCCGATCAGCGCATCCGGAAAGTCATAGTCCGGATTGTGCAGATTGGGATAGTCCCGGCCTGCGCCGAGAAAGAACATCGCCGATGACGAAACGGCGCGGAAGCGGCCGAAATCCTCGGAAGCCCGCATGGGCAGACCCTCCGAGCCGTGGGAGATTTTTTCCTCATCCAGCGCGCGCCGGATATGCCCGACCGCGTCAGGCGCATTTTCGCAATGCAGGAAAATATCGTCATAGGTGATGTCGAGCGTCAGCTTCTGTTCGTCCGCCACCTTTTTAGCCAGTGTCTCCGCAGCCTCGCAGAGTTTTTCCATCCGGTCGTCGGTCAGCGTCCGGAGCGTTGCCCAGATTTCCGCGTCGGCGGGGGAAATGCCGAAGGCGGCTTCGCCCATCACGGCATGGGTGATCGTCACCATCGAAAAATCGGGTTCGGGCGGGAAACCGGAGCCCAGTTCGGCCAAGGCCGGCATCAGCCTTGATATTGCCCGCATCGGGGAAATGCCGTGTTCTGGCGAAGACGCATGCGCCGTCTTACCGGAAAGGTGGATTTTGACCCCGCGCGACGCGCAGTTGACCGGTCCCTCCACGACGCTGACATGGCCGAAAGGCAGGCCGGGCAGGTTGTGCAGCGAAAAGGAATAATCCGGCTTTATCTGCCCGAAGCGCGGGTCGGCGAGGACGGCGGCGGCGCCCGCGCCGGTTTCTTCCGCCGGCTGATACAGAAGGATGACGCGGCCGGTCTCCGGGCGATGCCGGGAAAGGCCGAGCGCCAGCGCCGTCAGAATGGTGGAATGACCGTCGTGGCCGCAAAGATGGCCCTTGCCGTCGATGCCGGAGCGGTGTTCGGCCTCACTCTTTTCGTGAATGGGCAGGGCATCGAGTTCCGAGCGGATCAGGATCGCCGGGCCGCTTTTGCCGCTGTCGTAGACCGCAGCCACGCCATGGCCGCCGAGATCGGCGAAAAGCTGGTCGGGTTGCGCCTGCTCGAGGAAAGTACGGATGCGCCGCGCCGTTTCCTTCTCCTCGCCGGAGATTTCCGGATGACGGTGCAGATCATGGCGAAGCTCGATGAGATCGAGCATGTCCTTGTTGGTCAGAAACATCAAAAATCCTTGCAAGTCGTCCGGCCGGTTTTTCCTGCCGCAACTTACAGGGCGTTGGCTTTAATGCAAAACCTTTGGCGGGTGCCAGCGTTTGCCCGCCGCTTTCGGCTTGATGGCGAGCGTGACGACATCTGTCGGCAGCGGAACTTTGGCTTTTGCCAGTTCCAGCCGGGCAAGGGCTGCACGAGCCTTTTTCGCATATTCCAGATGCGCCGCGTCGTCCGAATGGTAGTGCTGCAGCCTGTCGAGGATTTCCGCACCTTCCATCGTTCTTTCGGCGGCAATCAGCGCCACGGCGCATTTGTAGAGCGCTTCCCGGTGGAAGGGCGCGCGATTGGTCACCTGACGGAAGGCCTCGGACGCCTCGTGATAATGCTGCTGCGCCAGCCGGGCCTCGCCGATGCGCAGCCACAGGACGACGGGTTCCTGGCCGGCGGCCAGAAGGCTGAGAAAGGCAATTTCGGCCTCCCGGAATTCGCCCCGGTCGAACAACAGATTGGCGAGCCCGAATTGCGCGCCGAGATGGTCCGGTGCCGCGGTCAGCACCTGCGCGAAGGCGATATTGGCTGCTGCCTTCTGGCCGGTCTTATAGAGTTTGAGGGCCTGTTCGTAGACAAAACGGATGCTGCGCGGGTGAAGCGTGCCGCCGAGATTGTCGCCCGAGCGGGTGCGGAACAGCGTGCAGCTCAGCTTCTGCTCTTCCGGTCCGAAGAAATATTTGTAAGGCTCGTTGCCGCGCAGGAAATCATAGGTTTTGAAGCCTTGCTCGATTGCCCTGCGGATGCAATGGCCATGCAGCACAAGGCCGGGAGAAGGAGTCTTCCAGTTCTCGTCACGGCCGGTGATGTAGAACAGGACCGATTTTTTCTGGCGGTCGATGATATTGGCGAGCGCGCCGAGCGGCTGGTCGCCGAACCACAGTACCGGGACTTCCAGATCGCCACGGATATAGACATCCATCAGCATCTGCCGTGTCGCGCCGATCAGAAGCTCCGTGCGCTCCTTGCCCTTGTGCGGCGCCCAGCGGATGCGCCAGAAATCGAACAGGATGTCCATGTCCCGCTTGATCGTCTCCCTCGTCGCGAAGGTGATGCTATATTCCTCACCGCCCTCGACTTTTCTCAGGAAACGCCTGAGCTTCTGCCGGGTCTGGCTGCTCATATGGCTGTCGAGATAGCCGTCGAATGTCTCCGGCAGGGCCACCACCGGGCAGATGCAATTGTTGATGTTGTAGGGGTTGGTCGGCATGTTGTCGCGAAACATGACGAGCGGGCCCTGAAGGGCGCGGATCATTGCGTCGCGGCGTTCCGGCGGGCCTGAAAGATAATCGAGCTTCAGCTCGGTCCAGTTCTGTTGCCGTATGTATGAACAGAAACCGGCAACCGCATGATTTTCATAGTCCGGCAGGGTGATGAAACCGGTGTAATCCGCCGCCGCATTGCCGGCCATGACGATGCTGTCGTGGAAGCGTCCGGTTTTCTTGTCCGGTTCGGTAACGAGGCGCAGCGGGAAAAACGCCACATAGGGCGAGCCTTCCGGTCGTTCGCGTAGTGCAAGAATGAACCAGCGTCTGCGGCGCGGCATATAGTCCCTCAGCCACCCCCAGGAGAGGAAATGCCGGGCATGGGGATCGGCCATGAACACCGCATCCCAGTTTTCCCGGATCGCCTCGAAGCCGGCGTCCGTGTCGATGATATCGATGCGCATTCTTGCCCCCTCCCAATACTGATCACACATTCGGGAGGCTTCATTTTATGGGTAAACGGTCGGCTTCAAATATTCCCTTCGGGTGAAAGCCGTGCATCAAATGGGATTAGCCCGTCCCCGGTTTACCATCGCTGCGCCGCGACAAAAAAGACCTTGTCAGCCCGTGGCAGCGCTCTAACATGCGGGGCTGAATGCACGGCCGGCTCAACGGTCCGCATGGCACAGGAGTTCTCATATGGCTGTTCCTTTTATGCTTCTGACCGGCGCAAGCCGCGGAATAGGGCATGCCACCGTCAAGCTGTTTCAGGAAAAGGGCTGGAGAATTCTCACCGTATCGCGGCAACCTTTCTCCGAGGAATGCCGCTGGCCGTCGGCGCGGGAGAGCCATATTCAGGCCGATCTGGAGGACCTGTCCCGCATTGACGACCTGGCGGACGAGGTGCGTTCACGCCTGCCGGAGGGAAAGCTTGCGGCGCTTGTCAACAATGCCGGAATTTCGCCGAAGGGTGAAGGCGGAAGCCGCCTCGGCGTGATGGATACGACGGCGGAAATCTGGACGCGGGTGCTGAACGTCAATCTCGTTTCGACGGCGCTGCTTGCCCGCACGCTTTTGCCGGAACTGGAAGCGGCAAAAGGCTCCATCGTCAACCTTACATCGATTGTCGGCTCACGGGTGCATCCTTTTGCCGGCGTGGCCTATGCCACGTCGAAGGCGGCGCTCGCGGCGCTGACGCGGGAGCTGGCGCATGAGTTCGGCCCGCGCGGCGTGCGCGCCAATGCCATTGCGCCGGGCGAGATCAACACCGCCATCCTCTCCCCCGGAACGGCGGAACTGGTGGAAGCCCAGGTGCCGCTCGGGCGGCTCGGCACCACGGCTGAGGTGGCGCAGACCATCTATTTCCTGTGCTCGGAACAGTCGAGCTACATCAACGGCGCGGAAATTCACATCAATGGCGGCCAGCACGTCTGACACGCCGAGCATCAACCGAAAATGGAGCCTTCATCGATGACCATCCTGCCGAATTCCGTCGAGGCACGCGATATCGCCTATCAGATGCATCCGAACGTCAATCTGCGCAAATTCGAAAAGACCGGTGGCCTTGTCATCGAGAGCGGCGAGGGCATCTATGTCACCGACAGCAGCGGCAAGCGCTATATCGAGGCGATGGCCGGGCTGTGGTCTGTGGCGCTCGGTTTCGGGGAACAGCGGTTGGTGGAAGCGGCGACGAAGCAGATGCAGAAGCTGCCCTATTACCACACTTTTTCCTACAAGACGCACGGCCCGTCGGTCGATCTCGCCGAGCTGCTGATCGAGCTTTCACCGGTGTCGATGTCCAAGGTGCATTTCACCTCCTCCGGTTCCGAGGCCAACGATCTCGTCGCCAAGATGGTCTGGTATCGCTCCAATGCGCTGGGCAGACGAGACAAGAAGAAGATCATCGGCCGCATCAAGGGTTATCATGGCGTGACGATCGCATCGGCCTCTATCACCGGCCTGCCGCGCAACCATGAAAGCTTCGACCTGCCGCTGGACCGGATGCTGCATACGGCCTGCCCCTCCTATGCGCATTTCGGCAAGGAAGGAGAAAGCGAGGCGGAGTTCACCGCGCGTATCCTCAAGGAGTTGGAGGATTTGATCCTCCGCGAAGGGCCGGAGACCATCGCCGCTTTCTGGGGCGAGCCGGTAATGGGCGCGGGCGGCGTTCTCCTGCCGCCGGAAGGTTATTGGGAAGGCGTACAGGCGATCCTGAAGAAATACGATATTCTGCTTGTGGTGGATGAGGTGATCTGCGGTTTCGGTCGAACCGGCAAGATGTTCGCCTGCGAGACCTATGGCATCAAGCCGGACGTGCTTGTCGTCTCCAAGCAGATTTCGTCGTCCTATATGCCGCTTTCTGCGATCATCATGAATGACAATTTCTACCAGCCTATCGCCGATGAATCCGACCGTATCGGCTCCTTCGGCCATGGTTACACCGCCTCCGGCCATCCGGTCGCAACGGCGGTGGGGCTGGAAAATCTGAAGATCATTCAAGAGCGCGATCTGGTCGGCAATGTCGCCCGGCTGGAGGGAAGGTTTCTCGATCATCTGAAGGCGCTGGCCGAGCACCCGCTCATTCATTCCTCGCGCGGTATCGGCCTTATCGGCGCGCTGGAGGTGAAGCCATGGGAGGGCACGAAGCCGGGCGATACGACGCTCGCCCTTGCCGCCGCCATCGAGGAAGAGGGTGTCATCACCCGGCCTATCGGCGAATCCATCTGCTTCTGCCCGCCGCTCATCATTACGGCCGAACAGCTGGATGAGCTGTTTGCCGGCGTGAGGCGTGGTCTCGACAAGGTCGCGGCGGCCCGAGCCTGATAACTCCAGCGATTGTGCCGGCCGGTTTATCCGGCTGGCCTATCCGCGGTAGGCCACGAGCACCGCGCCGCAGGCGATCAGCACCACGCCGAGCCAGTTGGGCAAAGACAGCCTTTCGCCCAGAAACAGCACCGCAAAGACGGCGACAAAGACGACGCTCAGCTTGTCGATGGGCGCGACGCGGGCGGCATCGCCGAGTTTCAACGCCCGGAAATAACATATCCACGATGCGCCGGTCGCCAGTCCCGAAAGTACGAGAAACACCCAGGTTTTGCCCGAGATGGTGGAAGGCTGCTGCCAGTTGCCGGTGAGATAAACCATCAGGCCCGCAGCGGCAAGAATGACGACGGTGCGGATGAGGGTGGCGAAATCGGAATTGATATTTTCGACGCCGATCTTCGCAAAGATGGCAGTCAAAGCCGCAAAGGCCGCCGATAGCAGTGCCCAGAATTGCCAGGCCAGAAACAGGTTCTTCATGCCGCCGCTCCACTCATCACATTGGTTAAGTGTCGGCTCTACCGCATATTCCGGCCGATAAAAACCCCGTTTGACGGGTGTAAGCCTGAACAATGAAAGCCCGGCGCATCCAGTCGATGCGCCGGGCTTTCTGTATGTGCCTGCCCGGAGAAAACCGGGACAGGCCGGACCTTGGGAGGTCGTATTATTCGGCGGGCTGAACCGATGCGGGAAGCTGATCCACATCGGCGATGCCGGTGAATTCTTCCTCGCCGCTCAGCACCCGCGCAAGCTGGTCCTGATCCAGTTCGCCTTCCCAGCGGGCGACGACGATGGTGGCGACCGCATTGCCGACGAAGTTGGTGAGCGCGCGGCATTCCGACATGAAGCGGTCGATGCCGAGGATCAGCGCCATGCCGGCGACCGGAACCGAAGGCACAACGGAGAGCGTTGCGGCGAGCGTGATGAAGCCCGCGCCGGTGATGCCGGCTGCACCCTTGGAGGAGAGCATGGCCACCAGCAGCAGAAGGATCTGCTCGCCGAAGGAAAGGTGGATACCGGTCGCCTGGGCGATGAAGAGAGCGGCCAGCGTCATGTAGATGTTGGTGCCGTCAAGGTTGAAGGAATAACCGGTGGGGATGACGAGACCGACGACGGAGCGCTTGCAGCCGGCCTTTTCCATCTTGCTCATCAGGCCCGGCAGGGCGGCTTCGGAAGACGAGGTGCCGAGAACCAGAAGCAGTTCTTCCTTGATGTAGCGGATCAGCGCGACGATGGAGAAGCCGTTATAACGGCATACCGCACCGAGAACCACGAACACGAACAGGAAGGACGTGACGTAGAAGGTGCCGATCAGCATGGCGAGGTTGGTGACCGACGAGATGCCGTATTTGCCGATGGTGAAGGCCATGGCGCCGAAAGCGCCGATTGGAGCGGCCTTCATCAGGATCGCGACCAGCTTGAAGATCGGATACATCAGGGCGTGCATGAAATCGGTGACGGGCTTGCCCTTTTCGCCGACGACGCCGAGCGCGATGCCGAAGAGCACCGAGAAGAACAGCACCTGCAGGATATCGCCGCTGGCGAAAGCACCGACGATGGTGGTCGGGATGATGTTCATCAGGAAGCCGGTGATGGTCTGCTCATGGGCCTTGTCGGCGTAGGTCGCGACGGCCTTGGCATCCAGCGTGGCGGGATCGATGTTCATGCCGGCGCCCGGCTGCACGGTGTTGGCGACGATGAGGCCAACGATAAGCGCGAGCGTGGAGAACACGAGGAAGTAGATCATGGCCTTGCCGGCCACGCGACCAACCTTCTTCATGTCGTTCATGCCGGCGATGCCGGTTGCGACAGTGAGGAAGATGACGGGAGCGATGATCATCTTGACGAGGCGGATGAAGCCGTCGCCGAGCGGCTTCAGCTGTTCGCCGAAGGCCGGATAAAAATGGCCGAGCGCGATACCGGCGATGATGGCGACCAGAACCTGGAAATACAGGTGCTTGTAAAATGGCTGCTTGGCGTGGCCTGCGGCCACGGCTGTCGTATCGATCATGTTTTTTCCTCCTCGGCCTCACCCTGCCTTGATTGGCCTCCCGGGATCGCCGTGTCGTTGACGGCTTCACGCCGATTGCGGAGTCATGTGCAATGCGCATGCCAGACTTGATTATTTGCTGTAACTGGCTGATTTAAAAAGTAGTTTTTATTGACGTTTCGCCGGCTCACGGGCATTTGTGCGGAATTCCGGACAAAATCTCTTGCGATCTGTGTGTAAATCCGCACAATTATCGCATGACCGATCAGGATCAGGCATCTCATTCCCATGCGAAGCGGCGGGCGCAATGGCTGGCGCTGGTGGGTCTGTGGCTGCTTGCCAGTCTTGGTGTTTTGCTGGTGGCCGATGAGTTCGCCCGCAATCAGGCGCTGCGCACTGCGGGGTCCGAGGCCGCAACGGATGCGGAGCTGAAGATCGCGCTGCTGAACGTCGCGCTGGAGCGTCCGCGCGCCATTCCTCTGGTCCTCTCCGGCGATCCCGATCTTGCCTCCGCGCTGGATGGCGGTGGCGCTCCTGCCCTGGACCGGTTGAACCGCAAGCTGGAGGGGCTGATCGAAGGCACGCAATCCTCGGTGATCTATGTGACCGGGCCGACGGGATTGACCATCGCGTCGAGCAACTGGCGGCAGGCGGACAGCTTTGTCGGTTCCAATTATGCTTTCCGCGAATATTTCCAGGCGGCGATGAAGACGGGCATGTCCGAGCATTATGCTCTTGGCAATGTCAGCCGCCGGCCGGGTCTCTACATCTCCCGCCGCATCGATGCCGCCGATGGGCGGCCTCTTGGCGTCGTCATCGCCAAGGTCGAGTTCAACCGGCTGGAGACGGACTGGAATATTGGCGGCAAGCCGGTCTATGTGGTCGACAGAAACGGTGTGGTCCTGATGACCAGCGTGCCGGAATGGCGCTTCCGGACTGTTGCGCCGATCGATGAGGCGCAGCGAAAAATCATTTCCGAAAGCCTGCAATTCGGCAGTGAGGCGCTTTCAACGCTGCCGTTTCGGACGGCGCGGCGCTCGAGTGAGAGCGTCCCGCTCATTCACGTCGATGAACCGGGAAGGGAGCGCGGCGACTATCTGCAACTGGAAGTGCCGGTGCCGACCACCTCATGGACACTGCATTATCTCCAACCGGTTGCGCCGGCGCTGAATGCCGCCATCCGCGAGGGCAGGGTGGTGGCGCTGGCGACGCTGATGCCGCTGATCGGGCTTTCGGCCCTGTGGCTGTGGCGCAGGCACAAGGCGCTTAAGGAAAAGGAAGAGGAACAGCGCGCCCGCGCCGAACTGGAAATGAAGGTGCAGGAGCGGACCCGCGATCTGACGAAGACCCGCGATCATCTGCAGGCCGAAATCGCCCTGCATGAGAAGACCTCGGGCGAGTTGCGCAATGTGCAGCACGAACTGGTGCAGGCCAACCGCCTTTCCATTTTGGGGCAGGTGGCGGCGGGTGTCGCGCATGAGATCAATCAGCCGGTCGCGACCATCCGCGCCTTTGCCGACAATGCCCGCACGCTACTGAAACGTGACCGCATGTCCGAGGCCACCGAAAATCTCGAAAACATCGCGGCGCTGACCGAGCGTATCGGCACGATTACCGGCGACCTGAAGATATTGGCGCGCAAGGGCCGCACCGCGGCCGAACCCGTCAGCGTCCGGTTGGTCATCGAAGGTGCGGTCATGCTGTTGCGCAGCCGCTTTTCCGGGCAGATGGATGCGCTGGATATCGTGTTGCCGGATCAGGACCTGAAAGTGCTCGGCAGCCGGATCCGGCTGGAGCAAATCCTCATCAATCTTCTGCAAAACGCACTGGAAGCCACTGAAGAGACTGGGGCCGCCCGTGTCGAAGTGCGTGTGCGCGAGGAAGGCGACATGGTCGTGCTTTCCGTCAGCGACAATGGCACGGGCATCCCTGAAGCCATCCGCGCCCAGCTTTTTTCGCCCTTCAATACATCAAAGGAAAGCGGCCTCGGCCTTGGTCTCGTCATCTCCAACGATATTGCCTCGGATTATGGCGGGCGTATCGAGGTGGCGAGCAGCGCGGCGGGCACATGTTTTTCCGTATTTCTGAAGCGAGCATGACATGACAGCGGATGGAACCATATTCCTGGTGGACGACGATTCGCAGCTTCGCAAGGCGATGGTGCAGACGCTGGAACTCGACGGATTGCCGGTCACCTCCTTTTCCCGCGCAGAGCAGGCGCTTGCGGCCTTGAGCGAGGATTTCGACGGGGTCATCATTACCGATGTGCGCATGCCCGGCATGACCGGGCTGGAATTTTTCGACCATGTCCGCAAGATCGATGCCGATCTGCCGGTCATTCTCATTACCGGCCATGGCGATGTGCCGATGGCCGTCGATGCGCTTCATAACGGTGCTTATGATTTCATCGCCAAGCCATTTCCTGCCGAACGCATGGTGGAAAGCGCCCGCCGGGCGCTGGAAAAGCGCCGCCTCGTGCTGGAAAACCGTGCGCTTCGCCGGGCGGCGGGGCAGGCGGAGGATGATCTGCCGCTGATCGGCCAGACGCCCGCCATGGAGCGCCTGCGCACCACGCTGCGGCACATTGCCGATACGGATGTGGATGTGCTGGTGGCGGGCGAGACGGGCAGCGGCAAGGAAGTGGTGGCGACGGCCCTTCACCGCTGGAGCAAGAAACGCTCAAAGGGCAATTTCGTGGCGCTGAACTGCGGCGCGCTGCCGGAAACGGTGATCGAAAGCGAGCTTTTCGGCCATGAGCCGGGCGCTTTTACCGGCGCGCAGAAAAAGCGCGTCGGCCGCATCGAACATTCCAGCGGCGGCACCCTGTTTCTCGACGAGATCGAAAGCATGCCGCTTGCGGTGCAGGTGAAGATGCTGCGCGTGCTGGAAATGCGCGAGGTCTCGCCGCTTGGGTCGAATGAGGAGCGGCCGGTCGATATTCGCGTGGTCGCGGCGGCCAAGGTCGATCTTGGCGATCCTGCCGAACGCGGCACGTTTCGCGAGGACCTCTATTATCGGCTGAATGTGGTGACCTTATCCATTCCGCCGCTGCGCGAACGCAAGGCGGATATTCCGCTCTTGTTCTCCCACTTCGTCACCAAGGCCGCCAATCGTTTCAACATGCCGGTGCCGCAGATCAGCGCCGGCATTTCCCGCCGCCTCAACGACCATGACTGGCCGGGCAATGTGCGCGAACTCGGGCATTTCGCCGAAAGGGTGGTGCTGGGGCTGGAGACGGAACCGACGGCGGCACCTGCATTACAATCCGGGATCCCCGCCTCCGGCACCTTGCCGGAGCGCATGGACGGGATCGAGGCGCGCATCATCCGCGAAACGCTGGAACAAGCGAATGGTGATGTGGCGGAAACCATCGCCACGCTCGGCATCGCCCGCAAGACCTTTTATGACAAGCTGCAGCGCCACGGCATCAACCGGGCGGATTACGCAAAGAATGGCGCTGCGTGAAATGGTGCAAAGCGAGACCTATGGCGACGGCCTAGCCTCTTGATCGTCATGCTCCCGAGCATCTGCAACCTTCTGATTTTACGAGAGGTGAGTGGATCCTCGGCACAGGGCCGAGGATGACGCAGAGTCAGGGGCTGCTCTCACGTAAAAGCCGCAGACTTTTCCGTCTGCGGCCTGATAATAACAGCGACAAGTGTGCTCAATGGCCGGCGGGTCAACCCGCGACGCAGAAATGACGCTGGCCGTCATAATCCGTATAGGTGCCGGTGCGGGAATTGAAGCTCCGGTAACGCTGCGAGCAATAGTCGTACCAGGCGTTGGTCCACGGTTCGATGGTGCGATAGGTGGCGCGCTGGCCGTAAACCGGGCGGCTGTCATAGACAGGCTGCGGACGATAGACCGGGGCGGGGCGATAAACCGGCTGCGGCTGGGCACGATAATAACGATAGTCCGGCTCTTCGTAGACGTAGCTCGGCTCGTAACGGCGGGGCGGGTCGATATAAACGCGCTCATCATCCACCGGTGCCGGACGCGACATTGCGGAGCCGACGGCGACGCCGGCGGCAAGGCCGAGCACGCCACCCAGAATGGCAGCATCGCGACGGTCGCGGCGGTCCCAGTCGCCAGCGGATGCGCTGTTGAAGGGAACAATGGCGGCGGCGGCGACAGCGAGTGTCAGAACTGTTTTGGCTGCAAAGGACGACATGGTGTGTTCTTCCATACAGGTGGCAGGGCGCTGCCAGTTGCAAATTCGATGGTTAAGGAAATACAGCCCGGCTGCTGAACGGGCGCTGAATGAATTGTGGCAGACCGGCGACCGCCCGCAATTCCTGTTTGCGTGGGCCGCACTTCGCGCTAGAACTCAAGATCAAACAGGACGCACCGATGAGCCTTTCCCAGATAACCGTCAATTCCGACACCGCGCATGAAGACCGTGCCCAGGCCATTCGCGATACGCTGCGTGACGCCATTGTCGACCGGCGGCTGGCGCCGGGAACCAAACTGTCGGAAGCGGAAGTGGGAACGCTGTTCGATGTCAGCCGTACGGTGGTGCGCGCCGCGCTTCAGATGCTGGCCTATGAGGGGCTGGTAAAGGCCGAACGCAACCGGGGCGCCTTCGTCTCCAATCCCACACCGGATGAGGCCCGGCAGGTGTTCGCTTCGCGCCGGCTGATCGAGCCCGGCGTCGTGGATGCCGCAATCGAAAAAATCACGCCGGCGGCAGCAAAGCGGCTGCGGGAGCATCTGGTACAGGAAAGCCGGCACCAGCACGAACGTGGCCCAAGCGCCAGACGCGCGGAAATCAAGGCATCGGGCGATTTTCACCTGATGCTGGCCTCGCTCGCCGGCAATGCAATTCTTGAAAAATTCATGGACGAGCTGGTTGCCCGCTCGTCGCTGGTCATCGCGCTTTACGGGCGTTCGGGTGTCTCAAGCTGCGGCCATAATGATCACGCCGATCTGCTCGATGCGCTGGAAGCAAAGGATGCGGCAAAGGCCCGCGCGCTGATGTTGCAGCATCTCGACCACATAGAGGCCGATCTCGACCTGCGCATGATGGAAGGTCTGGCGCTGAAGGATGCGCTGGCGCTCTGATTGACCGCCCGTCCCCGTCCAATGGGACGGGGACGGGTGGCTTGATTGCGTGTCAGGCGGCGTAACGGCTGATCGCCAGATCGTGGGTGTCTATCTCCGGCTTGTTGCCGCTGATGAGATCGGCAAGCACCCGGGCGGAGCCGCAGGACATGGTCCAGCCAAGTGTACCGTGGCCGGTATTGAGATAAAGATTGCTGTAGCGGGTGGCGCCGATGACGGGCGTCCCATCCGGCGTCATCGGGCGCAGGCCGCACCAGAATTTCGCCTGGGTCTGATCACCCGCGCCGCCGAACAGGTCTTCCACCGAATGGGCCAGCGTTTCCTGCCGGGCCGCCGGCAAATCCTTGCTGAAACCGGCGATTTCCGCCATGCCGCCGGCGCGGATGCGTGAGCCAAGCCGGGTGATCGCCACCTTGAAGGTCTCGTCCATGACCGTGGAAACGGGCGCGCGCGCCTCGTTCACGACCGGAACTGTGATGGAGTAACCCTTGACCGGATAAACCGGCAGGGTAAGGCCAAGCTGCCGCACGAACTGCGGAGAATAGCTGCCGAGTGCCGCCACGAAAATGTCGGCCTCCACCAGCCCACGGGTGGTTTCCACCGCCTTGACGCGTCCCGCCTCGACGATTGGGCGCATGATGCCGGTATCGTAGAGGAAGGTAACGCCCGCTTCTTCGGCCATGCGCGCAAGTTCTGTCGTGAACATGAAGCAGTCGCCGGTCTCGTCGCCGGGCAGGCGCAGGCCGCCGACGATCTTTTCCTTTGCGGGCGCGAGGCCGGGTTCGATGGCGGCGCAGCCATCGCGGTCGAGAATTTCAAAGGGCACGCCGCCTGCCGTCAGCACGTCGACATCCTTGCCGATGGCGTCGAACTGCTTCTGGGTGCGGAATACTTCCAGCGTGCCCTGCATGCGCTGGTCATATTCGATGCCGGTCTCTTCACGAAGGGCCATCAGGCAATCGCGGCTATATTCGGCAACACGCACCATGCGGCTCTTGTTGATGGCATAGCGCGCCGAGGTGCAGTTGCGCAGCATCTGGCTCATCCAGCGCCATGCGGCCGGATCGGCAGTGGGGCGGATGATCAGCGGCGCGTGTTTCATGAACAGCCATTTCATCGCCTTGACCGGAATGCCGGGTGCCGCCCATGGCGAGGAATAACCGGGGGAAACCTCGCCCGCATTGGCAAAGCTGGTTTCGAGTGCCGCGGCCGGCTGGCGGTCGATCACCGTCACCTTGTGCCCGGCTTTGGCCAGATACCAGGCGGAGGTCACGCCGACGACGCCGGCTCCGAGGATAGTGACGTTCATGATCGTCTCACTTGTGATTGACTGATATTGAAACAATGGCCGGGGTTTCACCCGGCTGAATGTAACTGCGGCGATAGCGGCGTCCGAGGCCGGTCAGGATTTCATAGGCGATCGTGCCCGCATCCTCGGCGATGTCTTCCAGCGTCTGCTCAGGCCCGATCATCTGCACGAGACTGCCCTGGGTCAATGTTCCCTCGGGCAGGGCGGATATGTCGAGAATGATGCTGTCCATCGAAACGCGGCCCGCAATCGGCAGGCGCACGCCGTTATACCACGCCGCGCCACGATTGCTGAGCGAACGCGGCAGGCCATCGGCATAACCGGCGGCGATGGTCGCCAGACGCGTGGAACCGGCAGCTTCGAAGGAGCCGCCGTAACCGACCAGCGAACCGGCGGGAACGGTGCGTGTCTGGATGACGGCCAGATCGAGGCGAACGACCGGCTTCATCGGGTTGGGGCGTGCGACGGAGGGCTTGCCGCCATAAAGCGCGATGCCGGGGCGAAGCAGGTGATTGTGGTAATCATGACCCAGAAAGATGCCGCCGGAATTGGAAAAGCAGACGGGCACGTCCGGAAAAGCAAGGGCAGCTTTACGCATTACAGAAAGCTGCGCCGCATTGGAGGCATGCTCCGGCTCGTCAGCGCAGGCGAGGTGGCTCATGACGAAGGCGATATCGATACCATCGAGTAATTGCGGCCGGGAGGCGAGGATTTCAAGCTCTTCGGGTGAGAGGCCGAGACGGCACATGCCGGTATCGATCTGTACGGCGGCGGCGAGCGTCTTGCCGAGACGGCTGGCATGGGCCGCCCATTGTGCGATCTGTTCCAGCGAATTCATAACCGGGGTGACGGCCATGGCGGCACAGGAGGTCTCATTGCCGGGCTGAAGACCATTGAGGACGAAAATCCGCGCCTCTGCCGAAAGCCGCAGTCGCAACGCCAGCGCTTCATCGATATGGGCGACGAAGAAATTGCGGCAGCCGGCATCGAACAGGACCTGCGAGACGATATCCGCGCCGAGACCGTACGCATCGGCCTTGACGACCGCTGCCGTCTGCGATGCGGGCGCCATGGCCGCAAGCGTCAGATAATTGTCGCGCAATGCGCCGAGATCGATGGTCAGATGGCCGCTTGCACCACCGGCGGCCTGCTGGCGGCTGATCTGCATGTCCATGGTCGTTCACCCTCATTTTTATCTCATGAGGGTATTGCAACGATTATCGAATTTCTTGGCGATTGTTCGAAGGAAATGCGATAGAATTCATAATCACGCAATTTTCCTTTGCCGATTGGAATTTTCTATGTCGTCACTCGATGCGACCGACCGCCATATCATCCGCCTGCTTCGGCTCAACGCCCGCATCAGCAATGCGAAGCTGGCAGCAGAAGTCGGGCTTTCGGCATCCGCCTGCCTTCGCCGGGTCGATATTCTCGAGCGGGAGGGGATTATCCGGGGGTATACGGCGCTGACCAGCGGCCTTGCCGGCGGTGAGGTGATTTCGGTTATCGTGCAGATCACGCTCGACCGCCAGACGGAGGATTTTCTCAACCGTTTCGAAAATGCGGTGCGGCGCTATCCGGAAATCCGCGAATGTTATCTGATGACTGGGGGATCGGATTATTTTCTGCGCTGCGAGGCTGAAAGCGCGGGGGATTTCGAGCGGATTCACAAGGAAATTCTGTCGAAGCTGCCGGGGGTTTCGCGCATTCATTCGAGTTTTGCGATCCGGAATGTGCTGGCGACGCCGAAGGGGCGGTGATGGTGGGTGTGGAATTCGCGGCTTACCCCCCTCTGTCCTGCCGGACATCTCCCCCTCAAGGGGGGAGATCGGTTGGGGCTTGTGCCTCAGTCCCACGCAATCCTCTCAATATGAGATAGTTTGCTGATTGGATGGTCAGCAAGCAGCTTGTCGATCTCCCCCCTTGAGGGGGAGATGTCCGGCAGGACAGAGGGGGGTAAGCCCCAAACTCTGCCCTCTCATCGCTACCCCCACCACCGATAAAAATGATGCACCGGCCCCCGCCCATGTCCAACGGCAAGTTCCCGCCCGGCATCGAGCGCTCCGTTCAGATAGTCCTTCGCAAGATCAACCGCCTCCCGCAACTCACTACCCCTTGCAAGATGGGCCGTAATTGCCGCAGCCAGCGTGCAGCCGGTGCCGTGGTCGTTCTTCGTCTCCACCCTCGGCGCGGAAAGCGCCTGCATGGCGCCGTTCGCAAACAGATAATCCGTGCTCTCAGGTCCATCGCCATGGCCGCCCTTGATGAGCACCGCTTTCGCGCCCGCCTTCAGGATCGCCTCGGCTTGACGGGCGATCTCCGTCTCCGTCTCCGCCATCCGCATACCGGTCAGCAGTGCCGCTTCCGGCAGGTTCGGCGTGACGATGGTGGCGAGCGGCAGCAAGTCGCGCCGCAATGTCTCGATGGCATCCTCATGCAGCAGTCGGTCACCTGACGTCGCCACCATGACCGGATCGAGCACCACCGGCTGCGGTTGCTGCCGAAGCCGTTCCGCGATGGCGGCTATGGTTTCGATCCGCGATACCATGCCGATCTTCACCGCATTGATGGCAAGATCGGAAAAAACGGCGTCCATCTGCGCGACGATGGTGGCGACCGAAATATCCTCCACCGCCGTCACGCCCCTCGTGTTCTGGGCGGTGATGGCGGTGATGACGCTGGCGGCATAGGCGCCGAGCGCGGAGAAGGTCTTGATGTCGGCCTGGATACCCGCGCCGCCGCCGCTGTCGGAGCCGGCAATGGTCAATGCAATCGATGTCATGGTTGTCTCGCTTTCAGCGTGGCGTCAATTGCGGCGCGGAAGTCCTTGGTTGCGCTGGCAATATCGGCCGCGCGGAAAATGGCCGAAATGACCGCGACACCATCCGCACCCGCCTCGATGACGGACGGTACACGCGCAAGATCGATGCCGGCGATGGCGCCCACCGGCATATCCGGTCGCCATTCCCTCAACAGGGCGCGCAGCGTCGAAAAACCGTCGATACCGACCGGCTTGTCCGGGTTGATCTTGGAAACGGTTTCGAACACGCCGCCGATGCAGGCGTAGTCCGCTGGCATCGAGGCCGCCCGTTCCGCATCGGCGCGGTTCTTGACGGTGAGGCCGATGATCGCCTTTTCGCCGAGAATGCGCCTTGCGGTCTTGGCGTCCATGTCGTCAGCGCCAAGATGCACCCCGTCCGCGCCCGAGGCGAGCGCCACATCCACCCGGTCGTTGATCACCAAAGGCACGCCGGTGCCGGTGATGGCTTCGTGAATGGCGCGGGCGTTTTCGATCATCTCGCGCGTGGAGCCGTGCTTGTCGCGATATTGCAGAATGGTCGCGCCGTTGAGTGCGGCGGCCAGAGCCAGCTCCGGCAGCGACGCGACGTCGCCAAGGCTCGCATCGACCAGCGCGTTGAGGCGGTAATCAACCTTGTTCATGCTCTATCCTCGCGTGATTTGTGATGTCCTCACCGGAAATTTCGGAAAGCGCATCCAGAAACGCCGGTTCGAAGGTGCCGGGGCCGCTGGCGTGTCGCGCGGCGAGTTCGGCGGAAACACCAGTGACGGCAAGGGCGGAGGCCGCCGCCGTCAGCGCGTCTTTTTCCACCGCCATGAAGGCGGCGATGACGCCGCCAGAAAGGCAACCTGTTCCTGTCACCTTCGCCATCCACGGATGGCCGTTGAATATCCTGACGCTACGGGTCTTGTCGCCGAGATGATCCACAGGCCCGGTCTCGATCCTCACCACGTCAGGCACATCACCGATCAGGCTCATTTCGGCGTGATTGCCACGCACGATCGTCGGGGAAAGTGCGATGAGTTCGCGTGCGAATGCCAGCCGCGATGGTGAATAATCGCAATGCACGGGATCGACGATCCATGGCTTGCCGGATGCATTGGCGATCTCGATCGCCAGCCGGATGACCTTGCGCCGCTCGGCATCCAGTGTGCCGAGATTGACGGTCAGCGCATCGGCCTTGGCAACGAAGCTCTCGATTTCCTCGAGCGAGGTGGTCATGGAAGGAATTCCGCCGACGACGGTGATGCCGTCGGCCGTGAATTTCTGCACCACGGTGTTCATCAGGCAATGCACGCGCGGGCGTGCCTGCCTGACTTTTTCAAGAAGTTCGGCGGCCTTTGCCGCGGTCGGAATAGTGCCGGTCATGGCTGTTGCAGCTCCACGGCGATGTCGTCTGCTGCCGGCGCCTGCTTGATCAATTGCATCTCCTGCATGAAAGCGCCAAAACGGGTATAGCGGGTGCGGTCGAGCGCCGCCGGGCGCTTGGCGAAACGCGGCAGCGTGTCGAAGAAGGCCTGCTTGTTCAGCGCATCGTCGAGGTTCGGATAGGCCTTGATGAAAAGCTGCCAGGCTTCCTGCGGGTGGTTGGTGATGAAGATCGCAGCCTGCTCCACGGCGGAGAGAAAACGTGGCAGGCGGCTGTCCTTTACGAGATCGCGATGGGTGACGAAGATCAGCTCGTCATAGGCCGGCACGCCGTGCTCCTCCGGGAAGAAGGAGCGCCCCTCATGTCCCTCGAGCTTCATCTGCGTCAGTTCGAAATTGCGGAAACCGCCCAGCGTGGCATCCACCTTGCCGGCGATCAGCGATGGCGAGAGCGAAAAATTGACGTTGATCAGCTCGACATCATCCTTCGTCAGACCGTCCTTTTCCAGCATGCGCTTCAGCATCGCATCCTCGAAACCGGAGACGGAAAAACCGACCTTCTTGCCCTTCAGGTCTTTCAGGCTCTTGATCGGTCCGTCGGCCAGAACGGTGACGGTGTTGAGCGGGGTCTCGACCAGTGTGCCGAAACGCACCAGCGGCAGACCGGCATCGTGATCGAGATAGAGGTTGGGCTGGTAATGCACGCCGATATCGGCCTGTTTTGCCGAAACGAGGCGCGGCACGGCGGAGGGGTCTGCGGGCGGAACCAGTTCCACCTCCAGCCCGGCATCGGCGAAGAGGCCACGTTCCCTGGCGATCACCATCGGCGCGTGATCGGGGTTCACGAACCATTCGAGCAAGACGGTGAGCTTGTCGGCCGCCTGTGACTGCATGGGTGCGAGGACGCTAACAGCCGCGACGACGAGGGAAAGAAGAGTTCGTTTCATGGTACCGAAAGTCTCCGTAAATATCTGAAAGGAATGGTATGTTCTGTTTCTTTGGCCCAGGGGGCGAGATTGGCTGTCGCCCGGTCGACGACAAGCCGCAGCAGCACTGCCATCACGGCGAGAATGGCCATGGCGGCGAACATGGTGTCGGTCTGCATGCGGGCATTGGACTGGACCATGACGAACCCGAGCCCTGCGGATGCGCCCACCCATTCGCCGATGACGGCGCCGAGCGGGGCGAGCGGTGCTGCCACCCGCAAGCCCGAAATCAGCGAGGGCAGCGCCAGCGGTACGCGCAGCCGGGTGAGGATCTGCCAGTGGCTCGCCGCAGTCAGCGAGGCGGCGTCGAGTATGGCGCGATCCGTGCGGTTGAGGCCGTCGGTGAAAGAGGAGGCGACGGGGAAGAAGATGATGATCGCCGTCATGACCACTTTTGAAGCCATGCCGAAACCGAACCAGAGGACGAGGATGGGGGCCAGCACGAAGACCGGAAAAGCCTGCAACACCAGAACCATGGGCCAGACAAGGCGGCCGAGGCGCGGGATGGCGGCAATCGTGAAAGCGACGACAATGCCGGCGGTGATGCCTGTGGCGAGCCCGAGCGCCATTTCTCCGAGTGTTACCAGCGCTTGCCCGAAAAGGAAGCCGGGCTGGCGCAGGAAAGCGCCAGCGACATCGACGGGCGATGGCAGGATATAGCGGGGCGGTGCGAACAGCCACGTGCCGGCCTGCCAGACAAGGAGCAGAAGACCGACACCGTTCAGCGCATGGGTGGCACGCATGAGCCGGACCTCAGACGCAAACGCACCGCGTGCGAAGGGTGGAAGGTTTCAGCATCATCATTGGTCTCCAGATGTGACAATCACGGAGATCAGGCGAAGCGGAGAAGAGAAAGGGCAGCGCCTCCAAGGCGCGACAGTTCCGTTCCTACGCCGGCATGACCCGGATCAGGTTCAAGGGTCCGGCTCGTCGCCATCTCAGCACCGTCAGGTGCTCCCCTCGGAAGAGCTTGTTTTGTAGGTCAAGTTTTAAAAATGTCAACGGCCTCTGCCAGCCGGCGATCGGTGCCCGCTGTTATGGAGCTGCCGCAATATAGTTATTAGATATATCGAATTTATCGACAATTAGTTATGTCATTAAACTATATCGCAACCTCGTTCGACTAGGTAGGACCCGCATTCAGAGAAGCTCGGAGACGAACTTGAAAAACATCTGGCGGGACAAGTCTGGAAATTTTGCCATCCTCAGCGCTTTGCTGATGATACCGCTCATCGGATCGGCCGGTGTGGCGCTCGACATAACGCGCGGCCTTGGCGTCAAATATGATCTGCAGATGGCTGCCGATTCCGCGGCTCTGGCGGTGGTTGCCGATAGTTCGGCAAGTGCCCAGGCTGCGAAGCGAATGGCCGGCGATGGTGTTGTTACTGTCGGCGAGAAGGAAGCGGAAGCCTTCTTCCACGGCAATCAGCCGGGGCGCGCAGACTACAGGCTTCTGTCTCTTGAGGTATCGGTGATCAAGCGCGGGACCATCATCGAGTCGTCGGTCAGCTACAGGGCTGCTGTGAATACGACACTTTCCAAGGTGCTCGGGAAAGATTTGGTCACGGTGGCGGGCAGCGCCACGGCCAAATACGAGACGGAGACCTTTACCGATTTTTATCTCCTCCTCGACAATTCACCTTCCATGGGTGTAGGCGCCACGCCGGCGGATGTCGCGATAATGGAGAAGACGATCGGCTGCGCTTTCGCCTGTCACCTGACGAAAGACGGTATGTCAGATCCGAACAGCACCTATTTCAGGATCAAGAACAAAGACACCAACGCCAAAAACAGCATTAGCGCCACCACGCGTATCGACGTGGTTGCCAAGGCAACCGCGAGCTTGATGGATACGGCAGCGGACACGCGCAAGAGTAAAGACCAATATCGTATTGCCGTTTACACTTTCGGGAAGACCGCGGATGATGCCTTTCCCGACAGGGATCTGCTCGAAGTTGTGTCGCGCACGTCGGATTTGAAGACGGCCAAGAAAAAGGTTGCCGAAATCGAGCTCATGTCGGTTCCGAGTCACGGATATAACCGCGACCAGCACACCAATTTCGACCGGGCCCTTACCAAGATAGAAGGCAAGATGGGAGCCTCGGGTAGCGGTGCCAGTTCCGCCACGCCGGAGAAAATCGTATTCTTCGTTTCAGATGGTGTAGGTGACAGCTACAAGCCGGCCAATTGCACCAAAAAAACGACAGGCGGAGGTCGTTGTCAGGAGCCGATCGACACAAGGCTTTGCACCGAACTCAAGAAAAAGGGCTTCCGGATCGCCGTGCTTTACACCACCTACCTGCCGTTGCCAGGTAATGGCTGGTACAGGCTTTGGATACAGCCATTCGAGACGGAAATCGGCTCTCGCATGCAAGCCTGCGCCTCCCCGGGCCTGTTCTTCGAAGTCAGCCCCTCGCAGGGTATCAGCGAAGCGATGTCGGCGCTGTTCAAAAAGGCGATCAGCACGCCGCGCCTGACGAGTTGAAGCTTGTGCCCGAAAGCGGTTCAAAGCGCTGTCCATGCTTGCCGCTGGCGTGACGGAAAACATTTTTCGATTTTAATATTAGTTATTCAGGAAATTAGATTTATCGAAAATTAGTTATCCTTTGAAACTGCCTTTCAACAGTATTTGCTTAAGTCTCGTCTCCGGCAGGGTTCCGGGGGGCGAATTTGAAGAATATCTGGCAGGACAAATCAGGGAATTTCGGCATTCTCAGTGCGTTGTTGATGGTGCCGCTGATTGGCGTCGCCGGCGTGGCGCTTGATGTGACGCATGGCATGGCGATCAAATCGGACCTGCAGATGGCAGCGGATGCTGCAGCGCTTGCGGTGGTTGCCGATACGTCGGCGAGCGTTCACAAGGCGAAGGAAATGTCGGGGGATGGCGAAGTTACGCTTGGCGGTGATGAAGCCTCTGCCTTCTTCGACGCTAACAAGCGGGCCAATTCCGACTACAAGCTCCTGTCTCTCAACGTGTCGGTGATCAAGCGCGGAAACGCCATCGAATCCTCCGTCGACTTCAAGGCGTCGGTCGCAACGACGCTATCGCAGATCCTTGGAAAGGACCTCATCACCGTTTCGGGCAGGGCGACAGCCAAATACGAGACGGAGACCTTCAGCGACTTCTATGTCCTGCTCGATAATACCCCTTCGATGGGCGTTGGCGCCACGCCGACCGATGTTGCCACCATGGTTGCGAATACGAGCGACAAATGCGCTTTCGCCTGTCACATCGTCAAAGACGGGGTGGTGGATACGAACAGTTATTATTACAAGGCAAAAAAACTCGGAGTGACGACGCGCATCAATGTGGTTGCGCAGGCCACGGCGAGCCTGATGGATACCGCGAAGTCCACGCGGAAAAGCAGCAATCAATATCGTATGGCGGTCTATACCTTCGGGGAGAAGGCGGAAGATACGAAGCTGCTCGAAGTCGTTCCCCTGACATCGGATCTCGCCACCGCGAAGAAAAAAGCGGGTGAAGTTGACCTGATGTCGATCCCTAAACAGGGCTATAACAACGACCAGCAGACCGACTTCGACCGGGCGCTGACCCAGATCGGCGACAGGATCGGCTCTTCGGGCACGGGTGCGAGTTCTGCAAGCCCGGAGAAGATCATCTTCTTCGTTTCAGATGGGGTCGGCGATAGCTACAAGCCTTCCAGCTGCACCAAAAAAACGACCAGTGGTCGGTGTCAGGAGCCTATCGATATCAAATATTGCACGAAGCTCAAGGAAAAGGGTTTCCGGATCGCCGTGCTCTACACCACCTATCTGCCGCTGCCGACTAACGACTGGTACAATAGCTGGATCAAGCCGTTTCAGCCGGAAATCGGCGCACGCATGCAGCAATGCGCTTCGCCGGGATTGTTCTTCGAAGTCAGCCCGTCCCAGGGCATCAGCGATGCGATGACCGCACTGTTCAAGAAGGCCATCACATCACCCCGCCTGACGGGGTGATGGCAAGGCGAGGCCTTCAGCCTCTAGCTGATGGTGCGAAGCTTTTCGAACAGCTGATGATGATTGCTATCGGCACGATAGAACACCGCCGGCTCACCGAGCGGTGTTTCGACGGTGATGTCGCGCCTGCCGGCATGATGCGTGCCGCTCCACAGATGCACCCATTCGCCATCACCCGGAAGGTAGAGCGAGCGTTGCGTTTCACCTGCTTTCCAGACCGGTGCTATCAGCATGTCCGCGCCGTAGAGATAGCAGTCCTGAATGGTGTAGGTCTGCGGCTCATTCTCATAATGCAGGAAAAGCGGACGCTGCACCGGCAGGCCTGTCTTTGCGGCCTCGGCGGAAAGCGATTTCAGATAGGGGGCGAGCGCGACATAGATCGCCGTCATGCGGGCGAAATGGGTAAGAACCGTTTCATCCTGATCGATCTGGAGGTTGTCGCGCGGCCGGTTGCCTTCATGGGTGCGCATGACCGGCGTGAAGGCGGCCATCTCCGTCCAGCGCATGATGAGTTCTGCCGTTCGGACATTGCCGAACAGGCTGGTGTAACCGCCGATATCGGAGTGGTGATAGGCATTGCCCATGAGGCCGGAGGAGAGTGCGCCGCAGATGACGGTGACAAGGCCGTCATGACGGGAGAAATCGACCGACTGGTCGCCGCCCCAGATCAGCGGGCAATGGGCCTGCACGCCGGTGAAGCCTGCGCGCATGAAGAACAGCGCCTCGCCGGTCTTGCCACGGCTTTCGACGCCCTTCGCATTGACCTCGGCCCACAGCGTGGGCCAGGTATTGTGCATCAGCTTGGCGTCGACGCCGTTCGCAAGCTTGATATCGATCGGCAGATATTCGCCGAAATCGGCCATCCAGCCGGAGAGGCCGAAATCCAGCATGTTCTTGCTGATGATCTCTTCGGCGAACCAGTCGGCCGCGGCCGGATTGGTGAAATCGACTACGCCGCAATCGAATTCGCCGAAGTCCACCAGCGCCGTCTTTCCATCCGCATCGGTGGCGAAATAACCGGCCGCTTCAGCGACAGGGAATAGCGGGCCGTCGACGCAGAGATAGGGGTTCACATAGCCCAGGAAACGAACGCCCTGGTCGGCAAGCTCGGCGATCTTCTGGCGCAGATGCGGATAGCGCGTGTCATTCGCCTGCCAGTCCCAGAAAAGGCGGGCGCCAAAAGAAGTCTGACGAAGCCCCACCCAGTCCTCGCACCACAGGCCGGACACCTTCGTTCCGGCCGCGCGGATTTTCTCCAGTCGCGCAAAGGAGTTGACGCCATCCTTTAACCCGATGATCGCGCCGTTATAGACCCAATCGGGCAATTCCGGCTGGCGTCCGAACCGCAGCGACAGGGCGGAGACGATATCGGTGAAGTGGTCGCCGGCGAAAAATTCGATCTTTTCGGGGATGGCCCAGATTTCGATCTCGTGGAAATCGCCATTGCGGAAGTCGAAGACAGAATAGGCGGTCGTTTCCACATGCAGCGCGTATTTGCGTGACGAGAGCCAGGTCGGCTGCGGATAGTTGGTGTTGTAATAATCACCGCCCGCCTTGCCACTGACATCAGACTTGAAGGTTATCTCGGTGGTCTTGTCGCGGCCGACACCGGGCTCAGAGGTCCAGAGAGGGAAGCGCCGGCCGCGCATGTCGAAATAGGACATCTGCTCGCCGCCGCCCCAGACATGCTCGTCCGTTTCCGCGACGATACGCAGCCAGAGGCGATTGATGGTCTCATCCAGCGCCGTCAGCATGACGGCGTTGCCATCGAGCGTCAGGCGAAGGCGCGGTGCTTGTCCCGGTGCGGATGAGAGCGTGACGCTGTTATCGCTGACCGCGGCATGGCGCAGGGCTGTTCTCTCGATGACATAGTCTTCGATATCGAAATTGCCACGATACATATCCATCCGTTCCTTGCCGAAACCGGCAAAGAAGGCCGGGTTTTCGGGCGAATGGGAAAGGATGGTGCGGTTGCCGATCGCGAGCGTGAAGCCGTGTTTGGTCGTTTCGAAATGCATGACTTACCCTTTTAGCCCTTGAGACCACCGGCGGTGAGGCCCGAGACAATCCGTTCCTGGAAGATGACGATCAGGATCGCAACCAGCACGATGCCGACCACCAGCGCTGCCGAAATGACCGGCCAGGGGAAGGCGAACTCGCCCTGATAAAGCTGGATGCCGACGGGCAGGGTGCGAAGGGCCGGGTTGGAATTGAAGGAGAGCGCCAGCAGGAACTCATCCCATGCATTCACGAAGGCAAGAATGCCGGCAGTGAAGACGCCCGGCGCGCATAGCGGCACAACCACCTTGAACAGGGCGCCGATGCGGGTGCAGCCATCGATCATGGCGGCGTTTTCGAGATCGCGCGGAATGCTCTCGAAGAAGGAGACCAGCATCAGCGTGCAGACCGGCAATGACAGCACCGTGTAGGGCAGGATCAGTGCCGTCCAGCTATTCAGCAGATTGAGCGCCCGCATGATTTCGAACAGCGGCACCAGCAGCGTGACAAGCGGGAAGGTGGAAACGGCGATGATGAGCGACAGGATCAGCGCCCGGTATTTGAGGTTGAGCCGCGCCAGCGCGTAGGCCGCAAGCACTGAAATCAGGATGGTGAGCGCGGTGGAGAGCAGCGCCACCATGAAGCTGTTGAACAGGAAGAGGTGCAGCGGCTGGTCGGAAAAGGCCTGCATGTAGTTGGCGAGCGTCGGTGCATGCGGAAACCAGGTGATGGGTTTCACGGTCAGTTCCGCTTCGGTCTTCAGCGAGGTGAAGAGGATCCAGATCGCAGGGAAGAGGCCGTTCACCAGAAGAATGGAGGCGGCGATGAAGCGCAGCGGCTTGCCGGAGAAAAAGGAGGACAGACCGGAGGAGGTTGCAACGGTGCTCATGGGTTTAGTCCTTCGTCCTGATAATGCGGAGGTAAACGGCGGTGACGCACATGGAGAGCGCAAACATCATGACCGCTAAGGCCGAACCGTAACCGAGATCGAGGAAGGAAACGGTGTTCTGGTGGATATACATGGCAAGCGTGGTGGTGGATGTGCCGGGGCCGCCGCCGGTCATCATGTAAGGAATATCAAAGGTCTGCAGCGCGGTGATCGTGCGGAAGATGAGCGCGACCACGATCGAGGGCTTCAGAAGCGGCAGGGTGATCTCGAAAAACTGCCGGATCTTGCCGGCGCCATCCACATCCGCTGCCTCGTAGAGCGAGCGCGGAATGGTCTGAAGACTGGCGAGGATCATCAGCGCCATGAAGGAGGAGGTCTTCCAGATGATCGTCAGGCAGATGGCCGCAAAGGCCCAGTTCGGCGAGTTGAACCAGATGATGCCCTCAAAGCCGAGGCGGTTCAGGACATCATTGACCACGCCATATTCGTAATGGAAGAACCACGCGAAGATAAGGCCCGCAAAGGAGAGCGGCAGCGCCCAGGGAATGAGAAGCGAAAGCCGCATCGGCCATTGCATCGAGAAAGGCAGGTTGGCGAGCAGTGCGAGGCCAAGGCCCATGAAGAGCGCGCCGGGCACCGTGATCAGCGTGATCAGAACCGTATTCCAGGTCGTTTCCCAGAAGATTGGATCATCGAACATCGCCGTATAGTTTTCAAAGCCGATGAATTCGGCCGGTAGGCCGGAGGTCAACGAGAGGCTGAAGAAGCTGGTATAGACGAGCCGCGCCACCGGATAAACGATGATGAGCGAAAGCAGGATCGCGGCCGGCGCCAGCAGTAGCACGGCCAGCGACCGGTCGCCGAGATCGAGCCACCGCGTCCAGCGCGGCAGCTGCTTTTCGTCCACCCGGACCATGGTTCTTTCCGGCATTGTCACACCTGCCACTCCCGCAACTGGATTCACGTCGTCGTCTCCCGGTCGGACCGGTTTGTATCCGGCCCGTTTCGCGCCCTTGAGGCGCCTTTTATCCTGTCAGTCGAAAAGGCCGGAAGGGGCGTGTCGCGCACACCGCCTTCCGGCCTCAAAGCTTAGCGCAGAACGCGCCGCAGACGGCTTTCCATCTGTTTTGCGCCATCCTCCGGCGTCATCACGCCGGCAAGCACACCGTTGACGGTGGTGCGGATAGTTTCGCTGACCTCGTTGTAACGCGGCGTCACGGGGCGGGCCTTTGCCGTTTCCACGACGGGCAGGGCATCCGCGAACCACGGGATTGCCTTGGTCACATCGGCATCCTTGTAGAGGGCGGCATAGGTGGGCAGAAGTGCCGCATTGATGGCCATGAACTTCGACACATCCTGACCGGAGAGATATTCCACCAGCTTCTTGGCTTCATCCTGCTGCTTGGAATAGGCGGAAACGCCGAATTCCCAGCCACCGAGGCAGGTCGTCTGCTCGCCACCCTTGACGGCCGGTAGGCGGGCGACGCCGACCTTGTCGTTCACCTGCGATTCCTTGCCCTGGAAATGGGTCCAGGCGTAGGACCAGTTGACGGCGAAGAGAACCTTGCCCGCCTGGAATTCCTTGCGGGTGTCGTCGGTCGCGACTTCCGAAATATTCTTCTTGGAAATGCCTTCATCGACGAAGCTCTTCCAGAGCTTCAGCGAATCCACGGCCGCCTGATTATCGAAGTTCAGCTTGCCGTTTTCGACCAGCGACTTGCCCTCGCTCCAATAGGGCAGGAGGAAGGTGCAGACCGCGCCTTCGATCGCCTTGCCCTGGAAGGACAGGCCCTGAAGCTCGGGGTTCTTTTCACCCTCCATCACCTTCTTGGATGCTTCCTTCAGCTCGTCCCAGGTGGTTGGCGGCTGAATGCCGTATTTGTCCAGCAGGTCCTTGCGGTAATAAAGGAACATGGAGTCGGCGAAGGCGGGCAGCGCCACGATCTTGCCGTCCACGGTATTGGCTTCGGCATAGGTCGGCAGATAGGCGGACATGTCCTTGCCGGAGAAATCGCTGGTCCAGCCGGCGGTGGCGAATTGCGCGGGACGGATGACGTCGAGCATCAGCACGTCGAGGCTCGAATCCTTGGCCGACATGACGGTGTTGAGATATTGCGCCTGCATTTCCGAGGTGTTGCCGCCGGTCTCGATGACCACCTTCACGCCCGGCGTCTTTGCCTCATATTGGTCGAGCGCCTTGCGCCAGACATCCGGCTGGTGCTGGCTGGAAACGAAGACCTTGAGTTCGGCATCGGCAAAGGCCTGTCCCGAAAAAGCAAGCATGGTTGCGCAGAGCGCTGCGCCAACGAGGGCTTTGCCCCTGATGGTTTTAAATGTCATGTGTTCCTCCCGTTATTAAACCCTTGGCCGCAGCATTCTTGCCCGGCAATCAGTGGATCGAGCGTTCCGTTGTCGCGTCGAAAAGATGGACCTTGGATGGATCGACGCCGATCCGCAGTTCCTCGTTCGGCGTTGGCCGAAGCTGCGGCGGCATCCGCGCGGTCAGCGCCGCATCGCCTAGGCTGAAGTGGACGAGCGTGTCCGAGCCAAGCGGCTCCACCACCTGCACCTTCACGGCAAGCTGGCTGTCGAAGCCCTCGGCGGGGCCGAAATGTTCCGGGCGAATGCCGACGATGACGTCGCGGCCTTCAAGCCCCGTTTCGCGCGATGGCCGGATGGCCGCCATCGGCAGGGAATTGCCGTCGGAGAATGCCAGTCTGTCACCGCTCACCTTTGCGCGGGCGAAGTTCATAGCCGGGGCGCCAACGAAACCGCCGACGAACACGCTTTCAGGGCGGTTATAAACCTCATCCGGCGTGCCAACCTGTTCGATATCGCCGTCGCGCAGGATGACGATGCGGTCGGCGAGTGTCATCGCCTCCACCTGATCATGGGTCACGTAGATGATCGTCGTGCCGAGTTGCTGATGCAGGCGCTTGATTTCCGTGCGCACCTGTCCGCGCAGCTTGGCATCGAGGTTGGACAGCGGCTCGTCAAACAAAAACACCTGGGGACGGCGTACGATGGCGCGTCCCATGGCCACACGCTGACGCTGGCCGCCGGAAAGCTGGCCGGGCCGCCGGTCGAGAAGATGCTCGATGCCGAGCATCTTCGCCGCTTCATCGATGCTGGCATTGGCCTGAGAGGCGCTGACACCGCGCACCTTCAGGCTGAACCCCATGTTTTCACGCACCGTCTTGTGCGGATAAAGCGCATAGTCCTGAAACACCATGGCGATGTCGCGTTCGCGCGGCGGCAGCTTGTTGACGACGCGGTCGCCGATCTTCACCTCGCCGCCGGTGATGCTCTCCAGCCCCGCGACCATGCGCAGCGTCGTGGATTTGCCGCAGCCGGAAGGGCCGACGAATACGACGAATTCGCCATCGTTGATTTCAAGGTCGATGCCCTTGACGATGCGCAGCGCACCGTAACTCTTGTCCAGCTTGCGCAGGCTGACCGAAGCCATATTTTCCTCCTCACGACCGGCGCGCCCGAATTTTGAATGGACGCAATAGCCGGTATCAACCTTCAAGTTCCCCGTATCGCATCTTCGAAAATCGATCCCGATTGTCTGGCGATATCGTGGGATGGCGAAACGCCTGTCTCCCTGAGGTCGTGATATTACCTTTCATAAAAAGGAAATCAATAGTGTATCAATTTTATTTCTGACAGAAATCAAAAACTATTAAACCATTGATTTAAAGAAATATAACTGCAAAATTACCCGCAACGCTGGCCGTGGCTTGCTTGCCTCCCGTCAAATTCTTTCATCCATGTGGATCACGCGAAATTTGCGTAGTCTCAACGTATGCGAGAAACGTATCGGGCGACGGTATGGTCAAACCAGGTCCAGGAAACTTCGGCTACCGCGCCATCCTGCGCCTGGCTGAGGCGCAGGACCCGGGGTACGGATGCACCGGCTTTCTGGCCGAAAACCTCTGGTGTCCATTCAGGTACGTCACCGAGATCGATGCGATCCTCCGCCTTCGATATCCAGAGATTGAGGCGGGTGCGATAATAGAGATAGAGGGATTCCGACATGTTCTCGATGGCGATCGTGTCGACGTAGGAGCCATCAAGCCAGATCTCCTCGATGGCTGCCGGTTTGCCGGCGATGCGTCGCAGACGGCGTATCCTGTGCCCTTCCGCCGAGGTGCCGAAGGCGGGCAGGTCGGCGGGCTTGGCAAGGCGGGCCACATCCAGAACCTCCGCCGTCGGCAGGCCGCCGCCCTCAATCAGTTCGAGGCGGAAGAAGGCATAAACGCTTTGCGGGTCGCTGACGGCGCGGATGTAATTGCCGGAACCCTGCACGCGCTCCAAAAGGCCGCGCTCCTGCAATTCGGCGAGCGCCTTGCGCAGCGTGCCTACGGCAATGCCCAACTCAGCCGCCATGTCGCGCTCCGGCGCCAGCTTTTCGCCGTCGATCAGCCGGCCCGCCGCCACCTCGCGCACCAGCATTTCAGCGATCTGCATATACATCGGCAGGCTGCCGCCAGTATGTTTCATGATGCCGTTTCCTCCCCCGAAACAAAAATTGATACATCATTGATTTACATATTTCTTGATGTTATGCAAGAAAAACGAGAGCGGCCCTGAGGAGGAATTGCATGACCGTCGTACCCGTTACATCCGCTGATCTCGATGCTGCCGAGGTCTCCTGGTTTTCCGCTTTGTGTTCCGATGATTACGCCTATCTCGGCGTGCCGGATGGCAGCCTGCGTTCCAGCTTCGAACATTGCTCCGACATCGTCAAGAAAGCCGAGGAACTCGGTTTCCGCAACATTCTCTGCCCTTCGTCCTACCAGGTCGGACAGGATACGCTGAGCTTCGTGGCCGGTTGCGCGCCGATCAGCGATCGCATCAATTTCCTCGCGGCAATTCGTTGCGGCGAGATGCAGCCGATCATGCTGGCGCGGACCGTGGCAACGCTCGACCACATGCTGAAAGGTCGCCTGACGCTCAACGTCATCAGCTCGGATTTCCCCGGTGAGGTGGCCGACAGCGCCTTCCGTTACAAGCGCAGCCACGAGGTCGTCGAGATTTTGCGTCAGGCCTGGACCCGCGACACCATCGACCACGATGGCGAGATCTACCAGTTCAAGGGTGTGTCGACCGAGCCGGCAAGGCCCTACCAGCAGAATGGCGGCCCGCTTCTCTATTTTGGCGGCTATTCTCCCGATGCGCTGGAACTCTGTGGCGCCCAATGCGACGTCTATCTGATGTGGCCGGAGACCAAGGACCAACTGGCCGACCGCATGCGCGCCGCCAATGAGCGCGCCGCCGCCCATGGCCGCACGCTGGATTATGGCCTGCGTGTGCACATGGTGGTGCGCGATACCGAAAAGGAAGCCCGCGAATATGCCGACCATCTGGTCTCCAAGCTCGATGATGAATATGGCCAGCTGATCCGCAACCGCGCCCATGACAGCGGCTCGCTTGGTGTGTCGCATCAGGCGCGGGCCCGCGAACTCGCCGACAAGTTCGGTTATGTCGAACCCAATCTGTGGACCGGCATCGGCCGGGCGCGCTCCGGCTGCGGTGCGGCGCTGGTCGGTTCGACGGATCAGGTTCTTTCGGCGCTGGAGGAGTACCAGAAGATGGGTATCCGCGCCTTCATCCTGTCCGGTTATCCGCATCTTGACGAAGCGGAACATTTCGGCACCAAGGTTCTGCCGCAGATGAAAACCTGCTCCCTGCCGCATGCTTACGGCCGGGTACCTTCTGAAACGCCTGCCACGCCGCTCGGCAACGGGGAACGCCACTGATGGAACGTATCGCTCTTTCTGACAAACTCGAACTCAGCCGCATCGTTTATGGCATGTGGCGCATCGGTGACGATGCCGACACTTCGCCGGCTCATGTGCAGGCGAAGATCGAGGCCTGCCTCGCGCAGGGCATCACCACCATGGATCAGGCCGACATCTACGGCGGATATACGGCGGAAGCGATTCTCGGCGGTGGCCTCAAAGCGGCGCCCGGACTGCGCGACAAAATCGAAATCGTCACCAAATGCGGTATCGTCGCGCCGGTCGGCCGTCACTCCGCCGCCCGCGTCAAACATTACGATACGACGGCAGGCCACATCAACGCCTCGGTCGAAGCCTCGCTGCGTGACATGGCAACCGATCATGTCGATCTGCTGCTCATCCACCGGCCTGATCCGCTGATCGATGCGGAAGAAACCGGCAAGGCGCTCGATGCGCTGGTGGCTGCCGGCAAGGTTAAGGCAGTAGGCGTCTCCAACTTCCGTCCGTGGGATTTTTCGCTGCTGCAATCGGCCATGAGCAACCGGCTGGTGACGAACCAGATCGAGATGAGCCTTCTTGCCACGGATTCCTTCACAAATGGCGATCTGGCCTACCTGCAGGAAAAGCGCGTCTCGCCCATGGCATGGTCGCCGCTGGGTGGTGGCTCGCTGTTCTCCGGCGCGCATGGCGGCACCATGGCTGCCCTGCAGCGCATCGGCAAGGAACAGGGCGTCGATGCGACGGCCGTCGCCATCGCCTGGCTGCTGCGCCATCCGGCAAAGATCGTGCCGGTGCTCGGCACCAATAATATCGAGCGTATCAGAACCGCTGCCGATGCGCTTCGGGTGACGATGGACCGCCAGACCTGGTTTGAGCTCTACACCCTTGCGATTGGAAAAGAGGTGCCGTGATGACAGTGGCAGAGGCAATCAAGATGCCCAATGAGCATGTATTCGTTCCCGGCGGCGAAAACAGCCGCAGCTTTCGCAACGCGCTCGGCGCTTTCACCACCGGTGTCACGGTGGTGACGGCAACGACGCCGGAAGGTCCGATCGGCATGACGGTCAACAGCTTCGCGTCCGTGTCGCTCGATCCGCCGCTGGTGCTGTGGTCTCCGGCAAAAAGCTCGTCGCGCTATCATGCCTTCAGCGGCGCGACCCATTTCGCCATTCATGTGCTGAGCTCCGATCAGGATGTGCTGAGCGCCCGCTTCACGCGCAATGGCCGCGCGTTTGACGATCTCGACTGGGAGATGAACGACGATGGCGTTCCGGTCATTCCCGGCACGCTCGCCCGTTTTGAATGCCGACAGGCGGCGGCCCATGATGCGGGCGATCACACCATCATCGTCGGCGAGGTGCTGCGCGCCGCCCATCGCGATGGTGATCCGCTTTGTTTTTCGGGTGGAGCCTTTGGCCGATTTTCCCGGCAATAAGAGCGTCCGCTGGATTTTCATATTCTTTGACAGATTTTCGAGGCGCTGATGCGCCTCGAAAAGCGGCGTCAAGCGGCAACGGAGTCCGGTTCGCCCGTCTTTTCCGGCTTTTGCGGCTCGGCGTGTTTTTCCGCCGTTTTCCGACGGGAAAACAGTCCCGTGAGAAAATGGCCGAACCGGTCCATTTCCACGAAAATGACAGGCGTGATGAACAGCGTCAGCAATTGCGAGACGATGAGGCCGCCGACCACGGCGATGCCGAGCGGCTGGCGCAGTTCCGAACTCGCGCCCGAGCCAAGCGCGATGGGAAGCGCCCCGAGCAGCGCGCAGAAGGTTGTCATCATGATCGGCCGGAAACGGCGCACGCAGGCTTCGTGAATGGCGGTAGCGGGCGGCTCGGCCTTTTCGCGCATCAGTTCCACTGCCACGTCGATCATCATGATTGCGTTTTTCTTGACGATGCCGATCAGCATCAACAGGCCGATCAGCGCGATGATCGAGAAATCCATGCCCATCACCTTCAGGGCCACCAAAGCGCCGAAGGCCGCTGCCGGTAGGCCGGAAAGAATGGTCAGCGGATGGATGAAGCTCTCGTAGAGCACGCCGAGAACGACATAGATGGTCAGCACGGCCGCCAGAATGAGGATGCCGGTATTGCCCTGGCTCTGCTGGAAGATCGCCGCCGTGCCCCCATAGCTGGTAAAGACATCCTGCGGCAGGCCTATCGTGCTTTTGATCTGGTCGATCCGGCTTGTGGCATCGGAGAGCGCCACACCGTCCGGCAGGTTGAAGGAAATCGTCGTGGAAACCAGCTGGCCCGTCTGGTTGATGGTAACAGGCGCTTGCGTGCGGGCGAGGGTAGCGAAGTTGGAAAGCGGAACCAGAACGCCAGATTTCGCCGAAAGAATGTTGATATCGCTGAGGAAATCATCATTCCACGGTTTCGAACTGTCGAATTCCACTATCACGTCGTAGCTGTCGCCGGTCGACTGGATCTGCGCGGCCGTATAACCGCCAAATGACATTTCCAGCGTCTTGCGCAGCTGGTCATTGGTGATGCCGAAGGCGGCGGCCTTTTCCGGGTCGACGGAAATGGTTGCGGCGATGGCGCCGTTCTGGGCATCTGACGTGACTGACGTGAAGGTGTGGTCGCGACGCATCGCCTCCATCAGCTTGTTCGACCATTCATTGGTCGTGTCGGCATTCAGGCCCTGAACGACGAGCTGATATTGGCTGGCGGAGCTGCGTCCGCCGAAACGCAGGCTCTGCTGCGGGTTGATATAGGTGCGGATGCCGGCCACTTTCGATGTGGCCTGCCCCAGTTCCGCCAGCACCTGGCTAAGCGGTGCACGCTCCTCCTTGGGCTTCAGCTCCACGAACATCGAACCATTGTTCAGCGGATTGCGGGAGTTGCCGCCGACGATGGAGGTGACGTGCACCACGGCCGGGTTCTTGCGGATCTGATCGGCGACCTGCGCCTGGAGATCGCGCATCGCCGTATAGGAAATATCCTCGCGCGCCTGTGTCGAAACCGAAAGACGGCCAATATCTTCCTGGGGAAAGAAGCTGGAAGGCAGGGTTTCGAAGAGATAGAGCGATGCCGCGACCGAGGCGAGAAATGATGCCAAAACGATGCGGCGATGGGAAAGGCACCAGCCGACGGCACGGCCATAGGCGCGCAGCGTACGTTCGAAACCCGCATCGAACCAGCGGATGATCGCCGGTGGTCTGGAGGAATGGCCGGAGAGGCGCGAGGCGAGCATCGGCGTCACCGTCAACGACACCAGTGCCGAGGCCATGATGGCGAGCGTGACGACCATGCCGAACTCGTTGAAGAGCCTGCCGATGACGCCGCCCATCAGCAGGATGGGAATAAAGACGGCAACCAGTGAGACGGACATGGAGAGAATGGTGCTGCTGACCTCTGCCGCGCCCTGAAGCGCCGCTTCGCGCATGGGCAGGCCTTTTTCATGCAGGCGCAGAATGTTTTCCAGCATGACGATGGCGTCGTCCACCACCAGCCCCACCGAAAGTGTCAGCCCGAGCAGCGAGATATTGTCGATGCTGTAGCCCAGAACATACATCATACCGAAGGCGGTGATGAGAGACAGTGGCACGGCAAGGCCCGGAATGATGGTCGCCGTCAGGTGCCCGGTGAAGAGATAGATGACCGCAACCACCAACCCGATGGTGAGGAACAACGTGAACTGCACGTCCGAAATCGCGTCCTTGATGGCGGTCGAGGCGTCATTCATGACGTTGATATTGACCGACGGCGGCAATTGCTGGTGAAGCGCCGGCAGCTTCGCCTTGATGGCGTCCACGACATCGACTGTATTGGCGTCCGGCTGGCGCTGCACGGCGAGAACGATGGCCTGTTCACCGTCGAACCAGCTGCCGGCATTGGTGTTGTCGATGCTGTCGGTGACATTGGCGATATCGCCGAGATGGATGGGCGCGCCATTATTCGTCGAGACCACCAGTGAGCGGAAGGCCGCCGCATCGGTACGCTGGGTATCGGCCTCGATGGTCAGGCGTTGATTGTCGTTCTGTAGCGCCCCGACGGGCACCTGATTATTCGCCTGGGCGATGGCCGTGGTGACGGTGTCGACGCCGAGCCCTCTTGCCTGAAGCTGGGTGGGATCGAGGCCGATGCGCACGGCATAGGTCTGCGCGCCGTAGATGCTCACCTGCGCGACGCCCGAAATGGTGGACAGAAGCGGCGAGATGATGTTCTCGGCGATTTCATCCACCTTGCTCGTCGGCATTTCCTTGCTGTTGACAGCGAGCAGCAGCACCGGCGCATCGGCCGGATTGGTCTTGCGATAGCTCGGCGTTGTCGTCATGTTGCTCGGCAATTGCCGTTGTGCGCGCGAAATCGCCGCCTGCACATCGGCCGCCGCCGCATCGATATCGCGGTTGAGATCGAACTGCAGGACGATCGAGCTGTTGCCGAGCGTATTGGTGGCGCTGATTTCGCTGACGCCGGGAATGGTCTCGAACTGCTTGACCAGCGGCGTGGTGACCGATGTCGCCATGGTTTGCGGCGAAGCGCCTGAAAGCGACGACGAGACGTTGATCGTCGGAAAATCCACCTTCGGCAGGGCGGCGACGGGCAGCAGGCGGAAGCCGGCAAGTCCGGCCAGCACGAGGCCTATGGCGAGAAGCGTGGTGGCGACGGGCCGGTTGATGCAGAAATTCGGGATCATTGGCCGCCAACCTTTTCCTGCGGAATATTGGCGGCCAGATTGCCCGCCGCGCCGCCCTTGTCGGAAAATTGTTCGACCACGAACTGGCCGTCGGCAAGTTCGGATTGACCCTCGACGATGATGTGCTCGCCGCCATTGAGGCCGCTTGCAATGGCGGTAAGATCGCCATTCGAGCGGGCGACTTCCACCGGCGTCATATGGACATGATGCTCGCTATCGACGGTATAGACGAAATTGCCTTTCGGCCCCGGCCGCACGGCGACCGTCGGCACGACGATCATTTCATCGTCCGAAACGAAGTGCGCCGTGACATTGACGGACTGGCCCGGCCATAAAAGACCACGATCATTCTTGAATTCCGCCTTGGCCAGTACCGTGCCGGAGGTCTGGTCCACCGTATTGTCGTAGAACCGCAGCACGCCGCTCATCGGCTCACCTCCCGTCGCTGCGGGGTCGACATCGACTGCGGTATCCTTCGCCACGCCTTCGCGCAATTGCGGCAGATAGCGCTGGGAAAGCCGGAAACTGACCGAGATCGGATCGTATTTGGTGATCGTCACGATATTGACGCCGGCGCTCAGATAGGCGCCGGGGCTGACGCTGATATCGCCGAGCCGCCCATCGAAGGGCGCGCGGATTTCCATATGTTCGAGCGTCACCTCGTCGGAGGCGAGCGTTGCGCGGTCGGCATCGATCTTGGCGCTGGCGCTATCCCGCGCCGCCCTTGCCTGATCCAGCACCTGCTGGGATTCGGCACTCTGCTTGACGAGATTGGCGGCGCGCTGGAAAGCGGCCTCCGTCTGCTCCAGCGTTGCCTGATCCGCGGCTATATTGGCCTTGTCCTTGTCGACAGAGGCACGGGCGATGCGGTCATCCATCTTGAGGATCAGGTCGCCCGCCTTGATATGCTGACCGTCCTTCGCCGCGATTTCCATGACGAGGCCGGCCTGAAGCGGCGCGATATTGGTGATGTCGGCCGCAACCGCCCAACCCGTCGCCGTTGCATCCATGGGCAGCGTCGCCTTTCCGACGGCGATGGTGCTGACGGTGGGTGGCCCGCCATTGCGCCGCCCTCCGCCCTGTCTTTGTCCCTGCTGCCGGGCCGGCTGGCCGCTTTGGGAGGACTGCGTTGCCGTTTCGGCGTCGGCCTTGGGAGACACGCTGGCAAATTGCTTGAGATAGGGAACTTGATCGAGCGGCAGGCGATCCCTAAAATACCAGGCACCGGCGGCTGCTATGGCAAGAACGCTGAGGGCGGTCCAGAAACGTTTCATCTGACGATTCCGCGTAATGAGAGCGATACATGTTTCCCGAACATGTGCGGTAAGCCTTGGGAGCAGCTTTCCCCCACAAGACACCCAATGCGCTGCGAAATCACCTTAAACTTTTGTAATGGCGGCGACAATGACCGTCGCTATATGCCTTGTCTCTGGGGCAGGGGCAGGGCAGACGGTGTCCGTTCATGCCGCAAGCCATGCTAGACCGTGTTTGCGTTCGCTGCCCATTGCGGCCAAAGAAAAAGCCGCCCCGGAGACGAGGCGGCCTTGGTATCAGCGGCGAGGCGCCGACGATCAGAAAGCCCGGATGGCGTTGCGCGTCGAAAGCACGTCCTCGGCGACATTGCCCGTCGTTGCCGGTACGGAGCCGACAAGATCGAGGAACTTGTAAAGCTCGGTTGCCTGCGAATTGGTGACATAGATGATGTCGCGATCCTGCATCGGGAACTTCGTGGCGGCAAAGAAGGTCGACGGATCGCGCAGATTGGCGCGGAAGATGACCGGAACGTCCTGTCCGGGGAACTTGGACGTATTGATGCCGAGCTTCACGAGAAGATCGCGCTTGACGATGCGATAGACATAGACCTGAGCGGGGTCGGCACGGGAATCGAGCAGTCCGCCTGCTTTGCCGAGTGCATCCGAAAGCTTGAGATCGGCATCCTCGAACTCGAAACGCCCATTGAGACCCGACGCGCCGAAGGCGAGATAGGTGCGGCGCTCACGCTCCACCATGATCGTATCGCCCGGAACCACATAGATATTTTCGGATGGCGTGCTGACGAGGTGGTTATAGTTGACACGGGCCGTCTTGCCGCGGCGGATCAGCGTGACATAGGATTCGATATTCGGGGCGCTGAGGCCCTTTGCATAGGAGATGACGTCGAGAACGCGATCGCCTGCTTCCGACAGCTGAACCTTTGTCGGCTCCTTGACGTCGCCAAGCACGGAGGCCTGTGCGGAGCGGCTGGAAATCTTGGTGATGAGAACCTGCGGCTCGATGGCGCGGTTGGCGAGCCGTTCCTCGATCTCGCTCTGCACATCCTCGACGTTGCGGCCGGTGGCGCGGATCTTGCCGGCATAGGGAACGCTGATATTGCCTTCCCGGTCCACCGTCTGGTTCGGCAGGCTGATGAAGTTGCCGGGACGGCTGCCCGCATCGGCCGGGATAAACAGGCCGCCGGCCTGGCTTTCAAAGATCGCGACCGTCACCACGTCGCCGACACCCATCGGCAGCGCCGGAACACCGCCCTTGCCGCCGCCGAAACTGCCGAGCAGGGTGGTGTTTGTGGTATCGCCGACGTAGTTGAGAACGGAGCTGTTGATATCGAGCAGTGCGTAGTCGACACCTGCGGTTTTCTGCTTGTCCTTGGAGGCGAACTTCACGGAAGCGTTAGATTCGATCGATGCCGCATCGGGGCCAGAGGCCGCAGTCACCGTGCAACCCGCCAGTGCTGCAGAGGCAAGCAGAATCGAAACATTCAATAAACGCATTTTGTCCTCGAAATGAATGTCGTCCGAAAAGCAGAAATAATCCGGACATCGTATAAGTTTTTAAAAATAAGCACTTCATAAATGACACCGGTAAAGAAACTCCAAACCGGCATTACATCCGTTCAGCGGAATCGCATCCCGAGATGTTTACGTCTCCATCAGGCATATGCCCAATTTCAGACGATGCTTCAAGTTCATCATCGCTCAACTGCGCCGAAAAATTCCCGGCGAGGCACGATGTTCGAATCCCCTGATGGTGTCAGTATTGTTATGCTTCAATATTCGGTCGCTTGCCATAATCACTTCGATTTCCGCATCGCGCTAGTGCAGTTTTGTCACGCTTGCGCGGTTTCTGTTGCGGTTGATTGAAGTCAATTCCAAGCAATTGTTTTGTAAATGCTTTTACAATTTCGTCATGCCCGCTCAGCCAGCGCGAAATTAACGGTATCCGCGAATTCCTGCAAAAAACGCTCGCGCGAGAAGCGGGCGGCATTGGCGACACAGGCGTTCTTGTCGACGTGAAACTGGCCCCGCCCGGTGATGACGCCCTTGGCGACCGCGCTGCTCGAGGAAATCACGAGGTCGTAACCGCTCAGATCGAACTGTTCGATGGCGAGCGGCATCAGCGGCAGATAGGAGCGGTATTTTTTCCGGGCGAAAGGCAGCTTCTGGATGAAGGAGGTGTTGACGGGACGACCGCCAAGAAACCCCCGGTCGCGCTCGCTCATGAAATCGACAAGGCAGTACAGATCCGCGTGAGGATAAATTTCAAGAAGGTTGTGAAGCACTTTTTCGGCCCCGCCTCTGTCGGTGAGCCAGTCATGCACGATTGCCGTCTTCATGATTTCCTCAATAATTTCAACGTAATAAAAATTAATGTTCCGCCATGGAATAAAGTTTGGCGGTGTAGAATATCAGCTCTGTCTGCAGCCCTTAAAAAACACGGCTGGTGGCGTTAAATAGCGTAACGATAAATAAGAATGTGCGGTTATGTCGGTGGCGATCAGGTGTTGGTCCGCTCCTTAATAGCACTTTGTTCGCAAATGCGAAATATCCAACCTTCCGGATTTCTTTTCTTCCTTTACGGTCAAACGCCGGCCATCGTTCCCGCTGCATCGGCGGGGAAATATGGATTTCACGGCTCACCGTATTTTTTGGCGAAATTTCCATTATTTCATCGCCTTACATCCAGTTTCCATCTCTCGCATAGACCTGTCTTGCGTTTCTCCGGTCACGGAAACCCATCATCGTGCCGCATGGTCATTGACAAGGCGTCTTATCGAGATATTCTGTTATAAAGATGCATATAACATAATAATGGAGCACATAAGAGCTGGGAGCTTGACCATGAGACGTAAACTTGCATTTCTCGCCACCGCCGCTTTGCTGCTTGCGCCGGGTGTGATGATGGCCCAGGAAAAGGGCGGCGTGATCAATGTCGCCACGATCGGCGAGCCGCCGACGCTCGATCCCATGGCATCTACCGCCGATCTCGTCGGCATCGTCACGCAGCATATTTTCGAAACGCTCTATACCTTCGACAAGGGCTGGAAAGTGACGCCGCTTCTGGCGGAAAGCCTTCCCGAGATCAGCGCGGACGGCAAAACCTATACGATCAAGCTCAGGCAGGGCATCAAGTTCCATGATGGTAGCGACATGACGTCTGAAGATGTCGTCGCCTCGCTCGGTCGCTGGATGAAGATCGCCTCGCGCGGCAAACAGGCGGCCGGATTCATCGAGAATATCTCCGCGCCGGATGCAGGAACGGTGACGATCGCCCTCAAGCAGCCCTATGCGCCGCTCGCCTCGCTGCTTGCCTTCAATAATTCGGCGGCCATCATCCTGCCCGCTGAAAAGCAGGCGGAACCGATGGCCGAATTCATCGGCACCGGTCCCTATATGCTGAAGGAACGCAAGGCCGACCAGTATATCCAGCTCGTCCGTTTCGACGGTTACAAGCCGCGCGATGGCGAAAGCGACGGATATGGCGGCGCACGCCATCAGTATCTCGATGAAATTCGCTTCGTTCCGGTGCCCGATCCGAACACCCGCGTCGAGGCCGCCGTTTCCGGTCAGTATGACTACGTCGATTCCATTCCGGTGGAATCCTTCGACAAGGTGAAATCGTCGTCGGCCTCGCAACCATTGATGCTGAAGCCTTTCGGTTATCCGGTCTTCGTGTTCAACACCAAGGAGGGGCTTTCTTCCAAGCTGGAGGTCCGCAAGGCGGTAACCGAAGCGCTGAACATGGAAGACATGCTGGCGGCCGCTTTTGGCAGCACGGATTTTTATGCGCTCGATGGCGCCTATTATCCTGACAATTTCTCCTGGCATTCGGAAGAGGGCGTCGAAGGTCATTATAATGTCGGCAATCCGGAGGCCGCTGCCGAAAAGCTGAAGGCGGCCGGTTATAATGGCGAGCCGCTGCGCATTCTCACCAGCCGTCAATATGAGTTCCACTACAAGATGGCGCAGGTCGCTGCGGAATATCTGAAACTCGCGGGCTTCAAGGTGGATATGCAGGTGGTGGACTGGGCGACGCTGACGCAGCGCCGCGCCGATCCGAAACTCTGGGACATCTACATCACCCACAGCCCCTTCCTGCCGGAACCGGCGCTGATCGGTGCGCTCTCCACCGGCTCGCCGGGCTGGTGGGATACGCCGGCGCGCAAGGCCGCGGTTGATGCCTTCACCTCCGAGGCGGATCCGGACAAGCGTGTCGCGCTCTGGGCCAATGTGCAGAAGACGATCTATGACGAGCTGCCGCTGATCAAGATCGGCGACTTCAATGCCGTGGCGGCCAAGTCCAACAAGCTGGAAGGCGTCGATCCGGCTCCATGGCCTTATTTTTGGAACGCCTCGGTCACGAAGTAGGATCAGCTTGGTCTCGGGGTGCAGGGTATTACATCCGCACCCCCGTCATCCCGGCCTTGAGCCGGGATCCAGCGCGATCAAGTCCTTGATCGCAAGAGACTCTTTCACCATGCGGACGCGTGGTGGCTGGATGCCGGATCAAGTCCGGCATGACGGAAGCAAGCGTTTTTCCCGACCCTGAGTGCGAGGTGCCGGCACTCATCGTCAACCCAGTTCAACCGTCGCCTGGTCGCGGCAATCACGCACTTTGGAGCCTTCATACGTGATACGGTATATTTTCCAGAGACTTGCGGGAATGATCGTGGTGATGTTCCTGGTTGTCACCATCGTTTTCGTCATCCTGCGCGTCACGCCCGGCGACCCTGCCGCCGTGATGCTGGGGCCGGATGCCTCGGCGCAGGATATTGCGGAGCTACGCGGCAGGCTCGGCCTCGATCAGTCGCTCGGTGTGCAATATGTCTATTATATCGGTCAATTGCTGAATGGCGATCTCGGCCAGTCGATCTTTCTCAACATGCCCGTTGGATCGGCCCTGCTGGACCGGGCGGAACCGACCTTCTTTCTGACGATATTTTCGCTGCTGATCGCCAGCGTCATCGCGCTTCCCATCGGCATTTATGCCGCCTATCGCCGGGGTTCCTTCGTGGATCAGGCCGCGACCACGGTGGCGATGCTTGCGGCAAGCATTCCGAGCTTCTGGCTCGGTCTCATCCTCATGCAGATCTTTGCCGTCCGGCTCGATCTGTTCCCGGTGTCGGGTTACGGCGGGCCGGGGGCGAGCTTCCTTGAGCGGATGTATCATCTGACCCTGCCGGCAATCGCGCTCGGCCTCGTTTCCTCAGCCCTCATCCTGCGCTTCACCCGCGCCTCGATGCTGGATGTTCTGGGTGACGACTATGTCCGCACCGCCCGCGCCAAGGGCGTCAAAGAGCGCCGGGTGGTGATGAAACACGCGCTCAAAAATGCGCTGATCCCTATCCTCACCGTGCTTGGCCTCACCGCCGCCGTGCTGATTTCCGGCGCCGTCGTCACCGAGACCGTCTTCGGCCTGCCGGGCGTCGGCAATCTTGTCGTCTCCGCCGTGCTTCGCCGTGATTACCCGGTCATTCAAGGCGCGCTTCTCGTCATCGCCGGGCTTTACGTGCTCATCAATTTTGCAATCGACATGCTCTATTTGCTGGTCGATCCGAGGGTTCGTTACTGATGGCCGATATTGTTTCCACCACTCCGCCGGCGCGCAACCCGACGATCCTGTTCATTCGACGTCTCCTGAAGCGCAAGACAGTCGCCGCCGGTCTCATCGTGCTGCTCGTCTTCGTGCTGCTCGCCGTCTTCGCGCCGATGATCGCGCCTTATTCGCCATCGAAACTGTCGATCGTCAACCGGCTGAAGCCGCCGAGTGAACTCTACTGGTTCGGCACCGACGAATTCGGCCGCGACGTGTTTTCCCGCACCATCTACGCCGGAAGACTGTCGCTCCTCGTCGGGGCCGCCGTGGTGGCGCTTTCGGCGCTGATCGGCATCACGCTTGGCCTGCTCGCCGGTTTCTTCCAGAAGCTGGATACGCCGATTGCGCGCTTGATCGATGCGATGATGGCCTTTCCGGATATCCTACTGGCGATTGCGCTGGTGGCGGCACTCGGCCCGTCTTTGACGACTGTCATCATCGCGCTTGCCGTGGTTTATTCGCCGCGCCTTGCCCGCATCGTGCGCGCCTCGACGCTGGTGATCCGTGAGTTGCCCTATGTGGAAGCGGCAAAAGCGCTCGGCATTTCCACCTTCCACATCATGACGCGGCATGTGCTGCGCAATCTGGTCTCGCCGATCCTCGTGCAATGCACCTTCCTTTTCGCCAGCGCCATGCTGGCCGAGGCCGGCCTTTCGTTTCTGGGGCTCGGTGTCAGCCCTGAAATACCCACCTGGGGAACCATGATTTCCGCCGGCCGCCAATATATCGGCCAGGCTGACTGGATGACCTATTTCCCCGGCTTTGCCATCATTCTTTCCGTGCTGTCGCTGCAAATGGTCGGCGACGGGCTGCGGGACATGCTCGACCCAAGACTGCGAAGGGATTTGTAATATGTCGTCCGGCGAACAGGCGAAAAGGCCTCTTCAAGCTCCCATTCTTCTCACCAATGTCAAACCCGTCGGTTTCGGAAAGGGGGCGTCCCAGGCCTCGACCGATATTCTGATCGGCGGCGATGGCAAGATCGCCGCGGTGGGCTCAGCCCTGCAGGCGCCTGCGGATGCGCAGCGCATTGACGCCAAAGGCGCCTTCATCTCGCCCGGCTGGGTGGATCTGCATGTGCATATCTGGCACGGCGGTACCGATATCTCCATCCGCCCCTCCGAATGCGGGGCCGAGCGTGGCGTGACCACGCTGGTGGATGCCGGCTCGGCCGGCGAGGCGAATTTTCATGGGTTCCGGGAATATATCATCGAACCTTCGAAAGAACGCATCAAGGCCTTCCTCAATCTCGGCTCCATCGGTCTCGTCGCCTGCAATCGGGTGCCAGAACTGCGCGACATCAAGGATATCGACCTTGATCGCATTCTCGAAGTTTATGCCGAAAACAGCGAACATATCGTCGGCATCAAGGTGCGGGCGAGCCATGTCATCACCGGCTCCTGGGGTGTGACGCCGGTGAAGCTCGGCAAAAAGATAGCCAAGATCCTGAAAGTGCCGATGATGGTGCATGTGGGCGAACCGCCCGCACTTTATGACGAGGTGCTGGAAATCCTCGGCCCCGGTGATGTCGTGACCCATTGCTTCAACGGCAAGTCGGGCTCCAGCATCATGGAAGACGAGGACCTGTTCAACCTTGCCGAACGCTGCGCCGGTGAAGGCATCCGGCTGGATATCGGCCATGGTGGCGCCTCCTTCTCCTTCAAGGTGGCGGAAGCGGCAATTGCGCGTGGCTTGTTGCCTTTCTCGATTTCGACGGATCTGCATGGCCATTCGATGAATTTCCCGGTCTGGGATCTGGCGACGACCATGTCGAAGCTGCTGTCGGTCGATATGCCCTTTGAAAACGTCGTCGAGGCCGTCACCCGCAACCCGGCCTCCGTCATTCGGCTCGATATGGAAAACCGCCTTGATGTCGGCAGCCAAGCCGATTTCACCATTTTCGATCTAGTGGATTCCGATCTGGAAGCGACCGATTCCAATGGCGACGTGTCGCGCCTGAAGCGCCTGTTCGAGCCGCGTTATGCGGTCATCGGGGCCGAGGCGATTGCCGCCAGCCGTTATATCCCAAGGGCGCGCAAGCTGGTGCGCCACAGCCATGGTTATTCCTGGCGCTGAACCCGAATGGAATGGCGGGGCATACCCTCCGCCTTCCGCAGACATTACGGGATACCCGTCCCGGCATTATGAGGAATTCGCGTGAAACAGTCTTCGCTTGATGCAGAAGGGCACCTTTCGCCCTATGACCGACTCGCTGCGCTCGGCATCTCCCTGCCGCCGCCGCCGCCGCCGATTGCCAATTTCGTCACCCATGTGGTGGAAGGCAACATGCTTTATCTCTCGGGCCAGGGGCCACGGGAAGAAAACGGCCATCTCTATGCCGGCAAGGTGGGCGCGGAAATCGGGCTGGAAGAGGCCTATAATCATGCGCGTCTCACCGGCATCAATCTGCTTGCCGTCATGCATGAAGCGCTGGGTGATCTGTCGCGAGTGAAAAAGGTGGTCAAGCTGCTCGGCATGGTCAATGCCGTCAGCGATTTCCGCGATCACCCGAGCGTTATCAATGGCTGCTCCGATCTCTTCATCGATGTGTTCGGCGATGCGGGACAACATGCCCGCTCCGCCGTGGGTTTCGGCTCATTGCCGGGCAACATCACCGTTGAGATCGAAGCCATCGTCGCGCTCAAGGGGTGAGGCCGTTTAATGGTTGCGCCAGCCCATCAGCTTTTCGATCCGTTCCGCCGAGACCCTGACCTGTTCGGTGTAATGGTTTTCGTCCGCCAGCACCTTCTGTTCCGGCAGCACGATGGAAATCGTCGCCACACATTCGCCGTGGCTGTCGCAGATCGGCGAGGCGATGCAGGCGACGGCGTAGTCGGATTCGGCCACCTGTATCGACAGGCGGTCATGGAAAGCGGCCGCGGCCGATTGCGAAAGCGTTTCCGGATTGATTTCCGCACGGCCCGTGGGCGAGGAGCGGGCGCAGCGTCGGAAAAGTTCGAGGCGCTCTGCCTCCGGCAGGTGGCCGACGAGCAGGCGGCCGGATGCCGTCCAGTTCAGGGGAACGCGGGTGCCGACGCGGGACGCGACCTGAAAATGGCTGGGCCCATCGGCCATGGCCAGAACAAGCATATGGTCGCCGTCGCGGCCGCAAAGCTGCACAGTCTCGCCCGCATGGCGGCAGAGATCATGCATTTCGTGGGTGGCGACACCCATGAAATCCAGCGAGCGGGCATAGGCGAGGCCATAATGGTAAAGCCGCGCGCCGAGCCAGATATTGCCATCGGTATTACGGGCCAGCATGTTCTTTTCGACGAGATCGTCGATGATCACATAGACCGTGGAAAGCGGCGCCTTGATGGCTTTGGCGATGGCGTAAGCGCCGGCTGGCGATCCGGTTTCGTAAAGGTAATCAATCACCTGAAGCGCACGGTCGATGCCGCTGACGCGGGAGCGCTTGGCCGCCTTCGCATCCGGGTTTTCCGTCGCGTCGGAGAGCGCGGTTGAAGATGTTTCGTCCAGTCTATGGGCGTCCAATTTTGGCTCCTCATGCATTTTGAGAAGCTATTACATTATTATGGTATATATGTCGATGCCCATCGCATCGCAAGGACAGGAGAAAGACATGACCGAGGATATCAGAAGCAGGATCGGCCTTCGCCCGGTCATCAACGTCTCGGGCACCATGACGTCGCTCGGCGCTTCCATCGTCGTTCCGGAAGCGGTCGAGGCCATGGCGGCCATCCTGCCGCAATTCGTCGAGATCAACGATCTGCAGCGCAAGGCGAGCGCGGTGATTGCGAGACTGACGGGCGGCGAGGCTGGTTTTGTCACGGCCTCATGCTCCTCCGGCATCAGCTTGGCCGTGGCGGGAGCGATCACCGGCAACAATCTGCTGGCCATCGAAAAACTGCCTGATGTGACACCGGAAAAGAACGAGGTTCTGGTGCAGATGGGGCATGTGGTGAGCTACGGCGCACCGGTGGATCAGGCAATCCGCCTCGGCGGCGGCAAGGTGGTGCTGATCGGGCAGGCGACATCGACGCATCGTTTTCACATGGAAAACGCCATCACCGAAAAAACGGCGGCGGCGGTCTATGTCGTCTCGCACCATGTGGTGGATTACGGCCTGCTGCATCTTTCCGAATTCGTTGAAATTGCCCATGCCAAGGGCGTGCCTGTTATCGTCGATGCGGCGTCCGAATATGACCTGGAGCTGTTTCTGGCGACGGGCGCGGATGTTGTCCTCTATTCCGGCCACAAGTTCCTTGGCGGTCCCACTTCCGGCATCGTCGCCGGAAGTAAGGAACTGGTGCGCAATGCCTTCCTCCAGAATATGGGCATTGGCCGCGGCATGAAGGTCGGCAAGGAAAGCATTTACGGCGTCATGGCGGCGCTGGAAGCCTGGGAAAAGCGTGACCATGACGGCATCCGCGAACGCGAAACCGGCTATCTCAACCTCTGGAAAAAGACGCTGGATGGACGCCCGGGTGTGAAGGCGCTGATCGAGCCCGACCCGACCAATAACCCACTCGACCGGCTGCGTGTCATCATCGATGCCGAAGAGGCGCATATCACCGCATGGGACCTGACGACGGCGCTGGCTAAGGGCAATCCTCCGATCATCACCCGCGATCACGAGGTGGAGCATCGTTATTTCTATCTCGACCCCTGCAACCTGCATCCCGGTCAGGAAACCATCGTGGCCTCCCGGCTGGCGGAGGAGTTGGACAAGGCACGCGCCTCCAACGAGGTGATCGCCACACCGTTCGAAGACCGCAGCCGCCACCGTTTCGACGGCATGCTGCGCTGGCCGGACTGAGTGGAACGAGCGGGTGCGGCAGTTTTCTTCTCCCCGAGGGGGAGAAGTCCGCGGCAGCGGGATGAGGGGGCACCCTCACCGGATCCGGAAACGGCGCCCCCTCATCCGACCCTTCGGGCCACCTTCTCCCCGGCGGGGAGAAGAAACAGGTGGCAACGCCGAGCCTGAACAGTTCAAACGAGAAGAAAAGAAGGGAACGATCATGACCATGCCGCAGGCAGCACCGCTCGGTGCCGAAGATGCCGTGCTTTCCGTCCGCAACCTCACCACGTCCTTTCACGTGGATGGCGGCTGGAAACCCGTGGTGCGTGATATTTCCTTCGATGTCGGGCCGGGCGAGACGGTTGCGATCGTCGGTGAAAGTGGTTCCGGCAAAAGCGTGACATCGCTTTCCATCATGCGGCTTCTGGATCGGGAAAGCAGCAGGGTGCAGGGTGAAATCCTGCTGGGCGGTCGCAATCTGCTCTCGCTTTCCGAAGACGCCATGCGGCGGGTGCGGGGCAATGAAGTGGCGATGATCTTTCAGGAGCCGATGACCAGCCTCAATCCGCTCTTCACCATCGGCGACCAGATTTCCGAGGCTCTGCTGTGCCATCAGCCGATGTCGAAAGCGGATGCGCGGGCAGAGACGATCCGCCTGCTGGAAAAGGTCCGCATACCCTCCGCCGCCTCACGTTTCGATGAATATCCGCACCGCTTTTCCGGCGGCATGCGCCAGCGCGTAATGATCGCCATGGCGCTTGCTTCCCGGCCAAAGCTCCTGATCGCCGACGAGCCGACGACGGCGCTCGATGTGACCATTCAGGGCCAGATTCTCGATCTCATCAAAACGCTTCAGGAAGAGGAGGGCACCTCCGTCCTGTTCATCACCCACGATATGGGCGTGGTGGCGGAGATCGCCGATCGCACCGTCGTCATGTATCGTGGTGAGCAGGTGGAAGTCGGCGCGACCGCCGATATCTTCCATCGCGGCAAACATCCCTATACCCGGGCGCTTCTGTCCGCCGTTCCGGTTCTGGGGTCGATGAAGGGTGAGGAAAGGCCGCTCCGCTTTCCCATCGTCAACACCACCACGGGGGAAACGCAGGAGCCGGCACGCCCGGCCGATACCGTCGATGCCAGCGCCCAGCCGGTGCTCAAGGTGGAGGGGCTGACCAAGCGCTTCGATATCCACTCCGGCCTATTGGGTCGGCTCAGCGGACGCGTGCATGCGGTGGAGAACGTGTCCTTCGATCTGAGGGCCGGGGAGACTCTATCGCTGGTCGGCGAAAGCGGCTGCGGCAAGTCGACCACCGGTCGCGCCATCATGCGACTGATCGAGCCGGATGCGGGTTCGGTGGTCGTCAACGGCGAGAATATTCTCGCCCTCGACAAATCTGGCATGCGCGAGATGCGCAAGACGGTGCAGATGATCTTTCAGGATCCTTTCGCCTCGCTCAACCCGCGCACGACGGTGGGGGCTGCGATTGCCGAACCGTTTCTGGAGCATCGCATGGGCAGCGCCCGCGAGGCGAAGGAGGTGGTGGCCGACATGCTCAGGAAGGTCGGCCTTTCGCCGGATATGGCGGCGCGTTACCCGCACGAGTTTTCCGGCGGCCAGCGGCAGCGCATCTGCATTGCCCGCGCGCTGGCGCTGCAGCCGAAGGTCATCGTCGCCGATGAAAGCGTTTCGGCGCTGGATGTTTCGATCAAGGCGCAGGTCATCAACCTGATGCTGGATTTGCAGCAGAGCCTCGATCTCGCCTTCCTGTTCATTTCCCATGACATGGCCGTGGTGGAACGCGTCAGCCATCGGGTGGCGGTAATGTATCTCGGCGAAATCGTCGAAATCGGCCCGCGTGCGGCGGTGTTTGACAATCCGCAGCATGATTATACCCGCAAGCTGATGGCCGCGGTGCCGGTACCGGATCCGGACCGCCGGAATACGAGGCGCGGTGCGGCAAATGACGAGCTGAAAAGCCCCATCCGTCCGGTCGATTATGCGGTCAATCCGCGAGCATATCGCGAGGTTTCTCCCGGCCACCTCGTGGCGCTCTGACTGCTGCCCCGTTTTCCCGGAGCGCGGCGCTTTACACGGGAGGACATTCTTCTATACCGCTTCTGGCCGCGTGACACCGATCACGCGCGGAAGGCGGATCATGGCGGTAGCGGAAAAGCAGTGGCGCAAAAGCTTCGAGACGGCAGCGGCGGTGACGCTGTCACGCTTCGATGCCGTGCTCGGCGCGGTGGCCGCATTGATCCTTGCGGCCCTTCTCGTGGTGGTGCTGGTCAATGTCACCCTGCGATATCTGTTCCATACCGGCTTCATCGGCGCGGAAGATCTCGGCATATGGCTCAATGTGGCGATGATCGCCGTCGGCGCGCCGCTCAGTCTCAAAAGCGCATTGGCGATGCGGCTCGATGTCTTCGTGCGCTTCCTGCCGCAGCGGTTTCATGCCGCCACTGAAATTCTGGCCGATGCCTTTTCCTTCGTCGCGGCGCTCATCCTCGCTTTCGGCGGGGTGGAGATCGCGGCGATGCTGGGCGGTACTTCGCCGACGCTCGGCCTGCCGGAATGGGTGCGTTTCGGTTTTCTCGGCGCGGGCGGCGGGCTGATTTTTTTCTATCTGGCGCTTCAGCGTTTCAGCGAAGGCAAGATGCTCGCCGTTCTGCTGTCCATGGCCATCGCACTTGCGGCCTATGTTGGCCTGCCGGAGGTGTTTATCGATACGAGCCTGCCGCCGAGCCTGTTTCTGGCGCTGACGGCGGCGTTGGGACTGGTTCTGGCGGCACCGCTGGCTCACGCTTTTCTTGCCGCCGCTTATGTGGCGATTGCCTTCGGCAGCACCTTGCCGGAGCCGGCCATCGTTTCCTCGACCGTGACCGGCATGTCGAAATTCCTGCTTCTCGCCATCCCATTCTTCCTGCTGGCCGGAAGCCTGCTGACGGTATCCGGTGTCGCCAACCAGCTCGTCCGTTTCGCCGCTTCCGTCGTCGGGCACCGCCGGGCGGGTCTGGCGCAGACGACGCTTCTGACCAGCGTGCTGTTTTCCGGCGCATCCGGCTCATCGGTCGCCAACGCCGCCTTCGGCGCTTCCACCTTCCAGCCGGAACTCGTCAAACACGGCTATCCGCCGGCGCAGGCGGGCGCGATCATCGCCGCGACATCCGTGCTGGACAATGTCATTCCGCCCTCCATCGCCTTTCTGATTCTTGCCACGGCCACCAATCTTTCGGTCGGTTCGCTGCTGGTCGGCGGCTTCTTCGCCGGCGGGCTGATGGCGGTTTGCCTCGGCGTGGCAATCCATTTGAGCGTGCGCAGCGTCGATACCCTGCCACGCGCCACCGGGGCAGAGCGATGGCGCTCGGCCATTGCCGCCATACCGGCTTTCGGCCTTGGCGTCATCGTGGTGGTCGGCATCCGTATCGGCATCGTCACCACCACGGAAGCGGCTGCCCTTGCGGCACTTTATACGCTGCTTCTCGGCTTCGGTTGCCGGCTGGGCGTGGGCCGCATTTTCGCGACCTTCCGGCAATCGGCGGGGGAGGCGGCGGCAATTGGTCTTCTGATCGGCACCGCCGGCCCTTTCGCCTTCCTGCTGGCAGTGGACAATGTCTCCGGCCTCGTTACGGATTTTGTCACTGTGCTCGGCGGCAGCAAGATCGCCGTCCTGCTGCTCTCCAACCTCATCCTGCTCGCGGTTGGTCTGGTGCTGGATATCGGTGCGGCGATCCTGCTCTTCGGGCCGATCCTGCTGCCCGCTGCCGTGGCCGCCGGCATCGATCCCATTCATTTCGGTGTCATTCTGGTGGTCAATCTGATGATCCACGGTCTGACGCCGCCGCTCGGCATGCTGATCTTCGTGGTCAGCGGCGTGACCCGTGTTCCGGCGACAGCACTTTTCCGGGCGGTCATTCCCTATCTCGTTTCGCTTCTCGTTGCCCTCGCAATTTTGTGCATCTGGGCCATATTCTTCTAAGTCAGGAGTTTTCGTTATGACCATTATCGATCGCCGTCATCTCCTCAAACTCTCCGCTCTCGGGGCTGCGACGCTTGCCGCACCTGGTGTGGTGCGTATGGCGCAGGCCAGAACCCGCAGCCTCACGGTCGCGTCGCTGTTTGCCGACGACAAGCCGGAGACGAAAATATGGGTCAGGATCAGCGAGCTGGTGGAGGCGAAGCTGCCCGGTCGTTTCCGCTTCAACATCGTCAAGAGCGGTGCTCTGGGCGGTGAAAAGGAAGTGGCGGAAAACATCCGCCTCGGTTCGGTTCAGGCCAGCCTCTCCACCGTCTCTTCGCTGTCCGGCTGGGTGCCGGAACTGCAGATACTCGATCTGCCCTTCCTGTTCCGCGACGGCGAGCATGTGCGCAAGGTGGTGACGGGCGAGACGGGCGAAGAGCTGAAGACGAAGCTCGCCGCACAGCAATTCATTGCGGCCGATTTCATCAATTACGGCGCACGCCATCTTCTGACCAAGGAGCCTGTGACCCGGCCGGAACAGTTGAAGGGCAAGAAAATCCGCGTCATCCAGAGCCCGCTGCACACCAGATTGTGGAGCGCCTTCGGCATGACGCCGGTCGGCATTCCGATCACCGAGACCTATAATGCGCTGGCGACCGGGGTGGCCGACGCCATGGACCTCACCAAATCGGCCTATGCCGGTTTCAAGCTTTACGAGGTCGTGCCTTATCTGACCGAGACCGGCCATATCTGGGCTTCAGGCGTGGTTTATTACGGTGCAACTTTCTGGAACCAGCTGGATGACGAGGAAAAGGCGGTACTCACCGAGGCCTCCAGCGAAGGTGCCCGTTATTTCAACCAGTTGATCGTTGAAGATGAAGTAAAGTCCGTCGATCTTGCGCTCTCGAAAGGCGGCAAGGTGCTGCAGCCGGAAATGCCGGATGAATGGCGCAAGGGCGCGCAGGGTGTCTGGCAGGATTTTGCCGGGATTGTCGGCGGTCTCAAAAAGATTGAGGCGATCCAGTCTATCTGACGCAGCTGCGTCGAACATGAAAGGGGAAAGCGCTTTTGCGCCTTCCCCTTTGTTTTAGCGGATATCCTGCGGCAGAACGTCGGAAGGAATGTTCTGATAGGAAACCGGACGCATGAAGCGGCGGATCGACATGGTGCCGACCGAGGTCGCGCCGAAATTCGTCGAGGCCGGGTAGGGGCCGCCGTGAACCATGGCTTCGGAGACTTCAACGCCGGTCGGGAAACCGTTAGCGAGAACGCGGCCCGCCTTGCGCTCCAGGATCGGCAGCAGCTTGCGGCCAAGCTCGGCGTCGCCTGCATCGAGATGCAGGGTTGCCGTCAGCTGGCCTTCGAAGCTCTTGGCGACCTCAAGCATTTCCTCGGTGCTATCAACCGTTACGATCAGGCCGAGCGGTCCGAAGACTTCTTCGGCAAGCGCATGGTTGGCAACCCAATCCTTGCCGGAAACCCGGAACAGATACGGCGTTGCATTGCGCAGGTTGCAGGTGGTGGTCAGCACGTCCCGCACGCCGTTGCCGGCGGCGATACGGTCACGGCCGTCGCGATAGGCGGCGGCGATGCCGTCGGTCAGCATGACCTGCGGGCCGACTTCCGACAGGGCTGCGCGCGCGGTTTCAGCAACCGCATCCGCCTGTTCGGAGAGAATGACGGCGATGCCGGGATTGGTGCAGAACTGGCCTGCACCCATGGTGAGTGAACCGGCCCAGCCCTTGGCGATGGCCTCACCGCGAGCGGAAACCGCTTCCGGCAGCAGGAACATCGGGTTCACGGAACCGAGTTCGCCGAAGAAGGGGATCGGCTCGGGGCGCTGGGCGCAGAGATCGAACAGCGCGCGGCCGCCGGCGAGCGAACCGGTGAAACCGACCGCCTTGATGCGCGGATGCTGCACGAGCGCGGAACCGACATCGCGGCGGCCGCCCTGGATCAGCGAGAAGACGCCTGGATGCAGATTGTGCTTCTTGACGGCGGCGAGAACGGCTTCGGCAACGATTTCGCCGGTGCCGGGATGGGCGGAATGGCCCTTGACGACGACGGGGCAGCCGGCGGCCAGAGCAGCAGCGGTGTCACCACCGGCCGTGGAGAAGGCGAGCGGGAAGTTCGACGCGCCGAAGACGGCGACGGGACCGATCGGGCGCTGCATCAGGCGGATATCCGGGCGCGGCAGCGGCTGGCGGTCGGGCAGCGCTTCGTCGTGGCGGCGGTCGAGATAGTCACCCTTGCGGATATGCGATGCGAAAAGGCGGAGCTGGCCAACGGTGCGGCCACGTTCGCCCTGCAGGCGTCCTGCGGGCAGGCCGGTCTCGGACGAGCCGATTTCGGTGATGGCGTCGGCGCGTGCTTCGATCTCATCGGCGATGGTGTCGAGGAATGCGGCGCGCTCTTCGCGGGTGGTGTAGCCATAGCTCCAGAAGGCTTCTTCAGCAGCTTCCGCAGCCTTGTTCACCAGATCGACCGTGCCGACCGAAAAATCGAAAGCCTCGCCATGTGCAGGCTCGCTGCGGAATTTTGCTTCCGTTGCGACCCATTCTCCTGCAACCAGATGTTTGCCGTGCGGCTTGAAACTCATTGTGCTCTTCCCTGAAAATCTGATCCTGCGTGGAAAATCCACCCGACACCGCGACATGGACCGAAAGGCAACAGCACAAACGCCATCAGCCGCGATCCTCGCCCGGTTGCCTTCTGCCTTAGCCCGTGCGGGGCCTGAGCGAAAGCCGGTTTCTCAACTATTTGACCAAAAAGTGTGATTAATTGGGCGAGACGTGAAAAACACCCGCTTCCGTTTACGCGCACGGCGTTTTATATGACGTCATGATGACAAATAGACTTCCGAAATACATCGCCTGGTCGGTTTTTCTGCTGATCGTGATCGTTACAATCTGCCCGATCGGCTTTCGGCCTCACACGCTGACGACGGTCGGGATAGACCGTGCCGCCGCCTTCGCTTTCTGCTCGGCCGCCTTCGTGTTTGCCTATCCGCGCCACTGGCTCGCCGTCATCGTTGCGGGCGTCACTGCGGCTTTTGGTATCGAGGCGCTGCAGTTTCTGTCGCCCACACGGCATCCGCATCTGATGGACGCCGCGGTGAAAGCCGCCGGCGCCATAGCCGGTGGACTGGCCGCTCTTTCCTATCTCCAGTTCAGGGCACGATTGACCGCAGGTTCTCTCATCCGTCATTCCGACTCAAGGCCGTGATGACGGACTAAGGAACTCATTCGGCGCTCGTTCCCAGCCCGAAACGAGCATGTGACAGGGTGCGCTCGATGCCGCGCAGCTCTGCCAACCCCTTAAGGCGGCCGATGGCGGGATAACCGGGCTGCGCCCCGCGCGTCAGGTCGTCGAGGATTTCCTGCCCGTGATCGGGACGCATCGGAATGGTGTGGTCTTCACGGCCTTCGGCGCGACGGCGGGTTTCCTCCGACAGAAGTGCGGCGATGACGGCGACCATATCGGTGCCGCCTTCCAGATGTTCGTCCTCGAAGAAGGAGCAGGGCACGGTATCGGTGTCACGAGTCACATTGCGCAGATGCACGAAATGGATGCGATCGGCAAAACGGCTGGCGATGAAGGGCAGGTCGTTATCCGCCCGAGCGCCAAGCGAGCCGGTGCAGAGCGTCACGCCATTGGCGCGGCTGTCGACCTTTGAGAGCAGGTGGGCATAGTCCGCTTCCGTCGAGAGAATACGCGGCAGGCCGAGCAGTGGCCAAGGCGGATCATCACCATGTGCGCAGATGTTGATGCCCACTTCCTCGGCAACCGGTGTCACCTCGGAGAGAAAGTCGATCAGGTTCTGCTGCAGCCTTTCACGGTTGACGCCGTGATAGGAGCGCAGTTTTTCCAGAAGCTGGGCGAGCGTATAACCATCCGCCGAGCCGGGCAGGCCAGCGCCGATATTGCGCCCGAGCGCGGTGATTTTTGTATCCGGCATGTCGGCGAAGCGTTTTGCCGCTTCCTCCAGCAGCCAGCCCGGATAGTCGGCCCCGGCGTCCGGGCGCTTCAGAATATGAATGTCGAAGGCGGCGAAATCGGGAAGATCGAAGCGCATCGCCTTTGCGCCGTGTCTGGTTTCCCAGCGCAGGTCGGTGCGGGTCCAGTCCAGCACCGGCATGAAATTATAGCAGACGGTGCGGATGCCGGAGGCGGAGAGGCGGCGCAGGGTTTCCTGCCAGTTGGCGATGTGATTTTTCCAGTCGCCGGTCTGGGTCTTGATATCTTCGGAGACGGGCACGCTTTCAACCACGTCCCAATAAAGCCCGCCGGCCTTGATCGCCTCATGCCGTTTGGTGATTTCGTCCACCGGCCAGACGTCACCGGTGGCGATGTGGTGCAACGCGCTGACGATGCCTTCCGCACCCGCCTGAGCCGCATCCTGAACCGTGACCTTGTCGACCGGGCCGAACCAGCGCCATGTATGTCTCATCTTAAATCCTCAAATATCAGTCTGCTGAAAATGTCAGTTGCACCTTGCAGGCGGCGGAGCGGTCTCCGGCCTGTTCAAACGCCGCTTTCGCCTCGCCGAGCGGGAAGCTGTGGGAAATGATCGGCCGCACATCGATCCCGCGCGTGGAGATAAGCCCGGCGGCGATGGCGAATTCATCATGGAAACGCTGCGAGCCACGCCAGAGGATTTCCTTGCCCACCAATGCATTGAGCGGAATGGTGATGTCACCGGTGACGCCCACCTGCACGATGGTGCCGCGTGGACGCACGCAGGCAAAGGCGGTTCGAAGGGCGGGTGCTGCGGCGGAGCAATCGAAAATGACGTCGAAATACCCCTTGTTTTCCTGGTAGGGCAAAAGCGCCTCGATGTCCTTTGCGACATTGATGGTGCGGTCGGCACCCATGGCGGGTGCGCGTTCCAGCGCGGCATCGGTCAGGTCGGTGGCGACGATGGTGCTGGCGCCGGCGTGGCGGGCGGCGGCAATGGTCAGGAGGCCGATGGGACCGGCGCCGGTGACCAGCACCTTCGCACCTGTCAGATCGCCGCCTTGCGCGACGGCATGCAGGCAGACGGCGAGCGGTTCGGTGCAGGCGGCCTCGGCGGGCGAGGTCGCGTCTGAAAATGTTGCGCATTGTTTTGCCGAAACCACCAGCCGGTCGCGGAACATGCCCTGTTCATGCGGCAGGCGCATGGCGCTGCCCATGAAGCGCATATCGAGGCAATGGATCGGCTGGCCCTTCAGGCAGAACGGGCAATGGCCGCAGGGCTGCGATGGATTGACAGCGACGAGCTGGCCGATGGCGAGCCCGCTGACACCAGCGCCCAAAGCCGCGATATGGCCGGATGCCTCGTGGCCGCAGATGATCGGTTCGCGCACCCGCACCGGGCCGAAACCGCCATCCTGATAATAATGCAGATCGGAGCCGCAGATGCCGCCTGCCGCCATGGTGAGCAGCACTTCGCCGGGGCCGGGAGCCACAAGCTCCTGCGTTTCGACGCGGATGTCCTTAACGCCGTGTAGACGTGCCACGCGTGTCTGCATGACGATGCCCTTTCTTTAGGTGGTTGCACTGGACACGACGTTTGAAAATCATTTGACAATCCTGCGTGTGGCTTACCCCCCTCTGTCCTGCCGGACATCTCCCCCTCAAGGGGGGAGATCAGCAAGACGCTTTCTCGCCACTTCATTCTCGACCGTCGAGAGGTGCGAGACATCACCAAGGAACGATCTCCCCCCTTGAGGGGGAGATGTCCGGCAGGACAGAGGGGGGTGAGCCACACGCGGAATCGTCAATGATTTTCAACCATCGTGTACTGTGTTGAAACCCGCGCGGTGGCGACCGCGCGGGTGTGGATGTTTGTCTTAGCGGATCAGGCCCATTTCGGTCGGCAGCCACAGCGTGATGGCCGGAACGAAGGTGATCAGCAGCAGCGCCACGAACAGCGGCACCAGCCAGGGCAGGATGGCCATCGTCGTGCGTTCGACGGAGAGCTTCGCCACGCGCGAGAGCACGAACAGCACCATGCCGAGCGGCGGGTGCAGCAGCCCTATCATCAGGTTGAGCGTGATGATCAGGCCGAAATGCACCGGGTCGATGTTGAACTGCAACACCAGTGGCAACAGGATCGGTACGAGGATGGTAATCGCCGCGATCGTATCGAGGAAGCAGCCGACGAACAGCATCAGCAGGTTGACCAGCACGAGGAAAATCCACTTGCTGTCGGTGATCGTCAGGATCGCCGCCGACAGAAGCTGTGCGGCCTGACTGACGGTCAGCAACCATGCGAAGACGGAGGCGGCCGCGACGATGAAGAGCACCGAAGCGGTCGTCTCTATCGTATCGAAGGTTGATTTTGCCAGCGTCTTGAAGGTCATCGTCCGGTAACGGACAAGGCCGAGGAACAGCGACCAGAGAACGGCGGCAACGGCGGCTTCCGTCGGCGTGAACCAGCCCATGGTCATGCCGCCGATCAGGATGACAGGCGTCATCAGCGCCATCACGGCGGAGAAGTCGAAATACCAGTCGCAGGCGAGCAGGATGACCAGCACGATCAGGATCGACAGGTTGAGCGACAGGCCGAATGCCGTGAGGATATAGATGCCGAGCGGCACCATCATGACGACGAGGACTTCAAGAGATGCGCCGAAGATGGTTCTGAGATTGAACGGCGTGTCGGAGCCCCAGCCCTTGATATAGGCGAAGACCGCAACCGTGATCATCATCAGAAGCGTCATGACGACGCCCGGGACGATGCCGGCCATGAACAGTGCGCCGATCGAGACATTCGCCATCATGCCGTAGATCACGAAGGGCAGTGACGGCGGAAAGATCGGCCCGAGCGTTGCCGAAGCCGCAGTGACGCCGACGGCCGCTTCGACCGGATAACCGTGATCCTTCATGGCCTTGATTTCGATGGTGCCGATCCCGGCCGCATCGGCAAGTGCGGTGCCGGACATGCCGGAAAAGATCACCGAGCCGATGATGTTGACCTGCGCGAGGCCGCCCTTCATCCAGCCGACAAGTGCCACGGCGAAGGAATAGATGCGTCCGGTCACGCCTGCCGTGTTCATGAGATTGCCGGCAAGGATGAAGAAGGGGACGGCCAGAAGCGGGAAGCTTTCCACACCGGCGATCAGGCGCTGCGCCGCGATGATATCAGGCGCGACGTTGTAGAACACGATATAGAGCAGCGACGCCGAGGCCATGGAAATGGCGACCGGCAGGCCGATCAGCATCAGCAGAAGAAATGAGCCGATAAGAAGCAGCATCTGGTCAATCCCCCGCGCTCTGGAATTCTTCGGGCCGTTCCAGAACGGAATAGCCGCGCTGCATATTGGCGATGAACACCTGCACCGACCGGAAGAACATCAAGACAAATGCCACCAGAACCGTGTAGAAAACGATGTTGCGCGGCAGCGCCACGGTCACCATTTCCTCATCGGCGACAATTTCCAGATAACGCCACATCAGCCAGGACGTGTAGGCGAAGAACAGGATGCGCAGCACGTCAACGAGGATCGACATGGCGCGGGCCACCTGTGGCGGCACATAGTGATAAAGCACATCCACCTGAATGTGGCGCGACATGCGCACGCACATGACCGAGCCTAAAAAGACGACGCCGATCAGGCAGTTGACGGCGATTTCTTCCGTCCAGGCGTAACTGTTGTTGAGCACGTATCGGGTGAAGAACTGAAGGAACACGCAGCCCGTCATCAGCCAGAAAAGGCCGAGCGTGACCCAGTCCTCGAATGAATAGACCTTGAGATCGACCTCGGGCGGCGCCTCATCGAACGTATGGGCGAGTTCCTCAGGCGTGACCTGAGTATGGATTTCCTGCGACATTCTAGATATCCCGTCTGGAGAGAAAGGGCGGTGCGGCAAAGAAGCCGCACCGGATCTTGGCTCACTTGACGGCGCGAATGGCTTCCCAGTCGGCCTTGTCGTAACCGAAGTCCTCGAACTTCACTTTTTCGAGGACGTTCTTTTCGAAGTCGGCCTTGTCGACTTCGGCAACGGTCAGGCCGCGCTTCTTGAAGTCTTCGACGAGGCTTTTCTCGCGCTCATCGATGGTCTTGGTGGTCCGCTCGGCGGCTTCCTGCATGACTTCGGTGAAGATTTTCTTGTCGTCATCCGAGAGCTGCGACCACAGGTTCTTCGAGATCACCGTGTTGAGGTGGTCAACGATGTGGCCGGTCAGGACGATGTTCTTCTGCACTTCGAAGAACTTCTTCGCCTCGATGGTGGTCAGCGGATTTTCCTGCGCATCGACGGTGCCGTTCTGCAGCGCGAGATACACTTCCGCGAAGGCAATCGGCGTGGTGTTGGCGCCGCAGGCACGCGGCATGGCCAGATAGGCCGGAACGTCGGGAACGCGCATCTTCAGGCCCGCCATGTCGGCGCAGGCGGCAATCGGCTTGTTGGATGTGGTGTGGCGCGTGCCGTAATAGCTGACGGCGGCGATGTGGTTGCCGGTCTTGTCTTCATAACCCTTGGCGAGGCGCTTGAAGATATCGCTCTTGGTATAGGCGATCAGATGGCTCGGATCGCGGAAGATGTAAGGGAAATAGGTGACGCCGATCGGCTTGAAGTCACGTGCGGCAAAGCTGGAACCCGAAATGATGATGTCAACGGTGCCGATCTTCAGGCCCTGGTTGATATCGGCTTCCTTGCCGAGCTGCGAGGCCGGAAAGACATCGATCTTGTAACGGCCGTCCGTGCGCTTGGCGATCTCTTCCGCCGCCCAGACCGAATCGGTGTGGAACGGCTCGGAGGTTTCGTAGACATGCGCCCATTTCAGTGTGGTCTGTGCCTGCGCCGCCAGGGCGGAAAGCAGGATGGCGGCGGTTGCGCCCATCAAAGTCGACAATCTGATTTTCATTCTTAACTCCTCCCGAATTAAAGCCAGATGTGCTGTTTTTTCCGTCGCCCGTCGCGGCGACGGTCACTCTTCCCCGATCGTTTCCTCCCCGAAACTTTCGGAAAATCTCTTTTGCGACAGCGTCAGATGCTGCCGCATCGCCTCACGAGCCCCTTCGGGATCGTTGGCGGCAATGGCGTCGCGGATCGCGCGGTGTTCCTGCACGGCGAGGTTCCAGGTGTGCGGACCTTCGAAATAGCTGGCGAGCTTTTCGAAAAACGGTGACAGGCTGCGCTCGTCATAGATCAGGCCGGTAAAGCGATTGAGGGCCGAATTGCCGATGATGTCGGCAATGGCGGTGTGGAAGGCCCGGTCGAAATTGAGCGCCTTTGGCGAGCTGTCGAGCGCGCCGGCCATGCGTTCGATGATGTCATCGAGCTTGGCGATGCATTCCGGCGTGGCGAGCCGCGCGGCCTCTTCCGCAATCGCGCTCTCGATGATGCAGCGCGCCTGCAGGATTTCGAAAGGCCCATGCGCATCCGGCACTGGCGGCTTTTCCTTGGTCTGCCTGCCGGCAGCGCTGACATAAACGCCCGAACCCATGCGGATATGGATGTGGCCTTCCACTTCCAGAACGATAAGGGCTTCACGAACGGTTGGGCGGGAAACGCCGAAGCGTTCCGCAAGGTCCCGTTCCGCCGGCAGGCGCTGACCTTCGGTCAGCTCCCCGCTTTCGATGAGCAAGCGAATTTGTTCCGCGACCAGCCGGTAAAGGCGGCGCGGCTCCAGAGCCACAAACATGATGTCCCTCCCAGCGCGAAGGTCTCCCCCCGTTCGCGCAAGCGGTAAGATGGTCTTACCAATTTTATTAGGACGCATTTGTGCGGCGCTGTCAATTGGCCGCCGGCGGAAAACTGCGCAGCTTGAGTTTGGAGCGGTTCAGCGGGCTGGGTGTTCTTGCAATTACCGTCATACCGGCCTTGAACTAGTATTCAGCCAAACCAAGTCCTCGGGTCGGAAAGAGCCGTCTCGCCGCGCGTAAACGCATCGGTCGAATCCCGGCTCGTGACCGGAACGCGGACGGCGGGGAGCACTGAAGAAATCCGGGTTATTTCGCCGCCCGCCGCCACAACAGTCCGACGATGCGGCTTTCCGTGCGGGCGGATTCTGAAAATACCTCGTTCGCCAGCGCAAGACCTTCGGTGCGCAGCGCCTGCTGCCTTTCAATGATGGCGTCGAGCAGCAGAGCGAGCCGCTCGCCATTGCCGAAACGGTCCGGCTCGCGGTCGGCGACGGCGGCGAGAACAGAGAGATCGTGCTCGTGGCCAAGAATATCGACCAGCCGCTTGGTATCGGCCCGCTTGGCGCGCATGGCGGAAGGCCAGAGCCGGCGCATCAGGCCGAGATGCATCCAATAGGCCTGCCCGGCTTTGCGTAATTCATGGAAATGCTCGACGTCGGCCTGCTCGTGGCAATCGGCAAGCGCCTGGCGCGCCGTTTTTCTCTGTTTCGCCCAAGCGGTTCTCAGCAGCCGGCCGGTGTCTTTCAATTCATCCGGCAGCGACAGGGCCTCGAGCTTCCTGCGCGCTTCGCCGCAGCCGGCAATGGCGACGGCAATGGCTTCGTTGAGACCGGCCTCATGTTCCATGGCGTCGTCGCGGCGTGCGCGCAGCATCGCGGTGATCGATCGCAATGCTTCGCCCTGCGCGTCCGAGCGCGCGAAGGCCTCGAGATATTCCCCCGTCTCCACCAGCGCCGTTGCATCGCGCGCAAAGGCAAGGGAGCGGGCAATATCGCGAATACGCGCATTTTCCTCGCGGCCGAAATCCGGCGCCGCCTTGCGGATGAGGCGGTAGAGGGCACGCAGTCGCTTGAACCGCTTGCGGGCGTCATGCACCGCCTCGTGCGATCCGGACGGCTGGTCACGCAGGATCGTGATCGTATCGTCGATCAGTTCCAGTCCGGCACGGCGGATTTCATCGCCGAAGGGTTTTTTCGGGTCAATTCTGAAGGGCATCCGACAGGTCTCCGTTCGGACAGTCCATGGCGAGCGACTGGTTGGAGAAGCGCTTGTCTCCGGTTACTTCCCTGCCCAGCCAGGATGGCAGATCGGGATTGGCATTCTCGTCATTCATTTCCACTTCCGCCACGACCAGCCCATGATATTTCCCTTCGAAAACATCCACCTCCCAGGTAAAGCCGCCGTGATCGACGGTGTGACGGGTTTTTTCGATCACCACGCCCGGCGCGCTCGCCATCAGCTCTTCGGCGTCCTTGAGGGGTATGGAATATTCATATTCGTCGCGAACAAGCGCGCTCGCGCCAATCTTGATGGTCAAGGTCGCATCGCGCTGGTCGACGATCCTGACCCTGACCGAGCGGTTTTCCATCGAGGCGACATATGCCTGCCGGAAAGCCATGCTATGCGTGACCTCATTGCGCCATTCACCGCCTGCAACAAGAAACTTCCGTTCAATTTCCTTGGCCATGCTGTCTCCGCGAACTGGAGCGCCAGATTATCGCAATATGATAGTGTGATGAAGCGAATTGATTGAAGTATCTGGATAAAAATGCGGCCGGCGCGCCTCGACATGAAAGCCGAGGCAGGCTAATCGATAGACGGAATTTCAATCGTTTCAATTGCGCAAGGGAGGCTCATCTTGGCCCAGGACTCCGAAAAACTGCTCTCCATCCTCAAGCTCCAGCCGGTCGTTCCGGTGCTGATCGTGGATGATGCCGCTTCCGCCGTGCCGCTTGCGCGCGCTTTGGTCGCAGGCGGCCTGAAGGCGATCGAGATCACCATGCGCACGCCGGCGGCACTCGATGCCATCCGCGCGGTTGCGGCGGAAGTGGAGGGCGCCAATGTCGGCGCCGGCACCATTCTCAACGCCCGGGATTTCGAAGCGGCGGCTGAAGCCGGTTCCACCTTCATCGTCAGCCCCGGCATCAACAAAAGCGTGCTGGAAGCCGCGCGCGGTTCCAAGGTGCCGCTGCTTCCCGGTGCGGCCACGGCCAGCGAAGTCATGGCCCTGCGCGACGAGGGTTACAAGGTGCTGAAGTTCTTCCCCGCCGAACAGGCCGGCGGCGCGCCTTACCTCAAGGCGCTGTCTTCGCCGCTTGCCGGCACCGTCTTCTGCCCGACCGGCAGCGTGTCGCTCAAGAACGCCAATGATTATCTCTCGCTGCCAAACGTCGTCTGCGTTGGCGGCTCCTGGGTTGCCCCGCGTGAGCTGGTGGCAACGGGTGACTGGGCGGGTATTACCAAGCTCGCTGCCGAAGCCGCAGCGCTGCGCGCCTGATTTGCGTCCTGTCAAACCCGTTCACGAAGGCGTGAGCGGGTTTGACATTTGTATTCGGCCCACGGCTTCCTATCTCCCCTGTAGATTTGACCTCTACAGGAGATTTTGATGTTCGACGCCAAGAAGCTTCTTGAACAATTCCTCGGCTCGCAGGTGCCGGGCCTTTCGGGAAGCGTCCGTGACAGAGCCGGGCAGGCCGCCGATATCGCCAAGAACAATCCCCTGAAAGCCGGCGCGCTCGCCGCCGCCATTCTGGGCACTAAGACCGGCCGCAAGCTCGCCGGCAATGTCGCCACCATCGGCGGTGTCGCCGCCATCGCCGGCCTCGGTTACCTCGCCTACAAGAATTACAAGTCCGGCCAGGCGCCTGAAGGTGCGCCGAAACCCGAGCCGGAGCTTCTCGCGCCGCCGGCTGATTCCGCCTTCCATCCGCAATCGCCAGCCCTTTCCAATGATTTCGCGCTGAAGCTCATCCAGGCGATGATCGCCGCCGCCAAGGCGGACGGTCATATCGATGAGAAGGAGCGCGCCAATATCATGGACAAGGTGCAGGTCTCCGGTCTTGATACCGAAGCCGAGCGTTTCCTGGAAAAAGAACTGGCCGATCCGCTGGATATCGACGCACTGGTGGGGGCCGCCCGCACGGAAGAGCAGAAGGTGGAGCTCTATACTGCTTCGCGGCTTGCGATCGAGGCCGATACGCGGGCGGAGCGGGGGTATCTCGATCTTCTCGCCGGGCGGCTTGGGTTGCCGGATGCGCTGGTGGATCACATTGAAGCTACGGTGGTGGCGGCGAAAGTCTAGGTCGGAGTTTGGGGCTTACCCCCCTCTGCCCTGCCGGGCATCTCCCCCTCAAGGGGGGAGATCAGCCAGAAGGAAACGCCCGCTCACGCGCAACGTTGAAGATGGCCGGGAGGTCGCCTCCTGCCGATCTCCCCCCCCTTGTGGGGGAGATGCCCGGCAGGGCAGAGGGGGGGTGAGCTCCACGCTCGGCTCCATCTTGATGCCCCCACATGCACTGTTGTCATCCCGCCCCGCTTGCCCTAATCCTTCTCCCAGCAAATGGGGAAGAGAATGCGCGATCTGAGTGATTTTAGGGGATGTCCGCCGCCGCAGCCGGTGGTGCTGAAGGGCCGTTACGTGACGGCGGAGCCGTTCGACCGCCAAAAACATCTCGCAAGGCTCTGGGCCGCACTCGGCGGCGAGGGCACCAATACGCTGCTCAAATATTTCCCGCAAAGCGCCTTTCCGGATGCCGATGCCTTTGGTGACTGGCTCATCGGTGCCGGCCAGAAGCTCAACTGGGTCACGCTGGTCTTCGTTGAAAACGCCACCGGCGAGATCGTCGGCATGGCGAGCTATATGCGACCCGATCCCGCCAATGGCGTGGTCGAGGTGGGCTCCGTCGCCCATGGTGCGAAGATGAAGCGCTCGCCGCTTGCGACAGAGGCCCATTACCTGATGGCGAAACATGTGTTCGAGGATCTGGGTTATCGCCGCTACGAATGGAAATGCCACAATGAAAACGAGCCCTCCAAGATCACGGCGAAGCGTTATGGCTTCACTTTCGAGGGCGTCTTCCGCCAGCATATGATTTCCAAGGGGCAAAATCGCGATACGGCGTGGTTTTCGATGATCGACGGCGAATGGCCGCTGATCGGCAAGGCCTTCGAAGCCTGGCTTTCGCCGGAGAATTTTGCGGCCGATGGCGCGCAGAAACGCAAGCTTGAGGATATTCGCGCGGAGCTTGCCAATGCCTGAAAAGCCAACGTCTGAAAAGCCAACCTCCGGAAAAAAAGACTGGTCGCCGGCCATCGCCGCCGCCTTCATCCTCGTCGGCTTCGGGCTCGTCTTCGTCGTCATGCCGAAGATCATGCTGTGGCTGGGCGATTATTCGCCCTGGCTCGCGGCTGCCTTCGGTACGGTGGCGGTGTTGTGTTTCTTCCTGCTGTTCTGGCTGCGCGCCCGTTACCAGCGTCGCCGTGACGGTTAGAGTTGAAGCGACGCGCCGAGCAGCAACAACCCCATGATGAGCACGAACAGCGCACCGGCGATTTCGATCGCATGGCTGATGCCGGCCGCCCTGCGGCTGCCGGGGCCGGCGAAACGCACGGCGAGGCCTTTTGCCGAGACGGCCATGATGGCGAGAGCCGACACGGTTATTGCCGTGCCGAGCGACATGGCGAGGACGGAAAGCACGCCACCGAGATAAAGCCCGTTCAGAAGCGCAAAGCTCATGACGATGATTGCGCCCGAGCAGGGTCTTAGCCCCACCGCGATGATGGCCGACCATGCCTCGTGCAGGCTGAAGTTCTTTCCCTTCAGAAGCATCGGATCCGGCGCATGGGATTTGCCGCAGGCGGCGCAGAGATCGCCCGTGCCATCATGGTCATGATCGGCAAAAACCGGCTTGCCCTGAAAACGGAGACCCGTGCCCATGCCGGTGGTTCTGCCGGCCGTGGTTTCACTTGCTGCAGTGAAAACGGCGACCGGCTCGCGCCGGATGCGCAGCGACCAGAGTTTTCGCACCAGCAGCCAGGCGCCGAACAGCGCCACCATGGCGAAGCTGGCGATCTCCATCGCCTGCGTCGCCTTCGTCATGGTAATCGAGGTGCCGCGCAGCACGAGCCAGGCCGCACCGACAAGGCCGATGGCGACTGCGCCCTGAATGAGCGCCGAGACGAAGGAAATGAGAATGCCGCGTTTCAGCTGCGTTTCATTGGCGATCATATAGGACGAAATGACCGCCTTGCCGTGGCCGGGGCCGGCGGCGTGGAAAACGCCATAAGCAAAGGAGAGGCCGATCAGCGAGTTGAGCGCCCAGCCATCCTCGCGCATCGCCTTCAGCGCACCGGTCAGGGCGCGGTAGAACATCTGCTGATGCACGTTGATCCATTGCATCAGCGGCGCGAAGGGGCCGCCGACGGAAAAGGAAGGCTCGGCCGAGCCGATGCCGAGCGGCGATTGCGCATGGGCCGCACCGGCCACGGCAATGAGACCGATGGCGATGGCGAAGAGGCCGACCCTGCGGCTCAGCATGTCACCTCCAGCCGGGTGGCGAAGAGTTTGGTCATGTCGGTGCCGGTCGGATCGTTAAAAAAGGCGTCGGTGAGCGTACCCTGGTTCTGCGAGATCACCTCGTCGGGATCGGGACGGACGATATGATGCTTGCAGGCGTTCAGGTCCTTGCCCTGCGTGGCGATATCGCCGTCCTTGGCGAAATCGATCGCCGTATACATGGTCGGATCCCAGGCGCCGAAGCTGAGCTTGCCCTTGATCGCTAAAGGCTTGGTCGGCTTCACGGAGAAGAACATCAAGATCTGCTGGTCCTTATAGTCCACGTGAATGGCCTCGGGCTTGGAGAACTCCACCGGTTTTCCATTGGCGGTAATGAAGGTGTAGTAGGAATATTCGGCGAGCGATTCCAAGACGGTGTTGCCGATTTCGGCCAACTCGTCCTTGTCGAGCTTCAGATCGCTGTTCTTGTCGTAATCCATCACCACGCTTGCCGAGAACATCTCGTCGAAACGCCAGATGTTGCGAACGTCCTGAACGGTGCCGTTCGGTCCCTCGACGATTTCCATGCGGGCTTCGGCAAAGATGTGCGGATGCGCCGCCGCCGCGACGGGAACGCAGGCAAGGCCGGCCGCGAGGAGCAAAAAGCGTCTGTTCATTATCCGGTCTGTCCTGCCTTCGAATCTGGAAGGCCCGACTCTAGCAGAAATTGGGACCGAATTTCGACCTGATGCGTCCGATCCTTCGCGCGGGCTGACACTAAATTTCAGAAGGTGCCGGTGAAACGCGAGGTGATGCTGGAGCCGTCATAGTCAAGATCGGTATCGCGCTCGCCATGCAGCAGGCGGTTGAACTCGACCTCCAGCTTGCTGTTCTTGCCGGTATCGAAGGAAAGCGTCGCGACCAGCCGGCGCTCGCTGCTGTCGTAATTATAATAGATCCAGTCCTTGTGGACCCGGTGCAGCGCAAGATCGAGCCCCACCTTTTCGGTGAGCCTGCTTTTCACGACGAATTGCCAGCGACGGTGAAATTCGGCAATCGGATCATCCGGATCGAAAAGCGCATAGTCCTGCGAAAAACCCAGGCCGAAGGCGATGCGCTCGGTGGCCTTCACCTCGGCTTCGGCCCGCAGATAGGGGCGGGTGCGCTTTACCTTGTCGCTGATCTCATCGCCGGAAATGGATGTGAAGCCCGCTTCGGCCAGAACAGCGAAACGGTCGGAGAACTTGTAACCATAGGCCAGAGAACCGCGCAGCGTGTTGGCCGGGAAACGTTCATATCTTTCCTGCTGTGCTTCAGGCACGGCGATGCGGTCATAAGCAAGCGTCAGCCCCGCTTCGCCGCCGCCGAGCGGCCGCGCATGTTCGGCCTTCAGCGATAAAAGTGCCTCGTTAGCTTCCAGTCGGGTGGGCATGAAATAGGCCGGGCGGAACCGCGCCTTGCCTTTCATCAGGCTGGCGAGGCTTGCCGTCAGCGTGTTCTTGCCGCCAAGGGCGAGGATGCCGAGCTGGGAAGATGCCTCCAGCTTGTGATCCAGCTGCCGGTAACCAATGTCTTCTTCCGGCAGGTGCAGGAAAATATCGCCGGCATCGCTGCGGGTGCCGCGCAGCTCGAGGGCCCATTCCAGCTTTTCGGAAAATCGTTTCGTCAGCCCCAGTGCTGCGATGGTGTTATGCTCATTGGCGAAACGGTAGCGGGGCAGGCGAACCTCTTCCTGCTCCAGCGAATAACGCAGTTCCGCCCCTTCCAGCGCGATCTTGCCATTGAGCCCGAAGCCGGCACGCAGCGAAATCGCGCTCAGCCGGTTGGTGTCGGCGAAATAATTGCTGTCATAAGCAATGCCGGATTTATAGGTGACATTGTGCTCATCGGCCTTTTCCCCCGCCCGCGCGCCGCAGGCGCAGGCAAGCCCGAGAACAAGCGCGATATATCCCCCCAGCCGCATTCGCATCTCCAGCTGCTAATTAAGCAATATCTTATATTTTGATGGTTAATAAAGTTTCCCGCGCCGTTTTACTGTCGCGGCAAAGGTGCTGGCTGGCAATGTTTGAATAATTGGTGGAAGGGCGAAGGCGTGATATGTAAAATTTGATTAAAATCACAAGTATTAGTGTTAATTGTTTATTGTAATATTAGCCTTTGCTTGAATTAGAATCCTCTAAATATACAGTTCAGTTACGCCAGATGGCGTGATCAAACAAAAGAGGAGAGAGAAATGATTGCAAAGTTCGCTTGTGTAGCCGCTATTCTTACTGTCGCTTCCGTTGGTCAGGCCAATGCGGGCGGTCTTCTGGGAGGCATCCTGTCCGGCAACAGCAACAAGGGCGGCGCCCTTGTCGTCGTCTCGCCCAGCATCGATCTCGGTGTCAGCGGCATCCTGTCCAATAACGGGATTCTGAACGGCAACAAGACCGGCATCCTGAACGGTGTGCTGAACGGCAACAAGACGTCCGTCGATGTCATCGACAACAAGAATGACGGCGGCAAAAAGCGCCGGCACTAACTAAAACGTGGAACGGGATGGCGAAACCATCGGGCTTTTCTCCATCCCGCTCCAACGGAATAGCTCGAAAATCATCAGGGATTTTCGACGCAGACGATGCGCACAGCGCATAAGCCGGCAATGATCCTCGAGTTGCGTGTGTTTGACGCATGGCGTTTCCGGCAAGAACAAACGGCGCATCGCATGACTGGAAGAGGGCCTAGCGGCCCTCTTTTTTTGTCTGCGTTGCCGGCGTGAACGACGCATACAGAAGTGCGGAATGACCGCTACTCGTGGTGGTTTTGTGAGGTGGTGATAGCCCTTGCGCATCAGGACAGGTGACCCGCGAACATCTGCGTTAGTTCTAATTTATATTTGGTAAATATTGCAGATATTAATCGGAATACGTTCCGTCGAGGTCCTTTTGTCTGGGTTGTTTACGTGATTTTAACCACGATGTTCTTCAATCTAAGGGTGCGTTAACCCCGTCACGACGCTGCGCTTCTGGTCGCGAAATATTCGCAGCCCGCAGGTGACGGGATGTTATTTTCAAGGAGCTATCGCATGTTGAAACAATCTCTTCTCGCGCTCGGCCTGCTCGGCGTTTTTTCCGGCGCTGCCGCTGCGGCCGATGCCGTCAGCGACATCCCCTCCGCGCCGGTCGTCGACGACGTTGCGCCTGCCTTTTCCTGGGATGGTGTTTATGTCGGTGCTTCTGCGGGTTATGGCTGGAACCGGGTTAAGTCGACGACTTTTGGCGTCACCACGAAGCATGAATTTGACGGCGGCCGTTTTTCCGGTTTTGCGGGCTATAATTTCGAAGTTGCCCCCTCCGTCATTCTCGGTGTCGAGGCCGATCTCGGTTACGCCTGGGGCGACAAGACCATCGTCACCAGCGAGGTTTCCGCAGGCCTGAATGGTTCTGCACGCCTGCGCGCCGGCTACGCCATCGACCGCGCGCTGATCTATACCGCCGCCGGCTACACCGCGACGGACAGCGAAGTCAAAGCGCCGTTCGGCGAGGACAGCAAGGTCCTGCACGGCTGGACGGTTGGCGCGGGTATCGATTACGCCTTCACCAACAACCTGTTTGGACGCGTCGAATATCGTTACAACGACTTTGGCAAGGCAACCTACCATACCGGCCCGATCACTTCGACCGGTGATGTCAGCGAACACGTCGTCAAGGTTGGTCTTGGCGTGAAGTTCTGACGGTTATTCCGTTTTCGACAAGGGGCGGCGCAGTGTTGCGACGCCCCGTGTGCCTGATGTAGGCGATTCCGGCATCAATCCAGCGGATGTTTCGCCGAAGAGGAAAACGAAGATTGCCTTTGAGGCAGGCTTGAACAGCGGGCCGTTTTGGTGTGATGGTGGTCGCCGTCATTCCATCCCGCCTCCCAGCCTTCAGTCGATTCCCATGCTACAGAAAAGCACCGCGCCGGGCGCTTTCGATCGTCAGGCCTATATGATTGCCCTGCTGGTTTTTATTGCCGGCAGCACCAATGCGGCCGTTGTGCCGTTTATCGGCTTCTACATCATCCAGGTGCTCGGCCATCCGCCGGCGACGGTCGGGTTTTACAGCGTGACGGCGGCACTGGCCTCGATTATCGCCAGCCGTGTTTATGGCGAGCGTGTCGATGCCGGGGTGCGGGTGAGGCCGCTGTTGATACTTTCCGTGTTCGGCGCTTTTGTCGCGGCCGCTGCGGCGAGTTTCGGACATCTGGCGCTGCTGGTGGCGATAACGGCGACCGGTATGGGGCTTTCCAACGCCGCCAGCACACTCATTTTCAGCTACGGCCGCTATCATGGCCGGGTGAGGGCGCTGGATACAGCGGCCTATAACGCCTTTTTGCGGACAATGGTGTCGCTGGCATGGATGCTGATCCCCGCCGCTGCCTATCTGATCTTCGACCTTGCCGGCGCGAAAGCCGTGTTCGTGAATGCCATGCTGATGGCGGTCATCTGGGGCGGGCTTGCCCTTGCGGTGGTGCCGCGGGACCAGACCAGCCCGATGGAGCGGCGGCCGGAGAGTGACGACGATACAAGGCGCAACCTGCCGCTGCTTCTGGCGGCGGCGGCCAGCTTCTGCATGTCTTTCGCTCACGCCCTGTGCGCCTCGGCCCTGCCGGTGTTTCTGGTGCGCGAAGTGGGCCTGCCGGATTACGTGCCGGGCCTGTCGCTCAGCGTCAAATGCGCAATGGAGGTTCTGTTCATCCTGCTTGCGCCGCGAATGATGCGCCGCTTCAGCGCCCGCCTGCTTCTTGGCGTCTCTGCGGTAATGGCGATCATCGCCTTCAACGTCATCGCCTCGGTCACCACATTGCCGGCCATGATCGCCGGTGCGGCACTGGAGGGCGCCTATTACGGGCTTTGCGCCGGCACCTGCCTCACCTTCGTCCAGGGCTTTGCGCGCGGCCGCACGGCGCGGGCGACGGCGCTCTATATGAATTCGATCTTCCTCGCGGCGCTTTTTGCGGTGCCGCTGATGGGGTTCGTGTCGCAATATGCGAGTTTCGGCGCCTCGATCCGGCTTGCTTCTGTAGGCGCGGGCGCGGCGTTGCTGCTCTTGTTTCTCACGCGGCGGCAGGTGGCGGATTAGGGCGTTCCGGCCGAGGTGCGAAGAGTTTCATCTGCCCACTCGAACCTCATTCCTGTGCTTGTCACAGGAATCCAGTCAGCCCAAGTCCTTGGGCTGAAAGGACTCCTCTCGCCGCGCAGACGCGCGTCGGTTGGATTCCTGTGACAAGCACAGGAGTGAGGGGACTGTGGGGCAGCCTGTTACGCCCGCGTCCAGCCCTCACGCCGAAATATCGATGATCCCGCAATCCCCCGCTTCCGAAGCGAAGGCCAGCAGCTTGCCGGTGGCGCTCCAGTCCATGCCGGTGATGGCGCCCTTGCCGGGGCGGCGCAGCAGGGCTTCCTTGCCGTCCGCGAGCCTTACGCCGAGGATCATGCCGTCGATGAAGCCGATGGCGAGCACGTCTTCCACGGGGTGGAAGGCGACATTGGTGGCCATGATGTTGGCGCGGCTGCCGAGCTCTTCCGGGGCCTTGCCCATTGGGCCGTCCTTGCCGGCAAACGGCCAGACGATGGCAGCCGGCGCGCCTGATGAGGCGAGCCATTTGCCCTTTGCCGACCAGGAAACGGATTTGACCTTGGCGGGGTAACCCGTCATGCGCATGTGGCGGGCTTCCATGCCGCCCTTGGTGGCTTCCATCTTCCAGCCGTGCAGGGCGTTTTCCTGCATGGTGGTGACGAGGAACTTGCCGTCGGGCGAGAAGGTGACCCCGGTATGGGCGCCCTTCCATTCGAGGTCGACGGGATCGCCTGATGTTGCCACCCAGTGCAATGTGACGCCGTTATAACGGGCAACGGCAATGCGCAGGCCTTTCGGAGCAAAGGCGATCGCCTCAACCGTGCGCTCTTCCTTGAATTCCTTGACCGTGCCGTCCGAAAGCCGCACGAAGCTGGACTTGCCGACGCCATAAGCGACCGCTTTCTGCGGCCCGCCGGCCACGACGCCCACCCATTTGCGCGGCACGTTGGCGATTTCGCTGATGCTGCCGTCATGGCCGATGCGCAGCACACGACCGTCCTCGCCGCCGGAAAGCAGCGTGGCGCTGTAGGGGTCGCGCACGCAGGTCAGAAGCCCGTCATGCGCCTCAGTCACCTTCTCGCCGCCATCCAGCCGATGAATGGTGCCGGCGGCGGTGGCAAACAGCGGAATGTCGCCGAGAAAATGGGTCGAGACCACGTGGCCTTCGATATCAAGCGGGGCAACAGTCGGCATGGGGTATCGGTCTTTCGTATCTGTGTTTTTCGTGTGGTGGATTTCGGTCGCTGGCCAGGTCGGGAAGACCCGTTGTTGCGGTTTCAACCCGTGGCGTCATGGTCGGGCTTGACCCGGCCATCCACATGCTGGCGGCAATGGGTCCTCGGGTCAAGCCCGAGGATGACGTCGAGTATGGGGGAGGACGCCGGGAAGCAGCAAGAGCGTCCCGGCGTGTCCCTTGAAAGCTTCAAGCCGTCGCGAGGCAGGCGTTGAAGCTCTTTTCCAGCTTCTCGCGGTCGAGTTCGCGGCCGATGAAGACGAGACGGCTTTCGCGTTTTTCGTCTTCCTTCCACGGGCGCTGATGGTCGCCTTCGATGATCATGTGCACGCCCTGCACCACGTAACGTTCCGCATCGCCCTTGAAGGCGATGATGCCCTTGAGGCGCAGAATGTTCGGGCCATCGGTCTGGGTGACCTTCTGGATCCACGGGAAGAACCGCTCGGGGTTCATCTCGCCGCCGCGCAGCGAGACCGACTGCACCGTCACGTCATGGATCGGCGAAACCGCGCCATGGTGGTGATGGTCGTGCCCATGGTCATGATCGTGGTGATGATGCCCGTGATCGTGGTCATGGTCGTGATGATGGTGGTCATGATCGTGGTGGTGATGGTCGCAATCGGGGCCGCAGACGTGGTCGTCATGGCCGTGCTCGAGGAAATGCGGATCGTTTTCGAGCGCGCGTTCCAGATTGAAGGCGCCCTGATCGAGAACCCGGGCGAGATCGACGCCGGACCGGGTGGTCTTGTAGATGCGGGCGGAAGGATTGATGGCGCGCACTATATCCTCGATGCGGGCCACTTCCTCGGGCGAAACGAGATCGGTCTTGTTGACGACGACGACATCGGCAAAGGCGATCTGGTCTTCGGCCTCGCGGCTGTCCTTCAGGCGTAGCGGCAGGTGCTTGGCGTCAACGAGGGCAACGACCGCGTCAAGCTCGGTCTTGGCGCGCACATCGTCATCCATGAAGAAGGTCTGGGCGACGGGAACGGGGTCGGCAAGGCCTGTCGTCTCGACGATGATGCCGTCGAAACGGCCGGGACGGCGCATCAGGCCTTCCACGACACGGATCAGGTCACCGCGCACCGTGCAGCACACGCAGCCATTGTTCATTTCGTAGATTTCTTCATCGGACTCGACGATCAGATCGTTGTCGATGCCGATCTCGCCGAATTCATTGACGATGACAGCGTATTTCTTGCCGTGGTTCTCAGAGAGAATGCGGTTGAGAAGCGTCGTTTTGCCGGCGCCGAGATATCCCGTCAGGACTGTGACTGGAATGGGCTTGGCTATAGCTGTTTCGGTCATGGAAAACCCCGCGTGGAGAGAGGCGTGATGGCCTCAGGAAGATGTGTCGTCGTCCATATAGGCGCGACGTCCTGGCAGTTCAAAGAGATTTTGGCCGAATTCGGCCATGTCACTCAAATTTTGTTATGAAATAACGTTATGTCAAAAGCGTGGATATCTTCAAGCAGTTCGACAAGGCCGTTTACGGCATGGGAAATGAGCCTTTCGCCCTTTTCCGCTGTCGCGGCGGCGGCGTTTCCGGCAACGCCATTAGGGTTCAGGTCGCTCATCAGCCAGCCGAAGGCGTGCGGGCCATAGGCGCGCAGGTGTTTGAAGCGGCTGGCGAAATCGCTCTGGCGAGAGGGGAAGTCGGCGGCCTTTTGCATTGCCACGCGTTCGGGGTGAAGCGCCAGCATGACCGATGTCTCGATATCGCCGCCATGAATATCGGTCGCCTTGTCCTCCGGTTTCACAATATCGGTCGGCACGCCGAAACGGGTCCAGCTGGTGGCGACCGCCAGCATGCCGAAACGGGCGCGGGCCTCGGTGGCGACAATGGTCATCAGCGGTGAATTGCCGCCATGGGCGTTCAGCATCACGAATTTGCGCACGCCCTTTTCATGTTCGGCCTTGGCGATGCCGAGCCAGCGCTCGATGGCTTCGTCGTATCGCAGCGTCTTCGTGCCCGGCACATTCATGTGTTCGATGGAATATCCGACCGGTTCCGCCGGCAGGAAGGAGACGGGCAAATGGCCGGGCAGGGCGGCGGTAAGGCGGGCGACGATGCCTTGCGCAATCAGCGTATCGGTCTCGAAGGGCAGGTGCGGCCCATGTTGTTCATGCGCCCCGAGCGGCAGCACAGAAATTGCACCTGTTGCGCGAAGATGCGGGTCTGTTACGTTTTCGTCGTGATAATGCGTGTATGAGTTTGGCATCTGGCAGTCCGCGCGTGCATTCGTTAAGGATTTCCAGCAACATATATCGGTTCCGCCACAGGGTAAAAGGCACTCGCATATGAGCAAGGACAAAACCGGGCATAAGGACAAAAGCGCCAAGAAAGAAAAGGGCGGCAAGAAAACAAAGGACGCCAAAAAACGGGACGAGAATTTCAACCCCGAGGAACTGGCGCAGTCCATCACCCAGGCCGCCCGTTCCATGCGCACGGCGCTGAGCCACAGCCTTGCCGAAAGCGGGCTTTACGCGGGCCAAGACGGCGTCATCCTGGCGCTGGCGCAGGAAGGCAGCCTCACGCCGGGCCAGATCGCCCAGAAGCTTGGCGTCAAGGCACCGACGATGACACGCACCATCGGCCGCATGGAAGCCCAGGGTTTCGTGGAACGCAGCGGTGACGACGAGGATGGTCGCGTGACGCTGGTGAAGCTGACGGAAGCAGGCCTCAAAAGCGTCGAGCATATCAATATTTCGATTGCCGATTGTGGTGCGCGGGCCGTAGAGGGGCTTTCATCCAAGGATGTGCGAAACATCGTTAAACTTCTGAAGGCCATAGACGCCAATCTTCAATAATTTTGTTGAAATTTTTAAAAGAACCGTCGGTTTTGCGGATATTCCTTAAACGGGTTGCGGATTTTGTTTAAATTGTTTAATTGCAATTTAAACGGAGACATCCGTCACTGACACGCGTTTGGGGAGGAATGCCGTGGCCCAAAAGGTCAAACTGTCTACGATTGCCGAAAGCCTCGGTCTTTCGACCGCCACCATTTCTCTTGCATTGCGCGATAGCCCGCTGGTTGCCTCAGACACGCGGGACAAGATCAAGGAGCAGGCGCGGGCGCTGGGTTATATCTACAACCGCCGCGCCGCCAGCCTGCGCACCTCGCGCTCCGGCATTGTCGGCGTGGTGTTCCATGATGTGATGAACCCGTTTTATGGCGAAATTCTCAAGGCCATCGAAACCGAGCTGGACCGCAGCCGCCAGACCTTCATTCTTTCCAACCACTATGATTCGGTGGAGAAACAGCGCACCTTCATCGAAACGCTGCTGCAGCTCGGCTCCGACGGCATCATCATGTCGCCGGCCATCGGCACGCCGATCGAGGACATGACGCTGGCCGAAGAAAACGGCATGCCCGCCATTCTTGTGGCCCGTTCCATGGATGGTGTCGACATGCCGACCTATCGTGGCGACGACAGTTACGGCATTTCGCTGGCTACCAACCACCTGATCAGCCTCGGTCACCGCACCATCGCCATGGTTGGCGGCACTGACCAGACTTCGACCGGCCGTGACCGTTATCAGGGTTACGTCAATGCGTTGCGCAAGGCCGGCATCGAGGTCGATCCGAACCTGCGTATTCCCGGCCCGCGTTCCAAGCAGGGCGGTTTCGAGGCGGCGGTGCATTTCCTGTCGCTGCCGCAGAAGCCGACTGCCGCCGTCTGCTGGAACGATCTCGTCGCCATCGGTCTCATGAACGGCATTTCCCGCGCCGGTCTGGTGCCGGGTGTCGATATTTCCGTCACCGGCTACGACGATCTGGAAGAGGCTGCGATTGCCACCCCGGCGCTGACCACCGTTTCCAACGGGCAGGCCGAGGTCGGGCGCCTGGCGGCCCGCGCGCTGCTGGACAGGCTGGCGGGCAGCCATGAGCCGGATGGTATTCACCTCATCAAGCCGGAAATGCGCATTCGGCAATCGACAGGGCCGGTGCGGCCAAGGGTGTGAGCTCGTTTGCGACTCTGAGCCGGCTGACCGTGCGCCCATAATCGTCCGCAGCGTTTCCTTCCTCCGTCATGCCGGCCTTGAGCCGGTATCCAGCCAGCCCAAGTCCTTGGGCTGAAAGGACTCTCTCGCCGCGCAGACGCGCGCCGACTGGATTCCGGCTCAAGGCCGGAATGACGAAGGTATGTGTTTCCTACCTTCTGGTCGCCTTCTCGATTCAAACTGGACAGGGTGGACCGGATCCGGCATGACGACCTTGCAAGTGCCGCAAAGAAACGGCTTGACGGTGAGGGGCGCTTGAAAAAATCGGCATGAAACTTCCGTCTGCCCCCATAGCATCCCCTTATTGCCCTTTTCACGGCCGCCGTAGTTTGAAAAGATCGCCCTCCAGAGGAGTGGGATGGCGAAAGGTTCGCCTGAAACCCGCTCCGGCTATCGGAATGTTATCAGGAGGAATATCCGCTCATGTCTGACAAAAAGGCCGTCGTTCTCGTTCCCGGCAAGATAAACCCGCGCGTTCTCGAGCGCCTCGAAGGCAAGGTCGAGATCGTAACCGTGCCTGCCGGTGCCGAGCCGGTTCTGCCTGATGGTGCGGCGGAGCGCATCAATGCCATTGCGGTTTCCGGCGTCGTGAATGCCAAATGGATCGATGCGCTGCCGAAGCTCGAGATCATCGCCAATTTCGGTGTGGGTTATGATGGCGTCGATGCCAAACATGCCGCCACGCGCAATATCGTGGTGACGAATACGCCTGACGTTTTGAATGACGAGGTGGCGGATACGACGATTGCGCTTTTGATCAACACCGTACGCCGTCTCTATCAGGCCGAGACCTGGCTTCGCGATGGCAAATGGGTTGGCGAAGGTCCGTTTGCGCTATCGCCGTTTTCGCTGCGCGGTCGCAAGGTGGGTCTCTTCGGCATGGGCCGCATCGGGCAGGAAATCGCCAAGCGGCTGGAACCCTTCAAGGTGGAGATCGGATACCACACCCGCAGCAAGCGGGATGGCCTCTCTTACACCTATTACGGCTCGCTGAAGGAGATGGCGGAAGCCGTCGATATACTGATCTGCATCGTGCCCGGCACGCCGGAAACGCACAAAGCGATCAACGCCGAAATCCTGACGGCGCTTGGGCCTGAGGGCGTGTTCATCAATGTCGGACGCGGCTCCAGCGTCGATGAGGATGCGCTTCTGCAGGCGCTTGAGAGCGGTGCTGTGGGTGCTGCCGGTCTCGATGTGTTCTATGCCGAGCCGAAGGTGCCGGAAGCCTTCCTGTCGTTGCCGAATGTCTCCCTGCTGCCGCATGTCGCTTCCGCCTCTGTCCCGACGCGCAACGCCATGGCCGATCTGGTGGCCGACAATATTCTCAGCTGGTTCAGGGATGGCACGGTGCTGACGCCGGTGCCGGAAACTCCGGTCAAGGGATGACACGAGGGGGCCGAGGGCTGCCGTGAGGGCAGCCTTCGATCGCTCCCGGGCTGGTTTCTCTTTCGTTGCCGTCAGGCCTGCCATGATCGCTAGGCTTGATCTTGCCCCTGTCGTGCTCGGATCTAGTCCGAGGATGGCGGGAAGGAAAGTTCTGTCACCTTATTATCAGCTTTCCCAACTTTTTTCCCGGTTACCGCGCGGTGCCTGCTTGCGCCTGCCATCGTGGCCCCTATGTGAAACGGGCTACGAAGGCGTAGCGTCCGTTTCTGCCGGTCAAGGGGCAGGGCGGGCTGGTCCTCCCAGGGAAAACGAAGATGCTTATTGAAAAACTCAACTGGCGTTACGCCACCAAGAAAATGGATCCTTCCAAGGTCGTGTCGGAAGACAAGGTCGAGCGGATCGTCGAGGCGGCGCGGCTTGCCCCTACCTCCAGCGGCCTGCAGCCCTTCGAAGTGATCGTCGTCACCGATCCGGAAGTGCGCGCCAGGATCCGCGAGATCGCCTGGAACCAGGCGCAGGTGACGGATGGTTCGCATCTCCTAGTCTTTGCGGCGTGGGACAATTACACCGAAGAGCGGATCAACCACATGTTCGATCTGGTCAATGAAGAGCGCGGCATCAAGAATGAGGGCTGGGAAGCCTATCGCCAGATGCTGCTGTCCTCCTATCCGCAGCGCGACCAGCAGGTGAATTTCGAACATGCCGCCCGTCAGGCCTATATCGGTTTCGGCATGGCCGTGGCCCAGGCGGCCTTCGAGGGCGTGGATTCCACCCCGATGGAAGGTTTCGATCCCGCCAAGCTCGACGAAATTCTCGGCCTGCGCGAGAAGGGCCTGCGCTCCGTCACCATCCTGCCGCTCGGTTATCGCCAGCCGGATGGCGACTGGCTGGTGAACCTGAAAAAGGTGCGGCGCCCGGCCGATGAATTCGTCAGCCGCGTCTGATTTTACGCCGCTCGCAAAAGCTTGACTGCCGCAGGGCCGCCGAGGCGGCTTTGCGGTAGATTTTTTCTCTCTTTTCAGATAATTGAAAAAACATCCCTGTTAAAAGGTGGCGTGTGCGGGCAAGTATGCGCCATCGAATTGCCGATCCCCGGCATTTCTGAGTGAAAGCCTGACGAAATGACCCGGAAAATCAGCTGTCATCGAATGTGCCCGAAGGCTGCATGAAGAGAGCGGTTCAGCACCGCAACAGGATTTTTTGAGACCCGATCCGTCACGCATTCCCAGAGTTCACAATGAGTTTTCCATCCAGTGCGGCCTCGCCCGCGCGCAAAGAACAGGCGGTCCCTGAAGGGGCGGCAAAGGAGCCGATGGTCACGTTTGAAGGCGTGACCAAGACCTTTGGCGGCGCCGGCGACAAGCCCGGATTCGCAGCCCTTGCCGGTATCGACTACACCGTGCCGAAAGGCTCCATCACCGGCATCATCGGCCGCTCCGGTGCGGGCAAGTCCACGCTCATCCGCCTCGCCAACGGCCTTGAAAAACCCTCGACCGGTCGTGTGGTCGTCGACGGCGTCGATGTCGCGGCGCTCGACGAAAAGAGCCTGCGCACGCTGCGCCGTTCCGTCGGCATGATCTTCCAGCACTTCAACCTTTTGTCCTCGCGCACCGCTTTCGACAATGTGGCCCTGCCGCTCGAAGTATCAGGCATGGGCAAGAAGGAGATCGAGACCCGCGTCGCGCCGCTGCTCGATCTCGTCGGGCTTTCGGACAAGGCGAAGCGTTATCCGGCCGAACTTTCCGGCGGTCAGAAGCAGCGTGTCGGCATTGCCCGCGCACTGGCCACCCAGCCGAAGCTGCTCCTCTCCGACGAGGCGACCTCGGCGCTCGATCCGGAAACGACGCAATCCATTCTCGAACTCCTCAAGCGCATCAATGCCGAACTCGGCCTCACCGTGCTGCTCATCACCCATGAAATGGAAGTGGTGAAGACCATCGCGTCGCAGGTCGCCGTCATCGACAGGGGCCTGATCGTCGAGGAAGGCACCACCTTCGATATCTTCACCGCCCCGAAACACGAGACGACCCGAAGCCTGCTGTCATCCTCTGTTGGTGTGAAGCTGCCGCATTGGGTCACCTCGGGGCTGAAGCCGCAAGCGGCGGAAGGTGACCGGGTTCTGGTGCGCCTCGTGTTCTTCGGCGAGACGGCCTTTCAGCCGCTGACGGCGCGTCTGGTCGCTGAAATCGGCCCTGATGTAAACATTCTCGCCGGCACCATCGAGGAAATTTCCGGCGAGCCCTTCGGCTCGCTCGTTGTCTCCTATCCGGCCTCGGCTGAGGTCACCGCCCGCGCCAGCCGCTTTTATGCGGAAACCGGTCTTCACACGGAGGTGCTCGGTTATGTCGCCTGATATGATCTTCAACCTTCTCTTCAAGGGCCTTTGGCAGACGCTGCACATGGTTGCGGTGGCCGGCATCGTCGGTTCGCTGATCGGTGTGCCCATGGGCGTTTTCCTTGCCACCAGCGGCAAGGGCGAACTGTTTCCAGCACCGATGACCAACCGCATCCTCGGCCTCATCGTGAACGCGGCGCGCTCCACGCCCTTCATCATTCTTGTCGTGGCGATCATTCCCTTCACCCGGCTGGTGGCCGGCACGTCGATCGGCACCAGTGCGGCCATCGTGCCGCTGACGGTTGCGACCGTGCCCTTCATTGCAAGGTTGGTGGAAGCGGCGATCCGCGAGGTGGACAAGGGCCTGATCGAGGCCGCCCGCGCCATGGGCGCGACACCGTTGCAGATCGTCACCAAGGTGCTGCTCGCCGAAGCCAAACCCGGCATCACGCTGGCGCTCACGCTCACGCTGGTCAGCCTCATCGGTTATTCGGCCATGGTCGGTGCGGTCGGCGGCGGCGGGCTGGGCGATCTCGGCATTCGCTATGGTTACCAGCGCTTCATGCCTGACGTGATGCTGGCCGTGGTTCTGGTGCTGATCGTGCTGGTGCAGCTGGTGCAGAGCGCCGGCGACCGGCTGGCGCGCAGCTTCGACAAGCGGACCCGCAAGAATTAACTGCCTTTATAATAACAACCCAAGGAGACACCCATGAAGAAACTCATCCTCGCGGCTTCGCTCGCCGCTCTCTTCACCGCCGGACAGGCGCTGGCGGAAACCATCAAGATCGGCGTCACCCCCGCCGAACACGCGCAGATCATGGAACAGGTGAAGAAGATCGCGGCGGCCAAGGGCCTCGATATCGACATCATCGAATTCTCCGACTATGTCGTGCCGAACCAGGCGCTGGCCGATGGCGAGCTGCAGGCCAACTCCTTCCAGCACCAGCCTTACCTCGACAACCAGATCGCTGACCGCAAGTTCGATCTCGTCAGCGTCGGCACCACCATCACCACCCCGATGGGCGTTTATTCCAAGAAGGTGAAGAGCCTTGACGAGCTGAAGGACGGCGCAACCGTCGGCATTCCGAACGACCCGACCAATGGCGGCCGCGCGCTGCTGGTTCTCGCTTCCAAGGGTGTCCTCAAGGTCAAGGAAGAAGCCGGCCTCAAGGTAACGCCTGCCGACATCACCGAAAACCCGAAGAATATCCAGATCGTCGAACTCGACGCCGCCCAGCTGCCGCGTTCGCTTGACGATACCGACGCTTCGGTCATCAACACCAACTATGCGACGGCTGCTGGCCTGAACCCCAAGAAGGACGCCATCGCCATCGAAAGCGAAAAGTCTCCTTATGCGAACGTCATCGCCGTTCGTGCACAGGACAAGGACAAGCCCTGGGTGAAGACGCTGGTCGAATCCTACCAGAGCCCGGAAGTGAAGGCCTTCATTCTGGAAAAGTACAACGGCACGGTCATCCCGTCCTGGTAAGCCGTTCCGGCCCTAGATCAGGATGATTTTAGGCCGGACCGGCCTGAAATCTGAATACTGATCTAAATCATATGATGAGACCGGGATTTAGGGCGAAAACCGCTTACACTTTTCGCCATCCCGGTCTAAAAAATCACAGCCTCTCCCGTTCGCGGGGGAGGTTTTTTGTTTTCCGGGCCGGTGCAAATCCGCCTTCCATGAAAAAATCCGGTATTTCCGGGAAGAATTTTTCAGTGTCTCTGGCGGACTACCGTTTTATACCCGTATTTTTTTGGGGCGTGGTCGCGACGCGGTTTAACCGCTTCTGAATGTTTCCTTCGGAAGATGATGCTTTCGAAGGGGATTTTATGCGGATTGCGCCGCGAAACATCGGGGATTATTTGCCGGTCGGGCGCAGAACCGCCGTGGGCGTCGTATTGTCCACTTTCGCGCTGGTGCTTCTCATCGTCACCGCGCTGGTTTTGTCCGCCCTCAGCCAGGTCCGGGAAAAGGCGAATCTGCTCGACAATGCCCGTTCGCGCGAGACGACGGCGGGCGCTCTCGTCACCTTTCGCGAACAGCTCGGCGCGACGCTGAATGACTATGCCGCCTGGGATGATGCCGCCGAATATGTCTATGCCCCTGATCGTTTCGATTGGGTGGCAAGCAATTACGGCGACATGACGGTCAATAACGAACTTTTCGACACCGCCGTGGTCATCGACGAGGATGGCAATGTCCGCATGGCCTATCAGAACGGCAAGCCGGTCAAATGGGCGTATGACACCTATTTTTCCGGCGGGTTGATGGAGATGATCGAGCGCGTGCGGGCGATGCGGCCCGGCGTCACCTCGCAGGTCACGGGTTTCGTCAAAACCGCAGACGGCATTGCCGCAGCCGGTGTGGCCCTGGTGCGGTTGAAATCCGGGGTGCTGCCGGCGGTCGGTGCGGAGCGGCGATATCTGGTTTTCGCCCGTCATCTCCAGCGGGCGACGGTGGACAAGCTTGCCCGCAATTACGTCATCGACGGTCTGGAGCTCCACTATGGCGACGGGCCTGCCGCCAATCATGTTGATATCGTCAATCCGCTGGGGGAGGTGCTGGCGCGGCTGGTCTGGCGCTCGCATCTGCCAGGAGATGTCAGCTTTCATGAGGCGCGGCCGGTCGTCTTCACCGCGCTTGGCATTGCCGGCACGTTTTTTCTGGTGCTGCTCATCATCGGTTCGGCCACGCTTGACCGGCTGAAGGCGGATGAGGCGGCAGCGCGGGAGGAGGCATTCCGCGACCGGCTGAGCGGGCTCAGCAACCGCGCCGGGCTCTTCGCCAGGCTGAACCGCATGGTCGACAAAGCCCGTCACGACAAGACGGATATCAAGCTGCTTTATCTCGATCTCGACGGCTTCAAGGAGATCAACGATTCCTACGGCCATGCCGCCGGCGACCGGCTGATCAAGGGCGTGGCGGCGGCGCTCAGGGTGCTGGTGCCTGACGGCGCGGTGCTGGCGCGGCTCGGCGGCGATGAATTTGCAATTGCCGTGCAGGGCAACGATGTCTGGACCGAAGGGCGCAAGCTCTGCCTGGCGCTTCTGGAACTCTTCACCGAACCCTTCAGTATCGGGGAGCGTGTGGCAAGCATCGGCTGCAGCATCGGCACCTCGATCTCGCGGGCCGGCGATATCAACGGCGAAGAACTGCTGCGCCGCGCGGATATGGCCATGTATCAGGCCAAGGAGAATGGACGCGGCCGTTACGTTTCCTATGAGTTGAAGATGGATGCGCTGCGCGAAGAGAAACTGCAGCTCGAGGCGGATCTCCGTTCCGCCATCCTGAACGACGAGATACAGGTGGTCTATCAACCGGTCGTCAGCGCCGCCACGCGCTGCATCACCGGGGTGGAGGCGCTGGCCCGCTGGCAGAGGCCGGGCTATGGCTTCGTGCCGCCGGACATCTTCATCGCCGCCGCCGAAACCAGCGGCCTTATCGACCGGCTCGGCCTTCTCGTCCTGCACAAGGCCTGCGAGACGGCGCGGCAATGGCCGTCCATCAAGCTGTCGGTGAATATCTCGCCCGTGCAATTCCGCAACCCGGCTTTCTCGGGCCATGTGGCGGATATTCTCGAGGCGACGCAGACGCCGCCCGAAAGGCTGCGGCTGGAGATGACGGAAGGTTATTTCATCCAGCATCCGGAGCGTGCGAGTGCCGCCATCGACAAGCTGAAGCAGCTCGGGCTGCATATCGCGCTCGACGATTTCGGCGCCGGCTTCGCGAGCGTCGGATATCTGCGCCGCTTCGGTTTCGACCGCATGAAAATCGATCGCTCGCTGATCATGGCGCTCGACAAGGGCGGCCGGTCGCTGGAAATGCTGCAGGCCACCGTGGCGCTGGCGAAATCGCTCGATATTCCGGTCACGGCCGAGGGTGTCGAGACGGAAGAGCAGGCCGCCATCCTGCATCTGTGCGGCTGCGATGAATTGCAGGGTTACCTGTTCTCGAAACCGGTTGCGGCGGAAGAGATTGCTGGCATGCTGGACGGACAGGACGCACCGCTCTTTGCGCTTCGGGCAGGGGCGTGAGTGATTTGAACTCCGTCACCCCGGACTAGATCCGGGGTCCAGCGCGATCAAGTCCTTGATCGCGAAAGACTCCTCTCACGGCGCGGACGCGCCGTGGCTGGATGCCGGATCTAGTCCGGCATGACGGAGAGGAAAATGGGCTGCCGACCCGGGCTTACCGCCCCAGATGCCGTTCGCCGCGCTTCTTTGCCAGGTCGATCTGCTGCTGCCGGTCGCGGAAACGCTGGCGGTCCTCTTCGCTGCGGTCGTCATAGCAGCTCGGGCAGGACACGCCTTCCTCGAATTTGAGTGACAGGCGCACTTCCGGCGTGATCGGGTTGCGGCAGGCGTGGCAGAGCTGGTGGTCGCCTTCGGCAAGGCCGTGCACCACCGAGACGCGCTCGTCGAACACGAAGCAGGCGCCTTCCCAAAGGCTTTCTTCTTCCGGCACCTCTTCCAGATATTTCAGGATACCGCCCTTGAGGTGATAGACCTCGTCGAAACCCTGTTCCTTCATGAAGGCGGTGGCCTTTTCGCAGCGAATGCCGCCGGTGCAATACATGGCGATCTTCGGTTTGTTGTGCAGGCCGGGATTATTCTTCACCCAGTCGGGAAATTCGCGGAAGGTTTTCGTCTTCGGATCGACCGCACCCTTGAAGACGCCGATGGCGGTCTCGTAATCATTGCGGGTATCGATGACGATGGTATCCGGGTCGGAGATCAGCGCGTTCCAGTCCCGCGGGTCGACATAGGTGCCGACGATGCGGTTCGGATCGATATCCGGCACCCCCATGGTGACGATCTCTTTCTTGAGCTTCACCTTCAGCCGCACAAAAGGCATGTGCGAGGCGCGGCTTTCCTTGTGCTCCAATGCCGCAAATTCCGGCTGGGCGCGCAGGAAGGAGAGCACCGCATGAATGCCCGCATCCGGCCCGGCAATGGTGCCGTTGATGCCTTCGGCGGCAAGCAGCAGCGTGCCTTTGACGCCGTTTTTCTGGCAGAGATCGAACAGCGGCTCACGCAGGCTCTCGAACCGCGGCAGGCGGGCGAAATGATAAAGCGCGGCCACAAGGAAATCACCAGAGACTTCCGGGCGGGGGAGAATGGTCGTGTCGGTCATGGGCGCTGAAATACAGCGACGGCGGCCGCAAAGCAATATTTATCAGCGGATCGCGGTATTTTGAAAATCGTCAAGTCGGGTGATTCTTGTGGCCTTCCTGCCCATTTCGCCGGGCAGGCAGACGCGACTGGCCGATTGCCGGGAGGTAGAATGACGCGCAGGCACTTGAGTGCCGGCCACTCTTCAGCCTCTGTTGTTTGTGAGCTTCAGGCCGCCATTCTCGCCAGTCATCACCTCCAGCTCACCATAACCACCGATGGAAAGATGCGGCGTTTCGATAGGGTGGGAATGGGTCACGTTGATGACCACTACGGCGGCCCCCATGCGTTCTCCGGCCTGGATGCCTGCGGGCGCATCCTCGAAGACGACGCAGCTTTCCGGCGCAACGCCGAGCCTTTCGGCAGCCTTCCTGTAACCTTCGGGATCTGGCTTGCCGTTGACCACATCGTCTGCACAGATCATCACGGGTGGGGGTGTGATGCCGGCCGCGGCAAGCCGGCGCTCAGCCAGTTCGCGGACTGCCGAGGTAACGATGCCCCACTTTCCCGCCGGCAAAGATGCAAGAAAGGCTGCTGCGCCCGGGATCTGAATGATGCCGTCCACATCATCCATCTCGGCTTGCAATATCATCTCCGCCTCTTCATCGACATCAAGGCCGGGAACCGCTTCGCGGCGGATGACCTCCGAGGCCCGCATGCCGTGAATGCGCTGCAGGAAGGCATTCGGCTCGATGCCGTTTGCCACGGCCCATTCCCGCCAGACGCGCTCGACGACGGCGATCGAATTGACCAGCGTTCCATCCATATCGAACAGGAAGCCCGCAAACTCTTGCGAAAATATCTGGGTCTGCGGCGGGACTTTGCTGTGCATCTCATTCTTCCGTTGGAACTGTCGTTACGACCCGTATCTACAGTATCGCGAGACATAACGGAATCGCTTTTCCATCGGTGGAGCCCGATGTCCGGCTCACGCTCGCTCGGTACTCTTGTGCCAGAATCGGACGTATCGCGATCCCGGTGAGTCGGGTTCGCGGGGAAGGGGGGCGGTAGAGGCACGCGACTTCGAAGCGACGTCAGCCCGCTGCAAGGATGAGCTGTCATCATGGGCATTCACAAAGGGCGGAATATCGAAAAATCAAATGGTAGCGGAGTTTTTTGAAAGTTCTGCGCGAAGATTGCCGCAAGGCTAATTTTCTTAACAGGTTCCGCCCTTTAGGGTCGGCGTTAACCATTTGTTAACCATATTCGAGGTACCTAATTGTCAACGATTTGTTTACCAAGATGACCAAAGTGCTAACAGACCAGCGTTCGATCCGTATCAAAGGCCGCTCTTTTCTCGCGGTCGTCCTGTCCCCCGAATCTCCGGTCGACCAATGGCTGGAAAGGCTCGATGATCTCGCCGCCCGTTCGGCGGGCTTCTTTCTGTCGCGTCCGGTGGTTCTGGATGTATCCGAGCTGTCGCTCGACAAGGCGGGCCTGAAGGAATTGCTGGCTGCGCTGACCGAGCGCAACGTCGGCATCATGGGCATTGAGGGCGTTCGCCCTTCGATGATCGAGCCGGGCATGCCGCCATCGCTGAAGGGCGGAAAGCCCGCTTCCGATGTCGAGGTGGAGCCGGTCGCCATCGCCGCCGAATTGCCGGAAGAAAAGCCGCGCGCTTCGGGCGAAATCCGCGCCGTTGTGCCCTCGCTGGTCATCAACGAGCCGGTGCGCTCGGGTCAGTCGATCATGTTCCCGGAGGGTGATGTCACCGTTATCGGTTCGGTCGCCTCGGGTGCGGAAATCATCGCCGGCGGATCGGTGCATATTTACGGTGCGCTGCGCGGGCGGGCCATGGCCGGTTCGCTCGGCAATGTCTCGGCACGCATCTTCTGCCGCAAGCTGGAGGCCGAGCTTCTGGCGATCGATGGCGTCTATAAGGTCGCCGAGGACATTGACGACAAGCTGCGCGGCCAGCCCGTTCAGCTCTGGCTGGAAAACGATACAATCAAGGCCGCAAAGCTCGGCTGATAACAGAGAAACAACACAGGAACAGGAGAGAGCCATATGGGGAAGGTAGTCGTTGTAACTTCCGGCAAGGGCGGGGTCGGCAAGACCACCTCGACCGCAGCGCTTGGCGCCGCATTGGCGCAGAACAAAGAGAAGGTCGTGGTCGTCGATTTCGATGTCGGCCTGCGCAATCTCGATCTCGTCATGGGCGCTGAACGCCGCGTGGTTTACGATCTCGTCAACGTCATCCAGGGCGATGCCAAGCTGACGCAGGCGCTGATCCGCGACAAACGCCTCGAGACGCTGTTCCTGCTGCCGGCCTCGCAGACGCGCGACAAGGACAATCTGACGCCGGAAGGCGTCGAATGGGTCATCAACGAGTTGAAGAAACACTTCGACTGGGTGATCTGCGACAGCCCGGCTGGTATCGAACGCGGCGCGACGCTGGCCATGCGCCATGCGGATGTGGCCGTCGTCGTCACCAACCCGGAAGTCTCCTCGGTGCGCGACAGCGACCGCATCATTGGCCTGCTCGATTCCAAGACGCTGAAGGCCGAACGTGGCGAGCGAATGGAGAAGCACCTGCTTCTGACACGTTACGATGCTTCCCGCGCCGAGCGTGGCGACATGCTGAAGGTCGATGATGTTCTGGAAATCCTTTCCATTCCGCTGCTCGGCATCATTCCTGAAAGCACGGATGTGCTGCGCGCGTCCAACGTCGGCGCACCTGTGACGCTGGCGGATGCCCGTTGCCCGCCTGCCATGGCCTATTTCGACGCTGCCCGCCGCCTCTCCGGCGAGGATATTCCGGTGGTCATTCCGGGAGAGAAGCGGGGTATCTTCTCCAAAATTTTCGCAAGGAGGGCTGCATGAGCATTTTCAGCCTGTTCCGCAAACAGAAGTCGGCACCGCTTGCGCGCGAACGCCTGCAGGTGCTGCTCGCCCACGAAAGGGCATCCTCCGGCTCCGATCTCGTCGCTATCCTCCGGGAAGAAATTCTCGGCGTCATCGCCAAACATGTTCAGATCGACAGCGATCGGGTGCATGTGAAGATGGATCGCGACGAACATGTCTCCATCCTGGAGATCGATGTCGAGATTCCTCTGGGTGCCGATCTGCGCGCCGCGTAAGATATTTCTTGAAAGACGCCGCCCGCCACCGGGCGGCGTTTTTATTGTGCCGTCGTATCGACGGGCTTTCGAAACGCCTCGGCCAGATCGCCGGGCAGCGGGCGTTTCAGGTTGATGCCGTTCGGCGGGATCGGCGCGTTGAACCATTTATCGTAGATGCTCTCGATTTCGCCGCTCGCATAGATTTGGCCGAGCGCCTCGTTGACCGCGTCCCGGAAGCCGGTATCGCCGTGCCGGAGCATCAGGCCATAGGGCTGTGGCGGGGCAAGATATTCGTTCGAAATGACGTAATCTTCCGGCCGGCCGGTTTCGGCGACGAAGGATCGCAGAAGAATATCGTCCATGACGAAGGCCGAGGCGCGGTTTTCCGTCACCATGTCGAAACTGCCCTCGGTGCTGTCATTTTGCAGAACGGCGACGTTCAGCCCCAATTTGCGATTGAGCACGTTCAGCTGGCTGATGTTGATGGTCCCGGTCGTCACAACCACCGTTCGTCCGGCAAGATCGGCGACGGTGTTCAGGCCGCTCGATTTCAGCGCCACATAACGCGTGCCGGTGATGAAGTGGCTGTAGGAGAACCAGACGGCCTTGCGTCTCTCCTCCGTATTCGTGCTCGCCACGCATTCCATGTCCATCGTGCCGTCATTGAGAAGCATGATGCGGTTGCTGGGCGTGCGCTTGACGAACTCGACCTTCAGTTCCGGCAGGTCCAGCTTTCTTTTAATAGAATCCGCCACTCTCAGGCAGAGCTCGATGCTGTAGCCGATCGGTTCCGGCCCGGTGCCGAGATAAGAAAAGGGAATATTGCGGTCGGCATAACCGAGCTTGATCGTGCCGGTTCTCGCAATGGTTTCAAGCGTCGGCGGTTGGGCATTGTCGCTGGCCGCGTGAGCGGGCAGAAGGCTCAGAAAAAAGAACAAAAGCCATAATGTCGATCTCTGCATCGCGCATCTCCAGCCAAAATAATCCGTCAAAACATTTTCATGAAAATAGATACGGGTTGATGCCTTGCTCTCAGTCCTGGTATTCGCTCGGATGTTCGTATGCCTGTTTCAGAGAGGCGGCCATTGGCAGGTTCAGGTTCATGCCGTTTGGGGGAATGGGCTTGGTGAACCACTTTTCATAAAGGCCGTGAATGGCTGGCCCGGTGAAAATATCCCGAAGGCTTTCATTGACCGCTGCCTTGAAACCCGGGTCGTTGCGTCGGAAAACCAGGCCATAGGGTTCGGGGGCGCTCAGGGTCTCCTCGGAAAGCGCATAGAGGTCTGGATGCTCTGACGTTGCCGCGAGCGCCGCGAGCAATATGCCATCCATGACGAAGGCGGAGGCCTTGCCGGAAACCACGAGTTCGAAGGCCTCCTCATTGGTTTTCGTCGGCATCACCGAGATATTGAGGTTCTTCGCCCGGTTCACGGCGTTGAGCTGCTCGATATTGACGGTGCCGGAGGCGGATGTAACGGACCGCCCGGCGAGATCGGCGAGACTTTTCAGATTGTCCTGCTTGCGGGAGAGGAACTGCGTCGCGGTCATGAAGTTGGGATAGGAGAAATCCACGATCTTGCGGCGTTCGCTATTATTGGTCGTGGCCGCGCATTCAATATCGATCTGGCCGCCACGAACGAGGATGAAGCGGGTGGCGGGCGTGGCCTTGACATATTCAAGCTCGATCAGGTCGAGCTTCAGCTTCCTGCGAATATCTTCGCTGATCGCGCGACAAAGATCGGTCGAGAAACCGGTGACCTCACCATTTGGCAACTGATAGGAAAAGGGCGGTTCGGCCTCGCGATAGCCGATGCGGATTTTTGCGGTTCTGGCAATCTGCTGAAGTGTGTCGCCTTCGTCGGCGGCCTGCAGCGCGGTAACAGGGGCAAAGCATGTGAGGAAAAGGCAAAATACTGAAAGGCGCATTTTATGTCCTTTTGGCCGGCGGCTGGTTTCTCAAATCGCTTTTTGTGGTGGATGATAGGTGTCTCGTGCCGACCGGCCGATATCGCTGAATTCATCCTTCGCAATTGGAGCGATGACGGCGCGGTTCTTGAGAATTCGGGCAAGCGGCGCGGGTTCGGCAAAATAATAGCCCTGCGCCTCGTCGCAGCCGGAAAGCTTGAGCGCTTCGACCTGCTCCCCGTTTTCAACGCCCTCGGCGGTGACCTTCAGGCCAATCTGTTCAGCCATGTCGATGACGGTGTTGACGATGGCCGAACACATGGGATTGGACGGCAGGCCGGAGACGAATTCCCGATCGATCTTGATCTTGTCGAAGGCGACATGGGCGAGCGTGCTGAGCCCGGCGTAACCGGTGCCGAAATCATCAAGAGCGAGGCGAACGCCCCTTTCCTTCAGCAGTTTCAGCGCCCGGGCGCTGCTGTCGCGCTCCAGCATCACCGTTTCCGTCACTTCCAGTTCGAGCCGTTCCGCCGGGAAGCCGGATTTCTCAAGCGCCCGGTCGACAATCGGGAGGATGTCATCACTACAGAGCTGAACGGCAGACAGGTTGACGGCAAGCCTGATGTCCTTCGGCCAGGTCATTGCATCCATGCAGGCCTGTGCCAGAACCCACTCGCCCAAAGGCTTGATGAAGTTGTTTTCTTCGGCAAGCGCTATGAAGCGGTCCGGAGCGATGAGGCCAAGCTTGCTGTGCCGCCAGCGGGCCAGCGCTTCATAAGCGACGATGCGACCGCTCTGCAGATTGACGACCGGCTGGTAGTGCAGTTCGAATTCCTGGTTTTCGAGCGCGGATTTCATGTCTATTTCCAGCGCGTGCTTGTGCTGCGCCGCCATGTCCATGCCCGGCTCATAGAAGACGAAATAGCCGCAGCCCATTGATTTCGCCCGGTAAAGGCCGAGATCTGCATGTTGCAGAAGCTGCGTTGCGGATGTGCCGTGACCCGGTGCGCAGGCGATCCCGATGCTGGTATCGATGCTGATGTCGCTGCCTTCGAGGCTGAAACTGCGCGAGACGGCATGCACCACCCGCGCGGCCAGCATCGCCGCATCGCTCTCGAAGTCACCGTTTGTCGATTGTATGATCGCGAACTCGTCGCCGCCGAGACGGCTCACCATGTCGTTTTCACCAAGCACGGCGGAAATCCGTGACGCCACCGCCACCAGCAGGGCATCGCCAGCCGCGTGACCCAGCGTGTCGTTGACGGCCTTGAAGCGGTCGAGATCGAGCAGCATGACATTGAACGGTTCGCCCGACGCGGAAAGGTGTTCCAGCCGGTTTTCCAGCGTCTTCATCAGCAGCACGCGGTTTGGAAGTCCGGTCAGCGCATCGTGATGGGCCATATGTTCGAGCTGCTGCGCCATATCGCGTATCTGCCGCAGGCGTCCGCGTTCCAGAACCGCCTCGCGCAACGTTTCGATCGCGGTGGCCATATCGCCGATCTCGTCCCGCCGCTCCTGAAACGGCGTTGCGACGTCGGTTTCCTCGCGGGCGATCCGAAGCGTCGCCTGCACCAGCGCCGGGACCGGTTTCAGGAAATGCCGGGCAATGACGGTCACAAGCACGCCGGTAACGGTCAAGACCACGATCAGCGCGGCGAGCGAATTATAGATGAGCTTGCGCTGCGCGCCATAAAGCGCGTCCGAGCCGCCAATGCTGACGGCGACTGCGCCGATGGGTTTTTTCGTGTCGGTGCTGATGATCGGCAGCAGGCCGATATAATGGCTGGATTCGCCGATGGTCGCAAAACCGGTGGAAAAACGCGCGGCGACCGCATCCCGGGAAAAGATGGGATCGGTGGCGAGCGGCTTTTCATCGTCATCGGTGGCATTGTCGAAAGCCGCCGCGATCTGCCGGAAGCCGGAATCGGCCTCGTCATAACGGAAAAGCCAGACGGCATTTTTGGTCTGCGCGCCGATAAGTGCGAGAACGTCGCTGGGGTTGAAGCCGGTGACGAGAATGGATTCGTCGTCGCCGATGGGTTTGTCGGTCATTATGCCGTTGACCTGCCCGTCGGCATCGGCGGTGACGCTGACATAGGTATAGATGCTGCGAAGGGTGGCGCTGGCGATCTGCGAATTGACGCGGGCCTGATTGAGCCATTGTTCGCTCGCGGCGGCGACGAACATATACCAGCCGACAAGCGCGCCAATGCTGTAGGAAAAGATCACGCCGCCGAGGAATATCAGGGTTATCTTGCTGGCAAGCGAACGCCGTCGCGAAAACCGGCCTGTTTCCGGCTGCGTTGGTGAGCGAAGCGTGTGGCCCGGTTCAACCTGTCTATCTGTCCCGCGATAGGCAGTCTCTTCCATTCGCGATAGTCCCCCGCGATGTCGCGTTATAATTGTTTTATGGAATTTTATAGGGCATGCATTTCAATGCTGTCTGCTAAATAATTCAACAAAGTTTAGATGCGATTAAGAATTAATCCGTCTTTTTATAGTCGTCGCTTATATAAGAGATGGCGTTCCTGCACCTCAGGTTGAAAAAATCGGAGGTTAGAGGTGAACCGTCAAGGATAAACTCAAAAATTCTGCGATCTCCGACACGCTTCCTGATCCGGCATACCGGTCATCGATAGCGCGGCGATTGGCCTTGCCAACTGCCCGATAAACGGCATGTTGTGCGCAACATGCCGTTTTCAGGGAAGATATCATGGCTCATAAAGGCAAAAATATCGCGCAGCTTTCCGTTCTCCTCCAGAGCGGCCATCTCGATCCGCGTGCCCTGGCGGAAGAGACGCTGGATGCGGTCGGCGGAGGGGGCGATCAGGCCATTTTTATCGAGTTGACGGCAGCGCGGGCCATGTCGGAGGCGGAAGCCGCGGCAAAACGCATTGGTGAGGGCCGTTCCTGTGGTGTGCTCGATGGCATTCCGGTGGCCTGGAAAGACCTTTTTGATCTTGAGGGCATGGCAACCACCGCCGGATCGTCGGTGCTTGCGGATGATACGCCTGCATCTTGCGACGCGGATGTGGTGACGGCGCTGAAACAGGCGGGCATGATCTGCATCGGCCGCACCAATATGAGCGAATTCGCCTTTTCCGGTCTCGGCATCAATCCGCATTACGGCACGCCCCGCAATCCTGCTTCTACGGATGGTCCCCGTCTGCCTGGCGGCTCTTCGTCCGGCGCGGGCGTCACTGTCGCTGCCGGTCTGGTGCCGGTGGCGATCGGCACCGATACCGGCGGATCGGTGCGTATTCCCGCCGCCTTCAACGGCGTGGTGGGTTACAAGGCAAGCCGCGGCCGCTATTCGATGCGCGGCGTTTATCCCCTGGCAAAAAGCCTCGATTCGCTCGGGCCGCTTACCCGCACGGTACAGGACGCCGTCTGGGTGGATGCCGCCATGCGCGGCAAGGCTGCTGCCGATCTCGCGCGCGCGCCTCTTTCCGGCCTGTCTCTGGTGGTGCCGGAGACGGTGTTTTTCGATGGCATCGAGGATGGTGTTGCAGCCGCTTTCGAGCAGGCGGTGGGACGTCTCGTCCGCGCCGGCGCCTCGGTGCGGCGGCAGGCGTTCCCGGTTTTTTCGGAACTGTTCGACCTTATCAGGGGAAAGGGTGCGCTGGTGACGTCGGAAGCCTTCGCTTTGCACAAGACCCGGCTGGAAGGTGCGGATGCCGCCCGCATGGATCCGCGCGTGGTGGCCAGAGCAAGGCTCGGCGCGAATATTTCCATGCCTGACTATATCGCCATCCTCGAAGCGCGCGAACGCATGACGGCGGCGTTTTCCGGCATGGTTGGCAGGCAAGAGCTGCTGGTATCGCCGACATTGCCGCATGTGGCGGCCAAGGTCGCACCGCTTCTCGATGATGACGATGCCTTTTTCGCCATGAATGCGAAGACCCTGCGCAATACCCAGATCGGCAATTTTTTCGATCTCTGCGGCGTGTCGATCCCCTGCGGAACGGGCGAGGCAGGAATGCCGGTCGGTCTGCTGCTTTCCGGCCTGCATGGGACGGATGATCACCTGCTGGGTGTGGCGATGGCGGCGGAAGAGATTGTTCGGGGCTAAAAGAGGGCTTTGGCTCACCCTGCTAGTTTGTGAACCTCTCCTCCGTCATCCTCGGGCTTGTCCCGAGGATCTGCCGCCGGTCGATTTTGCGATAGATGACTGGGTCCTCGGGTCAAGCCCGAGGATGACGTCGAGTGGGTGGCAGGCCTTCGGTAAGGGTCGCCGCTCCGAAAACCTTACCGAGCCGCCCAGTTGGCACCGCGGCGGAACATGGTTTTCATTTGCGGCACGGAGAACTCCTTGGCCTGATGGCCGAGCGCCGAATAGAAAACCCGGCCCTTGCCGTATTTGCGTTTCCACACCACCGGCATCACCACGCCGTCGATCCACCAGGCATGGTCGCCGGTGAATTTCGTCGTTGCCAGCACCTCGTTGGATGGGTCGACATGCATGTAATATTGCTCCGACGTATAGGGAAAATCGGAAATCCCCTCCATCAGCGGGTCATCGGGGCGGGTGATGTTGACGTGATAGTCGATGATGTTGCCGGGATGGGCGACCCACTGGCCGCCGATCATGAACTGGTATTCCACACATTCGCGGAAACTGTCGCCCGCGCCGCCATGGAAACCGGCGATGCCGACGCCGTTTTCGACGGCGGCCGTGAGGTTCTTGATCTCTTCCTTCTCGATCTTCGACATGGTGACGATGGGCACGACGAGGCTCAGATCATGCACCGAAGGATCGGCGAAGGCCTCGGTTGAGTGCTCCACATAGACCTTGAAACCGTCCTCCTCCAGCATATCTTTGACGATGGTGGCGCATTCCTGCGGCTCATGGCCGCTCCAGCCGCCCCAGACGATGAGTGCTTCGCGCATTTATTTTCTCCTCCGGATTATTTGCCGAGCTGGCCGTCGACCAGCGATGTTTCAAGCGGAGCAGGGCGCTCTGCCTTGGTGGTGATGGAAACGGTCGTGCCGCTGTCGGATGCCGTCTGGAAGGCTTCCATGACCTCCAGCACATGCAGGGCCAGATCGCCATTGGCGCGGTGCGGGCGGTTCTCGCGAATGGCATGGGCCATGTCGGCGACGCCGATCGAGCGGTAATTGCCGTCGGCATAGGGTGACGACAGCGCCTGCGGCTCGAACTGGCCGCCCTTTTTCAGCAATTGTACCTCACCGCCGAAATAGTTGGGATCTGGCACGATCAGCGTGCCTTCCGTGCCGTAAAGTTCCAGCGGCACATGTTTGTGGCCTGCCACATCGAAGCTCATGCCCACCTGCACCACGGCGCCATTCTGGAACGCCAGCACGCCGGACACATGGGTGGCGACGTGGACGGGAATTTTTTCGCCGTTCTTCGGTTCGCTGGTGATGAGGCGTTCGTTGCGCGGCGCAATGGCAAAACTCGCCACCTTTGCCACGGGGCCAAACAGGTTGACGAGATCGGTGATGTAATAGGGTCCCATATCCAGCATCGGCCCGCCGCCAACCTCGTAATAAAAGGCCGGATTGGGGTGCCAGCGCTCATGGCCGGGGCACATGAAGGTGGCTGTGCCGCCAACCGGTTGACCGAGTACGCCTTCGTCGATCAGCCGGCGTGCGGTCTGGTGCCCGCCGCCGAGGAAGGTATCCGGGGCCGAGCCGATGCGCAGGCCCTTTGCCTTTGCCGCATCCGCAAGCCGTTTGCCCTCGGCGAAATTGATGCCGAGCGGTTTTTCGGAATAGGCGTGCTTGCCGGCGTCGAGTGCGCGCAGGCCCACCTCCACATGCGCCTTGGGGACCGTCAGATTGACGATGATCTCCACGGAAGGATCGGAGAGAAGCGCGTCAATGCTTTTTGCCTGCAGGCCGAATTCATCGGCACGGGCTTTCGCGACCTCCTCGTTCATATCCGCAAGACCGCGAATGTCGAGAATGGGAAACGATGCCATGGCCTTGAGATAGGCGCTGGAGATGGTGCCGCAGCCGATGATGCCGATACCGACCCTGTTCATATGATTTCCTCCCGTAAATCAGAAATGTCTGAGCCCGCCGCTCTGCCCTGATGGCTAAAGCGCCGGCCCCGTCGTGTTCCATGGCGATTCATAAAGCTCGTAGAGTGCTACGGCTGCAGCCCCCTGCGCCCACAACTCATCGCTCGCAACGTCGAAAACCAGTTCCGCGACGCCGGCCAGCGAAGGCGGCACAGCGGCGTTGTAGCTGTCGCGGATGCTGGTGATGAAGGGTTCGCCCAGTTCTAGGCTGGAGCCGGTGATGATGACGCGCGGCGGTGCAAACAGCGTGACGATATTGGCAAGTGTCAGGCCCAGCGCCGCGCCGGCGCGCAGGGCTGCCGCAATGAGATCGTGATCTTCAGCCGCAATCAGCGCGTGGGCATGCTGCATGCCGCGACCGAGCCGGATTGCCTCGGCAAATCGCCCGTCCACCGGGCGCGAGCCTAAAATAGCGTTTTCGCCGGCCTGGCTCGCCAGCCGCACCGTGCCTTCATTGGCAAGGCCGATGACGAGGTCGCCGAGATTGTGGCTGAGGCCGCCGGCACCGCGAAACAGCTGGTTCTGGTGCAAAACGCCAAGCCCGAGCGTCTGTTCGAGCGAAATCAGCACCATGTCTTCCAGATCGCGCGCATGGCCGAACCAGTGGTGGGCAAGGGTAATCGCATGGGCGTCGCTTTCGATGATGGTCGGCGAGCTCAGCCGCGCCGTCATTTCCTCGGCGAAATTGACGTTCACTTCGCGCAAAATCGGGCTGCTGCGGATTTTCCCGGTGCGATGCTCGATGACGCCGGGAAGGCCGAGACAGACCATATCGACATCTTCCAGCGACAGGCCGGCATCGACCACGCAGCGGCGAACACCGTCCTCCACCAGATCGGCGATGACGCCAATCGGCTGGCGGTCGACACGGATCGGCAGGGCGAGGGTGGAAAGCACATTACCGCAGAAATCGGTGACAACGAAAACCATGCGGCTTGCGGCGATCTTGGCGCCCACCACGCGGGCGGCATCCGGGTTCAGCTCCAGCATCACCCGCGGCCTGCCGCGTGCGCCTTCGGTGCGGATATCACCGAGATGACGGGTCAATATAAGCCCGTCATCAAGCAGCGAGGCGGTAATCGCCGAAACGGTGGTGGTGGAAAGCTGCGTTCTTTCGCTGATTTCCACCCGCGAGATCGGCCCGTGGCGGCGGATGCTGTCCAGCACGCTTAGCCTGTTGATCGCGCGCATCAATTCTGGGTCTGCGGTCTTCATGGTGTCCTGCTGCGATCACTGCCGGTTCGAGAACCGATTTATGTCGGGTTGCGGATTAAATAACGATCTAGGGGAGGGGTGTGTCAAGCGGTGCGCGCAAAAAAACGGCATAGCGCCTTGACATTGTGCGAGGGCTAATGTGAATTAATCCGCATTGGGGAATAAATGAGGAAATCCCCGAGGGAGGATCACCATCATGACGATTCGGCACGCAGGCGCAAGCCTGAGCGGCAGGCTGACAGGCTTTGCCACAACGACAAGCATTGCTCTCATGCTCGGCACCGCCAGCGCCTCGGCCGCGACGGTGGTTAAATGGATGCATGTGGAACTGGACCCGAAAGCCGTGGCCGTCTGGGAGGAGATTGCCAAGGATTTCGAGACCAAGCACCCCGATGTGGATGTGCAGCTGCAATTCCTGGAAAACGAAGCCTTCAAGGCGAAGTTGCCGACTTTGCTGCAATCCAATGACGTTCCGGATTTTTTCTATAGCTGGGGCGGCGGCGTTCTTGAGGAACAGTCCAAAACCGGTGCGCTGAAGGATCTGACCGAGGTTTTCGACGCCGATGGCGGCAAGCTGCGGCAGGCCTATAATGCTTCCGCAATCGACGGCCTGTCTTTCGATGGCAAGGTCTGGGCCGTACCTTACAAGGTCAGCCTCGTCAGCTTCTTTTATAACAAGGAGCTGTTTGCCAAGGCCGGCGTGAAGGCGGAAGACATCAAGAGCTGGGACGATCTTGGCGCGACGGTCAAAAAGATCAAGGAAGCCGGCATCGTGCCGATTGCCGGTGGCGGCGGTGAAAAATGGCCGATCCATTTCTACTGGAGCTACCTCGTCATGCGCAATGGCGGGCAGGCCGTGTTCGATGCCGCCCGCAAGGGCGAAGGCGAAGGTTTCATGGATCCAGCCATCATCAAGGCCGGCGAGCAGCTTGCCGAATTCGGCAAGCTGGAACCCTTCCAGCCCGGTTATCTAGGCTCCACCTGGCCGCAGGCGCTCGGCGTCTTCGGTGACGGCAAGGCGGCGATGATCCTCGGTTTTGACAATACCGAAGCCAACCAGCGCAAGAATGCCGGTGATGGCAAAGGGCTTGCCGCCGACAATATCGGCCGCTTCGCATTCCCTGCTGTCGAAGGCGGCGCCGGTAAGGCCACCGATACGCTGGGCGGCCTGAACGGCTGGGCAGTCACGAAAAACGCGTCCAAGGAAGCGATCGATTTCGCGACATTCCTGACCAGCAAGGAAAGTGAAGAGAAGATGGCGGCCGCTGGCATGATCCTGCCCGTTGCGACGGGTGCGGATGGTGCGGTCAAGAACCCGCTGTTGGCGGATTCCGCCAAGCAGCTTGCCGGCTCCACCTGGCACCAGAACTTCTTTGACCAGACGCTAGGTGCTGCCGTTGGCCGCGTCGTCAATGATGTCTCCGTCGAGATCGTCTCCGGCCAGATGAGCGCGGAAGAGGGTGCCAAGCAAATTCAGGACGCTTTCGAGCTTCGCTGATTGTCACCTGCATTGCGGCCGCCGCGCAAAAACGCGGCGCCGCGATATCTGCATAAAAGAAAGCGGATAGAGATGACGGATATTTCCATGACTTCTGCGTCCATACCGGCGCGCGGCGCGGCAAAGGCAAAGCGCAAGCAAAGTTCGGTTGCGCATGACCGGGCGCTGACCCTTCTGGTGTTTCTGCCGCCGGCACTGTTGCTCTTTACCCTGTTCGTCATCCTGCCCATGGGCGAGGCGGCGTGGTACAGCCTTTATCGCTGGAACGGCTATGGCACGCCGACGGATTTCGTCGGCTTAAGGAATTTTCAGGTCCTGTTCGGCAATGCCGCATTCTCGCAGGCCCTGCTCAATAACGGCCTCATCATCCTGATTTCCATCCTGATCCAGATCCCACTGGCCATCTGGCTCGCCACGATGCTGGCGCACCGCATTCCGGGCGTCGTCGCCTTCCGGCTGGTGTTCTTTCTGCCCTATGTGCTGGCGGATGTGGCCGCGGGTCTGATCTGGCGTTTCGTTTATGACGGCGATTATGGCCTGTTTGCCGCCATTTCCAATTTCTTCGGCTTCGCCAACCCTTACGTGCTGGCCGACAAGGATGTGGCAATCTATGCCGTGCTCGGCGTCATCGTCTGGAAATATTTCGGTTTCCACATGATGCTGTTCATCGCCGGCCTTCAGTCCGTCGACAAGAACGTGCTGGAAGCCGCCGAAATCGATGGCGCTTCCGGCTGGCAGAAGTTCCGTTATGTCACCTTGCCGATGCTCGGCTCCACCGTTCGTCTTTCCGTCTTCTTCGCGGTTATCGGCTCATTGCAGCTGTTCGACATGATCATGCCGCTCACCGGTGGCGGTCCGTCCAACTCCACGCAGACCATGGTCACGTTCCTCTACACTTACGGCGTCATGCGCATGCAGGTGGGGCTTGGCAGTGCGGTCGGCGTCGTTCTTTTCGTCATCTGCGTGACGCTCGCCTTCGGTTATAAAAGGATTTTCATGCGCCATGACTGACACATCCACCTCCGTCCGCATGCCGCTGCAAACCAAGCTTTATCTCTATATATCGCTGAGCCTGATCGCGGCCATCGTGCTCATCCCGCTGCTCACCACCGCACTTGGCGGCTTCAAGACGCTGGGAGACCTGCGCGTCAACCCGTTCGGCATTCCGGCGGAATGGCAATGGGCCAATTACGGCGATATTCTCTTCGGCAAACGTTACTGGCTGCAGATTTTCAATTCGCTGGTCATCGCGCTGTTGACGGTGTTCCTGACGCTCACCGTTTCGGCCATGGCGGCCTTCACCTTCGCGCATGTGAAGTTCTTCGGCTCGTCCTTCCTGCTCAATTATTTCCTGCTGGGGCTGATGTTCCCGGCGGCCACCGCCATCCTGCCGCTGTTCATCCGCATCCGCGATCTCGGCCTGCTCGATACCTATTGGGGTGTGGTGCTGCCGCAGGTGGCCTTCGGGCTTGGCATGAGCATTCTCCTGTTCCGCAACTATTTCCGCAATCTGCCCGAGGAACTGTTTCAGGCCGCCTTCGTGGATGGCTGCGGGTATCTGCGCTTCTTCTGGCACATTTCCCTGCCGCTTTCGCGACCCATCGTCGCCACCGTCGGCATCGTTTCCTTCGTTGGCAGCTGGAACAGCTATATCCTGCCGCTGATCATGCTGAATTCGGAATCGAAATATCCCTGGCCGCTCGGCATCATGGTTTATCGTGGCGAATTCGGCACCGAGTGGCAGCTGGTGCTCGCCTTCATCACGCTGACGATCCTGCCGACCGTCATCGTCTTCTTCCTCGCACAAAAACACATCATCGCGGGCCTGACGGCCGGTGCCGTCAAATCGTGACCTGAAAGGAGCAAAACATGGCTTCCGTCGAACTTAAGGATATCGCCAAGTCCTATGCCTCGCTCGATGTCATCCACGGCATCTCGCTTGATATAGCGGATGGTGAATTCATCGCGCTGGTCGGCCCTTCCGGTTGCGGCAAGTCCACACTTTTGCGCATGATCGCCGGGCTGGAGGAAATTACCGATGGGGATATCCTCATCGGCGACAGGGTGGTCAACGGCATGACGCCGCGCGAGCGCAACATCGCCATGGTTTTCCAGTCCTATGCGCTTTATCCGCATATGACGGTGGCCGAAAATATGGGCTTCAACCTGAAGCTCGCCGGCCAGCCGAAAAACGTCATCGAGGAACGTGTGGCGGAAGCCGCCCGCATGCTCGATCTCGGCAAGCTTCTGGATCGTAAGCCCTCGCAGCTCTCCGGTGGCCAGCGCCAGCGTGTCGCCATGGGCCGCGCCGTGGTGCGTAACCCGGCGGTCTTCCTGTTCGATGAACCGCTCTCCAATCTGGACGCCAAGTTGCGCGTGCAGATGCGCAGTGAAATCAAGGCGCTGCATCAGAAAGTTGGCACGACGTCGATCTATGTCACCCATGACCAGATCGAGGCCATGACGCTGGCGGACCGGGTAGTGGTGCTTAATCACGGCCGCATCGAACAGCAGGGCACACCGCTGGAACTTTACAAGACGCCCGCTAATCTCTTCGTCGCCGCCTTCATCGGCTCCCCGGCCATGAACCTCATCGAAGGTGTGGTCGATGGCGAGGGTGATCAGCCCGCCGCCCGGCTGAAGGACGGCACCGCGATCCGCATTGCCGCGACACGCAAGGTCAAGCGCGGCCAGCCCGTGACGATCGGGCTTCGCCCCGAACATATCGGCTCGACCATTGGCGGTGATATCTCGCTTTCCGGCCGCACCGTGCTGGTGGAACCGACCGGTGCGCAGACCCACGTGGTCTTTGAACTGGCGGGTGATCAGGTGACGGCCGTGGTGGATGGCGAGCAGCCGGTGAAGGTCAACGCACCCTTTGCCGCCACCGTGCATCATGAGCGCGTGCATGTGTTCGACAGGGCCAGCGGGCTGGCGCTTTAAACCTATTTCGCTTTTTTAGTGAAATAGCGAAATTCTCTCGCCTCTCCGCTTTTGGGGCTTGTCTGAAAATTACGAGCGGTTAGCTTGGCGCTGGGAGTCAAAGCGGTTTTACCGCTCAACTGTATCGATACAGGGAGGTTATTTTATGAGAACGATCAAGGGACCGGGTCTTTTTCTCGGCCAGTTTGCCGGTGATGCTGCCCCCTTCAACAGCTGGGATGGCATTACCAAATGGGCGGCGGAAAAGGGCTATGCCGGCGTGCAGGTGCCGACATGGGCCGGGCAATTGATCGATCTCAAAAAAGCGGCGGAATCGAAGGATTATTGCGATGAGTTCGCCGGCGTGGCGCACCAGAACGGTGTGGAAGTAACCGAGCTTTCCACCCATTTGCAGGGCCAGCTGGTTGCCGTTCACCCCGCTTATGACGAGGCCTTCGATGGCTTTGCCGCGCCTGAAGTGCGCGGCAACCCGAAGGCCCGGCAACAATGGGCCGTCGAGCAGGTGAAGCTTGCGCTGAAAGCCTCGAAAAATCTCGGCATCAAGGCACATGCGACCTTCTCCGGTGCGCTTGCCTGGCCGTTCGTTTATCCGTGGCCGCAGCGTCCGGCCGGGCTGGTGGAAGCCGCCTTTGACGAGCTGGCAAAACGCTGGACGCCGATCCTTGATTATGCCGATGAGCAGGGGGTGGATGTCTGCTACGAAATTCATCCCGGCGAAGACCTGCATGATGGCGTGACGTTCGAGATGTTCCTGGAACGCGTGAAGAACCACAGCCGCGCCAACATGCTCTACGACCCCTCGCATTACGTGCTGCAATGCCTCGATTATCTCGACAATATCGACATCTACAAGGACCGCATCAAGATGTTCCACGTCAAGGATGCGGAGTTCAACCCGACCGGCAGGCAGGGCGTTTACGGCGGCTATCAGGGCTGGGTGAACCGTGCCGGCCGTTTCCGCTCGCTGGGCGACGGGCAGGTTGATTTCGGTGCCGTCTTCTCGAAAATGGCGGCCAATGATTTCGACGGCTGGGCCGTGGTCGAGTGGGAATGCGCGCTCAAACACCCTGAAGACGGTGCCCGCGAAGGGGCGGAATTCGTCAAGGCGCATATCATCCGCGTCACGGAAAAGGCCTTTGACGATTTCGCATCTGCTGGCACCGACGATGCGGCCAACCGCCGTATGCTTGGGCTTTGAGGAATTGCAACAAAGCGCGCCGCAATTTTGCGGCGCCCTTTGCGTGAAAGATGAATGAACTGATGAGGGAGAGATCATGACAATCGAAGGCAAGGCAAACGAAACCGCGGCAAAGCGTATCCGGCTCGGCATGGTGGGTGGCGGTTCCGGTGCATTCATTGGCGGCGTTCACCGCATGGCTGCGCGGCTCGACAACCGCTTCGATCTCGTGGCGGGTGCCCTGTCCTCCACGCCGGAAAAGTCCCTCGCTTCCGGCCGCGAACTGGGGCTCGATGCCGAGCGCTGCTACGGCTCCTTCGAGGAAATGGCCGAGAAGGAAGCCCTTCGTTCAGACGGTATCGAGGCGGTGGCGATCGTCACGCCCAACCATGTGCATTATCCCGCTGCAAAGGCCTTTCTGGAGCGTGGCATCCATGTCATCTGCGACAAACCGCTGACCTCCAATCTGGAGGACGCGAAGAAGCTGAAGGACGTGGCCGACAAGGCCGATGCGCTGTTCATCCTGACGCATAATTACACCGGTTATCCGATGGTGCGGCATGCGCGCGAGCTGGTGGAAGCCGGCGAACTCGGTACGATCCGTCTGGTGCAGATGGAATATCCGCAGGACTGGCTGACGGAAGCGGTGGAACAGACCGGCGCGAAACAGGCGGTCTGGCGCACCGATCCGGCTCAATCCGGCGTTGGCGGTTCCACCGGCGATATCGGCACCCATGCCTATAATCTCGGCTGCTTCATTTCCGGTCTGGAGGCCGACGAGCTGGCGGCGGATGTGCACACCTTCGTTGAAGGCCGCCGTCTGGATGACAATGCCCATGTGATGTTGCGCTTCAAGCCGAAGGACGGCAAGCAGGCGGCAAAGGGCCTGCTCTGGTGCAGCCAGGTTGCGGTGGGCCACGAAAACGGGCTGAAGGTGCGTGTTTTCGGCGATAAGGCTGGCCTTGAGTGGACACAGGCCGATCCCAACTATCTGTGGTTCACGAAGCTTGGCCAGCCCAAGCAGTTGATCACCCGCGGCGGCGCCGGGGCAGGGGCTGCGGCAGCACGCGTCACCCGCATTCCGTCCGGCCACCCGGAAGGTTATCTCGAAGCCTTCGCCACCATCTATACCGAGGCCGCACATGCCATCGAGGCGCGCCGTACCGGCTCGGCGCTTGACAAGGCGGTGATTTACCCGACCGTGGACGACGGCGTAAAAGGTGTCGCCTTCGTCACGGCCTGCATCGAATCCGGCAAGAAGAATGGCGGCTGGGTGAAGCTGTAAGGGGTCTTTCTTCTCCCCGCCGGGAAGAAGGTGGCCCGAAGGGTCGGATGAGGGGGGCAACGTTAGCGATAGACCGCACCCTTGTCCCCTCATCCCGCTGCCGCGACCTTCTCCCCCTTGGGGGAAGACGCAAGCGGCATCCGCTCGCCTCTTTTGTCATCGCTCAGTTCTGCTTGGGATGGATTGCAGTCGGAAGCTGGCGGCTGCGGCATAAGCCTCCGCGCTTCGGAGCCCGGTCTGCCGCCGCCTGACGGCGACATCAATTCACGCGTGTCGACTGCGGCTGTGTCCGCTCTGTCACCGGACAACCATCCCCGATCTTGGTCCATGACGAAACATTGAGTTTCATCTCGCAGCGCGCGAGGTAAGAAACGCCGTCGACCCTCAGACAGGATGTCTGACCGAGTTCGAACATGGTGCCGCGATTTCGGCATTTGCAATTATGGGCATCCGCCAAGACGGGGCTAAGGGCCACTATCAGGCCGGGTACGAGCACTCCAAGACGCATGGCTGAGGCTCCCAAGGATATGCCGCTAATTTATACCTGTCCGGCGGCATAGTCAAAAACGGCCTCTGCCTGATGATACGCGCGACCGGACGGGAGAGCCGGCCCGAAGGCTTCCGCTTTCAGCCGATCAAAATCACCCTGATATCATTGACATTCGTCAGCGTCGGACCGGTCACGACAAGATCGTCCGCCGCCTTGAAGGCGGTATAGCTGTCGTGGTTCACCAGCGACTGGCGCGGATCGACACCGGCGGCGCGCATGCGCTCCAGCGTATCCGGCGTCACCACGGCACCCGCCGCATCTTCCACGCCGTCTATGCCATCGCTGTCACCGGCAATCGCCCATATGCCGGCTGAGCCTTTCAGTGTTAGCGCGAGGCTTAACAGGAATTCCGTGTTGCGGCCGCCCTTGCCGGCCGGTCCCTTGCCGATCGTAACAGTGGTTTCGCCGCCGGAAAGCAGCACGGCCGGACCTTTGACCGGTAGGCCCTTGCGGCTGGCGGAAGACGCAATGCCGGCCATGACGGCACCGACATCCCTGGATTCGCCTTCGAGGGAATCCCCGAGGATGAGCGGCGTAAGGCCGAGCTTCACGGCCTCATCCGCCGCGGCCTGCAGGGCAAGTGAGGGCGCCGCGATCATCCTGACATCCTCTTCGATATCGCCTGACTTCGGGGTTTCCTCACCTTGTTCCAGTACCCTGCGCACGGTTTCGGGAAGATCGAGCGCATAGCGCGAGACGATTTCCCGCACGGTTTGAATGTCGCTCGGATCGGCAACCGTCGGCCCCGAGGCGATTTCGGAGGGATCGTCACCCGGAACGTCGGAAATCAGCAGCGAGACCACCTTCGCCGGTTTGGCGGCCAGCGCCAGCCGTCCGCCCTTGATGCGGGAGAGGTGTTTGCGCACGGCGTTCATTTCGGAAATCGTCGCGCCGCTGGCCAGAAGGGCACGATTGACGGCCATCTTGTCGGCAAGCGTCATGCCTTCGGCGGGTGCTACCATCAGCGCCGAACCGCCGCCGGAAATCAGTGCGATCACCATATCGTCGGCGGTGAGCCCTTCGACTGCGGCGAGAATGCGTTTGGCCGCTTCCGCACTTTTGTCGTCGGGTACGGGATGCGAGGCCTCGATGATCTCGATATGGGAGGTTGGGACCGCATGGCCATAACGCGTCACCACCACACCCGAGAGATCGACATGCGGCCATGCCGCTTCCAGCGCAGCGGCCATGGCGGCCGAGGCCTTGCCCGCACCGACCACCACACAGCGGCCCTTGGGCGGGGAGGGGAGATGTTGTTGCAACACCTTCGCCGGATCAGCGCTTGCGACTGCCGCCATGAATATCCGGTTGAGGGCGTTTTTGGCGCGGCTGTCGTTCCATGCGGTCATCGGTTCAGACTCCAATCCAGAGCGCGCCAAGCGCCAAAAGGGCGGGCAGCGCCTGAATGAACAGGATCTTCATGGTATTGGCGGTAACGGCGCCGAAAATACCGGCCACCAGTACACAGGTTAGGAAAAACACCTTGAAGCTCAGCCCTTCATCGCCCTGTGTGAGCCCATAGATCAGCCCGGCCGCCAAAAACCCGTTATAAAGCCCCTGATTGGCGGCGAGCACCTTCGTCTGCCGGGCAAAATCCGCTGAAAGACCGAACGCCTTGCGGCCGGCCGGCTTTTCCCACAGCAGCATTTCCAGAATGACGATGTAGATATGGATGGCCGCAACCACGGCAATCAGAATGCTGGCAATCATCGGCAGGTTCCTCCAAACCATGATGCCCCCGCCGCGGTTTTTACGGCGAACGGACAATTCAGTTTTAACGGCGAGGCGAAGGGCTGCAAGGCCAGAATCTCCTCTTCCCGTGCAAACTGTTGAAGAGCGGCAGCTCGTTGCTTGACTCTTGGTCAAAATAGGAACAAAACAAGAACAATAAAGATGAATAACCGGAATTGAAACCTGTCATGCTATGCAAAAGCGCGCGGATCAGTTGCTCGTTGTCGAAGAGCTGCGTGAAAGGCTGGAAAGGATCGGGAACGGCCCTGAGCGGCTGCACGAGACCTTGCCTTTCGGCGTGGATGCCATCGACCATCACCTGCCGGGAGGCGGGCTGAAGCTCGGTTGCCTGCATGAGCTGAGCGGCGGCGGCAATGGCGCTGCCGATGGCGCGGCGGCAGCGCTGTTTGCGGCCGGTGTGGCAGCAAGGCTTTCCGGCAAGGTTTTATGGTGTGTTACCCGGCGGGACCTGTTCATGCCGGGCCTGACACAGGCCGGCCTGTCGCAGAACCGGCTCATCATCGTTGAGTGCCGCGATGAAAAAGGTGTGCTCGACTGTTTCGAGGAGGGACTGCGCTGCAATGGTTTCGGTGCGGTGATGGGTGAAGTGGCGAAACTGCCGATGACCGCCTCGCGGCGGCTGCAGCTGGCGGCGGAAACCTCTGGGGTTACCGGCATCGCCATCCGCCGCTTCCGGCGTCCGGCCGATGCCGCACTGTTCGGCGAACCGACGGCGGCGGTGACCCGCTGGCGCATTTCCGTGCGGCCTTCATCCCCCCTGCCGGTGCCGGGGGTGGGCAGGCCGCGCTGGTTGCTTGAGCTTTTGCGATGTCGCGGCGGCGAAAGCGCCGAATTTGAAGTGGAAGCCTGTGATGCAAAGGGTCGTCTCGCTCTACCTGCCGACATGGCCGACGGATCGTTTCCGGCGTCTTTCGGGAGAGAACGCGCCACCGGTTGAAAAGCCGCTGGTCATGATCGGCCGTCAGGGCAGCCGCCGGCTGGTGCTGGCGCTCGACAAGGCGGCAAAGGCGGCGGGCATTCGCCCCGGTACGCCGGTCAGCAAGGCGCAGGCGCTGGTGCCGGGTCTTCTTGTCGAAAATCTGGACGCAGCGGCCGATGCCCGCGCCCTGCAGCAGCTGGCCTTTCATTTCCTGCGCATCTATGCCCCGATCGTCGCTGCCGACCCGCCGGACGGGCTGGTGCTTGATACGGCGGGTGCGGACCATCTGCATGGCAATGAGGCGCTGATGCTGAGCGGCATGGTCAACCGCCTGCATGCCGCTGGCTTTAACGCCCGCGCCGCCATTGCCGATAGCTGGGGGGCGGCCCATGCGCTGGCACGTTTCGGCCGCGATGAGATCGGCATCGTACCGCCGGGTGGCCAGAAAGCGGCGATCAGCGGCTTGCCGCTTGCTGCGCTGAGACTGGAGGAGCGTATCGTTTCCGGGCTGAAGGTGCTTGGTTTCCGCAGCATCGGCGAGCTTGCCGAAGCCCCGCGTGCGCCGCTCACCCTGCGTTTTGGCCCCGAACTTATCCGTCGTCTCTCCCAGGCTTTCGGCGAGATCGGCGAACCCATCGAACCCGTGCGGGTGGCCGAACTGGTGGAGGTGCGGCGCGCCTTTCCCGAACCCATCGCGGCGGCGGAGACGATTGCCCGTTATACCCAGAAGCTGGTTGTCGGCCTTTGTGCCGCGTTGGAAAAGCGCGGCCTCGGCGCCCGCCGGGTCGATCTGGTGCCGCACCGGGTGGATAGCGGCCTGCAGGCCATAAGGGCCGGCACCTCCAGGCCGGTGCGCGACGTCAAACAGCTTGTCCGGCTTCTGACCGACCGGATCGATACCATTGATCCCGGTTTCGGCATCGAGATGATGGTGCTGACCGCCACCCATGCCGAACCGCTTGTCGCCGCGCAGGCCCGTTCTTCTTTGCTGGAGGAGGGGCGTGCGGAAATCGCCGATACGGTCGATGTCATCCTCAATCGTGGCCACCGGGTCTATCGTTATGCGGCGGTGGCAAGCGACGTGCCGGAACGCTCCATTGCCCCCGTTTCGGCGCTTGCGCCTGAGGATACGCTCGGCTGGCCCGGCCACTGGCCGCGTCCGGTCCGGCTTTTTGCAAGGCCGGAACCCATCGAGACGCTGGCGCTGCTGCCGGACCACCCGCCGCGTTATTTCCTCTGGAAGGGCGTGCGCCACAATGTGCGGCGCGCCGATGGGCCGGAACGGGTGTTTGGTGAATGGTGGAAACGCGACCGGGAAAAGGCTGCCGTGCGCGATTATTTCACGGTGGAAAATGAAAGCGGCGAACGTTTCTGGATTTTCCGCTCCGGTGACGGCGAACATGCCGAAACGGGCTCGCAGAGCTGGTTCATCCATGGGGTCTTCGCATGAGCACGCCCCGTTATGCCGAACTGCAGGTGACCACGCATTTTTCCTTCCTGCGCGGGGCAAGCTCCTGCGAGGAGCTTTTCGAACAGGCCAAAATTCTCGGCATCGAGGCGCTGGGCATCACCGACCGCAACAGCCTTGCGGGCATTCCCCGTGCTTATGAGGCTGCCACTAATCATGGCATCCGCCTCGTCATCGGCTGCCGCCTCGATCTGGATGACGATCTTTCCGTGCTTGTTTATCCCATGGATCGGCCGGCCTACGGGCGGCTTTGCCGGCTGCTTTCCGTCGGCAAGAAACGGGGCGGCAAGGGCAAATGCCGGCTGGCATGGGACGATCTGGTCACCTATGGCGAAGGCCTGATCGTGGTGCTGCTCGCCGATCTGGCCGACGATCTCTGCGCCCTTCGCCTGCGGCGGCTCAAAACCGCTTTTGCGGATCGCGCCTATATGGCGCTGAGCCTCAGAAGGCGTCCCAACGACCAGATGCGGCTTTTCGAGCTCTCGGTTATGGCCGAAGCGGCTGGTGTGCCGACCGTGGTGACCAATGACGTGCTGTTTCATGTGTCGGAACGGCGCATGCTGCAGGATGTCGTCACCTGCATAAGGCACAATTGCACCATCGACGAGGCGGGTTTCCGCCGCGAGCGGCACGCCGACCGCTATATCAAGCCGCCGGAAGAGATGCACCGGCTGTTTGCCCGTTATCCCGAAGCGCTCTCCCGCAGCCTCGAAATCGCGAAACGCTGCAAGTTTTCGCTGAAGGAACTGGTCTATCAATATCCCGAGGAACGCAGCCTGCCGGGGCTGACGGCGCAGCAGGCTTTGGAAAAGCTGGTCTGGGAGGCAGTGCCGGTTCGTTATCCGGATGGTTTGCCGGAAAAGGTGGAGAAGGCACTGCATCATGAGTTGGATGTTGTCGGCCGGCTGGAATATGCGCCCTATTTCCTGACCGTGAGTGCTATCGTCCGACAGGCACGTAAGATGGACATCTTGTGCCAAGGACGCGGTTCGGCGGCAAACTCGGTTATCTGTTTTGTCCTTGGTATCACTGCCATTGATCCTGCTCGTTTCAGCAATCTCGTTTTTGAACGTTTCGTTTCCGAAAACCGGGGTGAACCGCCTGACATCGATGTGGATTTCGAGCATCAGCGTCGTGAGGAAATTATTCAATGGGTCTACAAAACCTATGGCCACGATAAAGCCGCGCTTTGTTCAATCGTCACCCGTTATCGTGGTCGAGGAGCATTGCGAGATGTCGGTAAAGTACTAGGCCTGCCGGAGGATTTGACCAAACTTCTGTCTTCGCAGGTCTGGCGCTGGAGCGAAGGTGTGGGGGAAAAACAGGTCAGGGAGTTGAACCTCAATATGGAGGATCGTCGCCTGCAACTCGCTTTTGAGCTTGCCAACCAGCTTGTTGGCACACCACGCCATCACAGCCAGCATCCCGGCGGCTTCGTGCTTTCCCATGATAGGCTGGATGAGCTCGTGCCGATCGAACCAGCCGCCATGAATGATCGACAGATCATCGAATGGGATAAGGACGATATCGATATTGTGCGGTTCATGAAAATGGATTGCTTGGCACTTGGAATGCTTTCCTGCATGAAGCGTGGCTTCGATCTGCTGGAGGCGCGTACAGGGGAAAAATACGATCTTGCTGCGATGCCGCCGGATGATCCTGCAACGTTTGCAATGATCCAAAAAGCAGACACGCTAGGCACTTTCCAGATCGAAAGCCGGGCGCAGATGTCGATGTTGCCGCGTTTGAAGCCCGTCAAATTTTACGATCTTGTTATTCAGGTCGCTATCGTTCGTCCCGGCCCCATTCAGGGTGATATGGTACATCCCTATCTGCGGCGGCGTCAGGGTAAAGAGCCCGTTCGGTATGAAAAACCGGAGCTTAAAAATATTCTCGAAAAGACGCTGGGGGTTCCGCTGTTTCAGGAACAGGCCATGAAGATTGCCATCGAATGCGCTGGTTTTTCGCCCGGCAAGGCGGATCAATTGCGCCGTGCCATGGCCACTTTCAAGAATGTCGGCACCATCTCCAAATTCCGGCGGGATTTGATCGATGGAATGGTGGAGCGCGGTTATGAACAGGAATTCGCCGAACGCATCTTCAAGCAGCTGGAAGGCTTCGGCAGTTATGGTTTCCCCGAAAGCCACGCGGCCTCCTTCGCGCTGATTGCCTATGCCTCCTCATGGCTGAAGTGCCATCATCCCGATATTTTCTGTACGGCGCTTCTCAATTCGCAGCCCATGGGGTTTTACGCCCCGGCGCAGATCGTGCGCGATACGCGTGATCATGGCGTGGAGGTGCGTCCGGTCTGCGTCAATAACAGCCGTTTCGATTGCACGCTGGAACCTACGGGCGAGAAGGATGTCAATGGCAAAGAACGCTATGCCGTGCGGCTGGGCATGCGTCTGGTGAAGGGGTTATCCAACGATCATGCCGCAAAAATCGTTGCCGGCCGGCAGGATCGGCCTTTCGTTTCTGTCGATGACCTCTGGCGAAGGGCGGGCGTTCCCGCCGCCGCACTGGTGTGTCTCGCCGAAGCCGATGCGTTTTTACCGTCGCTTTCGCTTTCCAGACGCGAGGCGCTCTGGGCCATCAAGGCCCTGCGGGATGAGCCGCTGCCGCTTTTTGCCGCCGCCGCCAGCCGGGAAAACGCCGTGGTGGACGAGCTTCAGGAACCCTCCGTTGCGCTCAGGCCCATGACTGACGGTGGCGAGGTGGTACAGGATTACGGTCATGTGGGGCTGACGCTGCGGGAACACCCGATGTGCTTCCTGCGGCGCGATCTTTCCCGCCGCCGTATCGTCACCTGCGCGGAGGCGGTGCGTGCCCGCGATGGCACATGGCTGGAAACGGCGGGTCTGGTGCTGGTGCGCCAGCGCCCCGGCTCGGCAAAGGGTGTGATCTTCATGACACTGGAGGACGAGACGGGTATCGCCAATGCGGTACTGTGGGTCAAGACCTTCGAAAAATACCGGCGCGTGGTACTGTCCGCCGGCATGGTCGGCATTTATGGCAAGATCCAGCGGGAAGGCGAGGTGGTGCATCTGGTCGCCCACCGGCTGACCGATCTGTCGGAGGCGTTGGCCAGCGTGGGCGAGCGCAACCACGCCTTTCCTCTGCCGCATGGGCGGGGCGATGAGTTTCACCACGGCATTCCGCCGGAAGATCACCGCGCTACCAGAAAACATCCGCCGCCTGCCGCCCATGGTGAGGACGAAGTGGAGCGGATAAAGGTCATTTCCCGCAATTTTCACTGAAGGCGGCGTAGCTCACCTTTTTCGCGCCACGATGTAAGGGCGATGGTCATTGCCCTTTGTCGCGTGGATTTCCGTGGCCAGAATGTCGAAACCTCCGGCGTTTATATGCCGGCCAAGCTCGACCGCGCTGAACACGCCGGCATAGGGCGCCTTGCCGATTGCGCGCATGGCCGGCAGGACAAGGCGGATAAGGGAGCTCATATCCCCGACACAAGGGGTTTTGGTAATGAACAGTCCCCGTGGGGCAAGCAGGGAATGAATGCGCTGCACTGTGCCGGGCAGGTCGCGAACCAGATGAAGATAATTAAAGCCCAGAACGACGTTAAACTGCGCGGGGCCGGGCACAAGCGTTTCCACGGTCGCAGTGCTGAAAACGAGGTTGGCAAGAGAGCCGGCGGTGTGTTTTCTTTCCTCGGCAATTGCGATCATATCGGTGGAAATATCCGTCGCAAGATAGTCTTTGACACTGTCCGCCAACCGGATCGCCGTTGTCCCGGTGCCGCAACCCAGTTCCAATACCCTGTCATTTCCTCTCAGCAGGGTGCGGGTTCGCTTCAGCGTGCGCTCATATCCGGCCTCATCCGCAATTTTGCCTCTGGCGTATTTCCGGGCAGTCCGGTTCCAGAAACGGGCGTCGTCGGCAATGCTCATGGTGGATGTTTCCCGAACGGCGCTACCGTGGTTTTAAACGGATATGTCCCTACACATATCATGTCTGTTCAGGCCCTTAAGCCGCATTCTCCAGCCCTGCCGAATCCTTCCTGCGGAACTGGCTGGGCGGCGCGCCGATCACCCGCTTGAAGGCACGGCTGAAGGAGGCTTCGGAATCATAACCGAGCTTTTCGGCCGCTAGCGTCACGCGCATGCCTTCCCGCAGCCACAGCCGCGCCTGATGCATGCGCACACGCACCACGTAACGGGCCGGGCTTTCACCCACCACGCGGGTGAAACGTTCCGCAAAGCTCGAACGGGAAGCGCCCATCAGCGCGGCAAGTTCCTCCACGCTCCAGTCCTTTTCGGGGTTGAGGTGGATGGCGGCCAGCACCCGCCCGAGTTCGGGATTGCGCACCGCAGCCAGCCAGCCGCTGGAATCGCCGCAGCCATGTTCCACCCATGTGCGGATCAACGTTGCCGTCAGCACATCGGCAAGCCTTGCCAGAATACCGCCCGCGCCGACGCGGTTCAGTTCCACCTCGCGCGTCATGGCTTCCAGCAGATGCGGGATGGCCGGGTCGCTTTTGGCCAGATCGCTGGTCAGCATCACATCCGGCATGAGTTGCAGGAGAGGGTGCAGATTATCCATGTTGAAACGCATCGAGGCGGTAAAGGCGATGGTATCGCCGCCAGCGCTTGCGCATTGCATGTCGAAAATGCCCTGGCAAACCTCCTTTTTGCCGAACCGGTCGAAGAGGGTGGGCTCAACATCCTCGCTGCTGCCCAGCACATGGGCATGGCCACGGGGCAGAAGCACGGCGTCACCGCATGTCAGCGTCAGCCATTCCCCGGAAGGTTTCAGCAGTTTCGCCTGACCGACGCCGATGAAATGAAACCGCGCCGCTTCCTGTTCTGGAAAAGCCGTCGCCCAGGGTGTGGCCATGCGGCAGCGGCCGTATTCCACGCCATCGAGCCTCAGGCCACGCAGCATTTCGGTCAGAGCATCATTCATCGCGCTCTCGCAAATTCGGACGTTTGGTCAAAAAACACGGATTTTCTAGCATGGAAACGCCGGGATGTCACGCTTCCGGTCAGCGTGGAGAGCTTCATCACGCGGTTGGCTTCCAATGAGGGGGAAAGTGCTGGCGCGCCGCTGCGGCGGCGAGGATTGGCCTCACCCTTGCCTCCTCAACCCGCTGCCGTGACCTTCTGCCCGGCGCGGAGAGAAGAAACGGCGCCCGCTGTTCCCTGTTACCGTGTCTTCAAACCGACTTGATCGCGTTCTGCGTCCGGTCCTTGCCCACCTCGATCACGTGGCGCATGGCCTTCACCGCCGCATCCGCGTCGCGCGCCGCAATCGCATGCACGATGCGCAGATGGTTGGAGGCGATTTCGGCAATGGTGCCGGGGGAAGCGGCCGGCGACGAGAGCTGGAAGGAAATGGCAAGGGCGGCTTCGATCAGCCCGCTTGCCGAGCGCATGAAGGGGTTGCCGGACATATGCGCCACGGCGAGATGGAATTCGAGATCGACCTTGGCGATGGTTTCGGGCGTATGTTTCGGATTGTCGAATTTGGCGGCGATGACGTAGAGGGAAACGATATCGTCATTGGAGGCCTGCAGGGCTGCCGCTGCCGCTGCCGCCGGTTCCAGCGCCAGGCGGATCTCCGCCAGATGGGTGACGAATTCCTGATCAATGCCGGCCTCGCAGCGCCAGCCGAGCACATCAGGATCGAAGAAGTTCCAGCTCGAACGGTCGAGAACGCGGGTGCCCACCTTGGCCTTGGGTTCCACCAGCCGCTTCGCCGCCAGCGTCTTCATGGTTTCGCGCAGCACGGTGCGCGAAACGCCGAAGCGCATGGAGAGTTCGGCATCATTGGGCAGCAGGGAACCTTCCGCAATTCTGCCCGAGACGATGGCGCTGCCGAGTTCGGAGACCACATGGGCGTGGCTGTTCCGGCGTTTTCGCCCGCTTATCGTCGTTTCGAGCAGCCCCAAGCATGCCTCCCTCGGTGGTTATGCCGGGTGTGGCCCGGCCAGTCTCCTGTTTGAATACCAGATGATTGCGCGCTGCAACACGATGAAGACGAAAAGCAGCACACCGATGACGATTTTCGTCCACCAGGAGGAAAGCGTCCCGTCAAAAACGATATAGGTCTGGATCAGACCCTGGATCAGAAGGCCGATGAAAGTGCCCGCCACCAGCCCCGTGCCGCCGGTCAGAAGCGTACCGCCGATAACGACGGCGGCGATGGCGTCGAGTTCCACGCCCACCGTCGCCAGCGAATAGCCCGACGAGGTGTAGAGCGTATAGACGATGCCGGCGAGGCCCGACAGGAAACCGGAAAGCGCATAGATGCCGATGGTCGTGGCCCCTATCGGCACACCCATCAGTTCCGCCGATTGCGGGTTGCCGCCCAGCGCATAGACATTGGCACCGAAGCGCGTGCGGCTGGCGATCAGCATGCCGGCGGCGAAGACCAGAAGCATCAGCATGGCAAGCGCCGTCAGCCTGCCGCCGCCGGGGAAGCGATAATAAAAGCCCTGTATCGCGTCGATGAAGGGATGCGAGATCGGCACCGACTGGGTGGAAATCAGATAGGCAGCACCGCGCGCCAGAAACATGCCGGCCAGCGTCACCACGAAAGGCGGGATGGCGAGAAAGCGGATCATCGCGCCCATCAGGCAGCCGAACAGTGTCGAGATCGCCAGCACGATGGCGAAGGCCAGCAGCGGATGGACGTTATAGGTGCCGACCATCACCGCCACGAAGACGCTGGTGAAGGCGATGACCGAACCGATGGAGAGATCGATGCCGCCCGACAGGATAACGAAGGTCATGCCGACAGCTGCAATGCCGAGGAAGGCGTTGTCGGTCAGAAGGTTGCCGATCACCCGTGTCGACAGGATCGCCGGATATTGCAGCACGCAGAGAAGATAGGCGATCACGAAGATCGTCAGCGTGGTGAGGAAGGGCAGGTTGCGGCTGTGGATCATCGCGCGGTTCCTTCCTTGGTCATGCCGTTGGTGGCCGCCGGTTTGACGTGCGGCTTCGGCGCTTTCACGAAACCGAGGACGGCCATGATCGCCGGCGATTGCAGCGTCAGCACCACCATGATGATGCCGGCCTTGATGATGAGGTTGAATTCCGGCGGGAAGCCCGAGACGAGAATGCCGGTATTGATGGTCTGGATGATCAGCGCGCCGATCAGCGAGGCGGTTATGGAAAAGCGCCCGCCATTCAGCGAGGTGCCGCCGATGACCACCGCAAGGATCGCGTCCAGCTCCAGCCACAGCCCGGCATTATTGGCATCTGCGCCGCGAATATCGGCGGTGACGATCATGCCGGCGATGGCCGCGCAGAGGCCGGAAACGGCATAGACGAAAAACAGCAGGAAGCGCGCCCTGACCCCGGCCAGCGCTGCGGCACGGCGATTGATGCCGGTCGCCTCGATCAGGAAACCGAGCGCGCTCTTGCGCACCAGAAGGCCGATCAAAAGCGCCGCTGTAACCCAGATGATGACGGGCAGCGGAATGCCTGCGAAGGAGCCGGAGCCGATGGCGGCAAAGCTGTCATTGTTGAAGGTGAGAATGACGCCTTCAGTGATGAGCTGGGCGATGCCGCGCCCCGCCACCATCAGGATCAGGGTGGCGATGATCGGCTGTATGTCGAGAAGGGCGACCAGCACGCCGTTCCACAACCCGCAGGCAATGCCCACGGCAAGCGAGATGACGATGACCGAGGGAATGGAATGGCCATTGCTGATGAGCGTGGCCGCGACCGCGCCGCAGATGGCGATGACGGCGCCAATGGAAAGGTCGATGCCCTTGGAGGCGATGACCAGCGTCATGCCGATGGTCAGAAGCGCAACCGGTGCGGCGCGCACGAGAATATCCACCAGACTGCCATAGAGCCTGCCGTTCTGGAACGAGACATGCAGGAAACCCGGCGAAAGGATTGTTATCGCTGCCAGAATGATGAAGAGCGCGGCAAGCTGGGGAGCAAGTCTTTTCAGGCGTCGTGTCATTGCTGCCATCATGCCGCCTCCGTTTTCGCCGCATCGGCAATCGCCCGCATGATGTTGTCGGCGGTCACGTCACCGCCCTTCAACTCGCTGACATGACGGCGGTCGGAAAGCACGATGACGCGGTGTGCGACGGCGGTGAGTTCTTCCAGTTCCGAAGAGATGACGACGAGCGACATGCCTTCGCTGCAGAGTTTTTCGATCATTTTCAGGATTTCCGCATGCGCGCCGATATCGATGCCGCGTGTCGGTTCGTCGAGGATCAGCAGCCGGGGGTGGGTGGCGAGCCAGCGCGCCAGAATGGCCTTCTGCTGGTTGCCGCCGGACAGGAATTTGATCGGCCGGTTGGGGTCGGCCGGGCGGATATCCAGCGACTTGATGAAGCTTTCGGCCAGTTCCGCTTTCTGCCGGCGCGACAGTGGCCGCGCCCAACCCTGCCGTGCCTGAAGCGCCAGCGCGATATTGTCGGTGACGGAAAAGTCGCCGATGATGCCATCGGTCTTGCGCTCTTCCGGACAGAAGCCGAAACCGGCGGTGATGGCGGCTTCCGGCGAAGCAATCGCCACCGTCTGGCCGTCGATGACAGCCTTTCCGGTATCCGGCCGGTCGATGCCGAACAGCAGGAAGGCTGTTTCCGTCCGGCCAGAACCGAGCAGCCCGGCGACACCGACGATTTCGCCGGGGCGGATGCCGAGATCGAAGGGGGCGATGCTGCCGCGTTTGCCGTAACCTTCGAAACGGATCGGCGGCTCGCCCTCGGCAACCGTATCTTCGGTTGCCTGATGTTCATGGGTGATGTGCTGAAGCTCGCGGCCGAGCATCATCGAGATCAGTTCGGAACGGGGCAGGCTGCCGATATCGCGGGTGCCGACGAGGCGGCCGTTGCGCAGCACCGTCACCCGGTCGGCTATGTCATAGACCTGATTGAGGAAGTGGGTGATGATGACGATGCCGATGCCGCGTGCGCGCAGGTTTCTCAAGACGCCGAACAGCATCTCGACTTCATGGGCATCAAGGCTGGCGGTCGGTTCGTCCAGCACCAGCACCTTGCCGGAAAGATCGACTGCGCGGGCAATGGCGATGATCTGGCGAATGGCCACGGAATAGCTGGAAAGCAGCGCGTTGACGTCGATGGAAAGCCCGTATTGGGCAAGCAGCGCCTGCGAATTCTTCTGCATCGTGCTGCGGTCGATCAGCCCGAAGCGGCGCGGCTGGCGGCCGAGAAACAGGTTTTCGGCTACCGTCAGGTTTTCGAGAAGGTTCACCTCCTGATAGACAGTGCCGATGCCCAGCGCCTGCGCCTCGCCGACATTGGTGGGCGAAATCTCGCTGCCTTCCAGAAAGATCGAACCGCTGTCGCGGTGATAAACGCCGGTCAAGATCTTGATCAGCGTGGATTTGCCCGCGCCGTTTTCGCCCAGCAGCGCGTGGATTTCACCGCGCCGCAGCGAAAAATCGACGCCATCGAGCGCCGTAATCCCGAGAAAGGATTTGCCGATGGCGCGTGCTTCCAGAAGTGGTGCCGTTTCGGACATTGAGCAGATTCCGCATTGCAATGGGTCTTGATAAAGTGATTGCTTATGGGGCAAGTCGGTGCCGCAGATTTCTTCTCCCCGCCGGGGAGAAGGTGGCCCGAAGGGTCGGATGAGGGGGCTCGCCCTCGGTTTATCTTGACCCTTGCCCCCTCATCCCGCTGCCGCGACCTTCTCCCCGGCGGGGAGAAGAAGCAGGCCGCACCCGCTCGCTCCATAAAATCACTCAGTATCGGGCTTTCGCCTCTCGTTTAACGACCGAAAGAAACGGCGCAAACCAATGCGCCGTTCCTCCGAAGAAATGGCTCAGTACCCCAGGCCTTTCTTCGCCTCGTAGACCTTCATCGGGTCGTCGGATGCCGTGTAAAGCTTGGATTCAGTCTGAATCCACTTCGGCGGCGCCTTCTTGTCCTTCAGATAGGCTTCAAGCGCATCGAAGGCAGGGCCGGCCATGTCCGGCGTCAGTTCGACGGTGGCATTGGCTTCACCGGCCGCCATGGCCTTGAAGATGTCAGGCACGGCATCGATGGAAACGACCTTGATATCGGTTCCGGGCTTCAGGCCGGCTTCCTTGATCGCCTGGATCGCGCCGACGGCCATGTCGTCATTATGGGCATAGACCGCACAGATGTCCTTGCCGCCGCCCTCGGCCTTGATGAAGCTTTCCATCACTTCCTTGCCCTTGGTGCGGGTGAAGTCACCCGTCTGCGAGCGCGCGATCTTGATGTTCTTGTGCGAGGCAATCGCCTCTTCGAAGCCCTTCTTGCGGTTGATGGCGGGCGAAGAACCGGTCGTGCCCTGCAATTCCACCACCTTGCAGTCCTTGGAGCCGACATCCTTGACCAGCCAGTCGCCGGCCACCTTGCCTTCATGAACCTGATCGGAGGTCACGGCGGTCAGGTAAAGATCGTCCGGTGCCTCGATCTGGCGGTCGAGCAGGATGACAGGGATTTTTTCTTCCTTGGCTTCCTTCAGCACTGCGTCCCAGCCGGTGGCGACAACAGGCGCGATCAGGATCGCATCGACACCCTGCGCGATGAAGCCGCGAACGGCCTTGATCTGGTTTTCCTGTTTCTGCTGCGCGTCGGCGAATTTCAGCGTGACGCCGCGCTTTTCGGCCTGCTGTTTGGTGACGGTGGTTTCAGCCGCGCGCCATCCGGATTCCGAACCGATCTGCGAGAAGCCGACGGTAAGCGATTGTGCGGAAACACTGGATGCAAGGCATGCGGAAACGGCGACAGTGAATGCCGCAAGAGCTTTTCTCATCTTATCCTCCCAGAGATGATGTCAGCGTGACGGCGACACTATGAGCATATAGTAATACTCTTGAAAAGTGGTTTTTTAGCCTTTTCGCAATTTGGCTTTCGCGAGTGACGGCGAAATTTCGTCATAAAATACAATAAATCAATGTGTTAAGCTGAAATCAATCTCACTCTCTCCCTGTTTAGGCACATCGAAAATGACCTATGGCGCGGCTTGACAGACAATGATGGCATCAAATAGTAATACAAATAAAGCGATCAAACTGAGGCGGAGTGCTGGGCCATCGGGCCAGCCGCATTCCGGCAAGGCAGGGAGGAAGAGGCCGTTGCGCGACACCGGTATCGTCGTAAATGCCGAAAAATATTCGGCTAAAGCCGAAGAACAGCGCCAAATCACTCGTCTGGGGCTGCTCTGTCGGTTATGCGTGATCTCCGAAAGCTGATTCCATTTTCCTTGCGCACAACATAAGCTTGTCGCATTTCGTAATATTTTACCGTTGGCCACTTCCGGCTGGAGACCCGCATCATGACTACATCCGACAATCTGCCCGCAACCCAAGGCAAGGGAGGCAAGCTTCGCTCGCGCGCGTGGTTCGACAATCCCGCCAATGCGGATATGACGGCACTTTATCTCGAGCGTTACATGAACTTCGGCCTGAGCCAGGCCGAGCTTCAGTCCGACCGCCCGATCATTGGCATTGCGCAGACCGGCTCGGACCTTTCGCCCTGCAACCGCCACCATCTGGAACTGGCGAACCGCCTGCGTGAAGGTATCCGTGAAGCGGGCGGCATCGCCATCGAATTCCCGGTCCATCCGATCCAGGAAACCGGTAAGCGCCCGACCGCCGGTCTCGACCGTAACCTTGCTTACCTCGGCCTCGTGGAAGTGCTTTATGGCTATCCGCTCGACGGCGTCGTTCTCACCATCGGCTGTGACAAGACCACGCCTGCCTGTCTTATGGCGGCGGCCACCGTCAACATTCCGGCCATCGCCCTTTCCGTCGGCCCCATGCTGAACGGCTGGTTCCGTGGTGAACGCACCGGTTCCGGCACCATCGTCTGGAAGGCGCGCGAACTGCTGGCCAAGGGCGAGATCGATTACCAGGGCTTCGTCAAGCTTGTCGCCTCGTCTGCCCCGTCCACCGGCTATTGCAATACCATGGGCACGGCAACGACCATGAACTCGCTGGCCGAAGCGCTCGGCATGCAGCTTCCCGGCTCCGCCGCCATCCCGGCCCCTTACCGTGACCGTCAGGAAGTCTCCTATCTCACCGGCCTGCGCATCGTCGAAATGGTCAAGGAAGACCTGAAACCATCAGATATCATGACCAAGGATGCCTTCATCAACGCCATCCGCGTCAATTCCGCCATCGGTGGCTCCACCAATGCGCCGATCCATCTGAACGGCCTTGCCCGCCATGTTGGCGTCGAGCTGACCGTGGATGACTGGCAGACCTATGGCGAAGACGTGCCGCTGCTCGTCAACCTGCAGCCGGCCGGCGAATATCTCGGCGAGGATTATTATCATGCCGGCGGCGTTCCCGCCGTCGTCAACCAGCTGATGACCCAGGGACTGATCATGGAAGACGCCATGACCGTCAACGGCAAGACCATCGGCGACAACTGCCGTGGCGCGATTATCGAGGACGAAAAGGTCATCCGTCCCTATGAGCAGCCGCTCAAGGAACGCGCCGGCTTCCGCGTGCTGCGCGGCAATCTGTTCTCCTCCGCCATCATGAAGACCAGCGTGATCTCGGAAGAATTCCGCAACCGTTACCTCTCCAACCCGAACGATCCGGAAGCCTTCGAAGGCCGCGCCGTGGTGTTCGACGGTCCGGAGGACTACCATCACCGCATCGACGATCCGTCACTGAAGATTGACGCCAACACCATCCTCTTCATGCGCGGTGCCGGTCCGATCGGTTATCCGGGTGCGGCGGAAGTGGTGAACATGCGCGCACCGGATTATCTCTTGAAGGAAGGTGTCAATTCGCTCCCCTGCATCGGTGACGGCCGCCAGTCGGGCACGTCGGGCAGCCCGTCCATCCTCAATGCCTCGCCGGAAGCGGCGGCCGGCGGCGGCCTCGCCATCCTGCAGACGGGTGACCGCGTCCGTATCGATGTGGGCCGTGGCAAGGCGGATATCCTGATATCAGGTGAAGAACTGGCCAAGCGTTACGAGGCGCTGTCGGCTGAGGGCGGCTACAAGTTCCCGGACCACCAGACGCCATGGCAGGAAATCCAGCGCGGTATCGTCAGCCAGATGGAAACCGGCGCGGTTCTGGAGCCGGCCGTGAAATATCAGCGCATCGCCCAGACCAAGGGCCTGCCGCGCGACAACCACTGAGGCAAGGCGGTTTTTGCCGACCGCTTTTTAATCAGCCCCGGGCTAAAACCCGGGGCTGAAAATTTTTTGGATATTCGATGAAGCGCCGGTCTTCAAAACCGCCGGAATGCTCCTGATGTGTGAGGCATACAGCGCCTCGTCGCCCGCCTGCCTACTCCTTCGAGGGGGAGAGCGGCTTTCCCAGATAAGGCAGGAAGAACATGTACAGCCCGCTGCCGATAAGCAAAGTCAGCGGCAGCAGCGGAGCATAAACGATCACCGGTGGCGTCGGACCGAATGCCATCGAAGCGAAGTTCGCCAGAATGGTGACTGTCAGCAGAATGCCCAACCACCGATGGCTCTGCCTTATCCATTTTTGCAAGATCAAAGTCGCCCCCGAGAAAAAGCATCCATGATGGAATGTGACACATGGGTGCCTCAACGGGCCTGAACGAGTTTCCAGCCATTACCGGAAGGGTCGCGGAAACTCGCATCCACCGAGCCGTAGCGGGAAATCGGTTCCTGGGTGAATTCGACGCCGCGTTTGTGCATGGCGTCAAAGGCTTTCTGGCAATCCTCGACCACCAGAACCAGCGGCGGCATGGCGCCCTTGGCCACGGCTTCATTCAGATCCTGTGCCGTTGCCTCGTCAACGGTCGGCGCCTGCGGCCGGAACAGGCCCAGCTGGAAATCCGGCTGGTCCGGGTGCTGAACGGTCAACCAGCGATAATCGCCGTTGCGCGCATCCGTATGCAGACGAAATCCGAGTTTTTCGACATAAAATTGCAGCGCTTCATCCTGGTCATGAACATAAAGCCCGACAAGTTGAATACCGTTTTTCATGAGCTATCTCCCTTTCACTCACCGTGCCTATCGCTTTCCGTTCGCCGGCGCTTCTCCGAAACTGCGATTGTGAGATGGGGACGATGCGCGGCGCTGACGAAACAATGGGGAACCTGCTCAAGGTCGGCAGGTAAAAGCCGCGTCCTGCGCCGCAATTCACTCGGGTTTTCCCCGGTCACATCCCGGAAAACACGGCCGAAGGTGCCGATGCTGTTCCAGCCGGTTTGCAGCGCGATCTCGATGACCGGAAGGTCCGTGTCACGCAACAGCGCCACGGCGCGCTCCACCCGGCGGGTCAGCAGATAGCGGTGAGGGGGTATGCCGAAAGCATCGCGAAACGATCTCGCGAAGTGCGCCTGCGAGGCGCCGCTGACGCTTGCAAGGCGTGAAACAGGCCACGCCTCATGGGGCGCCGCGTCCATATGATCCTTGGCCCGCAGAAGGCGGCGCAGCAGTTTCAAGTCTCTGTTTGCAGAGTTCTTTTCATTTCCGGACCGGCGCATGCGGCAATCATTGAATGAACCGGCGGTCCTTGGCAAGGCTCATGCGTGTAAGCCGCTATGAGTGGCTCAGATCACCGGGTAAAGCGACCAGAAGAACAGTTCATATTCCTGATCGCGGTCGTCACCCTGCGATTCGTCATCGGGTCTGCGCGGTGTTTTGTCCTGAAACTCGGTCTCCACCCGCTCATTGACGACGGGCATCCTTCGGCCGATGCCAAAGAGGTCAAAGGAGAGCATGTTGAACCCTGCTACCATGGCCATTTCCCTTCTTCACGCGAGTTAACGGTGCGTTAAGTTTCGCGCGTTGCCATGATTTCGTCAAGATTGGCCGAGGAATTTGTCTACCATTTTTAACAACAATGTCGTGACTGACATTTTACCGCCACCGGATTTCGCGCAATGAATGTTTATCTGTGCCGTCAAGCGTCATTCGCAGGGGCGTCAGAATAGGTTTTTTCGGTCGCTTCCAGCGCGGAATCGGTGTCCGTGGCATGGCCGAGGCTTTTCAAGGCGCTGGAGAAGGCCACGATATTGGCCTTCACCGCCTCTGGATGCGCCCTCCGACCGGTGTGATTGAGCCTTATCAGCCGTTCCGCACCGGGGCCGACACCGGCGGAAATATCCGCGCCATGCTTTTGGGACGCAGCCGCGAGAAACGCCTTGGCTTCCACGGTATCCGGCAAGATCGCCGTGGAAACGAGGGCGGAGGCGTGCGCCTCCTCCACCCAGGTTGGAATACCGAGTGCCCTTATGCCGTTCCGGGTGGCGGCCGCCGCTCTTTCGTGGCGTTCATTGGCGGATGCCAGACCTTCCGCCTCTATCCGGTCAAGGGCTGCTTCCAGCGCGTAGAATTCCAGCGGAGCCGGCGTTCCGGGCAGCGCGCCGCGGCCGGCATCGAGCCAGAGTTTCTTCTGGTCCAGAAGCGAGAGCATGGAATTGTCAGGTGCACCCGCATGCGAAAGAAGCGCCCACGCTTTTTCGCTGACGGAAATGGCGGAAACCCCGGCCGGGCCGGCCAGCGCTTTTTGCGGGCCGATGACGGCGATATCGATTCCCAGCCGGTCGACTTCGAAGGCATGTCCGCCGATGGACGCGACGGCATCGACGAGGGTCACGACGCCCCTTTTTGAAGCGAGCGCGGCTATGGCGGGCAGGGGGTTGAGAATACCGCTTGCCGATTCCGCATGGACGATGGCGAGAAGATCGAAATCCTGCCCCTCGTCCAGCGCCCGCTCCACCGCCTCCAGCGTGACCGGTCTTGCCGGGCTGGCGGCCAGGTTGCGCACCGTGGCGCCACCTCTCGCAAGCCAGCCGCCAAACCAGGCGCCATAGGGGCTGGTGACGATGTTGAGCGCCCTCAGACCCGGTCGGGCAAGGCTGGTTGCCGCCGCTTCGAGCGCCAGCACGGCTTCCGCCTGTATGAGCAGGACGTCGTTTTTGGTGCCCATCAAGGCCGCCAGCCGGTCAGCCAGAGTGGCGTAACGCTCCGCGGGAAAAGCGGGTGGGTCGAGCAGCAATGCGTAATCCGGAACGGGCATGTCTTTGTCCTTACGTGGTAATGGTCAGGCGCGGTGCGGCGTCGATCAGCGTTCTGGCGGTCGAGGATTGCGGCGCCGAGACGATATTTCCCGTCCTGCCGATTTCAACGATCCGCCCCGCTTCCATGATGGCGACGCGGTGGCAGAGGGCGCGGATGACCGCGAGATCATGGGAGACGAAAATACAGGAAACCGCCGTTTCCCGCTGTATTTCCACCAGCAGTTCGAGGATTTGCCGGCGAACCGAAACATCGAGCGCGGAGACGGCTTCGTCCAGAATGAGAAGTGACGGTTTGAGCGCAATGGCCCGCGCGATCGCGACACGCTGCCTTTGGCCACCGGAAAGCTCGAGGACCGAGCGGCCGGCATAGCTGGCGGGCAGGCCCACGCGGTCGAGAAGGCGGCCTATTTCCGCCGCGCGCTCGCGTCTTTTGACGATGTGATGGATGCGCAAGGGCTCGCCGATGGCATCCTCGACGCTGGCGCGCGGATTGAATGCGCCATGCGTATCCTGAAACACCATCTGCATATGCCGGCGGGCGGCGCGAAGCCTGCCGCCGTCAAGCGCCAGCCAATCATGGCTTTTGAAATGGATCGTGCCTTCGTCGGCTGGGATCAGTCGCATCAGAATGCGCGCGAGCGTCGATTTTCCGCAGCCGGAGGGGCCGGCAAGCCCCAGCGTCTCGCCGGGCTGAAGCGAAAAGGAGATGTCGGAAAGCGCCGCCACGGTACGTGCACCGGTGCGATAGGTTTTAGACAGGCCGTCGATGCTCAGAAGGGCTTCGTTCATGATGCGGCCTCACCGATGAGCGGCGGGGTGGAGAGATCGAGATAATCGGCAAGCAACGCCCGCGTATAGTCATGGGCAGGGGTGGAAAGCACCCGCCGGGTCGGCCCCTGTTCCACCAGCCGCCCGGCGCGCAGAACCGCGATCTCGTCGGCAAGGCTGGAGGCAAGGCCGATATCATGGGTGATGAAGACCAGCGTTTTGTTTTCCTGGCGCACCAGATCGTCCAGCAGCGTGGCGATGGCGGCCTGACTGACGGTATCGAGTGCGCTGGTGGCCTCGTCGGCAATCAGAATCGCAGGGCGGGCGGCGATGGCGGCTGCAATCGTCACGCGCTGCCTCTGGCCGCCGGAAAGCTGATGCGGATAGGCACTGAGCAGATGGGAAGGATGCGGCAGCCGCACCCGGTCCAGAAGGTCGCGGGCAAGATTGCGCGCCTGCCGCCATGACTGGCCAAGATGCCGCACGGCGCCTTCCGCCACCTGTTCGCCGATGGTGAGAACCGGGTTGAGTGTCGCACCGGTATCCTGAAAGATCGTGCCGATATCGCGCCCGGGCTGCGGCCTGCCGTGAAACAGGCCGCTATCGCGGCTCCAGGAAATATCGCCGGAAATTCGCGCATTTTCGGGCAGAAGTCCGGCAATGGCTTTGCCGAGCGTGGATTTTCCCGAACCGCTTTCGCCGATGATCGCCAGCCTCTGCCCTTGCCGGATCGTCAGCGAAACATTCTGCAATGCCGGAGCATCGCCGGCCGCATAAGAAACGCTGAGATCGTCGATCCGGCACAGCGCATTCCCGCTCATGGCACTTGCCTCCTCGTCGCCATCGCCCTGTTGATGCCTTCGCCGAGAAGATAAACGCCGAGAACCGTGACCAGAAGGCCGATGCCGGGGATGACGGACAAAAACGCGGCCGAGCGCAGGACGTTGCGTCCTTCGGCGATCATCGAGCCCCAGGTGACGATATTTGGATCGCCGAGCCCGAGGAAGGACAGGGCCGCCTCGGTGAGGATGGCGGCGGCGACGATGATGGCGGCGAGCGCCAGAACCGGCGGCAGGGCATTGGGCAATATTTGCCGGAAAGCGATCTCCAGCGGATGCATGCCGATGGCGCGGGCGGATTGCACATAGTCGCGCTCGCGTATGCTCAACACCTGCGCCCGCATCAGCCGCGCCGGATCCGCCCATGCGCCAAGTGCAATGGCGACAATGACTATCGGCATGGAGGGGCCGATGGTGCTGACGAAGGCGAGCGCGAGCAGGAAATTCGGCACGATCTGGAAGGCGTCGGTGACGCGCATCAACGCTTCATCCACCAGACCGCCGGCAAAACCGGCGATCGTGCCGATAACGGTGCCGATAACAAGTGCTGCGGCGGCGGCACCCATGCCGACGAGCAGGGAGGCCTGCGCGCCGTGGGCAAGCTCGGCCAGCACATTGCGGCCCAGCCGGTCGGTGCCGAGCGGCAGGGCCGCATCCGTAAAGGGTGCGATCAGCGGTTCGCCGACGATGGCCAGCGGATCGCCCGGAAAGAGGAGGGGTGCGGCGAGCGCTGTCATGGCAAGCAGTACCAGAATGATGGCGCCCGTGGCGCCTTCGAAACTGCGCAGCAGCCGGAGAGCGAAACTCATGCCTGTCGCTCCCCGCTGCCGATGCGCGGATCGAGAACGGCATAGAGAAGATCGACGGTGAGATTGATGAGGATGACGAAAACGGCGCTTGTCAGAATAATGCCCATCAAAAGCGGCGTGTCGCGGCCGCTGACCGCCTCCTGCGCCAGCCGGCCGAAACCGGGAATGGCGAAGACGCTTTCGATCACCACGCTGCCGCCGAGCATGGTCGCGGCCTGCAGGCCAAGCACGGTGACGAGCGGAAGAGCGGCATTGCGCGCGACATGGCGCAGCACGATCCGTCTCCTGGAAAGCCCCTTGGATCGAGCAAAAAGCACGAAATCCAGCGGCCAGACCGCAGCCATGGCGGTGCGCATGACGCGCAGGAACAGCGCCAGATAAATGAGACCGAGACTGGCGACCGGCAACACGAGATGGCGGGCAATATCGAGCGCCCTTGCAAATCCCTGCTTGCCGGAGGCGATGGTTTCGATGCCTGACGTGGGCAGCCATTTGAGTTGAACGGCGAAAACGATGGCCAGCACGAGGCCGAGCCAGAAGCCGGGCGTGGCGTAAAGCGCCAGCGAAAGCGTTGAAAGCACGCGATCCGTCAACCCGCCGGCGCGCGCGCCGGCCACGATGCCAAGCCCGGTGCCGAGGATGAAGGCGAGTGCGGTGGCGCTGCCCATCAGGAGAAGCGTGTTCGGCAGCCGCTCGAGGATCAGCCCCAGCACCGGCCGGTCGAAGGCAAGCGACCAGCCGAGATCGAGCCGCAGCACCGAGCTGGCATAGAGCCAGAAACGGGCCAGCATCGAACCGTTCAGGCCATATTGCTCACGCAATACATCCCTGAGCCCGGCATCGCCGCCGCCGATGGAGACGAGATAGGCGTCCACCGCGTCTCCGGATGCATTTTCAAGCAGCACGAAGGTGAAGATGAGAACAATCAGCAGCACCGGAATGGCGCTGACTGCCCTTCGCTTCAGCAATGTCGCTGCACGTTTCACGGCGCGTCCTCAGCTGTCGACCGCCGTATCCGCCCAGTTGGAAACGGCCCAGCGGGGGTTGCTGGCGACATGTTTGACCGTATCGCGCGCCACCGTGATGAAGCCCCATTCGGCGACGTTTATCAGCGGCAGATCGGTGGCGACCTGCTTCTGGAAGTCCTTGTAAAGCGCCGTGCGCGCGGTGGTATCGACCGTTACCGCCGCCTTGTCGATCAATTCGTCCAGCGTCTTGTTCTCGTAACCGCCCTGGTTGGAAAAGCCGACGCCCGCCGGAATGCCGGAGCGCACGAGAATGGTGGTGGAGATCGCCGGGTCGCCGCGGAAGACCGGCGGGGCGATGGCGAGATCGAAGGCGTGATCGGTGTAGACGGCTTTCTGGTGAGCGGCTGAATCATTGTTGACCAGTTCGGCATCGATGCCGATTTCCTGTAGCGCCTGACGAAGATAGGAGCCGAACTGCCTGGTTTCATTGAAGTAAGGCGCCGGCAGTAGTTTCAGCGAGAAACGTGTTCCGTTCGGGCCGCGCGCATAACCCGCTTCGTCCAGCAGGGCATTGGCCTTGGCCACATCGAAATCGTAGGTCTCGACATCGTCGGTATAAAATTCAGGGGCGTTCTTCGGCACCGGCCCGGTGGATGCCGTGGCATAACCGAGGAAGACCTTGTCGACGACGAATTTTTTGTCGATGGCGTGAGCGATGGCCTTTCTGACCTTGAGATCGGCCAGTTCCTTGCGGCGGTGGTTGATTTCGACCACCAGCTGATAGGTCAGCGCCTCGTAACCATCGGCGATGACCTTGATGCCCGCTATTTTCGAGATGCGGTCGAGATCGGCCAGGGGCACTGCGGAAAAGGCGGCAAGCTGGATTTCCTCGGCTTCGAGCGCGGAAGCCGCGCCCGCCCGGTCCGGCAGGACACGGTAGATGATCTCTTCGAGCTGCGGTTCACCCTTGCCCCAATAATTGGGATTGCGGGTCAGGCGGTAATATTCGCCGGGCTTGTATTCCGCAAAAACGAAAGGCCCGGTGCCGACCGGTTTGGTATTGGCCGGATTGGTGGCGATATCGGTGCCCTCATAAAGATGTTTCGGCACGACGCTGGTAACGACCGGCAGCGCATTGCGGATGAGCTGGAACGGTGTGGGTTTGGAGAAGCGGAAGATCGCCGTGTGGTCGTCTGGCGTGTCCACCTTCTCGAGATTGGCGAAGACCAGCCGGCCGAGATTCTGCAACGGTTTCCAGACAGAGAGCGCCGAAAAGGCCACGTCCGCCGAGGTGAACGGCTTGCCGTCATGCCAGGTTACGCCCTCGCGCAGCTTGAAGGTGGCGCTGAGGCCGTCATCCGATCCCTGCCATTCGGTCGCAAGCCGCGGCGTGAGCCCGTCCTTGCCATCAAAGGAGGCTTCGGCCAGCGGCTCGATGATCTTGCTGGCAATATAAAACACGCCGTTTGAGGCGACGATCGCCGGATTGAGGTTCTTCGGTTCCGAATCGGCCGCGACGATCAATCTTCCCCCGGGCGCTGCCTGCTGCGCGGCGGCGATGCCCGCCAACCCCGTGGTTGCGGCAAGAAGGAGCGAGGTCTTGAGAAGCGAGCGGCGGGACAGGTGGGCAGGCAACATGGTTCACTCCGGAAATGAGGGCTGGGCGGGCCTTTCCGCTTGGTCCGCGGCGGCCGATCTTAAGACTGCAACCTCGGCAGTGTCCACGTTAATTCGCGGGCTTTACAGCAATGATTTTACGTTGCGCGGGTCTTTGCTGAAACAATATGCTTTCCGGCGGTAATGCGCTTTTCTCCTGTTGTGTTCGTGCCGGCGGCGATGTTCCGGAAATTTGATTTAACGCAATAAAATTAGGTGGTTGGAGTGCTGCGACCTTGGCCGTGTCTGCGCTGTTGCGCCTGTGGGCGAAGTGAAAATCTGCCGCGGCGACCCCGTTTGGAAAGGGGTAATTAACCTTTATTTTTTATTTCAAGGAGACCGAAATATGTACGTTTATGATGAGTGTGCACGCTGCCATGAGCTTCTCCCGATCCAGATTCCAGAATTCGTCCAATAGCGTAGGGGAGGGGAGCGAGAAGGCTCGTCATGCCGGCGGCCAGGGGGGTGCCGGTCAGCAGACGGCGGCGATGAAGGCTGGGGCACCCCGGCCGAATGCCGATGTCAGCGCAGCGGACGCCATTGAAGGCCGCGCCGAGATGCCCGGCTGGCAGAATGCTTTTGTGCTCGGCCCGAATGTGCGCTTCACCCGCACGCCGGAAAGCGCCTTTACCCGGCGCATGCCGGTCGAGACCCCCAATATTCCCGAAGAGGACGTGCCGGCCGCCGCTGCGCCTGAAACGGTGGAGCAGGAAGCGGTGGCAGAGCCACAGGCTGTGCAGCAGGAGGTTGTCGCTGTCTCCCAACCGGTCGTGAAGCAGGCGGAGGAGCGCATGCCGCCGCCGCGCATGCCGTTCCTGCCGCAGCCGCCGGATGCCCGGGGCGCAAGGGCGCTGACCTATAAGTTGAGGCTGGAGCTTGCCCGCAAACAGGCGGAAGAGGCGGCTGCCGCCGCGCAGATGCCCGTTCAGGCGGATATTTCCGCAGCCGTTGAAGCGCCTGCGCGGCAGATATTCTCGCCGGTTCAGCCACAATCCAACGAGCCCGTTATGGCTGCAGTTCAGGACACCGCGCCGCAGGCCGTCATTCCGGCTTTCGCCGCCCATCTGCCGGATGAGCTTTTCTGGGAAGTGATGACGCTCGATCTGCCGGGCGGTGCCGGTGAGGGCGTTTCCGCGTCCACGCGCTCCGTTCTTGCAAATTCGGTCGTCACGGCGCCCGCGATCGCCGCGCCGGTCGCCGTCGTGTCGTCGGCTGCTGCTGCGATCGTGCTTTCGTCCGAGCCTCCGGTCGTCAGCGTGCCCGGTGGTTCCGCAATCCGGCTTTATCGTGAGATCGGCGTGCGCCAGTCCGTCGTTCCTGCCGCCATTTCGGTTGCCGAACAGGAAATCGCGCCGCCGCCCGTTGCGGAAGCGCCGATGGTTGTCGAGACACCGAGACCCGTGGAGCAGGTTCAGCCGGTGGAGAGAGTTGCGGCCGAGCCGCGCTTCACGCCGCGCGCGCCCATCCAGGCCTCGCAGCCGATGTTCCGTGAAGCTCCGGTCTTTGCCGAAGGCGAATATGAATACCCCTCCATCGATCTTCTGCAGGAGGCCCGTGTCCAGCAGACCACGACCATGACCCCGGAAGCGCTGGAACAGAGCGCCGGGCTTCTCGAAAGCGTGCTGGAAGACTTCGGCATCAAGGGGGAGATCATCGATGTCCGCCCCGGCCCGGTCGTCACGCTTTACGAGTTCGAACCCGCCCCCGGCGTCAAGTCCTCGCGCGTCATTGGTCTCTCGGACGATATCGCCCGCTCCATGTCGGCGCTCTCGGCGCGTGTCGCCGTCGTGCCCGGCCGCAATGTCATCGGCATCGAATTGCCGAACCCGGTGCGCGAGACGGTTTACCTTCGCGAACTGATCGAAGCGACGGATTATGCCGAGACCCGCCAGAAGCTTGCGCTCTGCCTCGGCAAGACCATCGGCGGCGAACCGGTCATCGCCGAACTCGCGAAGATGCCGCACCTTCTGGTCGCCGGCACCACCGGTTCGGGCAAATCGGTCGCCATCAATACCATGATCCTGTCGCTGCTCTATCGTTTGAAGCCGGAAGAGTGCCGCCTGATCATGGTCGATCCCAAGATGCTCGAACTTTCCGTTTATGACGGCATTCCGCATCTTTTGACGCCTGTGGTCACCGATCCGAAAAAGGCGGTCATGGCGCTGAAATGGGCCGTGCGCGAGATGGAAGACCGTTATCGCAAGATGTCGCGCCTCGGCGTGCGCAACATCGACGGTTATAATGCAAGGGCCGCTGCCGCCCGCGCCAAGGGCGAGACCGTGTTCTGCAACGTGCAGACCGGCTTTGACCGCGCCACCGGCGAAGCGGTCTACGAGCAGGAGGAAATGGACCTCACGGCCATGCCCTACATCGTCGTCATCGTCGACGAGATGGCGGACCTGATGATGGTCGCAGGCAAGGAAATCGAAGGCGCGATCCAGCGTCTGGCGCAGATGGCGCGTGCCGCCGGCATCCATCTCATCATGGCGACCCAGCGCCCGTCGGTCGATGTCATCACCGGCACGATCAAGGCCAATTTCCCGACCCGTATCTCGTTCCAGGTAACGTCGAAGATCGACAGCCGCACCATCCTTGGCGAACAGGGCGCGGAGCACCTGCTCGGCCAGGGCGATATGCTGCACATGATGGGTGGCGGCCGCATCGCCCGCGTCCACGGTCCCTTCGTTTCGGACGAGGAAGTGGAGAAGGTGGTGGCGCATCTGAAGACGCAGGGACGCCCGGAATATCTCGGCACGGTTACGGAAGACGCCGAGGAGACCGAGGAGGAGGTGGAAGAGGAAGCCGCTGTTTTCGACAAGACCGCCATGGGTGAGGACGATAGCGACGATCTCTATGAAAAGGCCGTCAAGGTGGTGATGCGCGACAAGAAGTGCTCCACATCCTATATCCAGCGCCGCCTGTCCGTCGGTTATAACCGTGCCGCTTCACTCGTCGAACGTATGGAGCAGGAAGGCATTGTCGGGCCTGCCAACCATGTCGGCAAACGGGCGATCATCGCCGGCGAACGCTCTTCTTACGATACCATGGGGGCGGAAGACTGATTGAGCCTTTGGGGGCGTGCGATATTCGATTGCAAAAACGCGTCCCGCGAATAGCTTGTGCGGCATGGATTCTGGAATTGGGAGGATTCCCTCATGGCGCACAGCAATGAAAAAGCCAACGTTCTGGCGAAGCTGGATGAGCTGGAGCGGTTTTGCCGCGCCGTTTTCCTGGCCGCCGGCACCGATGATGAAACCGCCGACGCGGCGACTCGCGCCATGATGCATGGCACGAGGCTCGGTGTGGACAGCCACGGCGTGCGCCTGCTTGCCCATTATATTACCGCACTCGAAGGTGGGCGTCTCAATGGGCGCCCGCAGATCAGCCGCGTTTCCGGCTTCGGCGCGGTGGAGACGATCGACGCCGATCACGCCCATGGCGCCCGCGCCACCTATGCGGCGATGGACAGTGCCATGGCGCTTGCCGAAAAATTCGGCATCGGCGCGGTGGCGATCCGGAATTCCTCGCATTTCGGCCCGGCCGGTGCTTATGCGCTGGAAGCGGCGCGGCAGGGTTATATCGGCCTCACCTTCTGCAATTCCGACAGTTTCGTGCGCCTGCATGATGGCGCAATGCGCTTCCATGGCACCAACCCCATTGCCGTTGGTGTGCCGGCAGCGGATGACATGCCCTGGCTGCTGGACATGGCCACCAGCGCGGTGCCCTATAACCGCGTTCTGCTTTACCGCAGCCTCGGGCAGCAATTGCCGCAAGGTGTCGCCTCGGATGGTGAAGGGATCGATACGCGCGATCCCCATGCCGTCGAAATGCTTGCCCCGGTTGGCGGCGAGTTCGGATTCAAGGGGGCGGCACTTGCGGGAATGGTGGAGATTTTCAGCGCCGTTCTCACGGGCATGAAGCTCAGCTTCGATATCGCTCCCATGGGCGGGCCGGATTTTTCCACGCCGCGCGGGCTCGGGGCCTTTGTTCTGGCGCTGAAGCCGGAAGCCTTCCTGGAGCGCGAGGCGTTCGACGAGGGCATGAAACGTTATCTCGAGGTCCTGCGTGGATCGCCCGCGCGGGAAGACTGCAAGGTCATGGCGCCGGGTGACCGGGAGTGGGCGGTGGCGGCAAGGCGGGAGAGGGAAGGGGCTCCTGTCGATCCCGTCACGCGAGAGGCTTTTTCGGAGCTTGCTGCAAAATTTTCGGTCAATCCGCCTGCCTATCATTAAAGCGGCCTGTGGCTGACGGCGACTTTGCGCCGTCATGCAGGATCAGGCGGGGCGCAGCAGCATGTTCGGGCGCGGATAGGGCGCTGCCGCCGCTCCCAGCCTTTCGGCCCCGACGGGGCGGCCGATAAAATAACCCTGCGCGTAGTCGATCTCCATCTGCCGCACGAGTCTGAGCTGTTCCTCGGTCTCCACGCCTTCGATCAGGATCTTGTGGCCGCGATTGCGGATGAGGCGGATCATGTCCTGCAGCATCGCCCGGCCACGCGGGGTCTTGCTGTCATGCAGGAAGGAGCGGTCGATCTTGACGGTATCGAAATCCGTCATGCGCAGCCACGAAAGGCCCGCAAAACCCGTTCCGAAATCATCCAGCCAGATATTGATGCCGAGCGTCTTCAGGTCGTTCAGGCAACGCAGCACGTCGGAGTGCATTTCCATGTCGACGCCTTCGGTGATTTCGAAAGCGAGCCTGTTGCCGGCAATGCCCGCCTCCACGAGAATGGCGGCCACCGAGGTGGCGAAACCCGGATTTTTCAATTGCATTGGCGACACATTGACACTGACGACCGCCACCTTGTCATCGGCCAGTATCTGTTTGCAGACGGTCTTGATTGTCCAGAGGCCCAGTTCCATGATGGTGCCGGTGCGCTCGGCGATCGGAATGAAGATGCCGGGTGCAACAGGGCTGCCGTCCAGCAGGCGAAGCCGCATAAGCGCTTCAACCCCTGCGGTCTCATTGGCCGAAACATTGAGGATCGGCTGGTAGACGAGCGAAACGAGATCTTCCGCTACGGCGATTTTCAGCAGGGCGGCAATGTTTTCCGTCTCGTCGCTGGTCTGCGGATCATCGGGATCGAAGAGTTTCATGCAGTTGCGGCCGTTGCCCTTGGCGATATAGAGGGCGCGGTCGGCTTCATTGATGATCTTTTCCAGCTTGCCGTCCGGATTGGTGCGGGTAAAGGACGCACCGATGCTGACGGTGACGATGAAGGTGCCGTCCCGGCGCTGGTCATGTGCGAGCGACAGGTTTTCAACGGTGTGGCGGATCGTCTCGGCAAGTTCTCCCACCTGCTGCTTGGACCTGAACGGCGCCAGCACGATGAATTCTTCACCGCCATAACGGCCGATTGAGGCGCCTTGGTCAGTGATTGCATCCTGCAGGGCGCTGCCCACCGTCACCAGGCATTTGTCGCCTTCCTGGTGGCCGTAGCGGTCGTTGTATTTCTTGAAGAAGTCGACGTCGATCAGGAAAACGGCAAAGCCTTCTTCCTTCCTGATCCAATTGTCCCACAACAGGCGCAGATGATGATCGATGGCGCGGCGGTTCTGCAGGCCCGTCAGGGAGTCGGTGTTGGAAAGCCGCAGCAGCGCCTGGCCCCGTTCGTCTGCCGCCTTCTGCTGGGCCTTCGCTTCCAGCCCGTTGACGAAGACGTGGTAGCGCTCCCGGTTCAGGTTCCAGTTCACATAGGAAGTGAAGACGAAGCAGGAAATGTAGAAGGTGCCGAAGGCGAACTTGTAGAACGTATCTTCGGGAAACTGCGTTGCCGCCAGAAAATAGGTAACGAGAATAATGCCCGAAGACACCAGCGACAGATGGAAGCGGAAGGTGAAAAACAGATTGGCGCCCATCATGAAGATCGCCCCGAAAACCATGTAATAGGACATGTTTTCGGTATTGTCGGTCAACAGCGACGGCAACAGCCAGCCGATATAGCCCATGACGAGAGCAGTCGCACAGGTAAGATCGAGCGCCGCGGTGCTGGCGCCCTTGCGCAGCTGGACTTCCAGCGTCAGCAGCGATGAAAGGACGACCACGAAGCGCGCGACAATGGTGTAAAAAGCGACGTCGGGTATCAGAATGATGTCGGTTACGGCAAACAGCAGATAGATGAAAACAGCAGTCCACAGGCCCCGCCGGATTGAACCACGGCGGCTGCGCTCACCTTCCTGCTGGTAAAGGGCAAGAAGTTCATCAGAAAACCGGGAGTCCGGCCGCCGATAGTCTTGCTGTCCACTCACCTCTCCCAATGTGTGCTTCATGCACTTTCCCATAGTGTTGCGTATACTTTATTAAGTAACTGCTTATTCCACTTTTCCGTGTGCCGTCGCACCCAGTGCGGGTTCCCGTCGATCTCTGCCGATGCATGCGGAGAACATGGAAAGGAAGAACGCATCATACGTTCGCAACATTAAGTTTCACTAAATCGCGTATCTGCTTTCTCCCGTACTCACGAGTGTGACCAAAAAAATACGCTAATCTACTAATGTATCCCTACACCGCTCAAAAATCGAAAGCGAGTGGCCTTCCGGCTCCCAGAAACGTATAGTTAACAATGCGTTAATACTGGAGGCTGAAGTGGTGCGGGTAAAGAAGAAAAATCTTGACGGGGCAAGTCTGATTACCCCGGATACTGTCGCAAAAGAGATTTTTGCACGCAGAACGGAAACATTCGATGAGCAGTTCGCAGTTGCGAAAGCAGAGGTGGCGCTCATTCTCGAATTGGCACAACAGCAATTCGACAATCGTGTTTCAGCACGTGAGATAATACATAGAACGGCAGGTGCGCTTCATGCTCTGCGTGAAAAGCTCCACTCCAGCGTGTGGGCTGAACTGATTCCGCTGGTGCAGAATCACCCTGTTTCGGTCCATTTTCTGGAGGACCCGTTCACACGCTGGTCTTTCGAAAAGCCGCGGGGTTATTCGGGCGATGCGCAGCTGCTCGATTTCATTTATGGCCACGACAGTGTTGCCGAACTGGTGAACGGCGCCACGCCGCTCGGTGCGGCGCTTTATGATTATACCAAGGACGCCAGTTCCTCGGTCGCCGTGCGTGAGCGGCGCGATTTGCTGACGCGCTTCGTCGACGAGGCCGCGGCCCGGCATGGCGATGAGGCGGAAATCCTCACCATCGCTTCCGGCCATCTGCGCGAGGCCGATGCCTCCGTGGCGTTGAAACAGGGCAAAATCAAGCGCTGGGTGGCACTCGATCAGGATCCGCTCAGTGTCGGCTCCGTCGCCCGTGATTTCAATGGCAGCTGCATCGAGGCGATCGACGGTTCCGTGCGCGATATCGTCCTGCGCACGCAGGAACTCGGCACTTTCGATCTGATCTATGCGGCCGGTCTCTATGATTATCTGAACGACCGCGTGGCGATCAAACTCACGCGGCGCTGCATGGAGATGCTGAAACCCGGCGGCATGTTCCTTTTCGCCAATTTCTCGGAAGACATCGTCGTTGACGGTTACATGGAAACCTTCATGAACTGGGCGCTGCTGTTGCGCTCCAAGGCGGATATGTGGCGGATCGTCAATGCCAGCGCCGACCCCTCAAGCATCGAGGCGGAGGTGTTTTTCGGTGAGAACCACAATATCGTCTACGCCACGATGCGTAAGAAGGCGTGACGTCCTCGGGTCAGTCTCTGCTTGCCAATAACCATTTGATTAAACGTCGGCGCGGGCCTAAGAATCCGCGCCGAATGCGTTGCAGAATGGAATGGCTGAAATGAAGAGATATTATTCGGATATGGGCGGTCTGCCGGGACAGACGGAACTTCTGTCGAGCAAGGCGGTGTTCAAGACCGCCTACGCGGTCATCCCCAAAACCGTCATGTCCGATATCGTGACGAGCGTGCTGCCGCACTGGACCGGCACCCGGGCCTGGATCATCGCCCGGCCGATGACGGGTTTTTCCGAAACGTTCGCGCAATATATCGTTGAAGTGCAGCCCGGCGGCGGCAGCGAGCGGCCGGAACCGGATGTACGCGCCGAGGCGGCGATCTTCGTCGTTGACGGCGAAATGACCGTGGAATTCGAGGGCGCGCACCATGCCTTGCGAGAGGGCTCCTTTGCCTTCCTGCCGGCCGGCTCCCGCTGGCAGCTTCGCAACTCGGGCAAGGTGCCCGTCAAGTTTCACTGGGTCCGCAAGGCGTTTCAGGCGGTCGACGGGCTGGAGCCGCCACCGGCGATCTTCTCCCATGAGGATGAGCATGATTTGTCGGCCATGCCGGATACGGAAGGCAAATGGGCAACGACGCGCTTCATCGATCCGGACGATGTGCGTTACGACATGCATCTCAACATCGTCACCTTTGAGCCGGGCGCGACCATTCCCTTCATGGAAACCCATGTGATGGAACACGGCCTTTATGTGCTGGAAGGCAAGGCGGTCTACCGGCTGAACGAGGACTGGGTGGAAGTGCAGGCGGGCGACTTCATGTGGCTACGCGCCTATTGCCCGCAGGCCTGTTATGCGGGCGGGCCGGGTCGCTTCCGTTACCTGCTCTATAAGGATGTGAACCGGCACGTGAAGCTCTGGTAACGGGCACCATATCCCGCAAAATCCACGAATTATCGCGCAATCCGGCGGTTTGCGCGATAAATGCTTGCTTTAAATCAAATATCTCTAATAAATCCGGTTATGTGGGCGGCCGTCGCTGTTCCGCACCGTTTCGGCGTTCGCCTGCTATCCTGAGAAGACTTCCCGTATGAATGAGACAATCGATACCAATGTCTTCAATCTTGCGCCGGTGGCGATGTGGATCGAGGATTTCAGCGAGGTGAAAAGCCAGTTCGATATCTGGCGGGCTGAGGGCGTCGAGGATATCAGGACGTTTCTTCTGGGCGATTTATCAAGGGCCGCGGCCTGTTCACAGAAGATCCGCGTGATCGAGGTCAACGCCAGGACGCTGGAGCTGTTCGAGGCCCGCGACCAGGCGCATCTCGTTGATAATCTGCACCGGATTTTTCGGGACGACATGCTGGAAAGCCATGTGAACGAGCTTTCCGAACTCTGGGCGGGCAAGACGGAATTCACCGGCAACGCGGTCAATTATTCCATCGGCGGCAAGCGGCTGGATATTCAGCTGCGCGGCGCGGTCATCCCCGGCCACGAAAAAACGCTCGGACGGTTGCTTTTGACCACCGAGGATGTGACGGAACGGGAGGAGGCCCGCCGCAAGGAGCTTCTCAACCGCCGTTACGCCGAAGGCATGTTCAAACATTCGCCTGTTTCCCTGTGGGTGGAGGATTTCAGCCGGGTGCGGCGGCTGATCGAGGAGGTCAGGGATCGCGGCATCGTCGATTTTCGCGTGTTCATGGATGTACATCCGGAATTCGTGCGGCAATGCATGAGCGAAATCCGCGTCATCGACGTCAACCGCGCGACGCTCGACCTCTTCTGCGCTCCAGATAAACAGGTTCTGTTGCAGCGGCTCGGCGATATTTTCCGCGGCGAGATGGAAAAGCCGTTCCGGGAACAGCTGATGGAACTCTGGAACGGCAATCTCACCCACCATCGCGAGGTGGTGAATTATGCGCTTGACGGTTCGGAACGGCATGTGCTCCTGCATTTTTCCGTTTTCCCCGGACACGAGCACGACTGGTCGCTGGTGCAGGTGGCGTTGACGGACATCACCGCGCGCAAGAAGGCGGAAGCCTATCTCGAATATCTCGGCAAGCACGATGTGCTGACCAAGCTGCATAACCGCGCTTTCTATTCGGACGAGCTGAACCGGCTGGAGCGCAGCGCGCTGAGGCCGGTGTCCGCCATCGTCATCGATCTCAACGGCCTGAAGGATGCCAATGACAAGCTCGGCCACGATGCCGGCGACGCCCTGCTGCGGCGGGTGGGCGAGGTGCTGAACGGCGTGGTGACCGCGCCGAACCACGCCGCGCGCATCGGCGGTGACGAATTCGCCATCCTTCTTCCCGGCGCCGACAAACAGGTGGCCGCCGCCATGGTTGAAACCGTTTATGAACTGCTGAAGATCAACAACCAGTTCTATTCCAGCGCGCCGCTCAGCCTGTCGCTGGGCGTGGCGACCAGTGAGGCCGGCGAGACCATGGAATCGCTGGTGCGCCGGGCCGACATGAACATGTACGAGCAGAAGAACGCCTATTATGCGGCCCTGCGCAACCGCTCCGCCGACAATAGCGATACGACGAAGAACAGCGCGCAGCCGGAAACCACCTCGTTGAAGCGCCTCTTCTGAGCGCGCAGGCGAGGGCGGTCAGGATGGAATGCTGGCGCCCGTCGCCCTGAGAATGAGCGCAATGCTGCTTCGTGCGATACGCTCCAGCTCCGGCCGCGCCGTGCCGGCCCGCGCGCGTTGCGCAAGACTGTGCTGCAGGGCTGCGAGCATGTCGGCGACCGCATCGATATCGGTTTCGGGCGGCAGCTGGCCATCATCGCGCGCCATCGCGATGCGCTCGCGGAACCGTGCATCGGTGCGACCGAGGGCGGCGGACAGTTCCGCCCCCATCAGCGGGTCGGCCGTCGCTTCGCCGGTGATGACGCTCAGCACCGGACAGCCGAGCGGGTAATCAGCCCCTTCGGAATAGATCCCGACAATCGCCATGAAATACCCATCGAGCGCCGCTGCGAGCGAGGGAGTGGCGAAGAGCGCATGGTTGCGGCGTGCGTTACTCCCGGCAATATAATGCTCGATAGCCCTCAGATAGATGGCGCGCTTGTTGCCAAAGGCGGCGTAAAGGCTCGGCCGCGCCATTTTGGTCGCCTCCGAGAGATGGTCGAGCGAGGTTGCGGTATAACCGTGACGACGGAATTCGAGGAGGGCTGCGGCGAGCGCGGCGTCGGTGTCATATTGCCGGGGACGCCCCCGGGCGGACTTCTCTTTCATTTTTGTACCGTTTCGCAATAAATTCGTTGCGCCGTATTTTTGTGCGGTCTAGTATAAAAATAAGCGGCATGGAAAACAATCCCTTCGGGGGAGAGCATCGACGCGTATGCGTGGCGTGCTCTTCCGGCTGCGCGGGCGGGGAATGCCTGCCTTTCCTTCTCGATTAAAAGGACAATCGATGACTGACAAAATCCGTATCGGCATTAACGGGTTCGGCCGCATCGGCCGGACGGTTTTAAGGGCGGCGATGGCGCGGGGCGATGTCGAGATCGTGGCGATCAACGATCTGCTGCCGATCGATCATCTGGCTTATCTGCTTAAATATGACAGCGTGCATGGCGGCTTCCCGGGCACCGTGGGGACAGCGGACAACGCGCTTGTCATCGACGGCGGGGCTGTGAGAGCCTTCAGCGAACGGGAACCGGGCGCAATCGGCTGGGCCGGGGTGGGCGTTGATGTCGTCATCGAATCGACCGGCTTTTTCCTGACGAAGAAGGCGGCGGAAGGACATCTTGTCGCCGGTGCCGGCAAGGTTCTGATCTCGGCGCCGCCGGATGACGATACGCCGGTCTTTGTCATGGGTGTCAATGCGAAGGGCTATGCCGGACAAACCATCGTCTCGAACGCTTCGTGCACGACCAATTGCGTCGCGCCGCTCGCCAAGGTGCTGAACGACGCCTTCGGTATCGAGGAAGCGCTGATGCTGACAGTTCATGCAACGACCTCAAGCCAGAACACGGTGGATGGCGTTGCCCGCAAGGACTGGCGTTTTGGTCGCGGCATTCTGGAAAACATCATTCCCGCGACAACCGGTGCGGCACGCATGGTGGGCCGGGTCGTGCCGGAATTGAACGGGCGGATCAACGGTCTGGCGGTGCGCGTCCCGGTCTCTGACGTCTCGATGATCGACCTGACATGCCGGCTGCGGGAAAAGGTTTCCTATCAGGATATCTGCGCGATAATCCGCATGCAGGCGGCGGGCGAGATGGGCGGCATTCTTGCCTATTGCGACGATCCCGTCGTCTCCACCGACATGCGCGGCAATCCGCATTCCTCTATCTTCGACGCGTTGGCCGGAATGCAGACGGAGGGTGGCCTTACCAAGCTGGTCGCCTGGTACGACAATGAATGGGGTTATGCCTGCCGCTGCCTCGATATGGCGGCGCATATTTTTCGCGCCGGATAGGCTGCGATATTTATACCGCGCGGGATGGCATCGCTTGTCGCGCGGCCGTTCCTCGTCCATAGCGGCATACCCGGGACAGGCCCGGGACACGCCCGGGGAGAGCGCGGGAACTATCATTAGTCCAGCCCCACCCTCCGGCTGTTGCGATATGTCCGTTCCCGGGACGTGTCCGTTTGCCTCCGCTTTTCATCTTTCCTCTTGAACATACTCCGTTTCCGCACGGCCCCGCGTCTTCACAAGCGCGTGAGGGTGCTTTTGCACTGCAACAATCCTATTGCCGAAATTTTACATACGTCTTAGTATGTATGTAAATGTGACCTATTTTGTGGATTCGGAGCGCAGTATGGCGAAGAGATTTGGGCAGATCGTAGCGGTGTTGTTGACAGGCATCGTTCTGGTCGGATGTAGCGACGAGCAGGCCGCAGCGCCCGGCGCCCCGCCGCCCGGTGCGGTCAAGGTCGTGGCCGTGAAGCCGGAAGAACTGCCCATCACCAATGAATTGCCGGGACGTATCGCGCCGACGCGGCTTGCCGAAGTGCGCCCGCGCGTCTCGGGCATCATCGTCGAGCGGGTGTTCGAGCAGGGCTCGCTGGTGAAGGAGGGCGATGTGCTCTACCGGATCGATCCCGCGCCGTTCCAGGTGCGCGTCGACAGCGCCGAAGGCACCTTGCGCCGGGCGCAGGCCGCCCAACTGCAGGCGCGGCAGACCGCCGACCGTCAGCAGCAGCTGCGCCGCTCCAATGTCGGCTCGCAGCAGGAATTCGACAATGCCGTCGCCCTGCTGGCGCAGGCCGATGCCGAAGTGGCGGTGGCCGAAGCCGGCGTTGCGGAAGCAAAGCTCAACCTGCAATATGCCGATGTGAAGGCGCCGATCAGCGGCGTCATCGGCCGGGCACGCATCACCGAAGGCGCGCTGGTCAGCGCCACCGGTTCGGAAAGCCTGGCGACGATCCAGCAGCTTGATCCGATCTATGCCGACTTCACCCAGCCCGCCGCCGATCTCATTCGCCTGCGCAAGGCGCTGCAGGACGGCCAGCTGATGACCGGCCAGAATGAGGCCGAAGTCAATCTGCTGTTTGATGACGGCAGCCGTTATCCGGTTTCCGGCCGCCTGCTGTTCTCCGAAGCGGCGGTGGATGAAACCACCGGCCAGGTGACGCTACGCGGCGAATTCCCCAACCCGAACGGTGATCTGCTACCGGGCATGTATGTCCGTGTCCAGATCCAGCAGGGCATTGAGAAGGCGGCCTTTGCCGTGCCGCAGCAGGCGGTGCAGCGCGATGCGGGCGGGCAGGCGAGCGTTCTTGTCGTCAATGCCGAAGACACCGTCGAACAGCGGCGCGTCAGCGTCGGTCGTTCCATCGGTGACCGCTGGGTGATTTCGGAAGGCCTTGACGATGGCGACCGCGTCGTTGCCGAAGGTTTCCAGAAGACCGCGCCGGGCGCCAAGGTGAAGCCTGAGCCGTGGTCGCAGGAGCCCGATGTCACTGCCGCCGCCGGCAGCGAGGGCGCAGCCCCGGCCGCGAAGCAATAAGGACCGATTTCCATGGCACGTTTTTTCATCGATCGGCCCATTTTTGCCTGGGTCGTCGCCATCTTCATCATGCTGGCGGGTTTGCTCGCCATTCCCATGCTGCCGATTGCGCAATATCCGAATGTGGCCCCGCCGCAGATTTCGATCGGCACCAACTATCCGGGTGCTGCGCCCGAGGACATTTACCAGAGCGTGACGCGTCCCATCGAGGAGGAGCTGAACGGCGTTCCGGGTCTTCTCTATTTCGAATCGACCTCCGAATCCTCAGGCAGCATTTCCATCAACGTCACCTTCGCGCCGGGCACCAATATCGGTGAAGCACAGGTGGAGGTGCAGAACCGCATCGCCCGCGTGCAGCCGCGCCTGCCGCAGGCGGTCACCCAGCAGGGCCTGCGCGTTGAGCAGGCGGGCACCTCGTTCCTGATGATGGTGGCGCTCACCTCCGTCGACGGCAATACGGACGCCATCGGTCTCGGCGACTATCTCAGCCGCAACGTGGTCGGCGAATTGCGCCGTGTGCCGGGCGTCGGCAGCGCGCAGCTGTTTGCCACCCAGCGCTCCATGCGCATCTGGATGGACCCGGACAAGATGCTCGGCCTCAGCCTGACCTCGTCCGACGTGATTGGTGCCATTCAGGCGCAGAACTCGCAGGTTGCGGCGGGCCGCATCGGTGCGTCGCCCAACCCCATCGGCCAGCAGATTTCGGCCACCGTCAACGTGCAGGGTCAGCTGACGACACCGGAAGAATTCGGCTCCATAGTGCTGCGTGCCAATCCGGATGGTTCCTCCGTGCGGCTGCGCGATGTGGCGCGGGTGGAAGTGGGCGGCGAAAGCTACGCCTTTTCCAGCCGCCTGAACGGCAAACCCAGTGCGGCCATCGGCGTGCAGCTGTCGCCCACCGGCAATGCGCTGCAGACCTCCGAGGGCGTGCGCGCCACCATGGAGGAGCTGTCGCGGTATTTCCCGGCGGGTCTGGAATATGAGATTCCCTACGACACCAGCCCCTTCGTGAAAATCTCGATCCAGAAGGTGATCAACACGCTGGTGGAGGCGATCATCCTCGTCTTCGTGGTGATGTTCGTCTTCCTCCAGAACATCCGCTACACCATCATCCCGACACTGGTGGTGCCCGTGGCGCTGCTCGGCACCTGCGCCATCATGTATGTCTCGGGTTTCTCCATCAACGTGCTCACCATGTTCGCCATGGTTCTCGCCATCGGCATTCTCGTCGATGACGCGATCGTCGTGGTGGAAAATGTCGAGCGCATCATGGCGGAAGAGCATCTGTCGCCGAAGGAGGCCACCCGCAAGGCGATGGGCCAGATTTCCGGCGCCATCATCGGCATCACGCTGGTTCTGACGGCGGTGTTCGTGCCCATGGCCTTCTTCCCCGGTGCCGTCGGCATCATCTACCAGCAGTTCAGCCTGACCATGGTGGTCTCCATCCTGTTCTCAGGCTTCCTCGCGCTGTCGCTCACGCCGGCGCTCTGCGCGACGTTCCTGAAGCCGATCAAGGCCGGCCACCATGAGAAGAAGGGTTTCTTCGGCTGGTTCAACCGCGGCTTCGACAAGGCATCGCATAAATACTCGTCTTCGGTCGGCAGCATCATCAAGCGCTCCGGCCGTTTCATGATCATCTATGCGGCGCTGCTTGCCGGTCTCGGCTGGGCCTATATGCAATTACCGAGCTCCTTCCTGCCCAATGAGGACCAGGGTTACCTGATCGTCGACATCCAGGCGCCGGCGGAAGCCAGCAGCGAACGCACGCTGCAATCCATCCAGCAGATCGAAAAGATCTTCCTGGCGGAACCGGCGGTCGATCGTGTGATCGCGGTCTCGGGCTTCTCCTTCTCCGGTTCCGGCCAGAATGCCGGTCTCGCCTTCGCGACGCTGAAGGACTGGAGCGAGCGCGGGCCGGAGGATTCAGCCGACGCCATTGCTCAGCGCATCAACGGCAAGCTGTGGGGCCTGCCGGGTTCCATGTCCTTCACGCTGTCGCCGCCGCCCATTCAGGGTCTCGGCAATTCCAGCGGCTTCACCTTCCGCCTGCAGGACCGCGCGGGTGCGGGACAGGCGGCGCTGAGCGCCGCCGGAGCACAGCTGATGGCGGCGGCGCAACAAAGCCCGGTTCTCGCCGGCCTGCGTGTCGAAGGCATGCCGGATTCGCCACAGGTCAATCTCATCATCGACCGTGAAAAGGCCAATACCTTCGGTGTCACCTTCAGCGACATCAACGCCACCATCTCGGCCAATATGGGGTCGTCCTACGTCAACGACTTCCCCAATGCCGGCCGCATGCAGCGTGTGACCGCGCAGGCGGAACAGGGCCAGCGCATGAAGACCGAGGACCTTTTGAACCTCAACGTCCGCAATGCCAATGGCGGCATGGTGCCGGTGAGCTCATTCGCTTCGGTGGAATGGGTGCGCGGTCCCTCGCAGGTGGTCGGTTATAACGGCTATCCGGCGATCCGTATCGGCGGCCAGTCCGCACCGGGTTACTCCTCCGGTGATGCGATTGCCGAAATGGAGCGTCTGGCGCGCGAATTGCCTGGCGGTTTCGGTTTCGAATGGACCGGCCAGTCGCTGCAGGAAATCCAGTCCGGCTCGCAGGCGCCGGCCCTTATCGGCCTCAGCGTACTGTTCGTCTTCCTGCTATTGGCAGCGCTTTACGAAAGCTGGTCCATTCCGCTCTCCGTCATGCTGGTGGTGCCGCTCGGCGTCATCGGCTCGGTGGCGGCGGTGATGCTGCGCGGCATGCCGAACGACGTCTACTTCCTGGTCGGCCTCGTCGCCATCATCGGCTTGTCCGCGAAGAATGCGATCCTGATCATCGAATTCGCCAAGGATTTGCGGGCGGAAGGAAAATCCACCTATGATGCGACGGTGGAGGCGGCGCATCTGCGTTTCCGGCCGATCCTGATGACCTCGCTCGCCTTCTCGCTCGGCGTGCTGCCGATGGCGATCGCCTCGGGTGCCAGCGCGGCGAGCCAGAACGCCATCGGCACCGGCGTTCTCGGCGGCATGATCTCGGCGACGATCCTCGCGATCTTCTTCGTTCCCGTCTTCTTCGTCTTTGTCATGAAGATTTTCGGGGATCGGAAGAAGGAGAATGAGATTGCTGCTGACGCCGTATCGCCGGCGGAATAAAACGGGTGTGAAGGCCGGGCTAAAAGTCACGGGAATGCGTTCATCTGACTGAAAGCCCGGCACTGCAGAAAAGGCACGGTGCGAAAGCGCCGTGCCGCGATTGGAAGGAGACATCAGCATGCGCCGTACCAAGGCCGAGGCAGAAGAGACCCGTCAGGCGATCCTTGCCGCCGCCGAGCGGGTGTTCTTCAAAAAGGGCGTGGCCAACAGCTCTCTGGATGAGGTGGCGGCGGCGGCCGGCGTCACACGCGGGGCGATATACTGGCATTTTTCCAGCAAGTCCGATCTTTTCATCGGTCTTTATGAATCGGTGGCGCTGCCGGAATCGGATCTGCTGGATTTTGGCGATCCTGATCTCAAGGGGGCGGCACTGCTGGCCAAGATCGAGGAGGCGACGTGCCGGTGGCTTGCGCTTCTGGCGGAAGACGAACAACGCCAGCGCATCATGACCATCAGCCTGCGTACCAATTACTCCGATGAGTTCGCCCCTGTCCTGCATGCGCAGGAAGAGCTTGACCGTTACCACAAGGAACGGCTGGAGGCGGCTTTCGAGCGTGCGCAGGCCGAAGGTCTCTTCAACGACAACTGGACAGCGGAATCGGCGCTCGGCGCGCTCTACTGGCTGATCAAAGGCATCGTCTACGACTGGCTGCTGTTCGGCAAGCGTTTCGACCTGGTGAAGGAAGGCGCCGAGGCCATGCATCGCCTCATGAAGGGCTTCCAGCATCCACCGGCGCCATGACGAAGGACCGCCGAGCCGGTCAAATTTCAGTGTATGCTAAAAGACCAGCGAAAACTGCTTTACGTACCTCAAAACGGACGTTAGCTTCCTCTCGAGCTTTGGGAGGAGTTCGCCGATGGTCATTTCAGGTAAAATCAAGGGGCAAGCGCCGTCCGTTCTCGCGGGATACCGGTGACGGCCCATGGCTCTTGCTGACGAATCTCCAGACCATGCCCTGATCCGGACGGTCGGGCTGTCGAAGTCTTTCGGGCCGGTACAGGTTCTCAAGGATATTGAGATCGCGGTGCGCGCCGGCGAGGTTCACGCCATCATAGGCGAGAACGGGGCCGGCAAGTCGACGCTGATGAAGCTGTTGGCGGGCAATGAAAAACCGTCGGGCGGCGAAATCCGCATCGATGGCGAAGCCGTTGCGCTCAGCGGCCCGGTGGATGCCGAACATCGCGGCATCGTTCTCGTGCATCAGGAAATATTGCTGGCCCCGGATCTGACGGTGGCGCAGAACATTTATCTCGGCCGTGAAGTGCGCAGGGGCGCAATTGTGGACGACCGTGCCATGCGTGCCGGCGCCCGCAAGGCGATTGCCGATCTCGGCGGGACGATCGATCCGGACGCCATTGTCGGCAGCCTGTCGATTGCCCAGCGACAGCTGGTGCAGATCGCCCGCGTTCTGCTCGTGCCACATCGTGTGGTCATTTTCGATGAACCGACGGCGAGCCTGACGCCCATCGAAACGGACGCGCTGCTGAACGTCATTCGCGATATCAGGGCCAAGGGCGTGGCCGTTCTTTACATTTCGCACCGTCTGCCTGAAGTGAAGGAGATTGCCGACCGCGTGACGGTTCTGCGTGACGGCAGGCTGGTTGCCTCCCATCCGGCTTCGGCACTGGAGCCTGCCGATATGGCACGGCTGATGGTCGGGCGCGATGTGGCCAAGCTGTATCCGGACCGAGCAGCCGGCGGAGAGCACGAGCCGGTGCTGCAGGTGGAGCATTTTACCGTTCCGGCTTATGCCGAGGATGCCGGCTTCAGCCTGCGCAGGGGCGAAATCCTCGGTTTCGCCGGTCTGGTCGGCGCGGGCAGAACGGAACTCATGGAAGGCATACTCGGCCTGCGTGCCGGGCGGGGAACGGTGCGGCATCACGGCAGGCCGGTGCATTTCGCAAAGGCGGAAGACAGCCTGAAGGCCGGCATCGTCTATCTGAGCGAGGACCGCAAGGGCAAGGGTTTGCTGCTCGCCAAGGATTTGCGTGTCAATCTCACGCTCGCCTCGCTCAAAAAATTCAGCCGGCTGTTCCAGATCGATACCCGCCGCGAGACGGCGGCGCTCGACGATGCGGTGCGCGACTTCGATATCCGCACCGGCCGCAAGGACCTGCTGGCGGGCCAGCTTTCCGGTGGCAACCAGCAGAAGCTGCTGCTCGCCAAGATGATGCTGCTCGATCCGTCCATCGTCATCATCGACGAGCCGACGCGCGGCATCGACATCGGCACCAAGGAACAGATCTACCGCTTTATCGCCAGGCTCGCGGATGAGGGACGTTCGATCATCGTGGTTTCCTCGGAAATGCCCGAACTGATCGGCATCTGCGACCGCATTCTGGTGATGCGTTCGGGCAGGATCGTCGCTGAGGTGGCGGGCGAGCGCATGACCGAAAACGACATTGTGGCGCTGGCGACGGGTGTGCACACGCAGGAGCCCGCCTGAGCACCCGTGTCCCGGGGAACATGGCCTGACAAAAGAAACCGAGGGGAAACATGACTGAGGCCGCATTTGATAACGGCAAAACGCCAAAGACCTCGAAGGACTGGGATCTGCGCGCCGTCGCGCCTTTCGTGGCGCTGGCCCTGCTGCTGGTTCTCGGCACCATCGCCAATCCCAACTTCATCGGCATCGACAATCTGTTGAATGTCATCACCCGCAGCGCCTTCATCGCCATCATCGCGCTCGGCGCCACCTATGTCATCACGTCAGGCGGGCTCGATCTGTCCGTAGGCGCCATGGTGGCCTTTGTCGCCAGCCTGATGATCCTGTTCATGAACAGCGGCGTCATCGCCAGTCCGCTTCTGATGCTGCTTGCCGCCATGGCGCTGGCGCTCGCCATCGGTGCGGCCTGCGGGCTGACGAACGGTCTCATCACCACCATCGGCCGCATCGAGCCCTTTATCGCCACGCTCGGCACCATGGGTATCTATCGCGGTTTGACCACATGGCTGTCGCAGGGCGGCGCAATCACGCTGCGCAACCCGGACATCCAGACGCTTTATCGCCCGGTCTATTTCGGCAATGTCTTCGGCGTGCCGGTGCCGGTTATCGTGATTTTCGTGACGGCCGGCATCGCCGCCTTCGTGCTCTATCGCACCCGTTATGGCCGGCATCTGACCGCCGTCGGCTCCAGTGAGGATGTCGCACGATATTCCGGTATCTCGGTCGCCCGGGTGCGCACCATCGCTTATGTCGTGCAGGGGCTCTGTGTTGCCGTTGCGGTGCTGCTTTACGTGCCGCGTCTTGCCTCCACCTCGGCCACGACAGGCATGTTGTGGGAGCTGCAGGCCATCACGGCCGTCGTCGTCGGCGGCACGGCGCTGCGGGGCGGGGTAGGGCGCATCTGGGGCACGATCTGCGGCGCCTTCATTCTGGAGATCGTCGGCAACATCATGATCCTGTCGAATTTCGTCAGCGAATATCTGATCGGCGCCATTCAAGGGGCCATCATCATCATCGCCATGCTGGTGCAGCGCTCTTTGAGCCGCCGGTAAGCAGTCACGCCGCGTTATGTGGGGCAGGCGCGGTCGGAGGAGGAACGCCCCTTTCCTGGGAGGAAAGAGACTATGCGTAGAAAATTCATCGGCGTGGCCTTTGCCGCGCTCGCTGCGGTGCTTGCTGGTTCAGTGCATGCGCAGGACAAGAAGGTCACCATCGGCGTATCCATTCCGGCGGCCGACCATGGTTGGACGGCGGGCGTCGTCTACCATGCCGAGCGCGTGGCGAAGCTTCTGATGCAGGAGCATCCGGGGCTCAACGTCATCGTCAAGACATCGCCGGATGCCGCCAATCAGGCCAACGCGCTGCAGGATCTTGCCGTGCAGGGGCTCGATGCGCTCGTCGTGCTGCCGTCCGATCCCGACCCGCTGGTCAACGCCATCAAGGAGATCAAGGACAAGGGCACCTTCGTCGCGCTGGTCGACCGCGCGCCGAGCGTCAACGACAATTCGATCCGCGATCTCTATGTCGCCGGCAACAACCCGGCGCTCGGACAGGTAGCGGGCGAATACATCAAGAAGACGACGCCTGACGCCGAAGTCGTGGTCATTCGCGGCCTGCCGATCCCCATCGACCAGCAGCGTCAGGATGGTTTCGACAAGGGCATCGCCGGTTCCAGCGTCAAGGTTCTCGACCGTCAATACGGCAACTGGAACCGCGACGACGCCTTCCGCGTGATGCAGGACTATCTGACCAAGTACAAGAAGATCGACGTGGTCTGGTGTCAGGATGACGATATGGCGATCGGCGTGCTGGAAGCCATTCAGCAGGCGAAGCGGACCGATATCCAGTATATCGTCGCGGGCGCGGGCTCCAAGGACATGATCAAGAAGGTCATGGATGGCGACAAGCTGGTGCCGGTCGACGTGCTCTATCCGCCGGCAATGGTGGCGACCGCCATGCAGCTGACGGCCGGGCATTTCTACGATCAGGTGCCGGTTGCCGGCGAGTATATTCTCGACGCGACCCTGATCACCAAGGACAATGCCGAGCAGTTCTACTTCCCGGATTCGCCGTTCTGATAGAGGGTTCCGGCCATGCGACGCTCGCTGGAAGGCGGGCGTTGATTTAGGGATAAACTTCTCTCGCAACACGGGAAGAGGGGCGCGGCAAACATTTCGTCGCACGCGGTGTCATCCTCGGGCTTGACCCGAGGATCCATTGCCCGCTGAGACGTGGATCCTCGGGTCAAGCCCGAGGATGACGGAGGTGAGGGCGGTGTGACAACTTAACCGTCCGTAGCATCACCCGTTCTTCCTGAACCACGCCGAAAGATAATCCACGAAGCTGCGCACCTTGGCGGGCAGGTAACGGCGATGCGGATAGACCGCATAAATACCCCTGTCCTTGGAAATATAATCATCGAACAGCGTCACCAGTTCGCCGGACTGGATATAGGGTCGGGCGATGAAGTCAGGTACCATGGCGATGCCGAGGCCGGCGCGGGCGGCGCGCAGCGTGGCCTGCGGGCTGTTGACCTCGATCGGCCCGCTGATGGTCACCGAATTCGAGCCGCCATCCGGCTCCAGATAGCGCACCGTATTGTGGAAACGCGTATTGGTGTCGATGATGAAAGGAACGCGGGAGAAATCCTGCGGCCCTTCGAGCGGCCCGTGCTGCGCCACGAAATCCGCCGTTGCCACCGCATAGACCCGGAAATCGGAAAGCTTGCGGGCAATAAGGCCTGAATCTTCCAGCCGGGTGATTCGAACCGCGAGATCGAAACCTTCCTCGATCAGGTCAACGAATCGGTCTTCCGCGACGATTTCCAGCGACAGTTCCGGATTTTCCTTGGCGAAATCGATGAGGCTCTGGCCGACCTCGGCATCAATGAAGGTGCGGGGAACGGAAATCCTGAGCTTTCCTTTCAGATCGGCGTTCTTTTCGCGTACCAGATCGGCGAGGTTGTCGATCTCCTTCAAAATGTCGGAGGCGGTGCGGTAGTAGGTGTGCCCGGCCTCCGTCAGCGAAAACTGCCGGGTGGTGCGGTTGAGGAGCAGCGCGCCGAGATCGTCCTCCAGTTCCCGGACATATTTGGACAGAAGCGCCTTGGAACGCCCCGTCTTGCGCGCGGCGGCGGAAAAACCCTCCGCTTCGACAACATCGATAAAGGCGCGGATGCGGGTCAGCGTGTCCATGAAAATCCTCCGGTTCGTTCCATATAATTGAACGCTGAAGAAAGACTGTTCAACCCCAAAATAGCTGCCGAAAAAATCCGCTATTTGGTGAAAAAATTCTCTTGATTATGACTGCGAATATTCTTATTTCACGGGCTGCCCAAAGTCGCACGTGCCCATGTGTGTCCGCCGAGTCCTCGATGTGGTGAGGATTTAGGTAAGGTACCTGGAACTAACCCCTCCAGTCGCTATTCCGGCCAACCGGGAAATGCGAGGACATATGAAAGCAACGACGGTGCGGGCCTTTCTGGTTCTCTGCCGGCTCTCCATCAGCCGGGGTACTGAAGAGGCACACCATCATTGCCTGAAGTGCGGTCGGGTCAATCCCTCCAATCGATGGCAGACAAAGCCGAATGATGCTCTGGCAGGGCGTCGTTCACATTCGCGCCTTGAGCGTATGCTATCGATTCTGCGCCTCCACCGGCTGATTCGAATGCATATCTCGAGCGTCCTTTGTCCTCCGGATTTTTCCGGAGCCGGTTTTATAGGGAATATATCGATGACGACTGCACGCATTCTCGACTTCATCAAGACCCGACGTCCCGAAGGCCCTTGCCTCGTGGTTGATCTCGACGTCGTGCGCGACAATTTCAACGCGTTCCGGCATTCCCTGCCGAACAGCGCGATCTACTACGCCGTGAAGGCAAACCCGGCTCCCGAAATCCTGAAGCTGCTCGCTTCGCTCGGCTCCAACTTCGATTGCGCCTCCGTGGCTGAAATCCAGATGGCGCTCGACGCAGGTGCAACGGCTGACCGTATCTCCTTCGGCAACACCATCAAGAAGGAACGCGATGTTGCACGCGCTTATGCGCTTGGCATCGATCTCTTCGCCGTGGACAGCCATGAGGAAGTCGAGAAGGTTGCCCGTGCGGCTCCCGGCGCGCGCGTCTTCTGCCGCGTGCTGACGGATGGCGAAGGTGCGGAATGGCCGCTGTCGCGCAAGTTCGGCTGCGTGCCGCAGATGGCCGTCGATGTTCTGGTCTATGCACATCAGCTTGGCCTTGAGTCCTATGGCGTGTCCTTCCATGTCGGTTCGCAGATGATGAACCTCGACGCATGGGATGCGGCGCTGGCTGACGCCAAGCGCGTCTTCGCATCGCTTGCCAAGCAGGGCATCCACCTGCAGATGGTCAATATGGGCGGCGGTTTCCCGACCAAGTATCTGCGTGACGTTCCGGCTGCCGAAGAATACGGCCAGGCGATCGACACGGCGCTGCGCAAGCACTTCGGCAACCAGATCCCGAAGACGATCATCGAGCCGGGCCGCGGCATGGTCGGCAATGCCGGCGTCATCAAGGCGGAAGTCGTTCTTGTCTCGCGCAAGTCCGACAATGACAACCACCGCTGGGTGTTCCTCGACATCGGCAAGTTCGGCGGTCTCGCCGAAACGATGGACGAGGCGATCCGTTACCCGATCCGCACCGAGCGCGATCAGGACGAGATGGAGCCCTGCGTTCTGGCCGGTCCGACCTGCGACAGCGCCGACGTGCTGTATGAAAAGAACATGTATCCGCTGCCGGTCTCTCTGACCATCGGCGACGAAGTTCTGATCGAAGGCACGGGCGCCTATACGACGACCTATTCGGCGGTTGCTTTCAATGGCTTCGAGCCGCTGAAGGCTTACGTCATCTAAGCATCGGGCCGAAAAGCGTAACGCGGTTTTCGGAAAACCCGATGCGCAGGTCAAAAAATCCGAACGCCGTCCGCTGAACAGGGCGGCGTCTCGACCAAGCTTCCGTTCCGGCCCTGCCGATTGTGCTGTTGCGCAAATCCCTGCTTGCTGCACCTCTTCCAGCCGAGGAAAGCGTGTCGGCGGGCCGGAACGGTTCACCAATTTTCATCAAGGGCCGCGTGTGGGCGGTTGTGTGACGGAGGGCCGAGAGATGGCCGCTCTTCTGAATTCGGTACGGGCATTTTTCACGCCGCAGACATTTCATGTCGATCAGGAAAATCCGGGCGATGTCGTCGCCCGTGAGAACTTGCTTGACCGCGCCATGGGTGCTGGCCGCCGGCGCAAGTCTTCCGAAAAGCTGCGCGCCGGCCGTGTTCCGGCCGAAGGGCTGGCGCTGGTCGCCCGGGACGAGGACGGTCATGTCATCGGCACCGTGCGCCTGTGGAATGTCGAGGCCGGTATCTCGCGCGAAGGCCGTGCCGTCGAAGCGTTGCTGCTCGGCCCGCTGGCCGTCGATGCCGCCCATGAGGGCAAGGGCATCGGCTCGGCGCTGATACGCGCCGCCATTGCCGAAGCCACCAGACGTGGCCACGGCGCCATTCTTCTGGTCGGAGACGCCTCCTATTACGAGCGTTTCGGCTTCTTTGCCAACAAGGCCCAGCATCTCATCATGCCCGGCCCGTTCGAGCGCGGCCGTTTTCTGGCGCTGGAACTGAAAGCCGGCTGGCTGGAAGGCGCTGCCGGCCTGCTGGTCGCAAGCGGCCGCAGGCTCTCTGCCTGAGGTAGGTGTCCGTCGATGTCAGCACCGGCTGAACCTCGGCCGGCTGGCATACCTAGCTGCTCACTGCGCGCCATTCTTGGGTTTGTCCCAAGGATCTGGCCAGATTTCAAAAGCTGAGACGCAGCAGATGCTCGGGACAGGCCCGAGCATAACGGAAGAGGACGACTAGGGCTTTGTCAGCAGTCCGAATCTCAGCCCCAAGCTGGGGCTCAAGTTCCTATCATGCCGTTTGCGTCACGAACTTTCCTGCCAACTATTCCCCGGAGGCCTCTTGCGCGCAGAAATTTACGGGTATATACCCGAGACAAATGCCAAACGATCGTTGCCATTGCATCCTGTTGCGCAAAGCATCCCGCAAGGTTTCGTCCTATTATGACGAGGCCCTGGCGCCGCTTGGCGTGAACATCGGTCAGTTCAGCCTGTTGCGGAATATCAATCGCACTGCGCCGGTCTCGCTCACCGATCTCGCCGCGCGGGTGGAGCTGGATCGCTCCACCGTCGGCCGCAACGCCAAGGTGCTGGCGCGCATGGGTCTGGTGGCGATCGGCCACGGCGAGGATCAGCGGGAAGCCATGCTGACCGTGACGAAGGAAGGCCACGCGATCCTGAAGGCGGGCGCGCCGCTCTGGGATGGGGTACAGGATGAAATCGAGGCCCGGCTCGGGCCCGAAAAAACGGCACAATTGCAGGACCTGCTCGCAGCCCTGTAATTTTGGAACCATAAGCGGGTATCTGCCCGCAATATAGGGTATATACCCGTAAAATATCGGCCGCGGCCGCTGGAAAGGGAATTTGAACATGCTCTCCACACGCCTCGCCAGCTGGATGGCCGGTAGAAATCTGCATTATGGCTGGCTCGTTGCCGCAACCACCTTCCTGACCATGCTCGCCACCGCCGGTGCGATGGGATCTGCGGGGGTGATGATCCAGCCGCTGCATCAGGAATTCGGCTGGAACATCGCCGATATTTCCTCCGCAATGGCCGTCAGGCTGGTGCTCTTTGGCCTGCTTGGACCTTTCGCCGCCGCTTTCATGAATCATTTCGGCGTCCGGCAGGTGGTGTCCACCGCGCTTGCCCTGATCATGGGCGGCATCGTCGCCTCCTTCTTCATGACCGAGGTATGGCAATTGCTGCTGCTCTGGGGTGTGGTGATCGGCGTCGGCACCGGCATGACCGCGCTGGTATTGGGCGCCACCGTGGCGACACGCTGGTTTTCCAAGCGTCGCGGACTGGTGATCGGCCTCATGACCGCGAGCAATGCCACCGGCCAGCTGGTTTTCCTGCCGCTGCTGGCGGCGCTGACGGAAGCCTATGGCTGGCGCACTGCCTTGGCCCTCTCGGTTGCGGTGATTGCTGCCGCCATGATCCTTGTCCTGTTGCTGATGCGTGACCATCCTGCCGATGTCGGCCTGCCGGCCTATGGCGAGACCGTGGTGGCAAAGCCGCCCAGGCAGGATCACAATCTTCTCGCCACGCTCGCATCGCCGCTGGTGACCCTGAAGAGCGTATCGGGCAACCCGGTCTTCTGGGTGCTTTTCGGCACATTTTTCGTCTGCGGGCTTTCGACCAATGGCCTCATCCAGACACACTGGATTTCAATCTGCGGCGATTTCGGCATGGCTGCGGTGACAGCGGCGGGCACGCTCGCGGTCATCGGCATTTTCGATTTCTTCGGTACGATCTTTGCCGGCTGGCTTTCCGACCGTTTCGACAATCGCTTCCTGCTGTTCTGGTTCTACGGTCTGCGCGGCCTGTCCTTGCTCTATCTCTCATTCTCGGGGTTCAGCTTCGTGGAGCTTTCGGTCTTCGCCGTCTTCTACGGGCTGGACTGGGTGGCGACCGTGCCGCCGACGGTGAAGCTTGCCGCCGAGAATTTCGGCCGGGAAAAGGCCGGACTCGTTTTCGGCTGGGTGTTTGCCGGCCATCAGCTGGGGGCTGCCACGGCCGCCTTTGGCGCCGGGTTCTTCAAGAGTGACTTCGACACCTATATGCCCGCGCTCCAGATTGCCGGTTTGATGTGCATGATCGCGGCCGTTTCGGTCCTGCTTCTCCGTAAGCCCGGTTCCGCAACTCTGACGCCCCAGACCGCGTGATAGGGTGATGCACCGGAAGGAGGCCTGCAGATGCAGGCCTTTTTCGTGTTTTTCCGGCACCTGCCGGCCGCCGTGTGCCTCGCCCCTCGATCGCTGACCGGCATTTGTTGCGTAATTGTCACATTGCCTGCCGGTTAATTGCTTCGATAGGCGATAGACGTCCCGGTTTGATCCATCTCAATCGGCCCGCCTCTGCCTTCGTCATAGTCGCTTCCAAGCGGTTGCGGCAGGCGAAGATTCGCAAGGCCCGCCGTCATCAGCCGGTTCCGGGGACTTGCCCGGCTGCGGTGCGCTATAGGAGAGATGGAATGACGAACAGAAACAAAAAAACCGCCTTGCTTGCCAGTGTCGCGGTTGGTGTTGCGGCTATGCTGGTATCCGCCAATGCCATGGCCGCCGATCTGGCCCAGGCAGCGCCGGCGCCGACCGCCGAAGAGGCGATTGCGGCGGCAAGCCCATGGATGCTGCGCGTGCGCGGCCTCGGCGTCATCACCCATGACAGCGGCAGCGTCGACGGTGTTCCGGGTGCGGGCCTCTCCTATTCGGATACGGTGATCCCGGAACTCGACATCACCTATTTCTTCACCGAAAACTTCGCCGCAGAGCTTATCCTCGGCACCACCTATGCCAAGATCAATGGTGAGGGTGTGCTGGCCGGCACGCCGGTCGGCAAGACGTGGCTGCTGCCGCCGACGCTGACGCTGCAATATCACTTCACCGATTTCGGCGCTTTCAAGCCCTATATCGGTGCGGGTGTGAACTATTCGCTGTTCTACAACCAGTCGGAACAGCCCGGCTTCAGCAATCTCGATGTCAAGAACAAGGTCGGTGCAGCCGTGCAGGTCGGTTTCGATTATATGCTGGACGAGCATTGGGGCGTGAACTTCGACGTCAAGAAGATCTTCCTGAAGACCGACTGGACGGCGGAACTCGGCGGCACGCCGATCAGCGGCAAGGCCAAGCTCGATCCGTGGCTGATCGGCGCGGGTATCACCTATCGCTTCTGACCGAGGCGTGATGCTGCGCCGCCTTTGACGGGCGGCGCTTTCTGGGCTATAGGGACGGCCACGGGCAGAGAGCCCCGGCCGTCCGCAGGCATTTATGCCCCTGGTGAAGCTCTTTTCAAAATAACGGTCATCCCCATGTTTTGCATGTCGTCGATGGCAACGCGGACACCCTTCGGAAAATTCGGCATGTCAATGTTGGAGAACCGTTATGAACGTGTCCAAACCGCTTCCCGCGCTTGAGGGGCTGAAAGAACAGGCAAAACGCCTGCGCGCCGCCCTTGAGGAACAGGGGCAGGCAATCACCCACTCAAAGGCGCTGGAACTCATCGCCGCGCAATATGGCTTTCGCGACTGGAATACCCTCCACGCAGCGGCCGGCAACCGGCCCGCCTTCAACCCCTATCTTCTGGGTTCAAGGGTCGAAGGTTTTTATCTCGGCCAGCCTTTCGTGGCCTCCGTGCTCGGCGTTCAGTCGCTGGGTGGCGATCCTGAGCGTTACCGGCTGACCCTGCATCTCGATGATCCCGTCGACGTCGTGACTTTCGAAAGCTTTTCCGCTTTCCGCCAGCGCGTCCACTGCAACATCGATGCATCCGGCCGCACCGTGGAGAAAACCTCCAACGGCCGGCCGCAGGTGGAGCTGGTGTGGTGAAATAGCTTTCAGAAATGAACGGACACCCGCCGGAAGGCGGGTGCCGATCACGGTCTGCGACGTCTCAGATCCGCTTGCCCGCCGAATCGAACAGGTGGAAATCCTTTGCCTGCGCAGCGATCTTCAGTGTCTCGCCGATTCGCAATTGCGAGCGGCCGTGAACGCGGAAGACGATGGTGGTGCCGTCGGCGAAGGAGCCGTGCACGTAACTTTCCGCGCCCACCAGTTCCACGGCGTCGACCTGCACGGTGCCGGTGAAGGCGGCATCCGCCGGGGCTTCGTCGGCGAGCGTGATGTCTTCCGGACGGATGCCGAGTGTGGCGACGCCCTGCGGCGGTGCCGCGGTTCCCTGTACCGACCAGCCGGAAGAGCCGTTTGCGGATGTCGCGCCATGGCTCAGCAGGTTCATGGAAGGCGAGCCGATGAAGGTGGCGACGAAGGTGGTGGCCGGCTTTTCGTAAAGCTCGATCGGCGTGCCCATCTGCTCGATGCGGCCGGAATTCAGCACCACCAGCCGGTCCGCCAGCGTCATGGCCTCCATCTGGTCATGGGTGACATAAACGCTTGTCGTGGCGAGCGAGCGTTGCAGGCGGCGGATTTCCACCCGCATCTGCACGCGCAGCTTGGCATCGAGGTTGGAGAGCGGCTCGTCGAACAGGAAGGCCGCCGGCTTGCGCACGATGGCGCGGCCCATGGCCACACGCTGGCGCTGGCCGCCGGAAAGCTGGCGCGGCTTGCGCTCCAGGAACTGTTCGATTTCCAGCGCCTTGGCCGCCTCGGTGATGCGCCGTTCGATCTCGTCCTTCGGCGTGTTGCGGTTCTTCAGGCCATAGGCAAGGTTTTGCCGCACCGTCATATGCGGATAAAGCGCGTAGTTCTGGAACACCATGGCGATGTCACGGTCGGAGGGTTCGAGATCGTTGACGACGCGGTCGCCGATGACGATCTGGCCACCCGAAATGCTTTCCAGCCCGGCGATCATGCGCAGCAGGGTGGATTTTCCGCAGCCCGAGGGACCGACGAGCACGATCATTTCGCCGTCGGCGATCTCCATCGATACGCCCTTGATGGCCTCGACATTGCCGCCATAGATCTTGCGGACGTCTTTCAGCGCAATTTTTGCCATTACTTTTCGGTCTCCACCAAACCTTTGACGAACCAGCGCTGCATCAGCACCACAACGATAACGGGGGGGATGATGGCGAGGATCGCCGTCACCATCACATAATTCCAGGGCGTCGAAGCGTCGGTGAAATCCACCATGCGCTTGAGGCCGATGATGATCGTGTTCATTTTGGCATCGTTGGTGACGAGCAGCGGCCAGAGATATTGGGTCCAGCCATAGATGAACAGGATCACGAAAAGGGCGGCGATATTTGTTCTCGACAACGGCAGCAGAATATCCCGCATGAAGCGGAACGGCCCGGCATTGTCGATGCGCGCCGCTTCGACCAACTCGCCGGGAATGGTCAGGAAGAACTGCCGGAACAGGAAGGTCGCGGTCGCAGACGCCATCAGCGGCAGCGTCAGCCCCGCATAGGTGTCAATCAACCCAAGATCGACGATGACCTTGTAGGTGGGCAGGATACGCACCTCCACCGGCAGCATGAGCGTGATGAAGATCATCCAGAAAAAGCCCATGCGGAAGGGAAAGCGGAAGAAGACGATGGCGAAGGCCGACAGGAACGAGATGACGATCTTGCCGATGGCGATGGCGAGCGCCACGACGAAGCTGTTGAACAGCAGCCGCTCGAGGCTGACGCCGACCACTCTTTCGACGCCGCCGACCATGGCCTCGGTGTAATTGGCGCTCAGATGGTCGCCAGGCAAAAGCGACATGGGCGGGCGGATGATATCCGTCGACGTCATGGAGGAGGCGACGAAGGTGTAATAGATCGGGAAGGCCACGATGATGATGCCGAGAACCAGCATCAGATGGGCGATCACGCGGGCGACCGGGCGATTTTCAATCATCAGGAAATCCTCAGCCGTAATGCACGCGCTTCTCGATGAAGCGGAACTGGAAGGCGGTGAGCGCGATGACGATCACCATCAGGATCACGGATTGCGCGGCGGAAGAGCCGAGATTGAGGTTCACGAAGCCATCATTATAGACCTTGTAGACCAATGTTTCGGTCGCCTTGGCGGGGCCACCGCCGGTGACGGCATGGATGATGCCGAATGTATCGAAGAAGGCGTAAACCGTGTTGACGACCAGAAGGAAGAAGGTGGTGGGCGCCAGCAGCGGGAAAACGATGGTCCAGAAGCGCCGCGAACCGCGTGCGCCATCAATGGACGCCGCTTCCAGCAATGATTTCGGAATTGCCTGCAAGCCTGCGACAAAGAACAGGAAATTATAGCTGATCTGCTTCCACGCAGCAGCCGCGACGACGAGCAGCATGGCCTGATCGCCGTTGAGCAGCGGGTCCCACATGATGCCGTTGCGGCGCAGGATGTAGGAAAAGGTGCCCATGGCCGGGTTGAACATGAAGAGCCACAACATGCCGGCCACCGCAGGGGCGACGGCATAGGGCATGATCATCATGGTGCGGTAAAAACCCTTGCCGCGCACCACGCGGTCGGCCGCTGTCGCCAGAAGCAGCGCCAGCCCCATGGAGACGAGCGCGGTTAGCATGCTGAAGATGACGGTGACCTGCAGCGAGTTAAGATAGCTCTCGTCCGACAGCACGGCGGAAAAATTGGCCAGTCCGACAAAATTGCTGCTCAGCCCGAAGGCGTCTTCGCGCATGGTCGACTGATAGAGCGCCTGGCTCGCCGGCCAGAAGAAAAAGATCACCGTGAGGATGATCTGCGGGGCGACCAGCAGATAGGGCAGGATCTTGTTGGGGAATACGACGCTTTGCACGGCGATCTCCTGATGACATGGAAATGCCGCCCGCACCTGACAAGGATGCGGGCGGGGGCAGGGGATCGCTTAGTTGCCGGCAGCCTGTTTGATGGCCGCATCGCCGCGTTCCACGATCTTGTCGAGGGCGGCTTTCGCGTCCTGCTTGCCGGCCAGCATCGCCTCGAACTCCTCATTCATGATGTCGCGCACCTGCGGCAGGTTCACGAGACGCACGCCCTTGGAGTTTTCTGTCGGCGGCTTGCCCATCATCTGCAGCAGCGGCGTTTCGCGGGCGGGGTTCTTGTCGTAGAAGCCGGATTTCTTGGTTTCCTCATAGGCCGCGATCGTTACCGGCATGTAGCCGGAGACCTGATGCAGGCGAGACTGGATCTTGGTCTGCGAGAGGAAATGGAAGAATTCGGCAACCCCCTTATATTCGGCGTCGCTCTTGCCGCCGAAGACCCAGAGGCTGGCGCCGCCCGGAATGGTGTTCTGCGGACCGTGGCCCTCATAATAGGGCAATTGGCCGATGCCGTAATTCATGCCGGTCTTGACGATATCGCCGAGACCACCGGAGGATTCGGTCAGGATGCCGCATTCGCCGGACATGAACAGCTGCTTGGCTTCGGAGGTGCGTCCGCCATAACGGAAGGTGCCGTCCTTGGCGAGATCGGCGATCGCCTGGAAATGCTCGACGAACAGCGGCGCATTGACCGCAAGTTTCACATCCGTGCCGCCGAGGCCGTTTTCATTGCTGCCATAGGACACGTTGTTCCAGGCGGCGAAGTTCTCGGTCTGGATCCAGGTGAGCCAGGTGGAGGTGAAGCCGCATTGGGCGGCACCGCTGGTCTTGATCTTTTTCGCGGCTTCGAAAACTTCCGGCCAGGTCTTCGGCGGGTTGTCGGCGTCGAGGCCCGCCTTCTTGAATACGTCCTTGTTGTAATAGAGGATCGGCGAGGACGAGTTGTAAGGGAAAGACAGCATGGTGCCGTCGGGCTTGGAATAATAGGCCACGATGCCGGCCAGATATTCGTCCTTGTTGAAAGTATAGCCGCCTTCCTTCAGCACGTCCGCCACCGGCTTGATGGCGCCGGCAGCACCCATCATCACGCCCGAACCGGCATCGAAGACCTGGATGATCGCCGGCGGCTGCTTGGCGCGGAACGCCGCAATGCCGGCATTCAGGGTTTCCGGATAGGTGCCCTTGAAGACGGGCGTGATCTTGTATTCTTTCTGGCTGTCGTTGAATTCTTTGGCAAGCGTATCCACGACCTCGTTATTGGCGCCGGTCATGGCGTGCCACCACTGAATGTCCGTTACTGCATATGCATTCGATGTGACAAAAAACGAAAGCGCGGATGCCGCGGCGAGGCGGTAGCTGAGTTTTTTCAAGGTCATTCCTCCCGTTATGAAAACAGTAAAAGATACAGCCCCTTATTGCAGCCTATCCTCCTCGATCCGGCTGCGGGCGATCTTTTCTGTATTAGCGATCCGATTAAAAGCGAACTCTAACGAAAATGCAAGAGAACGTGGAACGATTAAAACGAAAGTGAAGGAAACGGATTTATTATTCCATTTCCTTCGTTCCATGGTTTTTTCATGCGCCCTGCCGTTGGTCGTATGCGGTTTGAGAATTCGCTCCTGCTGGAAATCCAATAATTGCCATTGATATGTTATTACATTACATATTATGGTGCGGTGATTTTATGGGTGGCGAAGGTGCGGATGTGTTCGGAATGAAGCGGAAGAAAGCGGTTGAGCGCGGGGAGGATTCGGCCGTCTCGCCACCTGTCCGCACGGTGCCGGTCACCCTGCTGACCGGTTTTCTGGGGGCGGGCAAGACGACATTGCTGAACGCGCTTCTGACTGAGCCGGCCATGCGCGACGCCGCGGTCATCGTCAATGAATTCGGCACGGTGCCCATCGATCACGGTCTGGTGCGGACGGGTTCCGAGCGATATTTCAGAACGACGACGGGCTGCATCTGCTGTACCGCCACCAGCGATATCCGCACCTCGCTTTACGAGCTGCATCAGGCCTTTCTGGAGGGGATGATGCCGGAAGTATCGCGGGTCGTCATCGAAACCACCGGCCTTGCCGATCCGGCGCCGATCATCAACAGCCTGATCGCCGGCGGCACGCCGGCACTTGGCCTGCGCGATCACATCGTCGCCCGGCATTTCCATCTTGCAGGCGTGGTCACGGCTTTCGACGTCACCTCCGGCCCGGCGATGCTCGACAGCTTCATCGAAGGTTGGAAACAACTTGCCTTTGCCGACCATATCGTTCTGACGAAAACCGATCTTGCCGATGCCGCAGCCGTGGACCGCGAAAGCCTCGCCGGTCTCAATCCTGCGGCATCGTTTCATGACCGCAATGCCGCCGACTTCGACCTGATGGCGTTGTTTGCAGTGTCGGATTATTCGCTGCGCGGCAAGCCTGAGGATGCGCCGGGATGGCTTGCGGCCGACAGGCTGAGCCTTCATGCCGCCCACCGGCACGATATCAACCGCCATGGCGTCGGGGTCGAGGCTTTCGATCTCACCTTTGACGGCGCTTTTGATCCGCAGGCGATCGTCACTTTTCTGGAGCTCGTCACCAGCAATGTGCATTCCGGCCTGCTGCGGCTCAAGGCAATTTTCGGCGCGACTGACGATCCGGAGCGGCCGGTTGTCGCCCATGCGGTGCACCACCGGCTTTATCCATTGACCCGTCTGGAGCGCTGGCCGGATGGAAATCGTACAACGCGCATCGTGCTGATCGGCATGGACATGCCGCAGCAGCCGATCCGTTCTCTCTTCGATACGCTGGCCTCGCAGGCGGGGCGAAAGGGCAGGGCATGAACAATCCGCTTGCGCGCAGCGGCTCCGCAATCGTCTCGCAGGCCCGTCTTCTGAAGCAATGGTCCCGCGATCTGCTGCATCTCCACCCCGAAGACATTGTCACCGTCAGCGAGCTTTCCTGCGCCCTGCCGGATTGCCCCCCGCGCGAAACGGTGATCGTCATCCTGTCCGCTTCCGGCACAAGCCGGCAATTCTCCATCCACAAGGCGCTTCTCGCGGTGGATCATGACGATATCGTGCGCGCCATCGCCGCGAATTCGGCTTGAGAACCCGTTTCAGGGCCTAGGATGCGCTTGACCGCCGCCGCCTTCATCCGCCACTTCAGGGGCAGCGACGGGATTCGCGGATGATGAAGGGCGGGCAATGGCCGATCTGGCGGTATATGCGGGTTTGTTCCTGACGGCGTTTATCGCGGCGACCATTCTGCCCATGCAGTCGGAAGCCGCACTGGCCGGCCTCATCCTTCTGAAATCCCAGCCTGTCTGGCTGCTGGTCGTCGTGGCCAGCGCCGGCAATGTCGCGGGCTCCTTCGTTAACTGGCTGCTTGGGCGCGGCATCGAGCGCTTTCGGCACGAACGCTGGTTTCCGGTCGGGGAGGCGGCGCTGGAGCGCGCCCAGAACTGGTACCGTCGTTATGGCAAATGGTCGCTGCTGCTCAGCTGGGCGCCGCTGATCGGTGATCCGCTGACGGTTGCCGCCGGCATCATGAAGGAACCGCTGCCGGTCTTCCTGCTGCTGGTCACCATCGCCAAGGTCGGGCGTTATCTCGTTCTGGCGCTGGTGACGCTGAATTTTCTATGAAGCCTCTCCTTCGTCATGCCGGACTAGATCCGGCATCCAGCCACGGCGCGTCTGCGCCCTGAAAAGAGTCCCTCGCAATCAAGGACTTGATCGCGCTGGACCCCGGACCTAGTCCGGGGTGACGGTTTACGGATGCTCCGCATCGGTAGCTATCGATCAAGCCGCCTGCCGGTCCCAGCTTGCGAAAGGATCGGGCAGGTGCCGCCATGCATCCGGTGTGAATGCCTCGGTATCGATCAGGCAGGCATCGAGCTGCGCGCGGATGCGCGCCTCGTTCATCGGGTCGGAGCCGATGAAGACGATTTCCTGTCGCCGGTCGCCAAAGACCGGATCGAGATAGGGCTTCATCATGTCGAGGAACTGCTTTTCGCGCGGCCATTGCTCCTTCGGCACGGCGGACCACCACAGGCCCATCCTGCCGGTGCGGACCAATGCACCTGCCTGGCTGATCTCGCCGACATAACGCGGGCGCGTCGCCAGCCAGAAGAAACCCTTGGCACGCACCACGCCGGGCCAGGCGCGATCGATGAAGCGCTGGAACAGCACGGGGTCAAACGGCTTTTGGGCGCGATAGACGAAGGAGCGGATGCCATATTCCTCGGTTTCGGGAATGTGATCCTTGAAGCCGTGCAATTCCTTGAACCACAGAGGGTGTTCTTCGGCCTTTGCGAAATCGAAACGGCCGGTGCCGAGAACCTCCTTCAGCGCCACCTTGCCGAAATCGGCCTCGATGAGTTTCGCATCCGGGTTCAGCCCGACGATGATCTTGCGGGCGGCGTCCCGCTCCTCCGGCGTCGCAGTGCCGATCTTGTTGAGAACGACGACATCGGCGAATTCGATCTGCTCCACCAGAAGATCGACGATAGTGCGGTTGTCACCGTCGCCCGCCGTCTCACCCCGGTCGGCCAGAAAATCGGACGAGCCGTAATCATTGAGAAGATTGGCGGCATCCACCACCGTCACCATGGTGTCGAGACGCGCGACATCGGAAAGGCTGCGGCCGTTTTCATCGCGAAAATCGAAGGTTGCGGCGACCGGAAGCGGCTCGGCGATGCCGGTGGATTCGATCAGCAGGTAATCGAAACGGCCCTGTTCGGCCAGCGCCCGCACCTCGGTCAAGAGGTCGTCGCGCAGCGTGCAACAGATGCAGCCATTGGTCATTTCCACCAATTGTTCTTCCGTGCGGGAGAGGTTGGCGCCGCCATCGCGCACCAGCGCGGCATCGATATTGATCTCGCTCATGTCATTGACGATCAACGCCACGCGCAGACCATCGCGATTGGCGAGAATATGTTTGAGAAGCGTCGTCTTGCCGGCGCCGAGAAAGCCGGAAAGCACGGTGACGGGGAGTTTTTTCGACATATGGACCTCGTTCTTTGGCAACGCTCGCGTGGACCTCATGGCGGCCACGCCTGATGATCTGAAAACGACGGGTTCGATGCTGCCCGTCTTCGTTATGTAACGTAATAACATTACATATTGGTCGCGTGTCAACGGGCGACAGAAAAAAAGCGTCCCGCAACGCGGGCTGGGCGGCGGCTGTTCGAAGAGAGCCGCCATCTTTCCAATAGTTAATGTTATTTCATTACATATTCGTTTGACGAATGTAATAACATTACATATCAAGGGCCATCGAATGACATCCTGCCCCGGAGGGATCGATGAGCGATCCGTGCCTCGCTTTCAAAAATCTCACACTTGGATATTCCGGCCGCGCGGCCGTGCATCATCTCAATGGCGATATCGCCAAAGGCTCGCTCACTGCGGTGGTCGGCGCCAATGGCTCGGGAAAATCGACGCTGATGAAGGGCATTGCCGGCATTTTAAAGCCACTCGGCGGGGAGTGCCGCGTAAGCCCCGGTCTGTCCGTCGCTTATCTGCCTCAACAATCGGAACTCGACCGCTCCTTTCCGGCGCAGGTGCGGGATCTGGTGGCGCTCGGTCTCTGGCCGAAACGCGGCCTGCTCGGCCGCCACCGTCCCGCAGACCGGGCGGCGATGGGCCGCGTGATGGAGGCGGTCGGGCTCTCCGGTTTTGAAAGGCGCAATATCGATTCGCTCTCCGGCGGCCAGATGCAGCGCGCCCTGTTTGCCCGCGCCATGTTGCAGGATGCGCAGCTGATCCTGCTCGACGAACCCTTCAACGCCGTCGACGAACGAACCGTTGCCGACCTTATGGCCCTGATCAAATCATGGGTGGCGGAGGGACGCACGGTTCTGGCAGTCCTTCATGACTTCCAGCTCGTACGGCAGCATTTTCCCGAGACGCTGTTCCTTGCCCGAAAGCTTGTCGGGCTGGGTCCTACGGCCGATGTCCTGAAGGCGGAAAACATTCGCCAGGCGCGGCATTTTCACGAGGCGTGGGAGGAAAATGCGCCCTGGTGCGAACCGGCCGAAGCGCCTTCGCCCCAAACCGTCGGGGCAAGTCCGCAGGCGGCCACCGCCCATTCCCATTCCCATTCCCATGACCACTCCCACGCGAATTCGAATGCCCATGGCTGATATCTTCATCCAACCCTTCGTCCAGTATGTCTTCATGCAGCGGGCGCTTGCCGGTGCGCTGATCCTTGCCATCAGCTGCGGTCCGGTCGGCGTGTTTCTGATGTTGCGCCGCATGAGCCTGACGGGTGACGCCATGGCTCATGCCATTTTGCCGGGAGCGGCGGTCGGGTTTCTATTCTATGGGCTGGAAATCCTGCCCATGACCATCGGCGGGCTGGCCGTCGGCCTTCTGGTCGCGCTCGGGGCGGGTGCCGTGTCGCGCTTCACCATCCAGAAGGAAGACGCCTCACTTGCCGCCCTTTATCTGATTTCACTGGCGCTCGGCGTGTTGCTCGTCTCGTGGCGCGGCTCCAGCGTCGATCTGATGCATGTGCTGTTCGGCACGGTGCTGGCGTTGAACAATGAGGCGCTCGGCCTGATCGGCGGCATCTGCATCGTGACGCTTCTGGTGATGATCACCTTCTGGCGGGCGCTGCTGGCGGAATGCCTCGATCCCCTGTTCCTGCGCTCGGTCAGCAACTGGGGCAGCCCGGTGCATTTCCTCTTCCTTGCCATCGTCGTGCTCAATCTGGTCGGCGGTTTTCAGGCGCTCGGAACGCTGCTCTCCGTCGGGCTGATGATGTTGCCCGCCGCCGCCAGCCGTTTCTGGTCCAACCGCGTGGCGCCCATGTGCTTCATCTCCATCGGCATCGGCATGGTTTCCTGCTTTGCCGGTCTGCTCTTGTCCTATCACGCGTCGCTGCCATCAGGCCCGGCGATCATCCTGTCCGCAGGCGTCATCTATGCGCTTTCCATCCTCGTCGGCACGCGCGGCGTGCTGCGTGATCTTCTCGGTTCCGGCCGTCACAGAACGGCCTGAAAACAGCGTTCGAAAAAGGAGAACCTTCATGTTCCAAACCCTCCGCCTAGCCACTGGCGTCAGCCTTCTTTCCCTCTCTCCGGTCCTGATGGCGCAGGCGTCCGCCGCCGAACTCAAAGTTGTCGCCAGCTTCTCGATCATCGCCGATTTCGCCAAAAATGTCGGTGGCGACCGGGTCGATATCACCACGCTGGTGGGGCCGGATGGCGACGCCCATGTCTATGAGCCGCGCCCGGCCGATGCCGTCGCCGTCAGCAAGGCGGATGTGGTGCTGGTCAACGGCCTGGAATTCGAAGGCTTCCTGAAGCGTCTGATCGACACCAGCGGCACCAAGGCGCCGGTGGTGGAACTGACCAAGGGTGTGGAGCCGCTCAGGCTTTCCGACGAGCCGGCAGGTCACGCCCATCCGGAAGCCGAGGAAGAGGAAGGTCACGACCACAAGGCGGAGGAAGCCGGCCACAAACACGAGACGGCCGAGGCCCATGACCACGATCACGGCCATGAGGGGCATCACCATCACGGTGAGTTCGACCCGCATGCCTGGCAGTCGATCAAGAACGCCGAAATCTACGTCAAGAATATTGCCGGCGCCTTTTGCGAGGTCGACAAGGCCGGTTGCGCCACCTACACCGCCAATTCGGATGCCTATATCGCCAAGCTTGCCGCTCTGAACGAAAAGGTGAAGACCGAGATTGCCGCGATCCCCCCGGAAAAGCGCGTCATCATTACTTCGCATGATGCCTTCGGTTATTTCGAGCATGCCTATGGCCTGAACTTCCTCGCGCCGGAGGGCGTATCGACGGAATCCGAAGCCTCGGCCGCCGATGTCGCCAAGCTGGTGGATCAGGTGAAGCACGACAAGGCCTCGGCCATCTTCGTCGAAAACATCACCGACAAGCGGCTGATCGACCAGATCGCCAGCGAAACCGGCCTGAAGGTTGGCGGCACGCTTTATTCCGACGCGCTTTCGACAGCCGACGGCCCGGCTGCGACCTATATCGACATGGTCAACCACAACATGCAGACGATTACGGCTGCCGTTCTCGGCCAGTAAAACGGGCAGTTTCGCATGAGTTGGGAGAGGGTGGCTTGCGCTGCCCTCTCTGCTTTCGTGGTGGCACCCCTGCCGCTTGGCGAGGAACGCGAGGCGGCATCGGAACGCAAGAATCCCTTTGCAATGGCTGTTCCTTTAGTGGCTTCCATTTCGGTGCTACACACCCTCTCATGTCCGATGCGCTTCACATCTTCACCGACGGCTCCTTCGACGATGCCTCCCGATCCGGAGGATGGGCGTTCGTCGTTCATGAAGGCGGCCGCCAAATCCATTCCGCCTCGGGCAAGGCGGTTGGCACATCGAACAATAGTTTCGAGGTCCTCGCTGTCCTCAACGCAATGTCCTGGATCGCCGCCGAGGCGCCAACGCGCGCAGTCACGCTCTGGACGGATGCCGTTCATGTCATTGAAGGTTGCCACCGATATCGGGCGATCTGGCGCAACAATGGCTGGAAGCGGATCACGCCGAACCAGCGCACCCGCCGAAGACCGATCCCCGACAGGGAAATCTGGCAGCAGCTCGACACGCTGCTGGAGCGGCATCCCCACGTGGCCGTGGAATGGTGCAAAGGGCATTCCGGCACTGCCGGCAACGTGCATGCCGATGCATTGGCGCGCGGTGTCGCTCGCGCGACGGCGACTTAACCGGCGGCCGTCAGTCGCCTGATTCGGCGCCTTGAGTTCTTCCTTCCAGCTTTCCCAGGTCTCGACCTTTTCCATATCGAGCGGTTGCGCCGGTACCTTTTTACCGCACCCTCAATCCGCGGAATCAAACACGACCCCCAAATCGCCTTGGGTATTCCGATGCCATTTCGGAGGCACAACAGGATATCGGGGGAAAGTGGCACAACAGGGCATTGATCCGGCACACTGACAATGTCCCCTTTGATTGTGTAAACCATTGAAGTTACTCACATTAGTTTCGTCTATTGCACCAAAAACATGAAGTTCGAGCGTCTATCAATGTCCCGCTTTCCTAGGCTATGGGACGACAAGGCAAAGAAAAACCCGCCGGTGAGGGCGGGTTTCAGGCTCAAAATTTTGAAGTTCGATCAGGCGTCTATGTCGTGCCGGTAGTAAAAAAGAGGGCGCCCGTTCACTCCAAGGATCGCCGGCGAAATCCCTTTTTTGGCGAGCTTTCTAGCCAAATCCGACGGCCGTATCTCTTCCAATTTCGCCAAGGCCGCGAGAGACAGATGACGGTGATCCAGGTCGTCAACCACCTCGAGGGTTGTCACTATAGCGGTTCCGAAACGGTAGTTGATCCATTCTCCTTTGATGATCTGGTTTCGGATCAGGTGCGCTGCGTCGTCACTGCTGATGCCGAGCCGAAGCGCAATCTCGTAAGGATGAACCCATCCCGGATATGCCGACTTGGTCTTTGTTCGAACTTCGGCAGGTGATACCAGGATTCCCTCGAACATGTATTCCGGGTGGTACAAGATCTGCTTTAGATCGCCGCTTCCTAGTAGTTCCAGAACTTCATCAACCGAGCAGAGCGACCGCTGTGCTGCCTCCCTCGGCCGGCAGAAATCGGTGGCCACAGCGTTGCCGGCATTGGTCGTCATCCGCGCCAGCAGATTTTCCGCGTCCGCGATGGAGTAAAGCCGGAATACTCCAGCTTCATCGGGATGAGGTCGCAGTGCGATCGAACCTTCCTTGGCGAAGATGCAAGTGTTGCGGAATCGGTCGAGTCTCATTCTTCGCGTAAGAGTCATTCGGTCCACCAGTTCTTGCCTTCGGAACACGGGCGTTGCCAATTCGGCGTCAACAATGATCTGGCTGAAACTGTCCCGTTCGAAGCCACTCTGAGGCGGGATGAACCCCTCGCGCGTTAGCATCGAGACAACGCGGTTAGGTGAAATTCTTAGCTCTCGGCTGAGCGACAGTGCGCTGTGCCAGCGACGTGTTCTGAGCTGACCCAGGAAATTGTCAGTGGGACCGAGTGGCAAATTATCGACGGCGACTTCCTTGACGATATCGATAAGTGACCTGTGGTCGTCGTCCATATGCAGTGCGAGGTGGCGATAGAGACTGCCAAAGACATGCTGTGCTCCCTGCGCGCGGCGCGGTTTCCAGTATGTTTTCGTCAGTCCGGTCAGGTGAAAGCGGAGACCTCCGGCAGTTTCACCAATCAGATTGAAACCTCGTTCGCACGCAGAAGCAAGCTCTCCGCGGGACTTCGGCAAATGAGCCGCCGGCCCGCCAGCATCGAGGATGCCTAATCGGGCGCAAAGATCCCTCGCAACGTAATAGGGCAACCCATGGAGGTCGGGAACGGGCTTTGCTTTTTTGTCGAGCCTGGCCGCGAAATAGATCTCGGACTGCGAGGGGTGAACGTGCTCCGCTCGCGCAGCCTCGACTTCCACTACAGACATCTTTTCGGAGACGGCAAGCACGAACTCATGTCGCAAAGAGTCAGGCCCTTTGGCACGCACTAGCCGAATGCCGTGGATGTGACAGATGTCGACGTCCTCCACAGTCCAGGAGCACCGTTGGAAAGGTCGTGTGATCGGACGTCCGGACCTCTGTTCAAAATCCTCCAACACACAAAGGGCACAGTATCGTGGAGCCGATCGGGAAATTTGTCGTCGAGCGACAATTGAACCTCCGACGTCTACGTGACGTTTGCCATGCGGACGATAGGTGGCGGCGGCCAGCAGCTCGGCCGAAATGCCGGAATGCACACTGATAGTATCCATCGCCTCCGTGGCGTGGTCGTAATTCATGTAGGGAACTCCAAGATGCCTGCGAAGGGCTCTGGCATTACCAGAGCCGTTTACGGCCGCGAGGCGGGCGATAACACTGTAGATGGTTTCCGCGGGATCGACGCTGACCGCCTTCAAAGTCATTGGCGACCTCGCTTACGGTTGCGGTCGGCCGCCTCGATGCGGGCGTCGACAAGTTCCTGGCGCGACACGAGTTCGGCAAGCGGCACGACCGGCGTGAGGCCTTGCCAATCCGCAGCTTGAAAGATGTTGTGCCGTGGCTGGCAGCCGGTGAGGAACTGGTAGCAGCCAACAAAGTCCTCCAGGCCTACTACGTCGCGGTCGGCCTCGATCGCGAAGTCGCATGCCATCCTGACCACGTCGATGATCGTACCAAAACCGCCTTCGGAAGCGTGGATGAGCCGATGCACAAAGTCTTCCTTCAGCGCCTTGCGTTCCTTGCCAGTCTTGGTGTCCCCCACGTCGACCAAAAGCTCGACGTCGACCTTCAACTTGGCATGACCCACGATGATGCCCTCTGCGACTTTGCGGATGCGTTCCATGTCGGCGGGAAACGTGACCGGCTCCAGTTCCACGACAAGGCTGCGGTTACGAAGCTGAGGTTCGTGCTGGATGAACTTGGCCAGCGCAGGAACGCCGGCCAGGACGAGATGCAGAGGCCAGTCGTCGATCTGGAGCAAGCTTTTGATAATGTCCGCAAGGTTTCGGATCGTTTCCTTGTCGGTCTCCTTCAGAGCGTGCTGCGCCTCGTCGATGAAGAGGATCAGGACCGACCGTTCCTTCAGAACGCGTTTGGCGAGTTCGAAGAGTTCGTACTCCGGCATTCGGTCGCTATGGATGAGCGGGTAGCCAGCCGCTTCGATGATCTTCCTCGCGAAGAGACGCACCTTCAAAGGCTTCGGCATGTCGAAGTGTACGAGAGGGAAAATCCACTCGCCGTCTTCGTTCTGGTACGGCTGAAGTTCGGGGCGGGCAAGCAGGGTGTTTTGAAGAGCGGTCGACTTACCGGAACCGCTCTCTCCGATCACGAAGAGTGCTCGTCGGCGGCCGGAGGTGCCCTCCGCCGAGGCCGCCGCATTCTCGACGATCTTCGACACGGCGCGCTCGATGCGCGTGTGCCGGTCGGATTTGATGTAGGCGGAATAGAGGCCGCCACGCTTCTTAGCGCGTTTGGCGGCCTCCGGTCTCAGCCTCGCAAGCAGACGCGAGGCGGCCTTGTTGAAGAAAGTCTTGGCGTTGAACTGTGTCATGACTGTGCCTTCCTTAGAGCTGAATGTCGTCGGCGGAATTGATGGAGGTCGAGGTCGGCGGGGCCGCGATAGGGGCGGGCATCGCAAAGCTTGTGGCACCCGTTTCTTCGTCGATCTGGATAAGTTCGTCGTTGACGCCTTCGATGCCGTGGGCGAGCGGATCTTCGGCGACCAGCAACGGCACGAGCGTAGGATCGCGCTCCTCCATGTCGTCGATCAGCGTTACGGCGTCGAAGTAGCGCGTCTGGAGGTCGAGCATCTTTTCAGCGGACATCGAGACCGTTGCCAGGTTTGCTCGTGCGCGGGCCGCGTCGCCGGAAAGACGGAGGCGGTTCACGGCATCCAGCATCGTCGAAAGATGACGCTTGCGGTTCTGGGCGTTTTCCAGCGCGACCTCGCGCATCGCACCCGTCCATTCCCAGATCGAGAGATCGGCCGGGATCGCCGCGGTCGCATCTACGCTCAGCCAGCCGATGCCGTTCCAGACGCTGATGGTCTTCAGGTCGTATGGATCGACGCGGATGTCGACGGTTGACTTCGTCTTCATGCGCATCTCCTGAAGCTCGCGCGACTGGTAGTAGATGCCGAAGATTTCGACGCCGTGGTCCGTGATGATACGGGTCACCTTCGCGCCGAAGATGTGACGGCGGATGCGCGCTGGCGGGGGAGGCATGACGCCGTAGAGGCGGCTAAGGCGCATCCACGCGTTATGCGGGGTCTCCCCGCACAGGCCCTCGTGCGGAACGTGATGATAGATGTCGATGACGGCCTGCCCGAGAAGGCGGTTCAGCTCATCCATGGAAAGGGTGACGCGCTTCGACGGGTCGAGATCGCCCTTCTCAAAGATGTCTCCGAAGGTCTGCCCTTCGAACCAGTAGAGGAACTGCTTCGAAAACGTCTTCAACACCGACTCGATGGTACCGCGCATTTGCGGACGGCCCGCCTGCGGGAACATATGCGTCATCCCCATGGAGCGGGTGACTGCACGGACGCGATGGTTGTTGAACGATCCGCCGTTGTCAGTCACCAGAAGCTCGGGGGTGAGGTGGTAGGGCCACAGGGAAGTCGAACCCGAAAGACGAGCAAGATGAGCTTTGTTGGTCACGATCATCTCGATCGCGTCGATCGCATTCTGGGCGTCGGCCGCTCCCTGCACGAAGCGAAGCGCCAGGATGCAGCGGGTCGCGACGTCGATCGCGACAATGACGCGCAAGCGGATCGACTTCAGCTTCTTGCGCTGATCGTCGGAGAGCTTGTCATACATGCCAATCCACAAGATCCACGTCAGAAGGTCGACAGTCCACTCGTCCATCTCGACGCGCTGACCCGGACGCTGGACATCAACGCCGCCGGAGCTGATGAAGAACTTGCGCTTGGCAGCCTCCTCGCCCTCGCGACGCTCGCAGACCCAGAAGCCGTCGAGGTCCTTGATGAGCTTCTCGAACACCTTGCGACTCGGCATCTTGTGCGGAAGCAGGTTGTTGCACGAGCCGGTCTTGTTCAACTCGACAATCTTCGCCTCCAGCTCGCGATAGAGTACTGCCATCGACGGCTTGCGGGGATCGGCATACATCGCCGCGGCTTCCATCCAAACCAGAAGGTCCGCGGCAGCATGCACGCTCGGACGGCCCTTGGAGCCGCTGCAGCGTTTGACGAGAGCCATCACGTCGTAGCCGCCTTCGATAAAGCGATGAAGGATGCGGCGGAACTGACGATTGCCCGGCATCTTGACAAAGACGATGGTGCCAGCGCGCTTCTTGCCATTGACTTCGGCCTCGATCAGCGGAAGGAGGCGGTCAAGAGACGCATCCGTAAGCGACACGCGGAGAAGCGTGCGATCACGGCGGGCCTCCTCCTTCATGCGAAGGAAGATTTCGCAGGCGGCGCCATATGCGGTGACACGCGCCGTCTCGTCGTCGGGAAGATCGATGACGCGTGTCTCCTCGAAACGCACACGAGACTTGGCGCGACCTTCGACGAAGTATTCCTGGTCGAAGTCGAGGCGACCGGTGTTGAGCAGGTCGAACACCTGGACGTGCGAGAAGAACTCGCGACGCTCAGGATACTTGAGCGGCTTGAAGACGTGACCGATGTCGGACGTCTCGAGCGCACGGTATTCTGTCTTGTCGATGACGATGAGGGCGGTCGGCGCGAACACATAGGTGGGAACGCTACCGGGGAACTTGCGGGGGAAAAACGTCATGTCTGATCTCCTTTCGATCAGTTGGCGTGCGTGGCAGAGGCGAGGAACTTGACCGCCATCGTGCGGGCACGCTGGTAGTCGCGCAGAGCGCGGCGAAAACCGTGAGGACCGGGAAGGTCCTGGTCGATCGTCGAGATGCCGGCCGTCGCGAGCATCTTCTTGACCTGCTTCAGGAAGTCTTCGAGGAGCTCGTTGCAGCGGAAGCCCTTGGGACGCGCTAGATCGTCCATCACCGCCCGCTCGACCGAGAGGTAGACGCGGCAGGTCTGTGCGAGAATCTTGATGCCGCGGTCGAAGGACACCTTGGTGATCGCGTTCGCCTGGACGCCGCGCATTTGTTCGATCATGACGTTGACTGTGGCTTTGTGAACGGTATCGGCGGGGGCTGGCCTGTACGTGGGCATGGACATATTCTCCTGTCCTTTGGGGACGCCTCGGCGGCGGGACTCCGCGTATGCGACGTTCGATTTGGTCATGACAGCGCCATTTCCGGCGGTGGGCGGGAATGCGATTGCGGTCATCGGGAGCTCCTCTCAGTTGCTCGTTGCGCGATGAAGGAAGGAAAGATCGTCGATGCGACCGGTCGCGTCGGGGACCAGCAGGCCCTCGTCGAGAAGGTTCCAGATCGCGACGCGGCGTCCGGCCGGGCTGCTCGCGTCCTGCAAAAGGTCGTTGAAGCGTACGGAGCCTTGGACGTCCGAGATAAAATCGAGCGCTTCCAGGTACTGGAACTGGTTGCGCATGCGGCGGGCATGCAGTTTCCAGCCCGCGTTGTACGCGGCGTCGTGATTGGCGTAGACTTCGGTCACCAGCGCCACCCGGTCTGCGAAGCCGCCGACGCCCTGGTCCTGGACGTTCTTCAGCACCTCCAGGATGCCCGAGCTACGCACCTTGCGCGCAGGCTTGACGGCGACGGCCACGCGCGTTCCGTCGACGAGGCGAATCCAGAAGTCGAACGTCGTACTATGTACCTCGCCGGACTTGTCGACATACTCGACGACGGGCCACTGATCGCGAATCTCCGTGATGTCCGGTCGGGTCATCGCGATCATGATAAAGCGGCCTTCGATCGTGCTTTCCATCACGAGTTGACGATTGAAATCCGCGTAGTGAAGAGCGCCGCGGAAGCTTGCGATACTCTTGAAGTCGACGTCACGCGTGCCGGTCGACATGCCCGGCTCGATCCAGACCTCGCCGGTGGAAGAGCCATTCTTCGGCATCTGAATGACGCCAAAGTGGTTGCTGTCGGGTACGAGGTACGTGGTTTCCTCGGGAATGGTGTTGTCGATCGTGACACCGGCACGAGTGTAGAGCACGCGCTTTAGCGCGGCCTTAGCCTTACGCATCAGGTTCTCCGTCAGAGAAAGAGGGGAATTCAGAATGGTCGTCGAGAGCAGACCGTTTTTGATCGGAGGGCACGACGAAGGGCATGCGTGTTCGTTCTGCGACACGGCAGTTCTCCTTGAAGGATTGGGTTCGGAAACAGTTAGAGGGGAAGCGGACTACCGGGCGGTGGCGCGGGAGACCGTGCCGACTATTCGCCCGGCTTTTGCAGCCCGTTCATGAGCGATAATCGCATTGGCAAATTTCGGATTGCGAGAATCCGCGACGAGAGGCGCGCCACCTTCAAGCTGAGCAACGGTGTCCAGTTCCGTGATGTCGAACGTCTTCATCTGCGTACTCCTTACAAACCGCGATGAGCGTCCTGCTCTGCGTCGGGGGATTGGTAGCAGTGCGTTTGGTTATTCGTCTACAGGGGAAAAGCCAGCAAAATCAGGCTGTTCCGACCTGTGGCACTAGGTGACGCCACAGTTTCACCGATCTCGCGAATCCATGCTTGTTTCTGGTTTTGTTCTTTTTCGCGTAGATATTGGAGATCAATGTTTCCGCTTCCGCGAGCTTTTGGTTCAGGGTCTCTCGACCCGACCGCGCGATCAGTTGGCTTGTGAGCCTATGGCCCGAAACGGGCGATGTATTCGCGCTATCTTCATCGGAAGCATCCGTGTGTTCAAGAACTCGCGCATATAAGGACGCCGAGAGCCTCGGGCGTCAATGTCCGTATTTTAGTAAAATTTTAACTATGGTTAACGCTGCGGTGCGGTGGGTTGGGAACCTGGTTGTCGACGGTAAGCAAGGTCGGCGCCGGGGCATGGCGGTGAATGAGCCTCCGCCCGACGCTTTTGTCATTGGTCACATGCAGGAGTCGCGACCAGGATTCTGGAGTGACGAAACCAGACGAGGGCCCTGCTATGTATGCAGAGAATAGATTCCAAGAGATTGAGGATGCACTCCGGCCACTGCTGAAAGTGTTGCGATTGAAGCCGGTGCGAGATGAATACGGGTCGTTCTACCGATTGTCGTTCCATCGTCCTGGTGAGGGGGACTGGCGATCACCCGTGATGCTCATGTTCCCCAACGAGTACGAAACGAAGAAGGCGGAAGCCGAGTGGGAAGACGCCTACGGCGCGATCCAGGACTTTCATATTATCGAGATCGGAACCAACGGCTGGCATGCCTACAGGTCTCATGGGATAGGCAGCGGACCGATCCCTGGCGGCAAAGAAGCGGTCTTGAATTGCATTGCGACGGACCTTCGCGAATATGACCTCCGCCCGTTTGCCGAAAATTTGCCGTTCGTGGTCGATAATTCGTACCTGATCCAAGGTTGGGAGGAACTCAACCGGACCTTCCACGCTCACGATATCGAAGAGGTTATCTGCAGTCGCGATCAGACAGGCGAATCCTTGAGCTTCGAGTTCGGGGATCACCAGTTCGTGCTTACCTATCCGTGGGTTGAGCAGAAGGTGGTGCTTTCGATCGACGGAGAGTTCGCAGGCGACGTACTAAAGTATGAACGACTGGGCGTCGATCTGTTATTGATCTCCAAGTTTTTGGAAATCGAGCGTGCCGCGCTGATCGCCTCTCTGGGGCTTTAATCATCGTCATCGTCTTTGGAACCATATGGGTTGGGGAGGTTGAAATCCCTCGCCCAATTCTCTCTCATCGAAATCGCAGGGTGCGTGGTAGCACGGCGTAGCCTGCGTGGTTTTATTGGGACTAACCGAGGTCGGTCTCCAAAGTATGCGTTTCCGAGTTTATAACCGGCTGGTATCTGGGGAAGCAGTGGTTCATTCAGGGCCGCCGCAAAGTCAACCTGCTGGCCGCTCAACGCTGAGTGGATTGCTAGTCCGAGTATTTTGGCGACCACAGGCGGCATGGACGCGGTACCGTTAAGCTCCTGATCCACTGGCGCGCCTTGAAGTATCCAGCCGCGGGGATGTCCCTGAATCTTTTGAATCATCTTGATGGTCAGAGGAAAGAGCTCGCCCGCTTTGGTTCGAGGGTCGCTTTCGAAGCCCAGCCCCAATTTAGCCCATTCCTCGCTGTTCCTTTCGTCCTTCTTGCCCTTGAAGAATGGTGGCGCGGCCTGTCCGGCGCAAAGTGTCTGCCACTCGGAATAGCGTTCGTCACCAACCGCCGGACCGAAAATGCGGGCGGCCTCGTGTGCGACGAGATCGCCGATCATTTCAGGGAGAAAGCGACGCCGTCCGTCGGCGAGCGCTGGAAGGATGGGCTTCTGGAAACCTTTGCGCACCCCGATTATGACGCCGATCGGACGGGACTGGGCGATCCCGAAGTGAGCGGTATCCAAGCTGTGCCACTTCACGTCGAATCCTTCATCCGAAAAATCGCGCTCGATACTACCGCGGCAGAGCATGGATGTTTCCTCAAACATCGAAGGATGCACCTCGAAGAAAAAGGCCTTAGGGTGTACTGCGGCAATGGCGGCGAGAGCGCGCCGATAGATCGAGAAGTGGTAACCTTTAGGTTCCGAAAATGTCCGTAACGGTGGGCCGCACGTAACCAAATCGACGTCCTGGTTGGCTAATTGCTTTAGTTGCCATGCAGCGGGCTCCGACTGGATCCGCCACGAAGGTCTATTGATGCTCACGGTCTCGAATGCCCTTAGCCAGCTTTCGTACAAGGCCAGGGCTCTATACCCCGCGCTGTGCAATCCGAGTGCCGCGCTGCCAATCCCTGCGCCAAAATCGATGAAGGTCGAACTAGAGTCAGCAGCAAAGACAGGCGTCCTGTCGGTCGCTAGCGGAACAGCGACGGGGCGGACGCCTGCAAGAAATTCGATAGCGGGACGAACGTTTCGGAGGCGATTGCCGGACCGCTCAACATCCTCACGATACAACGATTCAGTCTCCAGTTTCTGCAGCGCGTACCAGGAAAACGCCAATGAGGCCTCGACGTCGTCGCGAAGAGACACGTCGATCAAGCTATCCAAGCCAGGATGCTGGTCTCCGAAGAGAATCTGGAAAAGGATTCGAAGTACCTTTGCGCTGGATTGGACGGAGCTCAAGAGGTGAGATTTCGCACCTGTTTCTTCACACTCGATAGACGGAAGAGATGCTTCGACTTGGTCGAGAGCGATCAGGAGCCTCGACGCTTCTTCCTCCAGCGCGGCTTTCAGGCTCGGGCCGGCCTTTTCTGCGGCTGTTTCAAGAGCTTCTGTACGTCGAACAGCACTGGCTTCCTCGGCAGGAAGTTGTGAAAACACGGCTTCCCGATCGAGTTTTTGGGCAAGGTCGGCGTCAACGAGGCATCCCGATTGCAGGCGTAAGAGGAAGTCAGTCCTGGTCGAGGCATCACTGTCGATCAAGCGATCAATGACATCGGGCTGCAGCCCAGCTTTCACGATCAACTCAGCTCTGTCGCTCAACGACGCCTTCAAAGCGACAGCGGTAGCAGCTTCGCGAGGGGACATGCCAATCTCTGATTTTAACCATTCCTTGGTTCGTTCATCGGTCCAGTGCTGATCTGCCTTAACGAGATCAGCAAGCTCACCCATCTTGACCAAACACTCAGTGATCTTTGAACGTCCCGTGAGCAGCGAGTTTTTGAAGGACGCCAATCGCTTTAGCCTGGCCGCCGCTTCTTTGCTCTCGATGCTGTCTTTAGTTTTCTGATTGAGTGCTGCCGTCATTTCCGTCTCCGTGTTGATGACGTCTTACGACATGCGAATTGCCCTTCCGCAAAAGGAAAAGTTCAAGTTGTAGGTTTCGGTTTGACACGGTGGAAAGTGATGTGACCATCTCAAGGATTCGAATGCATGGTTGCATTTGCCCAACGCGTTGGAGCCGCGGTGGCCGGAATGAACGAATTGCGTGGGCGCCGTTTCTTAAGGTGTGCGACGGAGCTGCTGGGAAGATGACGAGAAAACGAGAAGCGTCGCCGGCTTGAGAGATCGATCCGGCCTATGTAGGATCCACCACCAAGCAGAAATTCGCTGCGACCATCCGTCGACACGGGGAGGGGCAAAAATCTGCTTGCGGGAAGGGAACCTACTCGATATAAGTTAGTTGTACTTCGAGCGCTTGGGCTGAAATGCCGCAGCGCAGCTAGCGACTGGTCGGCTGACGTGATTAACACGGATAGCGCTAGCCCGCTGGAGAAATCCAGTCACACGGTTACGCCGGTGGACCGAAAGGTTTGGTTGGTCGAGTAATACAATAGAGCGGCTTCGGCCGCTCTATTGCTTTCCAAACACAGCTTCTTCCACGATCCGGCCAAACGGTGCCAGCCGTCGGAACCGGACCTGCACGTCCTTGACATAGGCGCTTTCGATGTAAAGGTCCATTGCGAGCGGATCGGTGTTGGGATTCTCTCCCAAGAACTGGACGCGAAAGAACACATAATACCGCTTTCCGCGGGGGATGGCTGGTTTCATCTGTAGGCAGAATGTCGCCCAATTGTTTTCCATCGTCATACTGATGGTCTGTCCAGGTTTCAAAAACAGATCACGTAGTATGGCTGGAACCTGGAAGGAACGCACGTGGCGGTCGGTGCAGAATACACGCGGCTTCTGTTTCCCCGGCACCGTGTAGCACCCGTCCACAACAGGTAGTCTCTCGTCTGTGTAACAATGATCAGCGAACCGCACCGCCATACGGAAGGTGACCTGGCGTCCATCCGACAGCTTCCAGTCGAAAAATTCAACAAACTCCTTCAGGTGCGCCAAGGAGTATTCGGTACCCATATGGATGATCTTGTCAGGGTGTCGCACGCAAATCTCGATCGATGACGACTGAAAGGTTGAATTCGTAGCTGTAGAACTCAATCCTGAATAATCGTTAAAGAATAGATGAGATGGAGGACGCAAGTACTTACGAGGCCCTGTTAACCAGGATGCATGCCAGTGATCGACTCTCTCCTTCCGATCTGCTACGTCTGCCCCATGTTCAGATTGATACGAATAGAGCTGCGGCAACCCAACGCCTGATCGGCGAACGCTCTCGTATTGTCCTCAATGAAGGCTCTGAACATGGAAGATCCCAATAATATCAACGTGCCTGCCGTGTCTGGAATTTCCTTTCCGATGACCTGGAGGTCCTCCGGAGGGTAGAAATATTGGGGCAACCACCACTTCCTCCTTTCGCCACACCTTCACGCTTAAAAGCTACGCTTCCAGACTATCTGTTCATGGAACGAGAGTCTGGTGGTAGATTCTACATAATTGCGCAAATATCCTGCCCCCTGTCGCGCCGAGGGTCGTTATAGCGCTCTATGCGATAAGTTAAGTCGAGAGAACGGCGCCGGGCTATCGTCATTGGCATTCGACGTCATTCCCCATCCTACCGGGGGATCGATTACCCAATGGTCGATCGAAGGATCGAATAAACCCGGTATTGAGAAGTGTCGATCGATATGTACGAAATCTCTGACATTGAGCGAAGCGATCGGTATCTGGTGTGCGATCGCCATTGCCGCGATCATGACATCGCCGCCAAGCCTGATCTTGTCGTTCTTCAACTCGTCGCCCCAGCGATTAGTCCGTGGCTGCGTCTCGAACAAGTTCCTCAGATGCGAGCAGGCAGCCATCTGGCCAAGGAGCCGTGCGCCGGCGACGTTCATGTCCAGCACCATCAGCCTTTGGTCCAAAAACTTCTCGAACCACTCAAGAACGTCCGCGGCCTTTGAAGGGTTTGTCCTCTCGACGTAACGAATCCCGTACTCCGTCTCATACAGGACGATCCAGGGGATCACGATCGATTCAGCCTCAAGCGAAGCAAACCAGTTCAAGAGCCATTTCGGCGGCTCCTTAAGGTGCGCAATGCTTATAATGTTGGTGTCGAGTATGATGGCGTTCATGGAAGTAGCCGCGTCTCACTAGTCGGACCGATTTGGTCCTAGGCTAAGGCGTCGGCATTTGCTAAGTGTTTAAGCCGCGAATCCTTGGAGAGGCTCGATGGAATCTCGAAAAACGTGGACCGTCAAAGACGCGCAAGGGAATTTTGTACGACTTCTCGATGCCGCTCGCGATTCTGGACCTCAAGAGATTCAAGATGATACGGGTGTCTACGAGCTCCGTGTGAAGTTTGATCGCACAAAAGCTGACGCTGTCGATTTCCTCGCGAGACGTTCTTAGGGCGTCAAATTTTGGCGTCCTTCGGTAGATATTCGTTAAGCATGAAACTGGTTTCATTGACCTCCCATTCGGCCAATCGTTCCCTGTTGCACTCGGTGTTCAGCAATCAGCGCAGTGTTTCATCACCGCAGTAGGAGTGCGCTCGTGCCGTTCGTTGCGTTATCGTGATTGCGGCTTCAAGCCAGGTTGGATAGCTCTTTGGTGTGTTGGGGCTAATGCCTTCTCATTATGTCCCCGTGTCTTCATGGCCACAGGCAGCGCCAGATCGACGTGCTGGTGCCATGGAATTCTACGCCGACAAACGGCTAAAGTCTGCAGTTGGCGCTTTGGAGCACGACTGTCGCCGGTCTTTGCGGACTTCTTTCATCACGTTCAATAAACCTGATATGCTCGCCTCAGAAACGAGGACGCGAAACAGCATGAGGCTTTCCCATATCAATTTGGTCGCCAGAAATGTTGAAACCCTCGCCGCATTCTATGTGAACGTTATGGAGTGCGTGGTCCTTCGTGCACCGAAGACGTTGTCCCATCACGCCATCAGCGCCCCGATACGCGGAGTGATCGACCAATCCTTATCAGCGCATCGATACGGCATGGTCCCGTTGGCGCGGCACGGCGCTACCCTTGCGTCTGAAAAGCTTGATAAGCGGTTTCTCGAACAGGAAATGCGCGAAGACCGACACGGCCAGTGCAACGACGATGATGACCGCTCCTGCGAGAATACCGGGCGCCAATATCTTATGAATGATTGAGATCACCAGGCCATGCAGAAGATAGAGGGCGTAGGATGAGTCCCCGATAATCTCGATTGGTTTCAGCAGACGTCTCGGCCATAATCCGGCATTTTCGAGCCACACGCATCCGGCCACAAGGAAAAAGGCAGGTACGCCCCATGTTATCAGGCGCAGCATTCCAGATTGCTCGCTTATCATGGCCGCGGCAACAAAACCCGTCAGTGATATGACAAGCGCGGCGATACCCGCTTGTCCACCCTGGAACATAAAGCGCGACAGCAGAAGCCCGCCAAGGAACTCCAGCAAGAGCGGCGAGGTCCAGGTTTGTATGAACGGGGATTGTGTGGGTAAAACCTGTCCCGCCAGGGCCATGACGGACAGGATGCCGACCGTTACGGCCAGCGGCGCGCGCCAGGCAAGTCCAAGCGCGAAGACAATATAGAAGAACATTTCCATATTAAGGGTCCAGCCCACAACCAAAAGGGGAGCTACTTCGCCGTTGTCGCCTGCATAGGGAATAAAAAGTAACGATTTCCATAAATGCTCGAGGGTAAAGGTAAAGGTGGAAAAAACGCCCGCCATCGCACCGGCGCACATCACCAAGGTCACGGCCCAGTATAAGGGCACAATACGGACCAGCCTGTGATATAAAAACGCCCCCGGTCCCGCCGCCGTCGCGAAAGAACCCATGATGAGGCCGGAGATGACAAAAAAGACATCCACACCCGCCGCGCCAATCGTAAATGGGTCACCGACTATATGAAACAGCAGGACCGAAAACGCCGCGAGCGCCCTCAGAAACTGGATGGAATAAACCTTTTGCATTGCCGCTCCTGAAGTACTCAACCGTTCACGTCCTTCGCCTCAAATGCTGACAGAGGCAGCGAGTCGCGCCAACTCGAAAAAGCTGCCGAACTCTCCTGATTACGATGCTTGCAAGAATTGATGAGGTATACGTTCAAAAAATACCTAAAATCTGAAGAGCCAGATCACCAGAATTATTCCTGCCAGAAGCAGCCATCTCATGTGTAATTTAGTAAATGCCCTGGTTACGGACGTTTATATGCCGCAACGTAGTCGATTTTGACAGTGTTGGGATAATCTGCCGGGTCTGGCGTCCCTGGCCAAACGCCTCCCACTGACTGGTTCAGGATGAAGTAGAACGGAACATCGAATGGTTCTGCTCCGGCGTAAAGTCCTGAGCTATTGGGAAGGGGAAATGTGATCTTCTTGACAAAGTTGTCATCGATGAAGAACGAGATTCCTGTCATATCCCATTCGGCGGCGTATACCGTCCAACGGTCGACGCTGGGGATAACGTTTGCCGAACCGGAGTCCTGTGTATGCCCACCAGTCGATGTACCCCAGTGCAAAGTACTGTGCACTGTTTTGTCTTCAGTGGTATTGGTCGTCGAGTTGAGTTGCCCCACGTATTCAAGAATGTCGATTTCGCCGCCGCAGGGCCAGTACATGCCGCAAGTTCCCCAGTTCTTTTGCAACTGCGGCATCATCCAGAATGCTGGCCAGGATCCCCTTGCGACTGGCATTCTGATCCGTGCCTCCAGACGGCCAAAAGCCTGCGAAAAGCGATCTTTCGAGATGACAAGTCCGCTGAGCCACGATTTGGTGACCCCCAGGCAGCTCACGGACTGCTGTTTTGCGGTCAATTGCAGCGAGCCGTTTTGGATCGCTACTTGCGAGGCATCATAGCACTCCGTTCCCCAGGTCTCGCCAAAACCCTCCGTGCTTGACCCGTATGTCGGGCCGGTGGTGATTGCCACCCACTTTGCGGGATCAAGTGTACCATTCGAGAATTCATCCGAAAAAGTCAGAGCCCAACCATCTCGGACTGGAACAGGTACATTGTCTGGCTGCGTTGGGGGAGAAGCGGCGACGCCTGGATTCAGCATGACATCATCGACCAGCACCGAGACCGCACCGCCATCCTGTCTTTCGGCCGTAATGCCGATCAATGTTGTATTCGGCATGGGAACGTCAATAACGACGCGCGTCCAGGCCGTTGATGAAACGGCAATCGGGCCGGTGTTGGTATCCCATAGTGTTTCGTCGGTTACCTGATCGACCAGTTTCGTGTGAACAAGAGCGCTTCCCGTCTCCGCTCGGACATAATAAGCAACTCGGGTTAATGGCTGAGGGCATTCGCCGGGGCTTATATCTCGCTTGGCGGTGCCATATGGAGAACCGCTCAGCTTGAGCGACCAGTCATCTGTCCGTCCGGGGGAGGTTGTGGCCACCGCATTGCCGCTCCACCAAACCACAAACCCGCCCGTGTCTTGCGTGAAAGACTGGTTTGCGCAGGCATCGTTCGCAACGACGACATCATCAATATAAACTGTTGTGTCGGTTGCCGGCGAAACCGGCTCGGCGGTAATGCCAATGAGCGTCTCATTGGTGATCATGACGGGAATCGAAATCCTTGTCCAAGTCGTCCCCACAACGGTCGGTCCGGCGTTGACCGAATCGTACAGGACGGCGTCGGTCAACTGATCAACGAGCTTTGTATAAATACGAGCGCCACCCGTTTGGGTGCGCACCCAATAATTCACATAAGCTATGCCGAGCGGGCATTCGGTGGGGAATATGTACCTGGTTGCCGTGCCGGGACTGCCCTGCAAACGCAGGGATCGCGAATCCGTACGGCCGACGGACGTATCCACGACCGGAGTCGACCCGCTCCACCATGGTCCCCAGCCTCCGAGCCCAGCCGTAAATGACTGGTTCTCTCCGCAGTCTACACTTACAGCGTGAGCTGGAGAGCCAGCAGCATACAAAATCATGGCAAGTAGCCAGGTCAGTAAAGAACCCCTCACGACACCCCCAAAAAAAGACAGCTTATAGTTGAATGCCAATAAACCTGAACTGGCATCTTCTCGTCAAGTGCGGAGTTGGGGATTCGTCGAAAAGGCACTACTTTATCGAGATGGCGAAAGAATCTAACCCGAACCAGAATCTGCACACTGTTTGATTGCAGAAAAGCATTTGTTTCTCCGCTTAAGCCTCTTTCCTTCATAACGGAATTGCTATTCATCCGTGCATTCGGAATAACTAAAAAATAGGGTTTTCTCGGGATATTGATGTCACCGGAATGAAGCATCGGGTACACATGGGAAAAATGGCAGAGAAGATCCCCTTATGGATGCAGCGCACGAAGAACAGACGCATGGAAATTGGCGGAATACACTGTTTTATGTGACGTTCCTTTATTTTACGGTCGGTTTCTCGCCCTATATTTCGCTCTCGTCGACCTATCAGGGCTCCGCCATGGCGGAGGGGTCCAACCTGCTGAACCAGCTCACCGCGATCATCCTGCTTTTCAGTTTCATGGTGTTCATGGTGAAGGAACGGTCTTTCTCCATCGTCTTCACGCCGCGTCTGCTGATGGCGGCGATTTTCGGCTGGTATATCTTCACCTCTGTCGTGGGGGAGGCGCCGATGTTTTCGCTGCGGCGGCTCGTCATGTGCGCCATCATCTGCGTGCTTGCCGGTTGCTTTTTGCAATTGCCGCGCACGGAACGGCATTTCGCCACGCTGCTTGCCAGCTGCGCGATGATTATCCTTTTCCTGTGCTATTTCGGCGTCATCGTCCTGCCGTCACGGTCGATCCACCAGGCGAGCGATGCGCTTGAGCCCCTTCTTGCGGGTAACTGGCGCGGGGTCTTCCAGCACAAGAACGAGGCTGCCTCGGTCATGGCAGTGTTGATCATCGTTGCGATTTATCTCTGCAAGCGCTGGTCCTTCATCGGCGGCCTGCTGGTGCTGCTGCTATCAATGTTCTTTCTGATAAAATCAGGCGGCAAGACCGTACTCGGGCTGGTGCCGATCATCATCGCAACGGGCTGGTTCATCGTCGGCTGGCCCGGCTGGCGCTATATGGTGGTGACCGTGCTTCTGCTGGTCTTCACTGTTGTGACTGTTGGCACCACAGTGGAGCCTGTGTTTTCACAGATGCTGACGAGAATAGGTATCGACGCCAGCTTTACCGGCAGAACCGATATTTGGACCGTGGCCATCGACTATATTCGCCAAAGCCCAATCCTCGGATATGGTTACCAGGCCTTTTGGCGCAGCGACACCCTGATGTCCAGCTTCACCGAGAACAATAGTTGGGCGACGACCGCGCCGGCTTCCCATAGTGGCTATTTCGACCTGTTGCTTGCGGGGGGCGTACCGGGACTGGTTCTGGTGTTGGTATGGATTTATCTCTTGCCGCTGCATTATCTCGGCAGAATGAACGAGGCCACGCGCAACAGTCCATTGACGCGGCTTTACGTCGGCGTGTGGCTTTACGTGCTGCTCTACGGTTTTCTGGAAACGCTGTTCTTCCTCAGCGCGGGCTTCGTCTGGTTTTTCCTCCTCGTGGCCGTAATGGGCCTGCATTTGCAAGCGAATGCCAGCCTTGTCGAGGATGAGATGGAACCGGATCTGCCCGAACCGGCGATGAAGACAGGGCTACTATCCCGCACTCGCGAGAAAGAAGTTCGCGATTGTTGATTCCCACTGAGAGTTGATGGAGTTGATCGGACGGACATATTGTCACATTGCCAAGTTCTTTGTTGACGGAGATGATGGCGGCGTTTCAGGAGGGCCGGGACGATGCGGAGAGGGCGAGGTCCCTCCTTTTGACCTCAGGTTCCAGCATACGGAGCCACATTCTCACACTGTTCAGCCCGACATCGGGGCTGGCTGACACGTGACCGGGCGATACCCTTGCAGACCAGCCGGCAGCCCTATCGGTTGTCATCCATTATTTCTGCTGCTTTGCAACATCATATGCAGGGTATCCATCCGAGCAGGACCGCGGGATTTTGGGCGCCGCGCGTGGTAACGTCGGTTCATGGAGATCGATGAGGACAAGATCGACGATGCCGTTTTGACGCTGTTATGGCTGACGCTGCATAACGAGCGTTATGCCTGGAAGGGGTTCGACTGGGCAACGACGGATCGGCGACCCAGTCAACAAGTTGAAGTCATTGATCCTGACCGATGAAGGTTTGGAGCGTTCGGAAGCATTGTTCCGGGAGCTGTTTACGCGGGCGCCGCAATAGCCGTCCCTTTGTGTGTCTTCCATCGCCAAGGCAGCAGTTCGTGCAGGCGAGAGGCGGGAAGATCGACGATGCGGGCGGACACATCGGCGAGCCACGCGTTTGGGTCGACGTCGTTGAGACGACAGATCGTGATGACGGAGAGCATTATTGCGGCTCGATTGGCCCCACGCTGGGAACCGGCGAAGGTCCAGTTTCGACGCCCGAGGGCAATTCCTCTCAGCGTGCGCTCGGCCGCATTGTTCGTCAGACAAATCCGTCCATCTTCGAGGAAACGGGTAAAACCATCCCAGCGCTTCAGCATGTGATCGATTGGCTCGATCACCTCGGACGATTTGCTGAGCGTGGGCCGCGCGTTCACGGAAAGGCATTTCGGCGCGAACTTCTCCTTCATCATCCCGGAAGGCTTCGACGTCGCCGGAGGCGACTACGGCAAGCTGCAGTTCCTCGGCGACCGCGATACTCTACCTGAACTACGCGCGCTCCGACGTTTTGGTAAGCCTGACGACATATAGCATCGCGTTGGAGGGCGCGAACCGCACGGAAATCTTCGACTGTGGGAGCGGCGAGATCGACTGGGGCATTGACTGGAACGGCACGACGTTAAAGCCTGGCCGCTGGCGTGGTCGAAGCTGGCCGCGAAGGCAGACCTTTCAAAGTCGAATGGATCGCGTCTCAGGTCGTGGCGGGTCCCGAGCGGAACGCGATGAAGAGGGAAGGGGCCGTCCTCCCTATCCCGGCTGAACTCTGTCCGGCACTTCTCAGCGGTCTACCGCGTCACGGAGTTCTAGGCGAAGAGGCTCATCCCCACGGCGACGAAGACCGCGAGGAACAGGGGGACAAGCTGCGAGCCGACCAGCGCCTCATGGCCGAAGTGAAGATGAGGCTAAAATACCTCAAGCACGAGTCGCAACGTCGCGCTGCTTCAGACGCCCGCGTCGTGGAACTACCGTCCAGCGACGCGGCGAAGACTTCAGCGGTAGAACAGATATTTGATCAGCGCGGCGATCACGAGGACGACCACGACGAGTCCGAGTAGACCCGCGAGACCCATGCCCCACATCATGCCGCCGCCCATCATATCGTTCATCATCGCATCCTCCTTTCATTCAGCAGCCTCGAGACTGAGCTCGTCGTCCTTGGCGAACAACTCTCCGTGGACGCCGCCGGAAGCCGCCATCCCTTGGCCAGTCCATAGACCGCCGGGATGACGATCAAGGTCAACAGCGTCGACGACACCATGCCGCCGATCATCGGCACGGCGATGCGCTGCATGATCTCCGAACCGGTTCCCGTCCGCCAGAGGATCGGCACGAGGCCCGCCATGATGGCGACGACCGTCATCAACTTCGGACGGACGCGCTCGACTGCGCCGACCATGATGGCCCGGTTGAGATCCAGCTTTGAGAAGGAGCGGCCTTCCTTCTCGCAGGCTTCGCGCTGCTCCTTCATGGCGTGGTCGAGGTAGATCAGCATGATCACGCCGGTCTCCGCCGCGACGCCCGCAAGGGCGATGAAGCCGACGGCGACCGCGACGGAGGCGTTGAACCCCATCCACCACATCAGCTAGATGCCGCCGACGAGTGCGAACGGCAGCGACAGCATGACGATCATCGTTTCGGTCAGTCGCTTGAAGTTCAGATAGAGCAGCAGGAAGATCAGCGCCAGCGTCAATGGGACGACGATGGCGAGCCGCGCCTTCGCTCGTTGGAGATATTCGAACTGGCCGCTCCAGGCGACGGAATATCCGGCCGGCATCGTCACGCTCTTCGCCACGGCCTGCTGGGCCTCGGTGACATAGCCGCCGAGATCGCGGTTGGCGATGTCAACGAAGATGTAGACGGCGAGCTGGCCGTTTTCGGTGCGGATCGTCGTCGCGCCGCGAGCCAGTTTGATGTCCGCCACTTCACCGAGCGGGACGGTACCGCCACCAGGCAGCGAGACCTGCACGTCCCTGGCGATGGACTGCGGATCGCTTCGAGACGATCGAGGATATCTTATCGCTACGCCATAGCGTTCTCGGCCTTCCACCGTCTGGGTGACAACCTCCGAACCGAGCGCCATGCCGACGACGTCCTGCACATCGTTGACGGTCAGGCCGTAACGGCCAAGCGCGGTGCGGTCGGGAACGATGTCCAGGTAATAACCGCCGATCACCCGCTCGGCATAGGCGCTCGAGGTTCCGGGAACCGTCTTCAACACGGTCTCGATCTGCCGGGCGATCTTTTCCATCTCCCCGAGATCGGTGCCGTAGACCTTGACGCCGATGGGCGTCCTGATCCCGGTCGACAGCATGTCGATGCGGGCGCGGATGGGCATCGTCCAGGCGTTCGAGACGCCTGGAAACTGCAACGCGGCGTCCATCTCCTGTTTCAGGCTGTCAGTGGTCACGCCCGGCCGCCACTCGGACTTCGGCTTCAGCGTGATGATCGTCTCGAACATTTCGGTCGGCGCCGGGTCGGTGGCCGTCAGCGCACGGCCCGCCTTGCCGAAGACGCTCTCGACTTCGGGGAACGACTTGATGATGCGGTCCTGCGTTTGCATCAGTTCGGCCGCCTTGGTGACGGAAATTCCAGGCAAGGTCGTCGGCATGTACATCAGGGTGCCCTCGTCGAGGCTGGGCATGAACTCGCTGCCGATATGCTGAGCTGGCCATGCGGTCACCGCCAGGATCGCGACAGCCGCCAGGATCGTCAGGGTCTTGATCTTGAGCACGCCCGAGATCACCGGCCGGTAGATCCAGATCAGGAGCCGGTTCAGCGGGTTCCTGTGTTCAGGAACGATGCGACCCCGGACGAAAAGGATCATCAACGCCGGAACAAGCGTCACCGACAGGAAGGCGGCCGCCGCCATCGAGAAGGTCTTTGTAAAGGCGAGGGGCCGAACAGCCGGCCTTCCTGGGATTCCAGCGTGAAGATCGGCAGAAACGACACCGTGATGATCAGCAGGCTGAAGAACAGCGCGGGACCGACCTCGCTCGCCGCCTCGACGAGGATGTCGGTGCGCGGCTTGTCCGGCGGCGCCCGTTCGAGATGCTTGTGGGCGTTCTCGATCATGACGATCGCCGCGTCGATCATCGCGCCGATGGCAATCGCGATCCCGCCGAGACTCATGATGTTCGCGCCGATGCCGAGAAGCTTCATGGCGATGAAGGCGATCAGAATGCCGATGGGCAGCATGACGATGGCGACAAGTGCGCTGCGGACATGCAGCAAGAAGGCGATGGTCACCAGCGCCACGACGATCGATTCCTCGATCAGCGTTCCCTTCAGGGTCTCGATCGCCGACTCGATCAGCGTCGAGCGGTCGTAGACCGGCATGATCTCGGTGCCGGCCGGAAGGCTGCTTTTTACGGCGTCGAGGCTCTTCCTCGCATTTTCGATCACCGTGAGCGCATTCGATCCAAACCGCTGCAGCACGATGCCGCCCGCTACTTCGCCTTCGCCGTTCAATTCGGTGATACCGCGGCGTTCGTCCGGCACTAGCTCGACCTTGGCCACGTCGCCGAGACGGAGCGGCGTGCCGTTCTGGGTCTTCAGGACAATGTTCTCAATGTCGGGAATGCCTTTGAGATAACCCCGGCCGCGCACCATGAACTCGAATTCGGACAATTCGACGGTGCGGCCGCCGACGTCCGTGTTGCTGGCGCGAACGGCGTTGGAGATATCGCTGAGCGACACGCCCTGCGCCTTGAGACGCGAAGGATCTACGACGATGGAATACTGCTTCACGAAGCCGCCGACGCTTGCGACCTCCGACACGCCTTCGGACTTGGAGACGGCAAAGCGGATCACCCAGTCCTGCAGCGACCGCAGCTCGGCGAGCGTCAGGTTCTTGGCGACGACCGCGTATTGATAAACCCAGCCGACGCCCGTCGCGTCGGGACCGAGCGTGGGCGTCACGCCTTGCGGAAGACGACTTGTCGCGGCGTTGAGATATTCCAGCACGCGGCTGCGTGCCCAGTACGGATCAGTGCCGTCTTCAAAAATCACGTAGACGAAGGAGACGCCGAAGAACGAAAAGCCGCGCACGACTTTGGACTTCGGCACCGTCAGCATCGACGTCGTCAGCGGGTAGGTGACCTGATCCTCGACCACCTGCGGGGCCTGGCCGGGGTATTCCGTGTAGACGATGACCTGGATGTCGGAGAGGTCTGGAATGGCGTCGAGCGGCAGGGAGCGCAGTGCATAGACAGTGCATAGACGCCGCCAGCCACGGCAAGTGCTGCGCCGACCAGGATCAGCACAAGATTGTGGGCGGACCAAGAGATGACGCGTGAGATCATGGCTTTGCCTCCTCGATCGCCATGGCGCTGAGCGCCGAGTTCAGATTGCTTTCGGCATCGAGCAGGAAGTTGGCGGACACCACGACCTTGTCGCCGGCGACGACGCCCTGTCGGATTTCCGTGCTGTCGTTACCACGGACGCCGAACTTTACGTCCTTCGGCTCGAAACGTCCGTCGCCCTTGTCGATGAACACCACCTGACGGTCGCCCGTGTCGATGACGGCGCTGTTGGGAACGGCGATTACGGGCTTCGCTGCGCCCGCCTCGATCCCGACGTCGGCATACATGTTGAAAAGCAGGACACCGTCCGGATTGGGAAGTTCGATGCGGACCTTGGTCGTGCGCGTCTGCATGTCTACCTCCGGGTAGATAAGATCGACGACGCCCTTGAACGTCCTTCCGGGAAGGCTCCGGACGGTGATGTCGGCTTGCGCGCCAATCCGGATGGAGGCCAGATCGTATTCCGGAACGTCGGCGATCACCCAAACGTCGGAGATGTCGGCGATGCGGAACAGCACGTCTCCCGGCTTCGCCATCATGCCCGTGGTCGCCATGCGCTCGAGAACGATGCCGTCCCGTGGGGCGCTGTAGGCCATGCTCGCCGGCACCTGGTGGGTCTTGGCAATGCCTTCGATAACCTCCTGTGGGACACCGAGGTTCTTCAGCCGCAACGCTGAGCCGGCATCGTCGTCTTCGCGTCCGCCAGTCCTGCCGGCGGCGTATTCCGAAGCGGCAGTGGCGATGTCTTTGGAATAGAAACGGAAGAGCTTCTCTCCCTTGCCGATGTGGTCGCCCGTCGTCACGTCGGCGACGTCGTCGACGAACGAGTCCGTCCGCATCGAGATGATGCTGACGAGGCGCTCGTCGAGCGTCACCGTGCCCGGCACGCGCATCTTGCGGCTGATGCTGGCCATCTCGGCGGTGGCCGTCTTCACGCCCGTGCGCTGCAGCTTGCCGAGCGGGACCTTCACCGTGGAGACGTCGGACTGCTCGCCTTCGTAGACGGGAATGTAGTCCATGCCCATCGAGTCCTTCTTCGGCACCTTGGACGTGTCGGGCAGGCCCATCGGGTTTCTGTAGTAGAGGACCTTGCGCTCTGTCGGCTTCGCGCCGGTTTCGGCTGCCTCCACCGTTTTGTTCGACGTGGCGGCGGCGTCGCTGAAGCTGACGTCCTCGCTTTCCCTCACGGCAACGAAAGGTCGGCCATCATCGGTATTCCTCGGCGATGCGGAGAACTGGGGCAGTCCGTCGGGATTGCGGTAGTAGATGACGGCGCCGGTCGGCGCGGTCATCGGAACCTCGGGCGTGGCAAGAGCCTGTTCGACGCCGCGAAGGCCGAGCCGTCTGCCAAGATCGTTTATGCCAGCCCAATAGCCTCCCCCGCCGAGCAATACGGCGAGGGAGAGCGTGGCTGCCACACGTGATGGCGTGTTCAAGGAGTTGCCTTCAGGACAAGTTCGCCCTGCACGGTGTCCGGTTCGCCCTGGACCTTGGCGGCAAGCTTGAAGCGCCAGCCGCCCGCCATGGTGAAGTCGGCCTTGAAGGCGTAGACGCCCGGTTCGACTGACGTCGCCGCTTCGACAGGGGTCGTCATCATCTCCATGCCCTCCGGAGCCATGTCCATGCGGGTGGTGAAGATGACAGCGTCTGGGACGGGCTTGCCGGTCCGCTTGTCGACCAAGCGGACGGAGACCAGCGATCCCTGTCCCTGCTTGACGTCGGTCGAAACCGGCTGGAACTCGTAGTCCTGCGCGGCTGCGAAGGAGACGGTGGCGGAGCCGACGACCAGCGCGCCGGCGAGGAGCATCGCTCCTGCTGAAAAGGAAGTCTTGTTCATGATTCCGATCTCATCGGGACGGATCTCCTGGATCGCGTCCTCAGGGGCAAAAATTGATTGCCATCGGATCCGTGCGGACGCTCAGCGTCCGGCGTGAATCGCAGGCGTGTTTCAAAATTGGCTTGAGATCAGGCTTTCGGAGGTCGAGCCGGAGGCTTGACGAGGGCGGACGTCGGTTGCGACGCGGGCATCAGATCGTAGTCGTGGGACTGCCAAGAGACGGCGAGGGACCAGCCATGGAAGTGGGGAGTATGCGCGAAGATCGATGTCGTGCAGACCAGGGCCAGCGGGCAACCCTTGGCGCAGTCCGGCCTGACGGGCTGCTTGTCGGGGCAGCATGGCATGTTTTCAGCCATTTGCATGCCGGGCATATTCTCCATCATCGCCGGACCCGAAGATGCCCTAGCGCTGCTTGCCAGCCCAATACTCATCGGACCGATAAGGACCGCGAGCATGGCGAAGAGCAAAAACAGACGATGTACGGCCTGCAGGAGATTCATAGGCCTGATACTGGCATGGTGCTTCTGGGATTGGAAGCCGGGTTCACGGAGATGTGTTGAGGTCGTGACGCGATTGCCGACGTAGTTCTCAACAACCAAGACGACGTTCGCACTTGCCGTTCGCTTCCCCCGGCGAGAGCGAGTTCTGAAGGGTTTTGCCCATCGCCTCTGCGTCATGGCGGTGCGGATTCTCATCTCAGTCAGAAGAATCCTTGCGAAGCGAGCCTAGACCGGTCGAACGTTTTCCGCCTTCGACTTCCCGGTCTTGCGGTCTTGACCGACTTCGTAGGAAACGTTCTGGCCTTCGTGTAGCAGCGTGGAACCCTGCACGGCGCTCACGTGGACGAACACATCCTGTCCGCCGTTCTCCGGCGTGATGAATCCGAAACCCTTGTCTTGATTGAAAAACTTTACGGTGCCGTTCGCCACTGCATTCCCCCGGTTCGTACATTGATGAGGCGCATTCATAGCGGCCTGGCAGAAGTTCCAAAATGCCGGCTCGTTTCGTGGGACGTCATCGCCTGTGATGACAGCTTGTAAAGACAGTCCCAGAAACACAAAAGCTCCCGAAGGGAGCTAGGTGTGCTTTGATCGCTTTAGATTCCCAAGGGTCCTCAACAAGAGAGTAGGTCGAACCTATGTGCTTGCGGCGAGTCTTGCCAACCCATAATGCAGGTCTTCTTGAGACACTCTTCGAGGAAATTGGTAGGCTATCACAACGTCGCCGCCCATTCAGCCACATGATCTGCAGCGGTCGAGATATGCTCCGCGGCTGTGCGTCCCGACACGGCTTTTCGCGGCCGGAAATCATGGTCTCCGTCGTCCAGCCAGAGAATTTCGATCTTGTCGGATAGCTTGTAGCTGGGAACTTCCTCCCGCGATCCGAAGAGGTCCCGAGTTCCCTGACAGATTAAGGTAGGCGTCTTCATGTCCTCTTCCGCGATCATGCTAGCCACACGGCCGCCCATGGATTTGCCTCCTATGACAACTCTCCCCATCGGGCCGAGCTCGTCGATCACGGCTTCAAATTCTTGCTTGAGGACCTCTGCGCGGGGCGGTGGCGCACGCTTTTCCGAAGACCGTCGAGCCGCCATGTAATCGAACTCGAACCGGACGATTCGCAAGCCTTTGTCGGACAGCGCTGCGGACATGGTTGTCATCCACGTCGTGTCCATCGCACCACCCGCTCCATGGGCGAGAACGACGGTGACGTTGGCATCTTCGGGGCCGGTGACGAGGAAGTCATGAGGCATTCGAGGTTCTCCTGGTTCATGGCATTGTTGTCCGGCTATTGACGCAATGGTCCGGGAAGGCATCAAGGAACGGTGCAAGGTTGGGATCTTCGGAAACGAGATCGCGCATCCGCAGGAGATGATCGGCCTGCGCCCTATAACTCTCCCGGCCATAGGGATTGACGCTGTCGGCACGGACGTTGAAAAGGTCTGTACCCGCAATCGGCTCGACGGCCCGCGGGATCATCAAGGTCAGGAATCCGTGCTTGACACTGGCCTCGTGGCCTTAGGCGGCCTCTCGCAGGATAGCTAGCTGAACACTGTTTTCCAGCCACCCTTTGGGCTCGGTCTGGGCATGTTTCACCAGCCCGAGCTGGACACCGATTTGCTCTCGAACGACACCGAGCTGACCAGTGACCCCCCTGGCTTCTCGATATGCTTTTGTCGCCGCTGTTCGTTCCAAGAACGCTGCGGCATGGAGGCGGACAATACGGGTGATCTCATCATCGGCAGGTGCCGCCGGAGACAGGATCTCCACTGCAGCGGCGGGCGTCTGCTGCTTGACTAGAATGGATGCTAAAGTCGAGCGGATCATCCGGCGTTCCTTATCGAAAGGGACGGCTTTCAAAGCGGCTTCGCTTCTCGCTTTTGCCTCCTCCGATGCTCCGGAACGAAGCTCTATCAGAGCTCGGAGGTTTTCAGCTCGCCAGCCGGCCTGGGTTTCCGGCGAGATGTGCTCGATCGCCTTGAGGGCATCCTCGAAACGGTTTCCAATCGCATACAGCGAGGCTCTGGATATAGCCGCGTGAACATTGTGTGGCGCCGCTTTGACGACAGCATCGTAGGCCTGCAGTGCTTGGTCGTCATATCCAAGCGCTTTAAGGGAATGAGCCTGTTCGAGGGCGGCAGCGATATTTTTGGGCGCCAAAGCGACGATCGCGTTGATTGCCTCCAGAGCGGCCGCTCTCTGGCCCGAACGCCTTAGGTTCACGGCATGAGCGATCGACAATCTTGTGTCGTCGGGGAATCGCTGCATTCCGGCTCTCAATGCGTGCCCGGCTTCGATCGGCTTGTTCGCGTCGCGAAGGGCCTCCGCCAAGCCAAGGTGGGCCAGAGGGAGGTGCGGGAAACGGGTTATCGCACGGCGGTACATTTTTGCGGCTTCTGCGTAGTTGCCCTGCAGGCGACGAAGATCGGCGAGGCCGATAGGAGCGAAACTGTCGTGACCATAGTTTGCGATGATACGCTGGTATTCGCGCTCCGCTCTTTCGAAGTCTCCAGTAAGCTTCGAAATGGAAGCCTGTCCGTTCAAGGCTACCAAGCGGTCGAAACTGCTCTTGCCTGCAGCCCTTTGGTAGTTACTACGCGCCTCCTTAAGCCTGCCGAGCTCGACAAGCGTAGCCGCATATCCCGAGAAAAGAATAGACTCTTCCGACACGTCGCGGATCGCGGCCTCATAGACCAGTAGAGACTCGTCGAGTTTGCCCAACTCACGCAATGTCCCGCCCAAACCGGCGTGAGCGTGGTAGGCGTCGTCGTAGTCTCCGAAGGCCGCTATGGCTTCGCGATAAGCGGCCTCGGCTTCCGTGAGGCGGCCCTGTGCTCGCATTATGCGAGCGCAACCTGTTGCGTAGAAAGACGGTGCACTATTCGCTACTCTTTCGAGGACGATAGAGGCTTCTGCTGGCCTGTGCAGGGTTAGCAACGCGTCAACGAGATGCCCATGCGTCATCGGGTCTTCCGGCCAGACCTCCGTGGCCTGCACGGACCACTCGTACTGGAGGTCTACGATGCCGACACGTTGTGCTTCCTTGCTCAACCTGCAAAGGGATTTGGCGATGTACTCTCCAGAACTTATGCCCCGCTGGCTCGCGACCAGCTCTGCAGCATAGCGGCGTGCCATCGCAATATCGCCTTCGCGGAGCTTCTCTATGATCGCGGGTTGCTGGCCCATGGCATTTTCGAATGCCCGCCTTGCGGCGCGCCCGAAGAGCTCGCCGCCTTCTAGATCATCAGGGTCCTCTACCTTGTACCTGACTTTCGCAAACGGAATCGCCGGATTTTTAAAGGTCTCAGTCCAGCTCCCGACTATCTCTCTCGAGTTGGGGAACGTTCGCAGAGCTTGATAGGTTGACAGGACTGCCATTCCCGAATCGCCGGCATGAACCCCGCGGCTTAAGCACACGAAGGCCCCTTTACTGATAGCAAATTCCCTTGCAGCGTTGCGTGCGTTCCTGCTCTCGAATGTAGGCAAAGGAATGCTGTCAAATGCGGTCCGGACCTTGTCGATCGCCAACTGATGATCAACGACGTCATCAATAAAAGCGGTGAGTTCGAGAAGTCCATCAGTCGCTTTATTCGCACGGTCGATGTCAAACGACGGCAAGAACGGATGGCTGAAGAAGATTTTGGTCATGTGCGCGCGGGTCGCGCCGCTGTTCATCAGATCGTTGAGGTCTTTGGCAAGCTCGCGCCGCTCCTCCTCGTCATCTTCTGAATCCATGAGCAGTATGAAGAGGCGCACGGCGATGTCTGCATCGTGGGCATCCCTGGTGATACGTTGGGCCTCTGCCTGGGATTTGACTTGGACGGAGTAGGTGTCTGTGCCACCTTCAAACGCATATGCTAAGTGAGCACTCTCGATCAGGCGGCCATTTTCGTCTCCTAGATCGTAGAGGAGATGAGCTGTACCCGACGGGGTGGCGTAACGCCCTAGGTGTCCCGATACAATCGCTTGCATCATAGTTCCTGCACCTCCACTCCCAACTTCTGCAATTCGCGCCGGATATTACGCCAGATGTGCTTCTCAGCTCCCTTGGGAGCATTTGTCACCACAACCTTCGAGATCGCAGATCGATGCAATGGACCATATATATGCACTTCGAGGAAGTCAGCATCTGCTGTCGAACCCTCGCTCAGCAGGATTCCGCTGAACTCGGCGCTCATCGTGCCTGAAGTGATGCGACTTTGCAACTTTGCCTGGGCCAATTTTTCGCGCGAGTTCCAGACAGCCCGATACCCCGCCGGCGGAAGCTCTCCGACGATAACTTTATGTTTTTTGAGGAATACTATCGGATTCTCTTCGAAGACCGATGTGCGCGTTGCGATCGCCGATTCCTTGATCGATACGTGGAACGCTCCGTAATACTGCGCTCCAAGGTCGTCCAGCGACAGCGCGGCGAAATGTAGTTCCTCGTGATAATGGGGATTGATCGTACCATCCGCCGCCAGGCGAATGCGATCCCAAAGATTGTCTTCCGGAGCGCGCTCTCCCGACCTGAACTGCTGATAGAAGGTGGTCAGTGCCAGATTGTCGTTCATAACGAACTTGTCGAGTGGGCCAATCTTCCTAGTCATGACCACTGTCGAAGCCGAAACCGCTACGCCGAAATCCTCGAGTTGCTTTAGGGAATTCGTAATTTCTGCCATCTGCTTGGCGGCCGCAAGGCGGGCCTCGAGGGCATCGACTTCTTCCTGCTGACGAGAGGCCCGTACGTTGGGTGCTGGACCAGCGGTACCGCAAGTTCGACAATCTCTGAAAAACGGCGACAACTCATTACCGCACCCCGCACAATGCTCCGCCACGTGACTTCCCAAAATTTTCTCTAGCACCACGAATAGTTGAAGGTTCATGTATAAATCAATAGGAGCCTCGAATATTTCAACGCCTACAGCAATCAACCGCTGACAGGTTGGTGGCTATCGACCTCCTGATTAGGAGCGGTGCCAGCTCTTTCTTGAACTGATGTGGTGGATGGCGATACCGACGTTCTGCGATTGATGCGCGTACACGACCTTCGCCGCCGTGGCCACGAGATTCTCGTACGCTTCGTCGCTAGTGGATCGAACCCTTTCCTTGAGTGCGGAATCCAGTGGGTCGCTGGATCTCGCGTCGGTAGGGAAATCGGCTCCTCTCTGGTAGGAGGCCTCCACAGCCGCGGCGAGATCGTGCGTCAGTTCGGCGTCGAGCTTCGCTGCATGCCGACGCCCAAGGAGAGCCGCTCAACAGGTGTCGCACGAAACGATCTATCGCAGCCTGTACATCCAGGCCCGTGGGGCGCTGAAAAAGGAATTGCTCGAACACCTTGATGTTTTAATCTCACACGGCAATGCGGACGGCTGAAAACCAACACTAGACACCGATATTTTTCGCCTTCGCACATTGAGGGGAAATATCGGCATTTACTAAATTGCGACCTGTTCGCCGATCTCGATAACGCGGTTGGGTGGAAGCTTGAAGTACGCCGATGGGTCAATTCCGAAACCCGCCAAAGCAATGTAGAGATCTTCCTGCCAACGTGGCAGTCCCGTGTTCGGCGTAGCAATGAGGTTGCGGCGGCCAAGATAAAACGAGGTTTGCATGATCTCGAACTTGAACCCCTTTTTCTTGCAAAGTGGCAGGGCCTTGATGACGTTCGGCTCATCCATAAAACCGAAATTAATCTCAAGGCGCATGAAGTGTTTCGATATCCGGGTTATCTCCACGCGATCGATGTCCGCAACATAGGGTTTGTCGTGCGTCCAGATCGTCAGAATGACATTTTGCTCATGAAGCACGTGATTGTGCTTGAGATTGTGAAGCAGAACACCTGGGGCTTTGTCAGGCACGCTGGTTAGAAAGACTGCTGTTCCAGGAACCACCACCGGAGCGCTCCGAGAGCCGCCCGTGATTGAGCGTTCGATTGACGCGATGAACGTGTCAAGAGATATGTCATTTCGCGATATCTTGTCCCTCAGATAGTGGGATCCCTTTGTCCATGTCCACATCACAAGGATGATCACACCCGCGAGAGCCAGGGGTACCCAGCCTCCATCATGAACTTTGAGCAAGTTTGCTGCGAGGAAGACGGCTTCAATCGAAAACAGCGGCGCCAACAAGAGAGCGGCTGTGAGTGCCGATTTACCTCTAACCGACCGAAGGAATTGGAATGCCATCAAGGTCGTAACAACCATCGCGCCTGTGACGGAGATCCCGTATGCGGTGGCAAGTGATTCCGAATCCCCGAACGAGAAAATCAGCACAAGGACACCAATGAACAAAACCATGTTCACGGCAGGCACATAAATCTGTCCGGTATTGGTCTCCGATGTAAAACGGATCATCAACTTCGGCAGGAAACCGAGATGCACAGCCTGACGCGCCAGTGAAAAGGCTCCGGTGATAACAGCCTGACTGGCAATCACGGTTGCCATTGTCGCCAGGATGACCATCGGAAGTAACGCCCACTCCGGATAGAGCAGGTAAAAGGGATTCTCGATCGCTGCCGGGTTGCTTAGGACAAGAGCGCCTTGGCCGAGGTAGTTGAGCGCGAGCGCTGGGAACACCAGGATAAACCATGCGGCGCTGATTGGCTTTCGACCGAAGTGCCCCAGGTCAGCGTAAAGCGCTTCAGCCCCAGTCACAGTCAGGAAGACCGCTCCGAGCACGATCAGGCCAGCCCAACCTGCATGGGTTATAAACCACAAGGCGTTTATCGGATTGAGCGCTTCCAGAATTGTCCAGTCATCACCGATATGGATCAGGCCACCCCAGGCCATAGCAAGGAACCAGACGACCGTGATGGGGCCAAAGAAGACGGCTACGGCCCCAGTGCCCTTGGACTGAACAGCGAAGAGCCCGACCATGATCGCCGCCGAGAGCGGCAACACGTAGTCGGAAAAAGCAGGCGTGACCAGTTTCATACCTTCCAGAGCCGACATCACCGAAAGTGCAGGGGTGATCATCGCATCGCCGATGAAAAGTGCCGAGCCTATGAGGCCTGCAAAAAACAGGACGGGCATATAGCTGCCGGTCTTCTTCATGAGGAGTGCGAGCAGTGAGAGTGTACCACCTTCACCATCATTGTCTGCTCGGAGTAGGAAAAGTACGTACTTGAACGTCACGATAATTGTCAGCGTCCAGATCATCAGCGAGATCAGGCCGACAACATGCTCGTGCTGAACGCCATTTGCCGTAAAAGGGCGCAACGATTCCCGGAAGGCGTATAAGGGGCTGGTGCCGATGTCTCCGTAGACGACCCCTATCGAACCAAGGAGAAGAACAAGAAACTTTTTGGTTTCAGACCGGCTGTCGGAAACAGTTGAGCTCGAAGATGTCATCATGTCTCCAGTCGATTTGTCGCAGAGATATCACGACTGCGCTGCAGTACGTCAATATCCCAGGGAAGCGAAGACAAAGAGTAAAACAAAATCGCGTGAAATTTTTCCGTCAATCCCGGCTGTTGCGGTCGAGGACGGCTGAGACGTTGAGGGCGTTTTGGAAATGCGCGTCCTTGACCTTGAATGCCAGTCGGTGACCGCCCAAATGATGGGTCTACCCGCTGGTCCGGGCCCCTCTGGTGAAAGTCGCGGTGCTTTTACGATGTCGGACCTTAAACCGACATTTTTGCCGTACCAGAAGGACCAACCATGATCGCAGACGTCGCTGCGTGGATTTTCACCCTGTTTGTTGTAGACCCGCTTCAGACCGAGATGCAGAAAACGCTGGAGCGCGCAAATCTTCCCATCGAGGCTGTGCAACAATCTCAGCAGTGTCTGACGATGCAAGTGCCGTGCCTCATCCACCTTCCGGTTGATAAGTAAAATTTTAACCAACGCGGCGCGGCGACGAGGACCCCTGCAGATGACGGCACACGTGAAGTTCTTCCCGACCGGGAAGGCTGACACGACCTTTGTTCAGCTTGCGAACAATCAGGTCGTTCTGATGGACTACGCTCACATGCGCAATGAGAAAGACCCGTTCGACAAGCGGATCGATCTCCCGACCGCGGTCCGCGATGCGATGGACGAGGTCGACCGGGAATCCTTCCGCGTCGTCGCCTTCACCCACCTCGACAAGGATCACATCTACCGCGCCAGCGAATTCTTCTGGTTCGAACATGCTTCCGCCTATCAAGGCGACGACCGTATGAAGATCGACGAGCTTTGGGTGCCCGCCGGTGTCCTGACCGAGATCGCTCTCGACGACGACGCCCGCGTGATCCGGCAGGAGGCCAGGTACCGCCTGAAGGAAGGGAAGGGCATAAAGGTTTTCTCGCGTCCAGAGGCCCTGGAGTCCTATCTTGAGGAAAATGGTCTCACGCTAGCGTCGTGGTCACACTGCATAGTCAACGCAGGTGAGTTGGTTCCGGGATTCAACAAGTGGGGTTCGGAGGCTGTGGAGTTCTTCGTTCACAGCCCGTTTTGTTGATTGGCGCATTCTTGCCGTTAATGTCGTAACGGCATTTTTTGGAATGGCCAATCGAGCTTGGTCTGTGCGAGGAAAACACCGCTTACGATGGGTTTTCCGCAATCACAAGAATATTTGCGACCGGCCGGTAGACCATCACGCGTTTGCGCGACGTTCATAGTACGGATGGGTTGCCACTGACGCGATGATAAGACCGAGTTTGGGGTTCGCAACTTCGCTCACTGCGACTGTCAGCGGAACCCACTTTATCCGCCTCTCGTCTTTTTCTGGATAGGACGATGCGATCCTGTGAACATGCAGGAGATGGACGGAGACGCTATAAAGTAGCGAACGGCCTTCCTTGCGATAGGAGAACCGCCCGATAACAGGCTCCAGCGCGGAGCCTTCCACTCCGGCCTCTTCAAAAGCTTCTCGTACGGCCGCTTGCTGACTTGTTTCACCGGGTTCGACATGTCCCTTCGGAATGCCCCAGGAGCCGTTAGTGCGACTGGCGACCAAGGCAATCTCACCTTCGTCAGCTTTTGCCCGTAGGCGCAAACAAACGGCAGCCGCCTGCAAAATCGCGAAGGGCGGCTTTTGCCCGATAGCTTCACTGCCAACACAATATGCAACTGTCATCGTTGCTTCCTACACTGAGTGAGATGGCGCCTGGAGATGCCATTCACCTTCCCGGATGATCTGCAGTCTTGTTTGTGACAGTTTAGTGACTATTCTGCGACAAGAAAAGGAGGATTCTGATGAGCGAGAAACGCAAGAAAATCTACCACGCTCTCGTGGATGGAGCCACCGAGGGCCTATCTGACAAGGCCTTGTATGAATTCGTCATCCATCGCTGTCCGAAGGCATCAAGCAAGAAGATTGTCCGTGCGGCCTTGCTGGCGCTGACCGATCCGGACGTCACCGATCGGCATGTGCTGACCACGATCTACGCCCTTGCGATTAAGCATCGCATGGACGAGATCGGTGAAGGCGATTTGGAACAGGACGAAGCAGAAGGCGAGGATCGCGAGCCTGTTCCGCTGCGCAAGCGCGCGAAGAGGGAGGAAGACGCGTCGCCCGCACCGCCTGCCGCACCTTGAGGCGTCGGAACAAGGCGTGATTGCCAGCGCTCGTTATTCGAACTCCTAGCCAGGTGGCGATTAGACTGGACGAGACGCATCACTTCCCAGTCAGGGAGGCCCAAAGGAGTGATCCTGCGGAGATACCGAGCGCCAAGTCGATGCCAGCTTTGCGACACACGGCCATCGACGTCCCGAGCGCAAAAGCGCTGAAGGCCAAGCCGATTTCTGGCAAATATTCCACGTAGATTACCACCACGCCGTCGTTGTGAAACTCCCAATCCGAACGACGGTTGTTTTCCTGACATCGCAACATCGCAGAATAGACGGTTTCACTGTCTCGCGCTTGGCGGCACGGACCTGACCAGTTCGGCCGGCACGATGACTATGAACGTGCTCAATGCCGTTGCCCAGTTCGAGCGAGATTTGCTGATCGAGCGGACGCAATCCGGCCTCAATCGTGCCAAGTCGGAAGGAAAGGCCCTCGGTCGCCCTTCGTCGCTCAGCAAAAAACAGAAGCAGGATGTGCGTGATGATCTCGCAAGAGGGGTGATATCGCCAGGAAATTTGCGACGAGTCGACAGATGATCATGCGTGTTAGAGACGCACATTCGTGAAGTTATTTTGCAGAGTCTCCAGCCGACGTGACTGGAATAATGTCCTTGCGCACCAGTCGGCAGCCCTATCTGTTGTCATCCACTATTTTTGCTGCTTTGCAACATCATATGCAGGTGACTAAGTTGACCCGTCTCTTGGGAGGGTGGCAGTTCGTGTCAACATCTACGAGGATCCTGGATGTCATCCACTCCCGATCTGGAAACCGTCGCCCGCCGTGGCGGCAAATTTCAGCGCATGGCGGCTCGCATACCAACCTACCTGACCGACCTGCGGGAAAATCCGGCCTGGCTGCCAATGTTCATGCTCGCCCGCACGATGCCCTTTCGCAAAGCACACTGGCTGACCGCCCGCCGCGTGCCTCGTTCCGTGGAAACAGCGCCCTCGATGTTCGGGAACCTCAAGCCCGAAGTCGTCGCGGACGAGTTGCGGCGTACCGGAATTTTTACCGGTCTGCCGCTGCCAAAGGATATCCAGCAGGAGCTTTTCAGGTTCGGCTGTGAAACGCCCTGTTTCGGCAATTTCGAACGGAAGCTCGAATTGCTTGCCGGAGAGCATGCGGAGGCCGAGCAGCGTTTCGGGCGGACGATCCTGAGCGGGCATCATTTCGAGAGGGTGATGCAATGTGATGCCGCGCTGGCGGTTCAAAGAGATCCGCTGCTTCTCGATATTGCCAGACACTATCTCGGTGGTGAAGCCAAGCTGATCACGACACGAACCTGGTGGAGCTTTCCAACAAAATCAGCATCGGAAGAGGATTTGAGCCGCGCCTCCTTTAAATATCATTTCGATCTCGATGACTGGCGCATGCTGAAATTCTTCTTCTACCTCTCGGATGTCGATAGCGATGCCGGCCCTCACATCTATGTCCGCGGCAGCCACAATCGCCGGCGGCTGAAGCATCAGCTCACACTTCTCGTGGGCCATCCCGCAGAGGAAGTGCTGGAATATTACGGGTCCGAGAACGTTGTCGAATTGACCGGCAAGGCGGGAACCGGCTTCGTTGAAGACCCCTTCGGCTTTCATATGGGGACACCTGCCAAAACCACGCCACGCCTGATGATGGAGGTGGGTTTTGGTGTCTCCAGACCGTCAAAGCGGCGTTATCATGGCGAGCCGGTCGTCCGCTAGGTCGTCGCCCTCACGATGAGAGGGAAGCGGGCGCCGGAACGCGACCTCGGCCGCAGGCGAGAAACATTCAGCCTGCGTTCATTGCCTGCAGACGAGAATAGTCCTTGCTGCGCCCACCAGCGCAGCATGGCTCTGGGTATGAAACACGAGGTTTCATACCCAGAGCCTCCGCGGAGGTTCGAATGTCTGCAAACAGGAAAGATGCTGCCTTGAATATCTGGATTGTTCATGCCGCAATAGTTGGCTGTACATCCTTCGCGATTCTTTTCGCGGCGTTGCAGGTGCCTCCGCTGCCACCGACGCCGGCTTGGTTATACAGCGGGATGACAATCGCGGCCGTATTGTCTTCGTCGTTTCCCGGCGACAGGGACGACAGCCTTGGGGCGCAGCGACTGTAGCCTTGGCCGTCGCCCTGTTGGTCATGCTGTCGTCTTTTGGATTGGTGCTGAACATCGTAGGATCTTAACAAGAGCCACAAGATTCGTGAGGCTTAATCGTGCCGGCCTGTTCCGTTCGTGAGGTCAGGGTGGGTTCCTCTCCCATGCGGAACCAACATCAGGGTGGCTACACGCTATTTCCCCACCTGTTTGCAAATTCCCACGCTCGCAATGGCGTCAGGCCCGAATCTGTCCACGGAGAGCGGAGGTTTCACTATAGCCTTGCCGTATTCCAGCTTCTGCCAATATCCGGCAGGTGGGCGCGCGATCTCGTAGTCATCACAGGCTTTGGCCAGCCGAATGGCATTGAAACCAAAGTCTTCGGCAATCTGTTTCAATGGCCTCGACCAGACAAGCTCATAGAGTTTTCTCCGGGTTAAATTTGACAAAGCGCACACCGCCTTTCCGCCGTCTCCCCAACAGAATGAACAATGAAGACCGGGGTCGATACCCCGCCGTCCCCAAACTTCGATAAATGCAGGTCGGCGTACCGACGTCAACGGTCAGAAAGGACCAATGTGCAACCGGGGAAACATTAGAGGAAGTTAAATCATATTATGCTTTAATAACATGATCAGAAATACTTTCTGGCAGTTGTCAGGTTTGAATGGGGAGGCGTAAATTGGGGGCCGCCGCAAGACTATTCCTTTATTTCATCATCTGTATCCTCGTGAACTATCTTTCCCTCCGCCTGTCGAATTCCGCTGGCATCGTCTTTTTCTGGCCCGGAAACGTGCTTGCTGCCGTTCTTGCCATACGCTGGCGCAGCCGGTCGCGCTACGGTCGCCATATTCGACACGGCTGCTATGTTCTCCTGCTCATCCTGGGGCAATTCCTGGTATCGACGGTCGAAAACAAGCCGCAAGACTTTCTCAACAATATCTATTTCAGCATCGCGGACGCGGCATACATCTTGCTTTATTCGGGCTTCATGCGTCTGACGATCAGGCGTCGCCACTGGTTCTCACCCTACAAGCGAAGCCTGTTGCTGATTGCACCTGTCGTGCTGTCCGTCGTGACGCACGGTGTCCTGGTCGGTACAGTCCTCAACAATCTCATGTCCCTGGGCGAACCGGGCTTTGTCGTGACGAACTGGACAAGCGAACAATTATTCACTGGCCTGGTTTTCACCATGGTCCTCGCGGGCAGCGTCGCCAAGGTTTGGGCTGTTCAACTGAAGCAATTGGATCGGCAGGCGATTGTTCTGCTCGTCGTGCTCGCTGTCGTGCAGATATCCATGGCGTTCTCGCAGTGGCTCACGATCACCTCGATCGCCATAATACCCTGCATCTACGCCATTGTCCGGCTCGGCTTTGCCTGGTCCGTCTTCGTGACGGGATGCTTCATGCTTTTTTCCATTCTGATCCAGACCTATTTTTACGTCACCATGAATGTCGACGTAAAAAATGGCGTTTTCTACCAGCAGATTTTCGCGCACAGGTTCGACATTTCCATGCTTGCGATCCTTGTCGTCTCCATGGGAGATCTGGTCAGCCAAAGGAATCGCCTGCTCAAAAGGGCGCAGCAACATGCCGAAACGGATCGGCTCACGCGGTTGTACAATCGCCATTTTGTCTTCAGGATTCTCGGGGATATGGTTCGGCGACGGCAGATCGGAATCGCCGCCCTCGATATCGATGACTTCAAGAAGATCAATGATGTTTACGGGCACCATGTTGGCGATGCTGTGATCATTGCCGTTTCCAACGTCTTGAGGCGCTGTCTGCGCAAAACCGACATCGCAGCCAGATGGGGCGGCGAGGAATTTCTCGTCATTCTGCCCGAGATATCCGAGGACAATCTTCAACTGGTCTGCAATCGCATTATCGAAGAGGTGAGAAGCCAGGAGCTGTTGATCGAGACGAATATCCTGCGGTTCACGGTCAGTGTTGGGGCAGCCCACATTCCGGCATTCGCAGCAAACGACTTCGACGATGCCTTCCTGGTTGCCGACACCCTGCTGTACCAGGCCAAGAAGGCAGGCAAGGACAGGGTGGTGTTCCGCGGCTGATGATATTCCGCAGTCCGCGGAAATCACTGCTGGAGGAGGAATTGCCGAACTTGCCCGAATTCGTGCAAATGACTGGTCTTGTCACCAGCGCCTGCTATTCTGACGGACTGACATTGACATGGGAGGGTGAGATGTTCATCAAGACAATCGAACCGGGAGAGGCAACGGGAGAGATTGCTGAGCTCTATGATGCCGAAAAACAATCGATGGGTCGAGTGATGCAGGCGACTCAATGCTGGTCCGCCCGCCCAGATATCATCGTTCCCGTAGAGAACCTGCTGCACCAGATCCGGGATAATTTCTCGCTTGGTCTGTTGAACTTTCGGCTGATCACCTTCGTTGCCGCCCAGCATATTCCGTCAAGCTATTGCTCACATGTCTATTTCCGCAGTCTGTCAGGGATGCTCGGGCGTGGTCAGGCGCTGGCGGTTCGAAGGGATTTCCGAAATGCTGGCCTTACGATCCAGCAGATCGAGATGCTTGCCTATGCCGAACAGATCAGTCGCGATGCGTCACGCATAACCGAAGGCGACATTCAGCGGTTGCGGGATACCGGTTTGTCGGATCTGAACATCGCAGACATTGCTTTGGCAGCATCGTTTCGCAGCTTCATGAGCCGATACTTTGACGCCGTTGGCGCTACCGTCGAACCGGAGTTTCTCGATGGCGATCAAGCCGTCAGGGACGAAATGGCCGTCGGCCGAACATGACGACCGAACTCCTCGGAAAATATTGGAAACTTAAAATCGCGGTAGCCTGTAAAGCCGGTTTGCTGGCCAACGACCACCAAGGTTACCGCGATATAGGCGACGATCAGCGCAATAATCGTACAGATCAACATTTTAGACGTTGCCAATATGACTCACACTTGCTCTACGATTAGACTGAAAAAACAAGCCCGTCCCATCGGAAGCGGGCTTGTTTTGAGTATTCATGGTCACACGAACGCGATACAAGGCGTGCTCAATACATTCGCATTCTCTTATCAAAAAGTCCATTATCGTCTGAGTGACTGTCGCCAGAATTCTTGCGGCAGGCCGTTGCGACCGGAGAGGCAAATTCCTCGGATCGCACACCTGTCCGCAAGCGATAGGATATTCGTCATGGCTTCACGGAGCAGCGGAAAAAGCATGAAAGAACCAGCAGCACCTTTTTCCGAACAGCCGCTAGACCGCAAGGCAAGCCTGATGTCACAGGTCGCGCATCTCCAGCACAGGGCCGGACCTTTCAGCGAGCCTTTTGATATGAAGGCTTTTCTGGATGAAGAATGGGACGCTCCCAAAGGCGATTTTTCCAAGACCGACCTGGCCTCGGTGGAAAACATCGCGGGAGATCGGAAATCACTGGAGACGCCTGAAGGATAGGTGATGATTTTTCTCCCAGGTCGTCGTAAAATATAGGGGAAAATGGAGGGCACGATTATGGGTCGTCCAACCCCGAATAGACACCATCCCTATTGGGAGGGAGTGGGTCTTGATATACTTCTCGCGCTGTGCGTTGCGCTACCTGTCGCTGGTCTGGTTTTCATCATCCTGCATGTATGAAGACCATCCGTTCCGCAAATGGACAAGGCTGCCGGCTCTTGGCACCCGTATTGTGAACCGTGGCTCACAATACGGGTGATCATTTCATCGGAAGAACAGATATTTGACGAGTGCCGCGATCACCAGGGCGATCACGACGAGCCCGACAAGACCCGCCAGCCCCTACCCATCACATCGTTCATATTGGCCGTTCCTTCATTCGGTTGCTTGCCTGAGGGTTATCAACAGGCTGAAGAACAGCGCTGGTCCGACCTCGCCTGCCGCATCGATGAGGATCTGCGGCCGCGGTTTATCGGGCGGAGCCCGCTCCAGATGCTTGTGGGCATTTTCGGTCATCACGATCGCTGCGTCGATCATGGCGCCGACCGCAATGGCGATGCCGCCGAGGCTCATGATGTTGGAACCAAGCCCGATGAGCTTCATCGTGCCGAAGGCCATCAGGATGCCGACGGGCAACATCAGGCGGTATTCACCAGTGTCATGAGTTTCGGTTCTGGAATTCATGGTCGCACAACCGCAACTGATACTCGAAGAGGCCGTTGGCAAGGCCTCGTGTGGTATGGCCAACTCCGATGTGGCGACGATGATCTATTCCTGTGTTGACAAAATCACCTGTCGCTGCAAAATCCGTCGTGATGGGGTAGCGATCACCCCACGAGGCCACGGCTAGAGAATCGCGTCCTATAAACCCGAGCCAACGGAGGGACGCGCTATGCCGTCATTTCTGGAAATCACACCCGACAAGCTAAATCGGATCATCGGCACGCCTAACCTGCCGACCATCATCGATGCCCGTGACGAGGATGACTACGCCGCCGATCAACGATTGGTCCCGACAACCATCCGACGCGACTACCGAACAGTTGCCGATTGGGGGCCGAGTGTCGGTGGCCCCTCTATCATCGTTTGTCAGAAAGGCCGCAAGCTCAGTCACGGCGTTGCTGCGTATCTAAGGTTCCTTGGCCAAGACGCCGAAGTCCTGGAAGGTGGCTTCGAGGCGTGGCGAGATGGTCAGGGAACGTTGGTGCCCGCAGATAAGCTTCCACCACGCGATGCAACTGGTCGAACTGTCTGGGTGACGAGGTCGCGTCCGAAAATAGACCGGATTGCCTGCCCTTGGCTGATACGGCGGTTCATCGATCCGTCGGCGATCTTCCTGTTCGTTCCGGCGAATGAGGTCTCAGCAGTTGCTGACCGATTCAATGCCACGCCCTTCGACATCGAGGATGTCTTCTGGAGCCATCGGGGTGCGCTATGCACCTTCGATGTCATGATCGAGGAGTTGGGCCTCCATTCGGAACCTCTTGATCATCTTGCGATAATCGTACGAGGTGCCGATACGGCACGCCCCGAACTCGCTCCCGAGGTGCCAGGACTGCTCGCAGCCTCGCTCGGCCTGTCCCGCATGTTCAATGACGATCTCGAACAACTCGAAGCAGGTATGACGCTCTACGATGCCTTCTATCGCTGGTGCCGAGATGCGACCGACGAGACGCATAACTGGCCTAACCCGAGGAAGGGATGATGACCATGACCGACCTCACAAAAACCACTGTTGCTGCTCCCGGCGAAACCTCCAGTGACATCGTACCGTTCTCTGAAGCGGTAAAGGTCTGGGCGCGTGTGGCTGCCCTCAGCTTCGGTGGTCCGGCCGGACAGATCGCAGTGATGCACCGAATCGTCGTCGACGAGAAGAAATGGGTGGGCGAACATCGGTTTCTGCACGCGCTCAACTATTGCATGCTCTTACCCGGTCCAGAGGCCCATCAGCTCGCGATCTACATCGGATGGCTATTGAACAAGACTAAGGGAGGAATGATCGCTGGTCTCCTGTTCGTTTTGCCAGGCTTCCTGTCCATTCTTGTCCTCAGCTACATCTATGTAATCTTCGGTGAGGTTACCGCCATCGAGGGTATGTTCTTCGGGCTGAAATGCGCGGTCCTCGCCGTCGTCATCCAGGCCGTCTTCCGCATCGGAAGTCGTGCCATCAAGAACAACGTGATGCTAGCGATTGCTGCTGCCGCCTTCATCGCCATTTTCTTCTTTCATGTGCCATTCCCTCTGATCATTATTGGAGCCGGTGTCATCGGCTATTTTGGTGGTCGAGCAGGTGTGCAAGCATTCAAGGTCGGTGGCGGTCATAAATCCGACTCAGGAAAAATCCTGGAAGATCGAGACTCCGCGCTCGGCGGGGACATCCCACGCCACGCAAGGCCGAACCTCGCTTGGTCACTGAAGACGTCTGGTGCCCTGGCCGCGCTGTGGCTCGTTCCCGTGGCAACGCTTGTGATCGCGTTCGGATGGGAGAACGTCTTTTCGAAAATTGGACTGTTCTTCAGTCAGATGGCCGTCGTTACCTTTGGCGGAGCCTATGCGGTTCTCGCCTACGTCGCACAGGCTGCCGTTGAAAACTATGGCTGGCTCCGTCCGGGTGAAATGCTTGACGGCCTTGGTATGGCGGAGACGACGCCCGGCCCGTTGATTATGGTCACGCAGTTCGTCGGCTTTCTGGCTGGCTATAGAGACCCTGGTTCTCTGTCTCCCCTAATGGCCGCGACGCTGGGGGCAATTTTGACGACGTGGGTGACGTTTCTTCCGAGCTTCCTTTGGATATTCGCCGGAGCGCCTTTCATAGAGAAAATGCGTGGCAATGTAGCCCTGAGCGGGGCCATGTCCGCTATCACAGCGGCTGTCGTCGGCGTCATCCTGAACCTTGCAATCTGGTTCGGGCTTCATGTGCTTTTCGCGGAGGTCAGGGCTGTTTCGCTAGGCGGATGGTCAATCGATCTACCTGTCATCACCTCGATAGTGTGGCCGTCTCTCGTACTTACAGTTCTTGCCGCCGTAGCGATTTTCCGGCTTAAACTTTCGGTGATCACCACGCTGCTTGTATGTGCAGGGCTCGGCATTTTTTGGAGTCTAATCGGCCTCTAACTCATCCTGGTAAGCGGCTTCATCCTTGAAGCCGCTTAGTATTGGTTTCCTGCAGGATAGTCTTCAAGCCGTTGGTCGAACGGTCCATCTGATAGGCGGTGATGAAGACACCGTCGGCCAACTCACGAGCTACGAGCCTTGCTGGCGTGTTCGCCACGGTCGATGGAAAGTATGGCCAGAATTGCTCGCCAGACGGGGAAAGCGAACGACAGTGATTTGTACTGCGACCGCCCGCAACAAGATAGAAGCAGCTCCGAACGCACAATCGGGAAGGCGGTAACCAACTCGCGCATCAGAGCTTGATCACCGACATCCTTGAGTTCCACCTCCACCCATACGCGATCATCGTAAGAGACCCGTTCGCGAGAGCGGCAGCTTCTTCTCGCCCAAGGCATTGACAATGGACATTAGAGTTATGCGGCGTTCACACCATCGCAAACTGCCTCGTCGCTGAAGCGCCGAGGCAAGTCACTTATCAATTCAGTTCGAGGCCTTCCTGAAGAATGGACTGACGGACTGCCGCGCGTCCCTTCACTCCCTCGTACCACGCTCGAAGGTTCTTGAGGTCATCCAATTGGATTGGTGCATTATAATAGGATTTGAGCCATGGTGCCTGACCCCAGCCTGCCAATGCGAACAGGTACGCATCAGCGACCGAGAACTGGTCACCCATAAGGAACTGTTTGTCGGCGAGATGCCCGTTGATCCACGCAAAGCGCTTTTCGAGCTTTGGTCTTGCGACATCGATATAAGCGCCCGCCAGATGCGCATAGAGGAGCGGGATGAATCCCTTGTGGATTTCCGTTGACAGGAAGCTGAGCATCTCTTGCAGCTTGTAGCGCTCAAAGGTTCCATTTGCCGGGGCAAGGCCTCGCTCGGGCCTCTGGTCTGCCAGATACTGGACAATTGCCGAGCCCTCCCACAACACATTACCATCATCAAGCTGTAGCGCCGGGATGTAGCCATGTGGGCTGATGCTGTGAAAATTCCTCCCTTGTTCCGTCGCATGATCGTTGTGATCGACCTTAATGAACTCGACCTCGAGACCAAGTTCGTTTGCTACGATGTGGGGCGAAAGGGAGCAGGCTGCAGGCATGTAGTAGAGTTTCATTCTCGGTGGCTCCATAGATTTTGACGTCGTTCTTCAGCTTGAAGGGGACGTGACTTCCATGTAATTCAGGCGGTATAAAAAAGTAAGAACGCAAAAGTTTGTCATCTAGGTACATATTTTATACCTAGCGGGGCCGAGAGGATTAAGGGATGAAGGAGACAGTGTCTGGCTGTTCTGTCGAAGAAGCGATGCACCTGCTTGGCGGACGCTGGCGTCTACTGATCGTATCGTATCTCGTGGATGGACCAAAGCGGTTCAACGAGCTCAGGAGACTGGTACCAGGCATTTCCCAGCGAATGCTCACCCTCGATCTCCGTGCACTTGAAGTGTCGGCGCTTGTCCAGCGCACCGTCTTTCCGACCGTACCAATCAAGGTGGAGTATGCTCTTACGGAAGATGGAAAACGGCTGGAAAAGGTAGTGAGCGTTATTCAGGAATTTGGCTTGTGGTTAAAGGCGCGGGATGCTGCTTAAACGCCTTAGGATCGACTGGAACCGCAGTGCAGGTTTGATAAATCCATGGCAGCTCATCGACCCGGCCCTGTCTATGGCCGTTGACGATGGCGGTGAGCGTACTCCTCACATGGGCCTGCGGGGCGACGGCGAATTTACAGGATTCTTCCGGTACAGGCAAAACCAGCTTGCCCTGCCGCGCCAGAGTTCGCAGTGACGACAGGTGGTCGGGCTCCAGTTGATACCGCTCTGCCTCCTCGTTTACCGCAGCACGTTGTAAAACTCGGCCGCAAAGAGCAATAATTCCTTTTTTGTTCTCAAATATCGGACAGATCATTCACTTTCGTGTCGTGACGCTTGGATGCACCGGGAACCGAAATTGCTACTGATCATTTCATCGGCGCGGCGCGTCGAGACTTCCCCTTTCTGGCCTTTGCCGCCACCGTCGCAGTGCTCGGCGTCTCGCGGCGGCCCGGCACCTTGACGATCAGGACGGCCCGCTCGGTTCCATCGTCGAGAAGATCGCCGGTCCGCGTCTCGTACCAGGTGTCCATGTGCGCCAGTCGGCTGTTCTTCTTAGAGAGATCGAGGACCAGCATCACGCCGAGCTTGACGTTGGTCGCCTGATAGATCGCGGTCTGCTCTCCGTAGGATGCTAGTAGGTTGTCGAACGAAGCGTCGGCCAGCTCCCGCTTAACCTCGATGATGATGACGACCCCGTTGGAGGTGTAGGCCACGTCCGCCCGCCCTCCGGCGACGCCTCTCAGTTCATCGGTGACGGGAAGTCCGGCGGAGCGCGCGTGTCGCAGGAAATCCTGCTGGATTTCCTTTTCGAGGGGCGGCGGCCTGCCGCGCTCGAAGAGGTATTCGGAGAAGCGATCCAGCTCCACGGAGCTGTCGAGCTTCTGTGCCAGGAAGTTCGCGACCCCCAGGACAAGTGCGAGGAAGTGACTTCGGACCGAAGGCTTCACGTAGTCTTCGATGGAGGCGAAGGCCCGGTCCACGGTCTCCAGCATCCGGCGAATGGCGATACCGACGTTCTGCGATTGATGCGCGTACACGACCTTCGCCGCCGTGGCCACGAGATCCTCGTACGCTTCGTCGCTAGTGGATCGAACCCTTTCCTTGAGCGCGGAATCCAGTGGGTCGCTGGATCCCGCGTCGGTAGGGAAATCGGCTCCTCCCTGGTAGGAGGCCTCCATGGCCGCGGCAAGGTCGTGCGTAAGTTCGGCATCAAACTTCGCTGCATGCCGACGCAGCCACGCCGACAGTTGCAGCAGATGGTTCCGATTGCCGAAAAGGCGGGGCTCAAGGACAGGTCTGATCACGCAGTCGATGCCGCGACCTGGTCGACCGGCGAAGACAGACCGATTGGCTTCGTAGGCGAACAGAAGATGCTTTTCGATGATCTCTACCGCCTCGAGCCAGACGTCCTCGTCGAGCCTGGTTGTCAGAGCTGCCAGATTGCCGGCGAGCGATGCAAGCCCCGCGACCTGGCTGGCGATCGACCCGAGAACCGGGTCGCTTCTGCCCATCAAGGAGTACTCGGAATATGCGAAGGCGCTTGCGCGCATCTCCCGTAAGGACGCGTCCAGTCCCGAAGGAATCCTCCGCGCGTGAAACTCCATCAGCAGCTCGATCGCCAGTCGATACGAGCGCGCGTCGTGCCGACTGTCTCTCAACGCCACGGCCCGGTCAAACGCCTCCCGTGCATCGCCAAGGTGGCGCACTACGCTTGCTGTGTCTTCGGCTTCGATCGCCTGCTGCAGGGACACCAGTCCTAGTTCGAAATGTACCTGGTCGGCCGCCCCGACGACGTCACCCAGTAGGTGAAGGAAATCTGCCAGCGCAGGATTGCGCGTCTTCCCGTGAAGGACACCGGCGATCCTTGCGGCGTGTGCAAGATATGCGGGTTCATCCTCCGGAGAGGTCTCCGACAGTTCCGCGACCAGCCTGGCAAGCCGTATCGCATCGTCGCGCGCGAACGCGAGCGCCCCCTTCAGGGCTGCGGTACGCAGCGGTGTCGGTTTCCCGCGCTCGACAGCGAGCGCCAGAAGACGCCTGAACACTCTCGTCTCGACGGCTGTATCGGCGAAATGAAGCGCGAGGAGGCGATTAGAGATCGAATTCAGCTCCGGTCCGCGATCGATCACGACCAGAACTTCGGCCAGAAACGCGTCGATGTCGGCAGGGCGGGCATCCCGGAATGGGAGCACCATGTCGACGATTATGTCCGAGAACACGGACGCGCCGACGCGAGCGCCGTCCGACAGGAGGCTCTCAAGCCCTCCGAACCGGTCGACGGTCGGTGTCTCCTGGTGGGAGAGCAGACCCTCCATGATCTCGTCGTATTGCATGGCCGCCTACCACAGATATCCGTCCGCTCGATTCTTCACCACGTTATCGCCAGGAACATGGCTGAGGATGGCCTGGTTTTCGATACCTGCGAGGAAGACCTGGACGGTCGGCAAGGCGCCCGACAGCTTTGCCAGGCCTTCGATGATCTGGGAGACGTCCTCGTTGACGACTTCGGCGCTTCCCACGGAATCAAGAAGCAGAACGCCGGGATGCCTGCCGATGCCGCTATCTTCGGCCACATGGATCATGGCAAGGGTCGCGGCGAGCTTCAGGCGTGTTTTTTCGCCCGACGTGCACTTGCTGAAGGTCTTCGGGCCGCCCACGAAGACGACGTCCATGGTCGTGTTTCCCTTCAGCTTCACTTCCCTGAGGTCCGTGATGCCGAATGTCTGCGCGAATTTCGCCGTCAGGTCCGATACGCGGCCAAGCACGTTGGTCTGTTCTTCCTTATACATCTTTTCGGTCGCCGTGATGGCGGCGTCGAGAAGCCCAACGTCCGAGGTCGCCATGACTGGCGCCTCGCCCGCCATCTTTTGCAATTCCTCGATCTGGGCATCCAGCTTCAGGAGCTCCATCTGTCCGTCCGGACGGGCCTGAATGTCCTTCATCTCCTGCTCGAGTCGCCTCGATTCGAGATCGTACCGATCCCGCTCGGCCTCAGCATCCGCCTTTTTTCGCGTGAAGTCGGCGAGCCGTGTCCGAAGCTTCTTGGCTTCGTCCTTGGCTACCTTCACGGCTTCCCGTAGTTCTGCCTCGACTCCGGCGGAGTCATCGGGGCCACGCGGCTCCGCCCGGCCGCAGACGATGCAGTCGTGGTGACCCTGTCTGACGGTACGGACTTCTTCATCGTAGACCTCCTCGCAACTTGGGCACGAAACAGGGTTGAGACGACGGAAGATGTGGCCGGCCGCCTGGCTCTCCAGAAACGCGCTCAGCTCGCGCGATGTCGCGGTGACGGCGTCTTCGGCTGCCCGACGCTGACCGTCGATCTCGGCGATCAGGATGACGTTCTTGCGTACCTTCTCTGCCGCAGCCATGAACTTCGTCAGCGCCTCGGAAACCGCCCTCTGCACTTCAGCAACCGGTCTCTCCTTGGACTGGGTAGCCACGATCTTCGCTCGGCTCTTCAGAAGCTCGTCGAGACGTGTCCGGGCTGCGTCAGAGACCTGCCGCTGGGCCTTCGCCTTCTGGTCGCCTTCGATCTGCTCGCGCTTTCTCGCCTCCATTAACGACGCCCGCGTCATGATCCAGGGAAGGCCCAGATACATCTGCATCATGCGGGTAGGCTTCCCGTGGCTGATGTCGGAGCCGCCGAACACCGTCGAAGGATCCGGTTCGAACCACATGGCTCCGAAAAGCCAGTTCCAACCGTGCCTCTGCTCGACACCCGACCCGTCTTCGCGTTCCGCGATGACCTCGAGGGAGTCGAGACCGAGCTCCTTCAGGAAGAAGCTGTCCATCGCCTCGGCGAAGGCCCTCGAATCCTCGAACTGCGCGACCACGAACTCTCTGCCACGGACGAACTTCAGGAGCTTTCCGATGCTCCGCTCGGCGTTGTCGAGGCGGACTTCGAACTCGTCGTTATCGATGTTGAACCTCAGTGAGAGGGTACGAAACCAGCCGTTCATGTCCGAGGGCAGGGTACGGGTTCCTGTCAGCGCCCACCGGATGATCTTCAGGAGCGACGTCTTGCCCTTGAAGTTTTTCGAGGAGACGAATGCGTGCAGACCGACGTCCATGTCCTCTCGGGAAAAGTCGATGGCCGACGTTTCATAGTCGCCCGTCTTGGTTCCGTAGAACTTGAGGCTGACCAGCCTCAGGCGTCGCGGGACGGCGTGCGTGAGCCGCGGCTCGATACCGTGCCGTTTGAGCAGCGCCTCCACCTCGTCGACGCCTCGACCGGTCTTATTGGCAATTTGTGAGACCCATTGGTCGCGTGTGATCGCGCTCATGCTTCGATTTCCTCCAGTCTGGCACGGACGCGGTCGGCAATCGTCGGAATGAGATCGTGGAGCTGCGCTTCGTGGTATTCTTTCTGTTGATGCTGCCGATCCTTTAGTGCGCTCCCGCCGCGCCCCTTGGCGATTTTTAGGACGAGCTTTGCACGGGCGGCGTACCACTCGAAGATCGAGTGCTCCCTGACGATCCTGCCGACGAGTTCTATCCCAACTTCGCTCAGGAGAAAATGACGGGGATTGGCGGTGGGATGGAGCACGGTCACAGGCCGAACGAGTCCTGCGACGGCAAGGATCGAAAGCACGGTGTCGAGCGGCTCGTAAGCGCCGAAGTAGCGACGCAGCATCGGGATCGCCTTCTCGGAAGGCTCGTTGTCGTCGAAGATCGTTCGCGCGGCATCCAGGAGCGCCTGATCCCCGGATTCGAGATACTGCGCCAACAGTTCGTCCGCGAGATAGTCGGGGTACCGAACCCAGAAGTCTAGGGCCTGGAGCCGCGTCTCGCCTTCGAAGCGGCGCGGATAGTCGTGGGACGTGTCGGGGTCGGGATTTTCGACCGAGCCTTCTGCCAGAAGGAAAAGGATTCGAACCGCGTCACGATATTCTGTGTTTGCCATGCATTGCCTCGAAATGGACAGCCACATCGAAGCAGTGTGTCCTCCAGGTTGCATTTAAATCGATCTCGGGCTCCAGGTAAAGATCGGTGGAGGTAGTTAGCGAAAGCTGCCTGGGGAGGAAAGGGACCGCGCCGGATGCATGCATCGACCGACTGAAGGCGGGTCAGTTACCGAACCTTCTCATGATCTCCGCTCGCTCCCGAGCATCGCCGATACCGTACCGGACGCGCAGCTCGAAATCGAGATCGTCGAAGACTCCTCGCGTCGGTTCTGGAAACCGCCTGGCGTGGTCGATCCTCGTCCGGAAGCAGGCCTTCAAACTCTCGAAGGCTTCCAGGACCCGCGACGCGTCCAGATATCGTCCGTTCCCGCGCGACAGTCTCTCCGCCTCGTCCATGTCGATCTCGTGCTGCCGATGGTCAGCCTCTCCTTCAGCGCCGACCTTATCTCAGCGACCGTAAGGTAGACCTCGCCGACATCGCGGCGCTCCTACTGCAGGCGAGGGGCGATGTCCGCGCAGTCGGAGCAGACGTCGATCTCCCACCGCCGGGTGATGCGGAACACGAACGTTGCGGCTGGCCGCAAACCTCCGTACATGTACCGGTCCAGGAGAACGAGGCCCGATTATGGACGACAAGACGACGAGCGCGCCGGCAGGGCTGGCAGGGTACGATTATCAGGTCGATGTCTCGATCTACCTTGCACTTGACCTCATGCTCGTGCGCAAGCGCCTTGACGAGATCACACTAGAACCCGCCAACCACGAGGACCTTGCCGCCGACCTTAGGGACGAAACGCAAGTCTCGTCCGCAACACGCATCATAATCGGGGGCTATCCACTTATCGTACAGGCCAAGCTTCGCCACGGCGAGCCGTGGTCGGACACCGACCTCGAAACCCTTCTGACCAAGGGCAAGAAGCGCAAATCACCCAACACCCTTTTGACCGAGGACACGACGCTCCGGTATCTGCTTGTCACTAGCGCCGCCACCAAGGGTGTCGCTCGTGATTTGCGGATGGGTTCGGTCGGCGGAACCTGGCCCGCGCATCTGCCACCTAACATTGGATCGCGGCTTCCCGGCCTGGATGGGCGCATTGCTGTTCTTGACGGTCTCGATGAAGCGAAGCTCGATGGTCAGATCCGCGACCTTCTCCAGACGACCTGCAAGGTGCCACTCACCCACATCCCCAACTGCATTAAGGAACTGCGGTCCGTCGCGCTTAAACACATGCGCAACGGCCCCAGCGTCTGGACGCGCGACGCGCTGGAGAAGACCATCACCGCCTTCGGCGGCTATCTGACAACGGCGCCCGAGGTGGGAATGTTCGTAAAACCGACAAACTGGGGCGAACTGCAGAAAAAGCTGGCGACTCAGTACGGCGTGATCATCAGCGGCAGCTCTGGAACGGGAAAGACGACGGCCGCCGAAGTTCTGCTCGATGAACTACGCAGCTCTCCGTACGGCGCATTCAAGGTGATCCGCGTGACAGGCGGACCCGAGCAGGTCTGGAAATCGAAGGAAACCGGCCGCGTTGTCTTCATGATCGAGGATCCTTGGGGCAAGTACCGGTACCACCCCGAGCAAGGTGTCTGGAATCGCGACCTCGACCGCATGCTAAACGAGGCGCATGCCGACCGACAATTCATCGTTACCACCCGGTCAGATGTCCTTAAGGAAAGCGGTGAACGGCTTTCAGGACGATGGTTTGTCCCATTGGAGACGCAGCACTACGGACAACGCGAACGCTTCCGTCTCTTCGACAACCAGGTCCGGCTTCTGCCTGAGGTCCTGAAGCCTCCGGTATACGCGTACCGCGACTTGATCCTCAAACGCCTCGAAAGCCCGTACGAAATCCAAAAATTCTTTGACGGGCTCGCGGACGACCAGTTGCCCGACGAGACCGTGCCGACCTTCATTGATCGCTGCCTTGGTTGCGCGCACATCGACGCGATCGAGAATACTATTGTTGATCAGGTCGAAGACCGCCACGACACGCTTCCCGCGATCGCTATCTGGGGCCTTCTGAAGGCGCTACCGCGCCTTTCATGGGAAGTGGTACCGCAACTCGCGGACGCGATCGGCGCGAGCGACCTAGAACTCGAGGACAAGATCGTCCCTCTGATTCGCTTTATGGCCGCAGGGCGTAATCTGCGTCAGCCGAACGATGTGTTGAGCTACTACCACCCACGTGTTGAGGCGGGGCTAGAGCGGATCATTAAGGATCACGGCGCCCGTGCTGCCCGTCTCTTGGGCGTCATAGTCGATGTGCTGATCGCCATCGATAGCTACGATGGCGCCGACTGGGGCCACGAAGCGGCGGCACGCCTTGTCCAGGGCGCTAAGAACGATTGCGTCCGGGTAACGGTCAGTCGGGGTGCTCAGGTCGCGATCGATGCTCATGTTCGGACCCGGTTGCTGACGGATTCTGATACGCTCGAATTCGACCTCAAGCTGGCGGCCGACGTCGGTTCCCCTACGGACACGATTACGCTGTTTGCGCGCTGGTTCAGCGCACGTGGAAAGACGTTCGGATTGCTTCAGAACTGGCGCGAAACGCCCGTCAGCTCAGCCGATGCTTCGCGTATGGTGGCTGATCTCGATGTCAGCATCGTAGCAGGGCGCGTCATTCGTGAAATGCTGGCACGGACGAACGATAATTTCCCAGACGACTTCGCCGACCGCATTGCGGTCGTGGCCGGCGTCCAGACCGACGCTTTTCGGGACGCGGCGCTGCGGATGGTCGGATTCGGCTATGAAGTCAACGCCAAGGTGGTTGGCAAGGGGGCCTTAACCGATTTTACCGGGTTCGAAGCCGTGGTCGACGCGGCGATCGACGTAAGCGTTCGCCTGCGCGGCGACTACGATGGATCGGTCTGGCTCGAAATTCGCAACGGCGAACACAGCGAAGACTACGCCGAGCATCTCACCGACATGCACCACGATGACGGCGACACGGCCGACAGCTTCATCCGGCTCTACGTCGCCGAGTTACGCCGACGGTCGGGCTGGAACACCATCGTCGCGCGCCCCCGCTCGGCGGAACTAGTCTGGGGCTGGATCCAAGTACTCGGTGGCGATGGCGTCATCCCGCAGCCGGGCGAAATGGTGGGCCTAGCCGACGCCGTGCGCGGGCACCGCCACGACGCACACTTCTGGGACATGGCGCGCAACAAATGGTCGGCCGATCTCGACTCACGACTGGACGATTATTTGAAGACGCCGGGGCTCGCCGAGGATAAGCGCTATGCTGTCCTGAAGACCATGATCGTGAACGAACCGGCGCAGGGACACGCGTGGATCCAAGCAATGGCGACAGTCGAGGATCTGCAGGGCGTCCTGCGGGCGATGACCGATCTGCGCGTACTGGTGAACGGTTACGAACTGAAAGCCGAGATTATGGCCTTCGCGGCGGACGCACCGGATCAAGCCGGACCCTACGCACAGTTGGCCCGAGCGGTGCTCGACGAGACTCCATATGCGCTGTCGCCGATCGAGATCGATCGGCTCGAAGCCTTCGACGCCGCCAGTCCCGACCTGCAGGTCGTGCTAGTCCGGCTCCTTGCAGGGGCGGGACGACCGGTCCGAAAATATATCGAAAGCCTGCTGGCGGGAAATGAAATCGAGGATATCGGTCGTGCTACGACCGCGCTCGCGTTCGCGGCCAAAGAGGGACTATTGGACATCGTTGAAGGTGCGCTGAAGCACCGGTTCGCCGATGTCCGGCGTGACGCACTGCTTGCGATCGCGAACGGCCTCGTCGCTCCACTTCCCGCTCACATCCTAGCGATGGCGCACGACAAGGGAAGCGGAGTGCGCAGGGCGGTCGTTGAAATTCTGGGCGCCAAACCTGATGCCGCACATCAGGCAACCCTCATTGGCCTGACTGCGGACACCTGGACACGCGCCGAGATCTACTATGGCGAGGAGGCGAGCTATCCCATCGCTACCGCTGCAGCCAAGTTGCTAGGCGACCAAGCTCCGCTCTTCGCCGACGCGATCGACACTCTGATGACGCAAGCCGCCGTGACAAGTGATCCGGATCTACGCAATGCGTTGCTGCTGGCGGTCGCCAAGCAAGGTGATGTCGCTGGCCGTGATCGACTGGCGGATATAGCCCTCGAGATCGGGCGACCACGATTGCATGGGGCCGCCGCTGAAGCCCTCTTCCTCTCCGGTGATCGGTCGCCAATCCGCGCCGCTCGATTCGAGAAACATCTTCTATCCGATGGCGCGCCGAACGTGGCGGTAAGCATGGCGCTAGTGGTGGGCTCGACGGGTGACAAGACCGCCGTCCTGACCCTCGCCCGCACGCTCTACATGAACCCGGATCGGTCCGCCCTTGTCGTCCCACTGCTGCTTGGGGCTGCCTTCGGGGAGGAGGGCCTCATGGACGCAATCGCTGCGCTACTTCCCGATGAGATACGCACTGGCCTGGCCCTCGCCTTCAACGAAGACGTCTTGGCGCCGAGGACACTTCTCGATCCGCTAGGTGATTTCAGGCTCCGCAGTGCGGTTATCGACCGTTTGCACAAACTCTTCGAGCCCAAACCCAAAGACGCCCAGCCCGTTTTCAAGAAGAGGTTCTAGCGTGCTTGGCGGCGTCGGGGCAGATGTCTCGTTTGAGAATATAGCGACTTGATGACTTGTGTTGGTTGCCTGCCGCAAGTTCGAAATGGAAGCCGACTTACCCGCCTGCCAGCGGACGCCTTCATGAGCCGACAAGGTGCCAAAAGCCATTATCATCGTCATGGCGAGAAAAGGCGGTAATGGCCTCGGGTGCGAACCTTCCACGGACGCTATGAAGAATGTCCATGATCGGCCCTTTGTCGTCATTCTAGACCGATCCTCGAAAGGCTGAGATGGGTGAGAGGCAGGCGGGTTGGTATCGCTTGCCAGCGGCGACAGCTACACGCTAAGAGCGGACCTTCGCCAACTTCTAGTGACGAGGCGGGCAAAGAGCAACAGCAGGAACCAGCGACGACCTCGTTCATGGCTGCAGGCCACCGCTAGTAATATCATTCCTCCGAAGACGGATCGTCGGCTATCCCTGTGGTGTGCCACTGGATGTGACAATGGGCGCACTGAAAACATTCGGCTTTTTTCTTGTTCGTGCCATCCAAAATGACATTGCTCCAGTGACCTTTGACACAGAAGTAAGGTATCTGTTGAGCCTTGCTGCGGTGGGAAGGTGAGAGCGGGCTGACAAGCCGTAAGACCGTATGTCCGTCTTACCGAGGTCGCGTCGACGACAGCGGTTGTTGCCGCTGTCGAGATCATCGCATCGGATCATACAATTCCCGATGCAAAGCTAAAGCGTCGGAACTTCGCAACGCAGGCTCCTCGCCATTCTCCACCGCGAGTACCATGCGAATTCGCTCTTCTTCCGCAAGTCGGCGAGCTTTGTCGTACCCATATTTCCCTACGTTGAACGTCCGTGTGAGAGCCCTGCGACGCCGTTTTGCGGTGGAGTCTCGGCCGCCGTCTTCGACCTGTAATTCGATCCTTGCGATCCAGGCACCGTCTTTCGAATGTTCACCCGGCTTGTTGTAGTAGACGCCTGGCAGGCTGCTTCCCTCGGAGCGGTTCCTGCGCACCTGCATCCTCATATCTCTATTGGTCAAGGGAGGCACGACCTTCATAACCGCATCACGGTAAGCCTTGGCAACGGTCAGCGCCTGCTCACGGCCGCCATAGGTGCCGTCACTGAAGGTCATCTGAAACGTCTTCCCACCACGGGAAAAGTTGACCAGCCATGCATTCTGGCCATGACGGTCGGCATCAACCCGACTGATCGCGTACATGGCGTTGTCGTTGGACTTGACCGGACGTTCAGCTTGAGCGGTCGATTTTTGATTTTCGGGGTGTGGATTACCCATTCTGCGCACCATCGTTCAGTTCGTTCCCGATAGATCAAAGTCAGATCACCATCACCAAGACAAGTAATCGTTGAGCAATGGGTGCCGAATGGTCCCGTCATCCTGTTCATGTATGAAGACTATCAGTCATAAATTGGAGCAAATGACGTGGACGTTAGCAAAAGTTTGACTATGTCAATATGCAGTGTTGTCCCCATGTTGATAGAACGTAAAGGACTCGCCATCATAGCGGAAAGCGTGGCGATCGGTTGAAATCCAGAGATAGTTATCAGATACATTACCGAGGCTGATGATCTGAGCTTTGCCATCTAGTTTTTCGCTGGTCAGCAATCGTATTCTTGAGCCTTCCAACACATAGAGACCTTGTAAGGTGCCGAGATATATTTTTTCTTTGAATTTGCGAACCGACCAGATGTAACTGCCCGGAAAAAACTCTCCTAAGTTACGGAACCCAGATCGCACGTTGCCAGACAGAACAACGCCGTCTTTTCCTGCAACCAGTATTTCATCCGAGGAAACGCAGTGCAAAGATGTAAGGATGGAGCTGGTACCAGTTTCAATCTTTGTCCACGTTAAACCGTCAAAATGAAAGAGATTTCCTCCATTTCCACACACGTAGACATCCGTTTCAGTAAGGCCTCCAATGTCATTGAAATTGGGTGCCTTTTGCAATGATTGAGTCAATTGACGCAGCATGCTGTCGGAAATAGAAGCGGAATCGGAAAATGACGAGCTGAGAGCGCTCTCGCCTCGTTTGACTAAATCACTATCGATAGGCGTCCAACCAGTTTCGTCGCGCCTGTATACTTGGCCAAAACTACCGCAGACGAAAAGAGTTGAGCCGATTTCTTGAATTCGCGTGACTGCGCCCAAGGCGCGCTCCCCGCTGAGGCCTGCACCTATAATTTTTTCATAAGTTTGTCCGGAAGAATTGGCTATCTCGATATCTCCTTCTCCGGTCAAAGCGCACGCGGCGCGCTTCACGCCATCTCGAGCACGACGCAAACACACTGATACGACCTGCTCATTTGGCCAGTCCCGATAATGCCATACTGATTCTGTGTCAGGGCATAAGTAGTAAATTCGAGTGAACTCTGCATCCACAGGGAGTTCATCTGGTATCGTTGCGATTACGAATATGTCGTCCGCCGCAGCACAGGCAACGACGAATTTGACAGGTACAACCATAGAACTCTCCTTACAATGAGCCTGCACTACCGGACTGACCGGTACCAGTGCCAACGCTATTGGGATCAACGTTAATTTTACCCGTCGGATCAGCCCTAAATAAGGTGTTCCCAGGCAATTTGCGTTCGTTTCGGTGATAGTCCCGTAGTTGCTTGAGGAGATCGACCGGATCGCAACCGGTGACCGCCGCGGCCGCCGCAACCCCGATCATCTCAAGTTGATCGAGCCTCGCAGTACCTTTTGTGCCACCGAGGGATTTTTCCAAAGGATTATATATCCCGTGTATCAGACCATGCTCATTCGCAGACGGACCGTTGAATTTTGGAGTTCCCCCGTCTACGCATATCGAATAGCCGTCACCGTGCGGTACGCCTCCCTTATACAAAGCACCATCTGCGCCGGGGGCACGAAATGCCCTGTCTGCAACCACATGATGTGGCGTTGAATACGGTGCTGCATCTAGGCAGCCTTTCTTGTATTGCCTCAAAGTGCAATTACGCCGCCTGCGCGGTTGGCCGTCTATCGAAACATTTCCAGGAGTTCTGCCTGTCGGCTCAGGTCGCGTCAGCGTATCGATTTGCTGCTGATTTTCTTTTTTCTTTTCGTCTGTCAAGTATTGTAAGCGAAGACGATCCTCCGCATTAGGATCTGCACTAACCTCGTTAGCGTAATCTTTGATGGTCCCAGGATACCACTTACCAAACGGAGTATTTTTAAACTGGGTCTCCATTTGATTTTCAATGGCCTGAGGCGTTCGTCCCTGAATTGCTAGGTCCTGCTGATGTGCTTCTTCGAGGCGCTGAGGCATTGTCCCCAAACGTTCAAATGCCTCCTTTATCAGCCAAACCTCCGTCAGGAGCCACCATCGTGCCCAGGGTGGCGGAGCCTTAGGTTGAGAAGTAGGAGGGTTTGCAGGTGGTTTGGGTTGCTCAGCCGGGGGACTCACAGGTTGGGGTGCAGGTCTAGTCGGTGTAGTAGATGGGGCGAATCTACCGTGCGTGTCCAGGTACGCGTATTGTTGCCCTGGAACATACTGAAATGGTGCGGCGTCACTCATTATTGGACTGGTCGAACGTGACACGATGCTATCTTCGGCGGTATCTGATACTGATGCCGTTTCGTCTTCAGGCTCCCTAATTGGCGGCGTCGGATCGAACGATTTTTGATGTTTGGGCCAGACCAACTTGCCGATGGTGTTTTTATTATTCATCCACCATTCGTCGGAATGCCGAGTCGCCCATTGCCCTTCGATGCGAACGTTGTTCGAATGCTCCTTTCGGTGGCAGATCGACGAGACTGTATTGGAGCATACACCTAATCCCTTGCCCGGTTCGTCGCCTTTGCATGTCGTGACGATGGAGTTTTGCTTGTGGGCCCGTTGGCCCGTCATAAACACGCTGGAAGCCGTATTTGCATCGTCGTCCTGGTACGCGATGATGGTATAGGGCACGGGCGCAGTGGGAGAGCGGCATACGTCGGGGTATTTCGAGATGATGATACCTTCGCGGGTCGCGCGACTTCCTTCCCGAGGAGGGGGGATGCTCATGTTGTCTCCTCCGAAAGACCATCAATCGTTGCCCGTGGGAGACCAGACATCCGCATCTCATGAAGTTCGTCAACGGTTAGCTCGATGCGCAGGAAATTGGGGCAAATCGGCAACCACGAGCGCCATGTGATGTCCACCTGGTACGGCGCTTGGCGTAGGTCGATGTGCAAGCCATCGAGATTGAGAAGAACCCGGACCTCTCGTCCGTCACGCCACCGATAAAGCGCTGTCGGCTGTACATTTGGCAACGAAAATCGAAGGGTTCCGCCTCCCGGTGTCAGACGGGCAAGCTCGACCGATTCATCGCCTGCCAGATAGCCTGGGTAGATCATGTCAGGATGTGCAGACTGGTAGAAGCGGTAGTCGAAATCTTCCGGCAATTGCGGATGGCGCTCAGCTACCCACGCGTCGTCGTATGTTCCTGCATATTGCTGCCTCAGGCGCCAGAACGGCGGTACAGGTGAAAATCCCTTTGGCGTTCTGCTGGCGAAAACATCGGAATAGTCATCATCGAGAGAACCGATCAGCGCAACAGGTAACGCATCCTCATTTTCTTTCCCGTCTTTTGGTGGCCTTTTGATCCCTATAGGATTTTTCGGCACCTCTGGATCGTCATGCTGATCCCAGCTCAAATCGCCCGCAGCATTCCGATAATCCATTGCGACTTCGTCGATCGGTTCCGGTGCCGAGAGGTGCCAGCTTTTGGCGCGCCAAAGCCAGTGGCGACGTCCATTAATGCGAACAGCATTTGCCCACTTGCCGATGCGCACCCCGGCGATCCACTCGGCGCTGGGTTGACCGGTGGGTGCGTATGATTTTCCAAGAATGCTGATGTCAGTCGACGGCTTGAACGGTATGAGATCGGCTGCTTTCAGCAAGGGCGTCGTGTGAGGATCTCCCTCGTACTCGTCGACCAGAACGAGGTCCTGCTCAGGGGCAAGAGCCAGCGAACCATCGTCGTCAATCGTGTACCGGCCACGAACAGCAATCACGCCCATGTCATGGCCGTCACGATGAGCCTGCTCGAAGCCGATTGCTGCAAAAGGGGTGTCGTTACGTCCCAGCATAGCCCGCCTCAGTTCAGGTCGATAACGTCACCGTTGATCTGAACATGACCGGAGGCCGCGAAATTGAATTTCGTCCCCGTGATCGTCACATTCCCATCTTTGTCCATCATCAATTTCGACTGACCGCACTTGATAATGAACTCCTCTCCGGCATTGATTGTCATCGTGTGACCAACCGTGGTGTTTTTGAAAACGCCGATCTGCTCGGTACGCGCTATGCCAATGGTGTCGGTGCGAAATTTCTCGATCACAGTGCTGACGATCCCGCTCAGTGGAAGCAACTTGCTGAGAAGCCCACCCAGTGCAGACCCTGTCGACGTCTGCTCGCCACCGGCGCGCTTTGCAAAATTACCTGCGCTGTTGACATCAGCATTCGCCATGAGCGAGGCAGCCTCGGTTGCCACCCCTGAAGACGCAATTGCGCCAGCAAACTGCTGAAGTAGGGGATTATCAATCGCTGCCGCTCCATTCTTGCTATCGAGACCGCCCGCCGCAGCGATCCCGCTCAAAACTCCTAACAACGGAACGCCGCTAGCTCCACCACCAACCGTTAGGTTCATCGACCCTCCGATTTTCTCCTGATGATTCTGCCCGACATCGATTGATTTGTTTTGCCCTACGCTTTCGACTTGGTGAGCTTCGACGCGTTTGACGCGGTTGTTGAGAACTTTGAGGGTCTGGTCCTTCTGCGCGTGAAGAAACATGTTCTCCTGTCCAGCTTCATCTTCAAAAGAGAGTTCGTTATACCCTTTGCCCTTGTGGGTATTCGAGCGGAGCACCATGCGCGTCTTGTTAGCAGGAAGATCGTAAGGAACTCCATTGGCGGGGTTCGGCACCACGCCCGTCACAAGTGGTCGATCTGGATCACCATCCACAAAGGCAACCATCACCTCCATTCCGATACGTGGAATGATTTGTCCGCCCCACGTAGAGCCTGCCCAGTTCTGTGCTACCCGCACCCAGCATGTATCGGTGCCATCCTTCTTCGCCTTGCGATCCCATGGGAACCACAGCTTGATGCGCCCATACTGATCTGGGTGGATTTCTTCACCCGCTGGTCCTGCGACAATCGCAACCTGCGTGCCCTCAATGCGCGGACGCTTGGTAGAGCGATGTGGCGTCAGCGGCACGCGTGATGGGATCGCCTCGAACGCATTACCATATTCTGGTTCGTTACTGTTGGTCTCGTAGGAGCGATCCACGACGGTGTGGCTGGCCCGTATGATCACATGTTCTTCGTATTCATGTTCGGGATGAGCAACTTCGTATGGCGTGAAGCGCCGACCGGCTTCGAGGATGCGGGAAGTCGATCCACCGAAGACCCGGTCGTGATCGGCTTCGGTGGCTTGTGTTCTGAGCTTTTGCGCACGTTCAGCCTCGGCCACCGTCTTGATGCGGGAGGGATATTCGTAAAGCTCGCGCTTGGTCGCATCCGGCATCTGCACCAAAGACGGTGTCATCGTGCCAGGCACCATCGAGGGGGTTTCGAAATTCCAGTCCGCACCGGCGCGCTGGCCGGGGACGTAGGAAAAGCTGCGGGCCCAGTCGTTGATGTGATTGCGATCCGAAGAGCCTTGGGCAAGCCTCACCTTGCCTTCCCCTTGGGAAGAGGGCGACGGTCCAAGCCACCCGTTGGCGCTGTCGGCCACATGCAGCTTGTGGGAACCGTCCTCATGGCTAAAAAAGTAGAAGAGACCGTCCTCTTCAAAACGGCGTAGGAGATAGTCCAGGTCCGTTTCGTTCCATTGCACGCTGTACCCCTGTGCGGGCGGAGTGGTGATGATGCCCGACGTGTCCGGGGCTGAAATGCCATGCTCGGAAAAGAGGGTTTCGGCGATCTCGACCGTCGTCTTGTCCAACCAGATGCGGCAGTCGGAGCGGCGGGACAGCAGCCACATCTGCGGACGGATGGTCATGGCGTAGGAGCGAAGACCACGGGTAATGGGCGGGCCTTCATGGAGGTTCGTCACCAGACCGTTGAACGGGCGGCGGATACTGCCACCTTCGCCATCGCCCTGTTGCACCTCGACCGAGACATCGACCAGTCGACCAATCAGTTCTTCCGGCTTGACCGCTTCCTTCTTGGCGCGAACGCTGAGCTGTATTTCGAAGAGCTGCGACACGCCCTCGCTGACCACCATGCGCTCCGGCAGAAGCTGGTCTTCACCCAGCGGCGACTTGACCTTAAGAACGCGGCTCGCCTGGATCAAATCAGACGATGAAGGCTGGTCTGTCATGGGAAACCTCGATGATAGAGCGAAGAAAAACTCAATCTTTTGGCAAAATATGAAGAGAATGCAATCGACAATTGTGTCAAAAGCATGGGTTTCCTCGAAAATAAGACGCAGACAGCTTTTCCAATGTGAACATCATCTTTGTACGTCGCAAAATCAGCCTGAGTTCAACGATAAGTTCTCCGAAGAAACATCGCTGAAAATCGGGCACTCGTACCCTAGCCCGATGGCGATTCCTTTAATCCAAAACCGACACCGTCTCCCAAAAACAGGCAGGGAGACGCATATGTCCATTCAAGACAACTCGAACTGAATAGCCCCAAGATTTGTAGACACCTTCTTTCCTAATTTTGAGGCAAGAAGAGCATCATGGGCAAATCGAATTTCAGCGAAGAGTTTAAGCGT